>NZ_JBVPGS010000019.1:0-93322 GCF_055816855.1 Ochrobactrum sp. PL_is483
TTTTGCTTGGATAGCCCAACTGGCGAATAGCAGCTTTCGGGCGCTTGCCCAGCTTGATGTAAAGCGCAACTGCTCTCATCCGGTCTTCGTAGGAATACATGAACTACCTCCATGATAGTCCAAGTTTTCGTCCGCACCCCCGGCGTGGCCTGATTGGAGTTGCCCCTTAAAAACTGGACATTTTCAGGATTGAGCATTTCTGCTCAGGAACTCTCGTGGAGATTGATATCCTAAAGCCTTGTGCGGGTGAAGATTGTTATAGTGCTCGATGAACTGCCCCCATTTCGACCGGACACGCCGGCTAGATTGATTTAGCCCTGATGAACGGCCGAGGGGAAGCCATCTTGAGCGCGGAATGGGGATGAATTTCATTATAGTCTTCAATCCATCCATCGATGAGCCGGAGCGCCGTTTCGGCGTCCGGTAGTGCCGAGATACGGATGTAGTCCCGCTTCAGGGTTTTAACGAATGCCTCGGACATTCCGTTCGACTGCGGGCTGGCCACCGGGGTGAAGCAGGGCGTCAGATTGAGTGCTTGAGCAAACAGCCTCGCGTCCCGCGCGGTATAAGCCGAGCCATTGTCAAAGAGATGCTCGAGAGCATGCGGGGCTCGTGTTGCATGGAAGCTTTCTCGACCGCCTCCAACATCATGTCACGCACGTCTGAGCCGGAAATGCCTGCATTGGCAACCGCCGTCCAGGCGATGATCTCGCGGTCGAATGCGTCGATGATGAAGGCGAGACGAATGACCTCGCCATTCCAGCAGGTGAACTCCAAACCGTCCGAGCACCAACGCAGATTGGAGCGCATAACCATGACCTTGCCGTCATGGATGCGGCCCTTGCGAACGGCGGTATGCTTCTCCAGCAGCATGGCGTGGTTGCCCATGATGCGATGGACCCCGTTTGGCGTTGACGACAGGCTTATCGGCGGCCCGCCTTTCGCGATTGAGGAGCGCGACGATCTGCTGATCGCCATAGGTTGGCCTTTGATCCACCGGCCTGCGGATGGTGGGCAGGAGCTCCGCATCCTCGGCCTTATGATAGGACCCGCGCGGCTTTGGTCTCCCTTTCAGCCGCTCGACGAGGTTGGAACGGGAAACGCCCAGCGTCTCGGCGACGGTCTTCATCGCGAACCGTCCTTCGGCAACAAGATCGGCCGCGATATTCGTTTTTTAAGTCCGCTTTGGAAAGTGCTTCGCGGAGGATTTCGACCTCCATCGTCTTACGGCCGAGCATGCGCTCCAGCTCGCGGACGCGATCTTCCAGTTTCTTCACTTCCGAAGTGCCGACCACCGGCTCGTCAGAATCCACGGCTGCAGCACCTCCCTCACTCAAGAGCCTGCGCCACCGATAAAGCAGATTGGGCGCAACGCCGTGACGGCGAGCGGTCGAAGATACCGTTTCGCCTGGTTCGAAACTCTGCTCAATGATCGTCAGCTTTTGCTCGGTTGTCCACCGCCTGCGGCCGCCCTGATCTGAGCAACCAGATCAGCGTCGGGAAGCGGAGGTCTCCCTCGGGCTCTGGAAAGGGCGCCTGTGGCGCGTGCAGCGATATTCGACCGGCTTCTCGCCTTCCATCCAGTCTTGCGGCCGCCGTCGGTTTCGCACGGGTTCTGCCGTCAAAACCTCGAATGTTCGGGGTTGATTCAAACCGTCGCTCATAGGGTTCTCCATATGATTCATGAAGAAAATCTCTCACCGACGAAAGATAAGTGGGGTAGCTTAGCCGCTTACTATCTATTGGCCGTGTTGCGTGACGATCGCGGCTGGAACGGATTAGCGCGGCCACGCCAAAGAAAGGATCGCCCATCGTAGACGAGGCGCTGGTGCGAATCGCCGTGCTTAAGATCAAAGTCAGTATGCGGGGCCCAGATCCCGAACGTCACCGGGCAGTTCGACAGGATCTGTCCCTCCCGCTGGTGGACGAGTTTTCACCTGGCTGGCAGCGCAAGCCAAGCGCGTCTCACGCAATTCTTACCTCGGAAAAGCCTTGGCCTATATGCTGACGCGACAGGACGGATTCCGGCTGTTCCTCAGCGACGGTCGCGTCGATATCGACTCCAACCTGGTGGAAAACGCGATCCGCCGACCCGCTATGAATCGCCGCGATGCGCTCTTTGCGAGCCACGATGAAGGGGCCGCAATTGGGCCCGGTTTGCCAGCCTGATCGGCACTTGTAAAATGAACGGCGTTGAGCCTTACGCCTATCTGTGATCTCTTTACCTTCCTCACAAACGGCCACCTCGCCTAAAATATCGACGATCCGACGCCATGGGCCTATGCCGCCTGCATGAAGACCTCACGATGAGCTGGTCGGATACTACCGGCTGAGCTCACATCCGAGCCTCACGCAAGATTGTCAAACTGCTGCAACTGATAAATCAATGTGGTATGGACGCCGCATACGTTCATTGAATTAACGGTGGGTATGAACTATTAGGAGCGGGTGGGTGGTGTACAATAAACGAGACTTTGGCAGGTTAATGTGAATTTCGATAATTATGATCTGATAATTGTAGGTGCTGGTTTCTTTGGAGCAACCATTGCGGAGCGTGTTGCAAATGAGTTAGGGCGGAAAGTTCTGATCCTTGATAGGCGCGCGCATATTGGTGGAAATGCATATAGCGAGAATGACGCGGAGACTGGCATCGAAGTTCACAAGTATGGCGCACATCTTTTCCATACACCTAATAAAACTGTTTGGGATTATTTGAACATTTTTACCAAATTTACGGATTACAAGCACCGCGTATATACGTCGTATAAAGACCAAGTCTATTCGATGCCAATTAATCTTGGCACGATAAGCCAGTTTTTTGGACGGCGTATGTCACCAATTGAAGCGCAACAGCTCGTGCTGGAGCAGTCGCGCGAACTTGGTGACAAAAAAGCCGAGAACCTAGAAGAAAAGGCCATATCGCTAATTGGTCGTCCTCTCTATGAGGCGTTCATTCGCGGTTATACAGCCAAACAATGGCAGACCGACCCACGTGAATTACCCGAGCATATCATAACACGTCTTCCCGTGCGCTATAATTTTGATAATCGATACTTCAATGACGCGTACGAGGGCCTTCCTGTTGATGGCTATACAGCGATCTTTGAGAGAATGCTTTCTCATCCATTAATTCATATTCAAACGGGTGTGGATTATTTTAACGTGAAGAACCAAATTCCAGCGGGGAAGCTGGTTGTCTTTACGGGGCCGATCGATAAGTTTTTTGATTATAAAGCAGGCGAACTTGGATGGCGAACCATCGATTTTGAGCCCGAAATTTTGCAGGTGGGGGATTTTCAGGGCACGGCTGTCATGAACTACGCTGACGAGGATGTCCCATACACACGTATCCTTGAGTTTAGGCATTTTAATCCAGAGCGTGATTATCAGAAAGAAAAGACCATCATTGTTCGCGAATATTCTCGGTTCGCACAGCGTGGAGATGAGCCATACTATCCTATCGATACGCAGAAAGATAAACAAACGTACCTTGTTTACAAGGCAATGGCGGATGCTGAAAAGGATGTCATTTTTGGTGGGCGTCTTGGTACTTATCGTTATCTAGATATGCATCAGGCAATTGGTGCGGCATTGAAGTGCTTTGATAACGAAGTTAAATCCAGGCTATCTTGAGGTTGAAGAGCTGCCCAAGCACTTTGTGATTGGTTGCTCGATTCTGCAATGTGTAGATAGTTTATTTTTGACCGGGCCTGTTTGTTATGAGCAAAGCTGAGGCAGCGGTGGACGCTGTGGTTGTGACATATAATCGACTGGAGAAGCTGCGTGAGTGCCTCGAGGCATTAAGCAGACAAACCGGAGAGTTACGTTACATCCACGTCGTCGATAATAACTCGACGGATGGGACACGCGAATGGCTCGAAGCGAATAGTCGGCGTCTGAATCTAGTTTTGCATTTGCTTGATTTTAATAGCGGGGGAGCTGGTGGATTTAATACGGGCATTCGCGCTGCAATAAAGATGAACGCTGATTGGGTATGGGTAATGGATGACGATGTCATGCCGAAGCCTGACTGTTTACAAGCCGTTACGGAAAGCCCTTTTTTTGTCCAGCATCAAGCAGGGTTCCGAACGGTTGGCTTTTTATCCAGCCGAGTGGAGTGGACAGACGGCAATTTATGCGTAATGAATATTCCTGTTGCGCGTTGGCCTTGGAACAGTACATTTCATGAGATGTCCTCATCTCTTCCATGTGTGTCGTGCTCCTTTGTTTCTTGCTTTATCAGTCAAGAAGCTATTCGAAAAGTCGGACTTCCCGTGAAGGAGTTTTTTATCTGGCACGACGACACCGAGTATACCCGCAGGATTTCACATCATTTCGACTGCTTCTATATTGATGCTAGCGTGGTGATGCATGTTACTCCCCAGAATTTGCTTCCAACCTACAGCAATGTTTCCAAGAATAATATTTGGAAGTATAAATGCGATATAAGAAATGTTGCAGCAGTCGAGGCGCGTACAGGTAGGAAAGCGGACAAGATCATTGCACTTCGATACGTTTTCAAGAACTCATGGTTGGCTTTTAAGGCTACAAAGAACATTACAATCTGTCTGACGCTATTGTGTTGCGGAGTACGTGGGGTCTTCTGGAATTATAAAAAGCATATAGAGTTTTTATGACGGCTTCTCTTAATAGAAGTGAAGTTGGCGACTGAAGATGGAGCGGCAAGTGAATATTATTTTTTTGATACTAGCGCATAGCCAAGCTCGCACAGTTGTGAAACTTACAGAAAATCTGGTTCAAGGGGGGGGGGGCAATCATGTCGCAATTCACTATGACGCAAATTCTCCTTTTCACGATTTTTCTTTTATTAAGAGGCAAATGCGACCGGTAGAGAGGGTTCATCTCGTTGATAACAGAATAAAATGTCATTGGGGGAGTTTCAGTTTAGTTGAAGCTGTTATCGCTAGTCTCGAAGAGATTCAAACCTGCATTGGGTTGCAATCCTATGACTATGTTTTTCTTTTAAGTGAAGCTTGCCTTCCTAACCGTTCGTTGAAACAGCTGTATCGATATCTCTTGGAGAACAGAGGTGCACAGTTTATCGAAGTCGCCGACCAAAACTGGATCAAGGATGGCCTCCGCTCCGAGAGGTATCAGTTCTATTTTCCTTTCTCCCCATCGAAAAACAACTCATTCTTACAAAAAAATCTGATCAGGTTTCAAAAACTCTGCGGCGTAAAGCGAAATGTTCCGCAAGGTTTGGATATCCGGTTCGGGTCTCAGTGGTGGGCGTTAACTGGAGAAATGTGTGGGTCCATTGTTGATTATTTGCGCGATAATCCGGAGCTGGTCTCATTCTTCAAAAGAACATATATTCCCGACGAAATGGTGTTTCCGACTTTGGTTAATTATCTTGATAAAACACAATCTATCACCGGTTTCAATCTTACAGACTATCGGTTCGATGAAGGAGGTAAGCCGATTGTGTATGGTAATAGCGATGTCGATGAGGTCATGAATTTAAAGAGCTTTTTCTTCCGGAAGGCGTCACCAGATGCAGAAATACTGAGAGAAGCCTGTTTTGCAGCGGCTCTTAGTGATGATGACGGTCGCGATCTGGGCGCTATCTCTTTCTTAAAGGCAAATTTCTATATACCCGGTGATTCATAATGGGATTCCGCGAGTTTCTCCATTGGCTTTCGGTTAAGTGCCCGAATCTCACGTTCCTATTCGAGCCATTTCGTCGGCCAGTCAGAATACTGATTCGAAGAATACATTATCGGCACATCGTTGCGGCGAGCCGTTCCACGCAACTGGAGTTTATTCAAGCTGCTGAAACGGAGAGGAATGGGAAAACCGTTGCGCTGATGAGCGTTCGAAATGAAATCGACCGCTTGTCGGCATGTTTAGAATACCACAGACATTTAGGTGTGAGCGAATTCTGTATCGTTGATAACGGATCAACAGATGGTAGTTTGGAGTTTCTTAAAGCCCAGCGTGACGTCAATCTTTATCGTACGAATGAGAGTTACAAGCAAGCTTACTACGGTATAACATGGATAAATTTTCTGTTTCATAAGCATGCAAAAGGCAGGTGGGCCCTATTTATAGATGCTGATGAATTGCTTTACTTGAATAGAGAAGATTGTAAGATCGATCAATACGTCGAATTGCTGTCAGGGATTGGTCAATCATATTTATATGCTCCAATGGTTGATTTGTATTTATTCGATGATGAAAAAGTAAAATCGGTTGGAGACCGGCGTGACTTAGATCTTGCACTTAAAGAATCCATGCACGACGTCGACGGTTACGAGCCCGGCCCTTTATTGAGTAATGGTTTTCTATCCCTAAAAGGAGGCCCAAGGGGTCGAATCGCCCAAAAGACTGGCGGCGCGCAACCGCTTTTAGTGAAGTTTCCTTTGATCCGGTACGATGAGCGCCGTTATTTTACGGCATCCTCCCATGAGTTTATGCCAGATTCATATGAAACTCACATAGAACAAGGCTGGCTGATTCATCTTAAGTTAGGAACTCAAATGGCTCGCCGTCATAGTGATCCAGAGATTGAACGGGAACATTACGGCGCTGGTGAAGAAAGAACTTATCTAAATAGTTCTCAGGATGTTCCGAGAGATGCCACAGCACGGCGTTTCGATGGCTTGAGAACCTTGGCATGCTTGCGCAGTAAGATTGTAGCCGAAGGCAGACAATGAGTCTTTCTGTTCTTGTGTCTATATACCGCCTTGAGAGGCCCAATTATCTGGAACGTAGCCTTAAAAGTATTTGGTCGGACCAGCAGCTAAAGCCTGACGAGATTGTCTTGGTTCTTGATGGGCCTATTACCCATCAATTGCAAACTGTGGTTAGCAGATGGAAGAAGCAAATCGGAGAATCGCTGCGGATCGTTCCTTTAGGGGAGAATATCGGATTGGGCGGAGCTTTGCGGGCAGGGCTAAATGCTTGCTCATGTGAGTTCGTCGCCCGTATGGATGCTGATGATATAGCGCTCGATACACGTTTTCAAAAGCAAGTCGAATATCTATCGAGCAATCCTGACATAGCGGTATTGGGATCTTGCGCTTTTCTAATTAACGCTGAGGGCGAGCAAATTGGTGAAAGAACTGTTCCCGTAACCGATACGGAAATAAAGCGGTTGATATGGACCTGTCCGATGATACACCCATCAGTGATGTTCAGGCGTTTAAGAATCTTGGAGGCGGGCTCTTACGATGCCGATATTCCTTCTCGACAAGAGGATTATGATTTATGGATTCGTGCTGCGCGTCACGGATTGAAGTTTCATAATCTACCGGAATCTCTGATCTTTTACAGGGTCAGTGGAGAGGAGAAAAACGACTGGCGGGTCGGCTGGAATCGGCTCAAGATTGGTTGGTCGGCTGCTCAGGAGTTCGATCCTCGGCTTCTCTCTTATTTGGGTGTTTTTTATCCGCTTATCAGAAGCCTCCTACCCAGATATCTCCGCAATCGTCTTATAAAGTTAATACGGTTTTGCGATCCACGGTGAGATTATGTAGTTCTCTTTTAAGGTATTTTTAGGTTAAGTTGAGGGTTCGGGTTTCTTGGATGCTGGTTTGGCAGTATTAAGAAGAGGAATTATTTTTATGACTTGATTGTTTTGTATTTATATTGAAATTAATGTTAAAGGTGTTTTTATATATTTTTTCAGACGGTGGTGTCTCTGGTGTATTGATGTTTCGGGGATCAAAATGAGGCGCAGATGAAAGGAATAATTTTAGCTGGCGGCAGCGGAACACGTCTTTATCCTCTGACGATAGCCGTTTCGAAGCAACTTCTTCCGATCTATGATAAGCCGATGATCTATTACCCGCTGAGCGTGCTGATGCTGGCGGGGATCAGGGACGTTCTGGTTATCTCGACACCGCATGATCTGCCGCTTTTCCGCAAGCTGCTCGGAGATGGCAGTGAGTTCGGCATGAATTTCTCCTTCGCGGAACAACCGCAACCTAACGGTTTGGCGGAAGCTTTCATCATCGGTCGCCATTTTATCGGTAGCGACCATGTGGCGATGATTCTCGGCGACAATATATATTTCGGTGATGGCTTGTCCCAGTTGTGCGAAAGCGCTGCCCGTCTGGATAAGGGCGGTTCAGTATTCGCGTACCGGGTGGATGATCCTCAGCGCTATGGCGTGGTCGAGTTCGATAAGACGACCGGCAAGGCAATCTCCATCGAGGAAAAGCCCATCAAGCCTAAATCCTCCTGGGCGGTTACGGGGCTGTATTTTTACGACAATGATGTCGTCGATATTGCCGCTTCGCTCAAGCCCTCCGCGCGCGGCGAACTGGAGATTACAGCCATCAACAATATCTATCTTCAGCGTGGCGATCTGGTAGTCCACCAGTTGGGCCGGGGTTATGCCTGGCTCGATACCGGAACGCACGACAGCCTTCAGGATGCGTCGTCTTTCGTGCGTACTATCGAGAAACGGCAAGGCATCAAGATTGCCTGTCCTGAGGAAATCGGGTTCGAAAAAGGCTGGATCGACGGAGCCGCCGTTCTCGAACGGGCGGAAAAACTTGGCCAGACCGAATATGCTGCCTATCTGCGTCGACGGGTCGAGGAAATCGGTAGCGAAAGATGATAGTTCGTCCCTTAGGTTTAGACGGCGTTTTCGAGATCAGCCCGCGTAAAATTGGCGATGACCGGGGCTTTTTCTCCGAGACCTACAATGCGAAATCATTCGCCGAAGCCGGGATTAATCTGACTTTCGTTCAGGACAATCATTCTTATTCGGCCGCCAAGGGCGTCGTGCGTGGTCTTCATTATCAGTTGCCGCCATTTGCGCAGGACAAGCTGGTTCGTGTCACGCGCGGTGCAATTCTCGATGTTGCGGTTGATATCCGCAAAAGCTCGCCCACATTCGGGAGGTGGGTTTCGTTGGAAGTCTCGGCTGAAAAATGGAACCAGATTCTGGTGCCCAAGGGCTTCGCACACGGCTTCATGACGCTCGTGGAGAAAACCGAAGTTATCTACAAGGTGACGAATTATTATTCTCCCGAGCACGACCGCTCGATCCGCTATGATGATCCGGCCATTGGTATCGATTGGTCACTCGCATCTTCAGGCGTCCAGCTTTCCGATAAGGATCGGAAGGCCCCGCATTTTGCTGACGCAGAAGTTTTTGCTTGAGGAAATGATATGAATATTCTCGTTACGGGTGGAGCAGGCTTCATTGGCTCTGCGGTGTGCCGGCATCTGGCTTCCGAGCCCAGGATCAATGTCGTCAATCTCGACAAGCTGACCTATGCAGGCAATCTGGCGTCTCTCCGTCAGATTGAATATCATCCGAATTACAGCTTCCTCCAGGCTGATATTTGTGATGACACGAGCGTTCTGGATGCTCTGCGCGCCAACGAAATCGATGTGGTCATGCATCTGGCGGCAGAAAGCCATGTCGACCGTTCAATCGATGGTCCGGGTGCTTTCATCGAGACGAATATTGTCGGAACGTTTCGCCTGCTGAATGCGGCACTTGCCTATTGGCGGGAACTGCCGGAACCGCGCAAGTCGAGCTTCCGTTTTCACCATATCTCGACGGACGAAGTGTTTGGCGATCTGCCTTTCGACAGCGGTATTTTCACCGAGGAAACGCCCTATAAGCCTTCGTCGCCCTATTCGGCTTCAAAAGCGGCCTCCGACCATCTGGTGCGTGCCTGGCATGAAACCTATGGCCTGCCGGTTGTGTTATCGAATTGTTCGAACAATTACGGTCCGTTCCATTTCCCCGAAAAGCTGATCCCGCTTGTCATTCTCAATGCGCTCGATGAAAAGCCGCTGCCGGTTTATGGGGCCGGGGCGAATGTACGCGACTGGCTCTATGTTGAAGATCATGCGCGGGCCCTCGCTCTGGTTGCGACGACGGGCAAGCTGGGCGAAAGCTACAATATCGGTGGGCGTGCGGAACGCACCAATCTGAATGTGGTGGAAACCATCTGCGCCATTTTGGACAAGAAGCGGCCTCGCGTAAACGGCAAGAGCCATGCCGACCTGATCACCTTCGTGACAGATCGCCCCGGTCATGATCGCCGTTATGCGATCGACGCTTCTAAGATTGAGCGCGAGCTGGGCTGGAAGCCGCAGGAAACTTTCGAGACCGGGCTGGAAAAAACCATTCAATGGTATCTCGACAATGCATGGTGGTGGGAGCCGATCCGCAGCGGTACCTATGCCGGTGAGCGCCTTGGCAACACGGCAGTAAAAGAGGCCAGGGCATGAAAATCGCCGTCACCGGGAGGGAAGGGCAGGTTGTGCAGAGCCTTCTTGAGAAGGCGTCGCAGCGTGCGGACCTCGAGGTCATCGCGCTGGGCCGCCCGGAGCTGGATCTGGCAGAGCCGGACACCGTGCGCAGTGCCATTGAAGCGATCAAGCCCGACATCGTCGTCTCTGCCGCCGCTTATACGGCGGTGGATCTGGCCGAGGATGAGCAGGAACTTGCCTTTGCGGTGAATGCAGCAGGCGCCGGGGCAGTTGCGCAGGCAGCGATGAACTGCGGCGTTTCTGTCATTCATCTGTCCACGGATTATGTTTTCGCGGGCGACGCCGACAAACCCTATGTAGAAACGGACGCGACCGACCCTCGCAGTGTCTACGGAAGTTCCAAGCTTGAAGGTGAGCGTCTCGTAGCGCAAGCCAACCCGCAGCACATCATTTTGCGGACAGCGTGGGTCTATAGTCCTTTCGGCAAGAATTTCGTCAAGACGATGCTGAAGCTCGCGGAGACGCGCGACGTTCTCTCGGTTGTTGCTGACCAGTGGGGCAATCCGACCAGCGCGCTTGATATCGCTGATGCAATTATCCGGGTGGCGAATCATCTGGCGGCGGCACCGGAGTTTTCAGCTTATGGTGTTTATCATCTGGCCGGAACGGGTGATACGAACTGGAGCGGCTTTGCACGCGCCATATTCAGTGAAAGCGCCAGGCTTGGCGGGCCGACGGCGACCGTTACGGATATTGCGACCGCCGGTTACCCGACCAAGGCCGTGCGCCCCGCCAACTCCCGCCTGTCGACGGCCAAATTCCAACAGGCGTTCAACTGGTCGGCACCGCAATGGCAGTCGTCGCTGCAGGACGTCGTATCCCGGCTGATATAGAGCATTTCCAGCAAAAGTGCGAAGCGGTTTTGCGTAGGAGAATGCGTGAAAACAAAGAGATGGAGCGGTTCCCCGATTCCGTTTCAACTGGAACCGCTCTAGCTTTCAGCCAAAGAAGCAAAACAGCAATTATTAACGCAGTCTGCGTTAAGGATTTGATATTGCCCGCCTATACGGATTATGACCCACAATAAGTTGCATGGGATTGCACCATTGTGGGGATGATGATTTTCGGATTCACGTTATAAGATGGCAAGACTTTTAAGCCCGGCGGGCGCTTGCGGGCGTCGCCTCTTCGATACTGGAAAATCTGGCGGGAAGCATGAGCGGTACATCGCTTAAATTTGGCACGAGCGGTCTGAGAGGACTGGCGGACGAACTGAATGGCCTGCCTGCCTATGCCTATTCCCTTGCTTTCGTCGGAATGCTGTCGGAAGCCGGGAAGCTCCGGAAGGACGACAAGGTCTTTGTTGGTCGCGACCTTCGCCCCTACAGTCCTGCCATTGCAGCGCTGTGCATGGCGGCAATCGAGGATGCAGGATTTCAGCCCGTCGATTGCGGTGTTTTGCCGACGCCAGCATTGAGCCACTACGCGATCTCGCAGCATGCGCCCAGCATCATGGTCACGGGCAGCCATATTCCCGATGATCGCAACGGGCTGAAATTCTATCGCGCCGACGGGGAAATCGATAAGAACGACGAAAGCGCCATCAGCGCTGCCTATGCCGCCCTGCCTGATAATATCGCCTTCCGCCATCTGCACGAGGCGCCGCTTGGCAGCGATGCCATTGACAACTATGTGCAGCGTTATGTTGCCTTGGCGGGAGATGAAAGCCTTCGGGGATTGCGGGTAGGGGTCTATCAGCACTCTTCTGTGGCACGTGACCTCATCGTCCGCATCCTGACCGAGCTTGGTGCCGAAACCGTACCCCTTGGACGGTCCGATGTATTCGTGCCTGTCGACACGGAAGCCCTGCGCCCCGAGGATATCGAACTTCTCGGTCAGTGGGCCAAGGAAAGCCGCTTCGACGCTATTGTTTCAACAGACGGCGATGCCGATCGCCCGTTGATCGCGGATGAGAACGGGCGTTTCGTCCGGGGCGATCTGGTAGGGGCGATCACCGCGAAATGGCTTGGCGTCGGAACAATCGTGACGCCGGTGACGTCCAATTCCGCTCTTGAAGAGCATTTCGGGCGTGTTGTCAGAACTCGCGTGGGGTCGCCCTATGTCATTGAGGGCATGGAGCAAGCCATCGCGGAGGGCATACGGGCAGTTGTCGGTTTTGAGGCCAATGGCGGTGTGCTGCTGGGCACGGATATGAGCCGTGGCGACCGCGTGCTGGTTGCCCTGCCGACACGCGATGCGCTGCTGCCAATTCTGGGGTGTCTCGGTTCCATCAAGGAAACGGGCAAGCCGCTGTCTGAAATCGCATCCGGTTTCCACTTCCGCGTTGCGCTGAGCGACAGGCTCCAGAACATTCCGCAGGAAAAGAGCCTTGCATTTCTGTCCATGCTGAAGAGCGAGACAAAACGCGACGCGCTGTTTCAAATGGATGATCCGATCGTCCGAACCGAGACGATTGATGGCGTGAAACTCTTCTTCCACTCAGGCAATGCAATTCATTATCGCGCTTCCGGCAACGCGCCGGAACTGCGGTGCTATGTGGAAGCTTCTGGCGAAAGCCAGGCAGAGACGCTTCTGGAAACGGGACTTGCCATCGCCCGCAACGCAACGAAGGACAACTGAGCAATGAGCTTTATTCCTGTCATCATCAGCGGCGGTTCCGGTTCCAGATTGTGGCCGCTTTCGCGCGACGCGCACCCGAAACCATTCATCGAACTGCCCGATGGCAGCACCCTGATCGGCAAGACATACAAGCGCGCGGCACAGCTTGACGGTGTGGACCATATCCTCACCGTCACCAATCGCGACTTCCTGTTCTTGACGCTCGATGCCTATGCGGATGCGAAGGCGCCCAAGGTCGACAACGCATTTCTGCTGGAGCCGCTTGGGCGCGATACGGCGCCTGCTGTCGCGGTTGCGGCCCTGCATGCGGCTGCGACTTTCGGGCCGGATGCCACATTGCTGGTCATGCCCGCCGATCATCTGATCGAGGATGAGGCAGCATTCGCCGAGGCCGTTTCCAAGGCTCGCCAGCTCGCGGAAACCGGGCGCATCGTCACTTTCGGCATCGTGCCCGATCATCCGGAAACCGGTTTCGGTTACATCGAGGCCGAAGGTACGGATGTGCTCCGCTTCGTCGAAAAACCCGACGCCGTAACGGCACAGGCCTATGTGGAAAGCGGCCGGTATTTCTGGAACTCCGGCATGTTCTGTTTCACCGCCGGAACCATGCTCGCAGCGATGCAGCATTTTGCACCGGATATTTTCAATGCCGTGCAGGCTTCACTTGAACATGCCCGGCGCGGCGTCAATGGCGAGACGAAGACCGTCGAAATCGCGAAGGACGAATTTGCGGCGGCGCCTGCGATTTCCATCGACTATGCGATCATGGAAAAGGCCGACAATATTGCCTGCATTCCGGTGTCCTGCGGCTGGTCCGATATCGGTTCCTGGGCAGCCATGGCCGACCTCATCACGCCCGACAGCGAAGGCAACCGCTTGCGGGGCGAAACGGTCATCGAAGACACGACCGACAGCTTTGTCCTGTCTGAAACCCGGCTCGTCAGCTTGGTCGGCGTTCACGATTTGCTTGTCGTGGACACGCCGGACGCATTGCTCGTCGCCCATCGCGACAAGGCGCAGGAAGTGCGCAAGGTCTTCAACAGGCTGCGGGCGAGCGGCCATGAGGCGGCCAAGCTTCACCGCACGGCCCATCGGCCATGGGGCACCTATACGGTTCTGGAAGAGGGCGACGGCTTCAAGATCAAGCGGATCGAGGTGAAGCCGGGGCGTCGCTTGAGCCTTCAGGCGCATCATCACCGGTCCGAGCACTGGATCGTCGTATCCGGCACCGCGAAGGTGACCAATGGCGACCGCGAAATCCTGCTCACGACAAACCAGTCGACCTATATTCCCTGCGGTTTCCGGCACCGGTTGGAAAATCCCGGCATACTGCCGCTCGTGCTCATCGAGGTGCAAAGCGGTGAATATCTGGGCGAAGACGACATCGTGCGCTTCGATGACGTCTATGGCCGCACGTAAGGGCAGGAAACTGCCTGGCGCGGCATTTATTCGGGAACCATTCGCCGCCGCGGATGTTTGCCTTATATGCCCAGCAAGGAACAGGACCCGGCGACCGATGTGATCGGCATGCCGGTCATTGATTTTCAAAAACACGCTCTTTTTTTCGATGTCGACGGAACCCTGCTCGATATCGCCGCCAATCCTGACGGCGTTGTGGTTCCGCCCGACCTGCAGCACTCCCTGTCTGTCATATCCCGGCGGCTGTCCGGTGCGATGGCTCTGGTCACGGGCAGGGCGATCGCGTTCATCGAGGAACGCTTTCCCGATTATCACGGCCCGATAGCGGCGCTGCATGGCGCCGAGTTCCGGCACGCATCCGGGCTGGTCGAACTGATCGAGCCGAGCGAACATTTCCTGATCGCCAGGGATTTTCTGCGGCAGGCCGCGCTTCGCGTCAGCGGCCTTCTTGCCGAAGACAAGGGCAACGCCGTCGCCCTTCATTATCGCGCTGCGCCCGAAAAGGCTGATCTGGCGCATGACCTCATCGAAAAGGCGTCGAAACTCGTCGGGCCTGATTGGACTGTGCAGCCCGGCAAGATGGTTTTCGAGCTACGCCCGGCGATAAGCGACAAGGGCACGGCCCTGCGTCGCTTCATGGGAGAAAAGCCGTTTGCAGGCAGGATTCCGGTCGCATTCGGCGACGATCTTACCGACCTGTCCATGCTGAAGGCGGCAACGGAATGGGGCGGCGCGACCGCCGTGGTTGGACGGACGATTGACCTTCCGCATGCCGCGCGGTTTGCAAACCCCGGCGAGCTTCGCCTGTGGCTCTCCAGCATTCGGAGTGATGGACAGGAAAAGCAATGAAAGGAGCTTGATGTATGGGAAGGCTGATCGTGGTCTCCAATCGTGTTCCCTTGCCCGATGAACAGGGCAAGGCGCCTGCTGGCGGGCTGGCCGTAGCGTTGCAGGCGGCGCTCAACGAACGCGGCGGCATATGGCTCGGTTGGTCCGGCAAGACGCTTCCCGCGCGCCAGTCGCAGGAGCTGACAATCCGCGACGAGGGGCCAATTCGCTACGCCCTGCTTGATCTCCATAAGAAGGATATCGATGAATATTATGCGGGCTTTGCCAACCGCATGCTCTGGCCGCTATGCCACTATCGCCTTGATCTCATCGATTACACGCGCAAGGACATGGCCGGATATTTCCGGGTCAACCGCCTATTTGCGAAGCATCTCCTGCCGATGATCGAGCCGGACGACCTCATCTGGATTCACGATTACCATCTCATTCCCCTGGCTGCGGAACTGCGCAATCTGGGTGTCACCAATCGCATCGGTTTCTTCCTGCACATCCCATGGCCGCCAGCGGATATCCTGTTCACGCTGCCCGTACACGAAACCATCATGCGCGGGTTGGCTTCTTACGATGTTATCGGCTTCCAGACCCGGAATGACGTCGATAATTTCATAGGCTGTCTGCGGCGCGAGAAAATCGGCAAGCCGCTGGATGATAATGGCCTGTTTGAGGCTTTCGGCCATCGGTTTCGCGCCGAGCGTTTCGGTATCGGTATCGAGACCGCTGCCTTCGCGGAAATAGCCAGCAAGGCGCAACGCCATCCAACGGTAAAGCGCATGCGCGAAAGCATGCTGGATCGCGATCTTATCATTGGGGTTGACCGGCTCGATTATTCCAAGGGCATCACCAACCGCATGGAGGCTTTCGAGCATTTCCTGAAAGTCGACCCCGGCAATCGCGGCAAGGTCACTTTTTTGCAGGTCACGCCGAAATCACGTTCGGAAGTGCCGGAATATAAGGACATGCAGCGCGCTGTCGCCGAGCTGGCCGGGCGGGTGAACGGGGCCAACGCCACCGTTGACTGGACGCCGATACGCTACATCAACCGTTCGCTGAACCGGGATGTGCTGGCGGGACTTTACCGGCTGGCTGGCGTGGCGCTGGTCACGCCATTGCGCGACGGCATGAACCTCGTCGCCAAGGAATATGTTGCCGCACAGGATCCTGAAAATCCGGGCGTGCTGGTCCTGTCCCGTTTTGCCGGCGCCGCCCAGGAACTGGACGGCGCGCTGCTGGTCAATCCCTATGATATAGAGGCGGTTGCCCATGCCATGGCCCGCGCGCTTGCCATGCCGCTGGGTGAACGCAAGGAACGATTTGAAAGCATGATGGCCTTCCTGAGCGCGAATGACGTCAACCGTTGGTGTGACGACTTTTTGTGTCGTCTTTCATCAGCTTGACGGTCAGCTCATGGTTTGACAATGCGGCGTCCGCCGGCTTGTTCCGAAACATGAACGTACAGTCGAAGTTTGCCGCATCCGGCGTCAGCAGGTCCGTGTGCGATTCGCGAGCATCCTTGGGCGACATGCCGAAACGGTTTTTGAATGCCTTGGTAAATTGCGCGCCATCGTGAAAGCCGCAACGATAGGCGATTTCCTTGAACGACACGTGTCGGCCCCGCTCGTCAACCAGAATGCGATAAGCGCGATCCAGCCTCTTGTCGCGAATGATGCTGGCAATGCCGCCTTCCGCCTCGAAGGTCCGGTAAAGGCTTGAGCGGGAGATACGGAGATTTTTGGTGATGAGGTGCGGCCCAAGCAGCGGGTCGGAAAGATTGTCATCGATATAGGCGAGAATTCGCTTGCGCATGGGCAGGTTGGCCGGAAGGCTTTCGACTACGCCGCCTGTGGTGCCGTTTATGCTTGCACCGAGCAAGGTGAACATCGCGTCCAGCGCTGACTGCGCATTGATCCTGTCCAGGTCCCCGCTCAATGACAGGAGATCGTGAAGATAGCTGAAAAGCAGACGCGTCATGGGAATCTCTGCCGACATGTGAAGGCCATGGAGATTTCGCCAGCCGACCATCTTTTCCAGCTCCTCGCGCGGAATCACGACCGTAATGCGCGAGCCCCAGGAACCATGGAGCTTGACCGTCTGGCTGAGGTCGATGAAGACGATATCCCCCGGCTTCGCATCGACATCGACACCGTTGAAATTGCCGCGCAGCTCACCGCTGGCCATGAGTTGCAGGACATAGTGGTCCAGTCCCGCTTGAGCGATAAGCTCTGGCACGCGCGCACGGTTGTGGGACTTGAACGAGGTGGCTCCAATCTGAACGGAGCCGATGGAACGGGCAACGATTGATCCAGAGAATTGGTAATCGTCGCCTTCGGCTTCATACATAGGCTTGAGGATTGCGCACCAGAAATCATTGGGCAACCGATCCTCTATCATATCTGTCGAAATTAATGTCTTGTTATCCATGCAAACCGTTCAGCCAAGAACGCGACTATGTGGGGGGAATTATAGATTAGAAATAAATACTATATTGCTTGAATAAGATATTCCTTGTTGTTGCTGCCAATAAATGGGAATTAAATTGCTATTCGTTGACAATGGGCTTGTCTATACGATTTTGATCATGACAGATTCTTTATTTCGTGATAAATGATTTTCGGCTAATATAGCAAAGTAGAATATTGTACATTAGTGTTTAATATTCATTTCGTTTGGGCAAAATACCCGGAGAACCCACAGAAGATAAGTTATCTTGATAAAATCTTATGGAGTACTCATCGCTAGAGCATTGCCAGCAATGCCTGCGCGGGGAAAGCAGTTCACTGGACTGATTTCTAATCCCGCTCTGATGCGTTGGAAGATGCGACAAAACAAATAGTTAGAGCGGTTCCGGCGGTTCCGTTAAAATAGGGAACTGCATCTAATGACGCGGCATGCCTCTCGAAAGCGGGAACCGGTTTGGGGATAAAGACATGTGTAAAAACAAATAGAATACCCTCCCGGCCAGGAACCGCGTTGATTTCGGCAGTTTCAATCTAATATTGTTTGAAACTGTTGTTAACAAGGCTATTTTTTACTGTTTGTGATTGCTTGCCGGGCAAGGTGAACACTGCTCCCGCAGTGGTAGTGAAGGCGTATGGGCATAGAGTACCAGCGCGTTCCTGTTCAGATAGCGGGTATTTTCAATACGGTGCCCGCAGAACCGAAAGCAATTCCGCGGGCCGATTTCAGCGATCAGTAGGGGCTGTCTACCTTGCCCATTTCGACATAGATGGTCTTGATCTGGCTGTAATGGGCCAGCGCGGCAATGCCGTTTTCACGCCCGATGCCGGATTGCTTGTAGCCGCCGAAAGGCACTTCCACCGGTGTCAGATTATAGGCATTGATCCAGCATGTGCCCGCCTTGATCTGGCCGATGACGCGATGGCCGCGTGCGATATCGGCAGTGAACACGCCAGCGGCAAGTCCGAATTCGGTGTCGTTGGCACGTGCGATCACCTCGTCCTCATCGGAAAATTCGAGCACGCTCATGACCGGGCCGAAGATTTCTTCGCGGGCGATGGTCATCCCGTCCGTGACATCGGTAAAGATGGTAGGCTCGATGAAATAGCCCTTGTCGAAGCCTTGCAGTTTCGGCACGCCGCCGCCGCAGGCAAGCGTTGCGCCTTCTGCCTTGCCCTTTTCGATATAGGACAAAACCTTGTCGCGCTGGGCTGCATTGACAAGCGGGCCCATCTGGGTTGCCTCATCCAACGGGTCGCCAATGCGGATTTTGCGCGTGCGTTCGACCAGCCGTTCGACAAAGCGCTCGCGGACCTTCTTGTGAACGAAAACGCGCGTGCCGTTCGAGCAGACCTGACCGGTCGAATAGAAGTTGCCGAGCATCGCGCCGCCGATAGCGCTTTCAAGGTCGGCATCGTCAAAGACGATAATAGGCGACTTGCCGCCAAGTTCCATGGTGACGTGCTTCAGATGTTCGCCAGCCTGCGCCATGATGCGCTTGCCGGTCGGCACTGAGCCGGTCAGCGAAACCTTGGCCGTCAGGCGATGGTTGACGAGTGCGGCTCCTACATCGCCGAAGCCCTGCACGACATTGAACAGTCCGTCGGGCAACCCGGCTTCCTTGTAGGCTTCGGCCAGCGCCAGAGCCGAAAGCGGCGTATTTTCTGACGGCTTGAAGATGAAGGCATTGCCCATTGCGAGCGCAGGCGCGGATTTCCACGCGGCGATCTGGATGGGATAGTTCCACGCGCCGATGCCGACGCAGATGCCGAGCGCTTCGCGGCGCGTATAGGCAAACGAGCCGCCCAGTTCCACGAACTCGCCGTTGAAACCGGAAATGATACCGCCGAAAAACTCCAGCGCGTCCGCCGCCGAAGCGGCATCCGCCACCAGCGTTTCCTGAAGCGCCTTGCCGGTATCAAGCGTCTCGAGCTTCGACAGTTTCTTGTTCTTCTCACGCAGGATTTCTGCCGTGCGGCGCAGTATGCGTCCGCGCTCGACGGGCTTCAGCGCGGCCCATTCGCCTTGCGCTTTCAGCGCAGCCGCATAAGCCGCCTCGATCACGCCGGGCGTGGCGGAATAAAGCTTGGCGATCTCTTCACCCGTCGCCGGATAGATGACTGGCAAAGGCTTTCCTGCCTTGTCTTCCACGAATGCGCCGCCGATGAAGTGCGAGGCTTTGGGTTGTGCTTTCATTTCTGGTTCCTTGTTTAAGGGAATAGGGGGTAGGGCAGTAAGGCAGTATGTTGTTAAGCGCCGGGAACACGAGCTGACATATTCCCCTACTGCCTTACTGCCCACTCGCTGGACCGCGTCAGCGGTCCGCAACCTGCCACCTTGGATTGATCCATGGTTCCTGATTGGAGCGCGCCAGCGGCGTGCGGCCAAGAATATGATCGGATGCCTTTTCGCCGACCATGATCGACGGGCCGTTGAGATTACCATTGGTGATGCGCGGGAAGATGGACGAATCCGCAACGCGCAAGCCTTCGACACCGATCACCTTGCATTCAGCATCGACCACGGCCATCGGATCGTCAAGCGCACCCATTTTGCAGGTGCCGCACGGATGGAAGGCGCTTTCGACATGCTCGCGGATGAAATTGTCGATTTCATCTTCGCTCTGGACCTGCGCGCCCGGCTGGATTTCCGCGCCGCGATAAGGATCGAACGCCGCCTGTCCGAAGATTTCCCGCGTCAGCCGCACGCAATGGCGGAAATCGGCCCAGTCGTCCTCATGCGACATGTAGTTGAACTTGATGACCGGCTTTTCGCGCGGATTGGCCGAACGAAGCGTCACGCTGCCGCGCGATTTTGATCGCATCGGCCCGACATGGGCCTGAAAACCGTGCGACTGCGCTGCCGCCTTGCCGTCATAGCGGATGGCGACCGGCAGGAAATGATACTGGATATCGGGATATTCCACGCCAGCCTTCGAGCGCACGAAAGCAGCGGATTCGAAATGATTGGTCGCGCCGTCGCCCGTCTTGAAGAACAGCCATTCCGCGCCGATCCTGGCTTTCGAAAACAGGTTCAGTTTGGAATAGAGCGTGATCGGCTGCGTGCATTCCTGCTGGATATAGACTTCCAGATGATCCTGCAGGTTCTGGCCGACGCCGGGACGGTCGGCAACCACTTCGATCCCATGGTCTTTCAGATGCGCGGAAGGCCCGATGCCGGAAAGCATCAAAAGCTTTGGCGAATTGATCGACGAGGCGGCAATGATGACCTCGCGCCGCGCACGGACGGTCGAAAAGGTGCGGCCTGCCTCGATCTCGACGCCAACCGCGCGCTTGCCTTCAAGCACGATCTTGCGCGCCAACCCCTTGACCAGCCTGACATTCGGGCGCTTGAGCGCGGGCTTCAGATAGGCATTGGCGGCAGACCAGCGACGACCATTATGGATCGTCTGCTCCATCGGGCCGAAACCTTCCTGCTTCTCGCCATTATAATCTTCCGTCACTTCGAAACCCGCCTGATGACCGGCCTCGACAAAGGCATGAAACAGCGGATTGTCGCGCTTGCCGCGCTGGATATAGAGCGGGCCGCTGGTGCCGCGCCAGCCTTCCTGACCGCCGCTCGAATTTTCCATTCGCTTGAAATAGGGCAGCACATCGGCATAGGCCCAGCCGCGCGCGCCGCTTTCCGACCAGTGGTCGTAGTCGCGGGCATGGCCGCGCACATAGACCATGCCATTGATCGAGGACGATCCGCCAAGCACCTTGCCGCGTGGCGTCACAAGGCTGCGTCCGCCAATATGCGGTTCCGGCTCGGTGGAGAACCCCCAGTCATAGGTCTCCATATTCATGGGGAAGGAGAGGGCGGCAGGCATCTGGATCAATGGGCCAACGTCAGGAACGCCATATTCGATGACAATCACCGAATAACGGCCGTCTTCCGACAGGCGATAAGCCATGGCCGATCCGGCGGAGCCCGAGCCGATGATGACGAAATCTGCTTCCATGCTCATTTCTTCCCCGCAAGCTGAACCGCAATATAATCTTCCACCAGTGCCGTTGCTCGGGCGGCATCCGGCGCGTCGGCGCCAAGCGCGTGACGGATATAAAGGCCGTCGATCATCGCACCGGCACCCTCCGCGATCCGGTGCGCCTGTTCGCGGCTTGTGAGCTGCCCCAGCGCGAAAACGAGGTTGGAGTGAAGGCGGCGCGCATAGATGCGCAACAGCCGCCTTGTGTCATCCGACTGCTGGGCGTGGACATAGAAGGTCAACCAGGCGGCAATCGTTTCCTGCGCAAATTGCGATGCGGAAAAGTTCACGGCGATGATAGCGGCGATGCGCTCGAGCGGCGTTTCAGCCTGTCCGATTGCCGCGTTGAGATCGCGGCCCAACTCGCGCAGCAGATGCCGCATCGTAGCGAGAATGAGCTTGTCCTTGCCGCCGAAATAATGATGCGCGAGCGCGGGCGACACGCCCGCCTCATGGGCGATCTGCGCAACGGTCACGTCCAGCGAACCGCGCTGGCCGATAGTGCGAATGGCGGCATCGATCAGTTCGCGCCGCCTTAGGGGCTCCATCCCGATCTTGGGCATAATATTGGTCCGTTCTCAGGCTAATTCCGGCATAGTCTATCTTTGATTGACTCATCAATCAATAAAAACCCATCATGCAAATCATGCGTTTACGCATCGCGGAAGCGGGGCGTGCGGTTGGGGAGGCTTGCCGGAAGGGGTGCGCTTGCTTACATTCAAATGATGAGCAGAGCTTTCACCAAAGAACAGGATGATGCGCCGACCGACCTTGGCGAGCGCCCGGTCAGCCCGCATCGCAATCTCGTCACGCCAACCGGGCTGAAGATGATCGATGATGAAATTGCCCGGCTGCAACGCGAACTGGCCGATGCCAATGTCGCCGGCGAGCGCTCGGCGGTTGCGCGCATTTCGCGCGATCTGCGCTACTGGACGACGCGGCGAGAAAATGCCGAGCTTTCCACTCCCGCTCCCGACAGTGATGTGGTGCGTTTCGGCATGACGGTGGAGCTGGAAAACCTGGATGACGGCAAGGTCCGCCGCTGGACCATCGTTGGCGAGGACGAGGCCGATCCGTCAAACGGCAAGATTTCCCACGTCGCGCCTGTTGCCATCTTGCTGTTCGGCAAGCCGGTCGGCGATGTCGTCAAAATCAACAATGTCGAATGGGAAATCGTGTCGCTGAAAGGGGGTTAACCCTCTACCGCAACCGTATGATCGCGGAAAAACGCTGCGGCGCCAGATTCATCGATTTCGCTGGTCGAAACCATCAGGACAAGTTGGATAACGTCTTCCTGTCCGGCTTCAAGACTGTAGCCATTGAAATAAAGAAACAAATCGGCGGCAGCCAGCCCGGTTCTCTTGTTGCCATCCACAAAAGGATGGTTCTTCAGGATGCCGAACAGATAGGCCGCCGCCAGATCGAAAATGTCGGGATCGCCATAGGCTTCCTTCTGCAGCGGACGCGCCAGCGCTGAATCCAGCAAGCCGGAATCACGAATTCCTGCCGCGCCACCATGCAGGCGCAACTGCTCCTGATGCAGCGCTTCTATGAAGGTCCGCGAATGAAAGTCTATCATTGAGCGAGCACGCGATAGGCGGTCTCATATTTTTTCATCCGCTCGCGGGCAATCTTCATTTTCTTCTCGAAGATTTCCGGGTCTTCGGTGCTTCGGGTCAGTCTCAGCCCGTCCTTATCTGCGGTCAGGACCAAGGTGTCACCCGTCTGCACGTTCAACTGCTCCAGCATTTCCTTCGGGATGATCACACCGTCAGAATTGCCGATCTTGCGCAGGGTCACGTTCATGGGTTTTCTCCTATGTTATAACGCACGATATAACATAGTGCGCCTCCCTTGTCACTGCAAACTACAGCCAACCCTTTCGACGAAAATAATAGAGCGGCAGCAGGGCAGAGGCGACCATCAGAATAAGCGCCATCGGATAGCCCCAGGGGGAGTGCAATTCGGGCATGAAGGAAAAGTTCATGCCGTAGATGGAAGCGACCAGCGTCGGCGGCATGAAGCCGACTGCCGCGACCGAGAAAATCTTGATGATGGCGTTTTGCTCGACCGAGATCAGGCCGACAATCGTATCGAGCAGGAACGTGACCTTGTTGGACAGAAAATCCACATAGGCGGTCAGCGATTGCGTGTCGCGCTCCAGCGACTTGATCCAGCTGCGCGTTTCCTTCTTCCCGGAGGCCGGATTGTTGGTTGCAGACAGATAGACCAGCATGCGGCTGATGCCTGCCAGACTTTCCCGCATCCGCGACAGAAAGGTTCCCTGTCCGCCGATCTGGGTCAATATGTGCCGGAAGTCCTGCGTCGTCATCGGGCGGGCTTTCGGCTGGCGGCGATAGATGGAATGCGAGGCCGCATCGATCTTGCCCGCCACACCTTCCAGAATATCGGCAAGCCGGTTGGTCGTGGCCTCGGTGATGCCGAGCATGATCGAAAGCCCTGAGCATTTGGCCGATATGAGCCCATTGCCCGGCCTGGTGGAGCGCATCACATAGGTCGTGAATGACTTCGGATTGGCGTAGCGCACGGTTATCAGCCGCGTTCCATGCAGGATGAAGGTGACTGGCGCCAGCTCGCGATGGTCGAGATCGACCGCGTGCAGGATGGGGACGGTGAGATACTGCGCGCCGGTCTCCATATAAAAACGGCTCGATTCCTCGATTTCCGTCATGTCCTCGCGCGTCGGGATCGAAATTCCCGTCCACGCCTCCACAATGCTGTCCTCGTTCACGCCGGGGGCAAACAGGTCAATCCAGATCACGTTTTCGGGCAGCGGGGTGCCCGGTTCGACCTCCACCGCTGCAAGATGGTCCCCGGAAAGGCTGTATAGCGTGATCATGCTGGCACCTGAAGTCTCAATGGCTCGAAGCGGCACTTTGCGCCAAAATTGTTAACGGAATGCGGCGGTCCGCGCCATCCCCCGTAGCGTGCTTCTTCTTCCTTGTTGACATGTGGGCTTCGCCCGCATAATTCATCAAGTCATCGGATGACTTTGGTGAGGGTATGAAGACAATATCCCGAAAGAGCCTGACGGATGCGGCCATGCAGTCGTTGCGCACGGAGATTACATCGGGCCGCTGGTCGATAGGCGACCAGCTTCCCAACGAAGCTGCGCTTTCGGCCAAGCTGGGCGTGAGCCGCGGCACGGTGCGTGAGGCGGTACGGGCGCTGGTGGCGCAGGGAATGCTTGAAACCCGGCAGGGGTCGGGCACCTATGTCCGTTCCACTGCCGATGCAGCGCGCAGCCTTGACCGTATCCGCCATTCCAGCCTTCGCGACCGGTTTGAAACGCGGGCGCTTCTGGAAACGGAAGCCGCGCGCCTTGCCGCACAGCGCGCAACGGCGGAAGCGATCACGCATCTGCAACAGATGCTGGCACAGCGGGGCAATCGCGAGCAACTCGGCCGGTCGGTTTTCGTTGCCCGTGACTTTGCCTTTCATGAGGCCATTGTCGCCGCTTCCGGCAACGGCGCATTGATCGAGGCTTACAACCTTTTTTCCGCCTCCATACGCGAATCCATAGAAGCCACGCTCGATGGCGAACTGCCCGAACCGAGCGACGAGGCGCATCGCCAGATCGTGGAAGCCATCGCCTCGGGCGATCCCGACAAGGCCGGAGCGACCGTTCGCCGTTTCATGGCGCCCCTGATTGAAGAACTTGAAAGGTTGCTGGCATCATGAGCCACACGAACACAGCCCTGTCAGACGCGACGGAAAACGAGGCGATGCAGCCAGACGCGCTGGTCGACGCGGAGGCGGACAGCGTTCCGCCGCCGCCTGTCCAGCAGCCGCCCAGCCAGGCGATGCGCATTTTGCTGGGGTTGAGCCTCGTGCTCATCGCTGCCAATTTGCGGCCGGTATTCTCCAGCGTTTCCGTGCTCTTGCCGGAAATCATCGATGCCACCGGCATGTCCTCCATCGCGGCTGGCGTGCTGACCACCTTGCCTGTGGTCTGCCTTGGCGTTTTCGCTCCCTTCGCGCCGCGCCTCGCCCAGCGCTTCGGAGCCGAGCGCGTGCTGCTGTTCGTGCTTCTCGTGCTGACCCTCGGCACGGCGCTGCGCGGGGTGGGCAACTTCTATTCGCTCTATATCGGCGCGACGCTGGCTGGCGCGGCCATTGCGACCGGCAATGTGCTTCTGCCCGGCGTCGTGAAGCGCGATTTTCCGAAAACCGCCGCCATCATGACCGGCCTTTACACGATGGCGCTGTGCGGCGGCGCGGCTTCCGCTGCCGGCTTTACCATTCCGATCAAGGAGATGTTCGGCGGTTCGTGGAACCTCGCTTTGGCGTTTTGGGCCGTTCCGGCAGCGCTTGTTCTGCTTCTGTGGTTGCCGCAGGCCGTGCGCGCAAAGCATAATGTGGCACATTCGGGCTTCCGCGTGATCGGTCTCTGGAAGGACAGGCTGGCCTGGCAGGTCACGCTGTTCATGGGGCTGCAATCCTCCACGGCCTATATCGTCTTTGGATGGCTGGCGCCGATCCTGCGCGAGCAGGGCCTGAGTGCCGCAGCCGCCGGCGGTCTCGTCTCCTTCTCGATCATGGTGCAGGTCGTCACGTGTCTCGGGGTGCCGTCCATTGCCACCCGCCAGAAGAACCAGAGCCTGCTCAATGTCGTCCTGTGTGCCTGCGCGGCCCTGCCGTTGATCGGCTTTCTCTACCTGCCGCAGTGGACCTATTGGGGGCTGGCAGTCGTTCAGGGCATCGGGCAGGGCGGTCTCATTGCCGCCGCCATGATGGTGATCGTTCTGCGCGCGCCAGATTCACACACGGCGGCGCATCTGTCCGGCATGGCGCAATGCGTCGGCTACACGCTCGCCGCGATCGGGCCGTTGATCGTCGGCATGATCCACAGTGCGACGGGCAGTTTTGCCGCCTGCGGCGCGTTCTTCGGCCTGCTCGGGCTGGGGGCGGCGGTCGCCGGATGGGGCGCGGGACGGGCCCAGCATGTGGGCGTGCAGGTCATAAAAGAGTAAGACGAATATCAAAAAACCCCGGCAAAACCGGGGTTTTTCTTTATCGGCATACGAAAGGGATCAGGCCTTTTCGTAGAGTTCCTCGACATATTCCCAATTGATGAGGCTGTCGACAAAGGCTTCCAGATATTTCGGACGCAGGTTGCGGTAATCGACATAGTAGGAATGTTCCCACACATCGACGCCGAGGATCGGCGTTGCACCATGAACCAGCGGGTTTTCGCCATTCGGGGTCTTGGAGATTTCAAGCTTGCCGTTCTTGACCGACAGCCAGGCCCAGCCCGAACCGAACTGGCCGACACCGGCAGCGATGAAATCTTCGCGGAACTTGTCGTAGCCGCCGAGATCCGACTCGATTGCCTTTTCCAGCTTGCCCGGCAGCTTTTTGCCGCCGCCGCCCTTCTTCATCCACTTCCAGAAATGGATGTGGTTGTAGTGCTGGCCGGCATTGTTGAAGAGGCCCTGATTCTTGCCGTAGCTTTCCTTGACGATCTCTTCCAGGCTCTTGCCTTCGAGGCCGGAGCCTTCGAGCAGCTTGTTGCCGTTGGTGACATAGGCCTGATGGTGCTTGTCGTGATGAAGTTCAAGCGTCTCGCGCGACATGAAAGGCGCAAGGGCGTCATAGTCATACGGCAGGGCGGGCAGTTCGAAAGCCATTGGAAACTCTCCTCTTTTCTTCAGCTTATATGGGCAGCTCTTGGCTGGCCGAGCAGATGCTGCCACAAAACTTGCGTGCGGAATCTACATAGGCCGCATCAGTGCGGGCGGCAATGGCGCGAATGAGCAATTCAGCTTCAAGACAATGAATTATTATTGAAATCACAGTAGGATGGCGTAATTCTGAATTTTGAGCGCATCCCGAAAAGTGTGAAACGGTTTTCGGATAAGATGCGCGTCAAAAACAAAGGATTAGAGCCCGGTCTGATCCAATCAAGATCGAAACGCGCTCTAACTCTTCGCGATGCGCGGCAGCCCCCGCAGGAGGAAACGGTGTCCCACAGTTCTTATGTCTTCGACGCTTATGGCACATTGTTCGATGTCCATTCGGCGGTGCGGCGGCATGCGGACAAGGCCGGACCGGACGGGCGGGCATTTTCCGAGCTGTGGCGAGCAAAGCAGCTCGAATATTCCTGGGTTCTGAGCCTGATGGGAGCCTATAGCGACTTCTGGAAACTCACCGAGGAATCGCTTGGTTTTGCATTCGCCTGCTATCCTTCCGTTGATCCCGCTCTGCGCAATGATCTGCTTGACGCCTATTGGAAGCTTGATTGCTATCCGGAAGTGCCAGCTGCCCTCAAAAGCCTGAAGGAGAAGGGGGCGCGGCTTGCAATCCTCTCCAACGGGTCGCCCGCAATGCTGGAATCCGCCGTCCGTTCGGCTGCACTCGATGTTTTGCTGGACGACGTGATTTCGGTCGATGAAGTCAGGAAGTACAAGACCGCCCCGGCGGTCTACGAACTCATCACCCTGCATTGGCGGCTTTATCCGTCGGCGATCTCGTTCCAGTCCTCGAATCGCTGGGACGTGGCAGGCGCGGTCCGGTTCGGCATGCGTGGGGTCTGGATCAACCGCTCCAACCAGCCCGACGAATACAGGCAGTTTGCTCCCGCACTCATTCTTCCAAGCCTTCAACTGCTCGACTGAATGCTCACTAAAATTTGAACGTTCCCGGTTTATTGAAAGCCGGTCCGTGAACCCAAAATTGTGTCGCGGCTGCAACACGAGCCATGCTGGTGGGCCTTTGCCATGTTTAGGCCGCATTAAGAACGGGCGTACGCCACATTTTTCGGGCGTTTTCCGTGCAACCGAATACCGGAAATTGCCGTTTAGGGCCGTTTCGATGGTTCGCCGCCGATCCGCCACAATTGGCCGGGTCGCAATTCGTTAACCCTGAATGTGTATCTGTAACTCCTCCCGTCACTAAACTGGTTTTCATATGCAAACGACCCTTACCCGCCGTTCCTTCCTGACGGCAATGACAGCGACAGCGGCGGCCGGCCTGGCCGGTTGCGCTCAGTTGGGGCAGAATGTTCCAATCATTGATGTGGATCAGTCGGGCAACCCGATCAACCGCACCCCGCAGGCCAATGTGGACTCCTCCTATGGCGGCTGGGCGCAGATGTATGCCGCCGTGGATGATGGCGGCTTCCAGCTTCCGGCGATCCCGGTCCAGAAGATGGACAAGCGCTATCTGCGTCAGGTTGTGCAGGACCCGACCGGCGAACTGCCGGGCACCATCGTCATCGATACGGCGAACCGCTTCTGCTATCTGGTCCTCGAAGGCGGTCAGGCAATGCGCTACGGCGTCGGCATTGGCCGTGAAGGATTTGCATGGTCTGGCCGTGCTGTGATCCAGTACAAGCGCCAGTGGCCGCGCTGGACCCCGCCGGACGAAATGATTGCCCGCCAGCCGGAACTTATGCCTTACAGCGCCAAGAACGGCGGCATGGCTCCGGGCCTCAAGAACCCGCTCGGCGCCCGCGCGCTCTATATTTTCCAGGACGGCAAGGACACGCTGTACCGCCTGCACGGCAATCCGGAATGGTGGTCAATCGGCAAGGCGGTCTCTTCGGGCTGCGTGCGTTTCCTGAACCAGGACATCATCGATCTCTACGATCGTGTTCCAGCCAAGGCGCCGATTCTCGTAATGTGAGCTTAGGGGAATAGGGCAGTAAGGCAGTAGGGCAATATGTTTGCTTGACTGAAACCTTCTGCCCTATTTCACTTACTGCCTTACTGCCTTACTTCACCGCTTGAAACTGCCCAGAATCCCGCGCACGAGTGCACGCCCCAGCGAATTGCCGACCGAGCGGACAACGGATTTCATGGCTGCTTCCGCCACCGTCTGGCGGCCGGAGCGGCGGCCGGTACCGAGCACCGTACCGGCGATCTCGCCAAAGATGCCGCCGCCGCCTTCTTCCTCTTCCTTGCCCTTTTGCTGGGCTGCCGCCGCATTCTGCGCCTTGCGGGCCAGCATTTCGAAAGCGGAATCGCGGTCCACAGCCTGATCGTACTGCCCGGCAACTGGGCTTGCGGCGATGATCTTCGCGCGTTCTTCCGGCGTCAGCGGTCCGATGCGTGACGAGGGCGGGCGAATGAGGGTGCGCTGCACGATGGAAGGCACGCCCTTGGCCTGAAGCGTGGAAACCAGCGCTTCGCCGGTGGCAAGATTGGTGATTGCCTGAAACGTGTTGAAATCCGGGTTCGGACGGAACGTGTCGGCTGCGGTCTTCACGGCATTGGTCTCACGCGGCGTATAGGCGCGAAGCGCATGCTGCACGCGGTTGCCGAGCTGCGCCAGAACCGTTTCCGGCACATCGAGCGGGTTCTGCGTCACGAAATAAACGCCGACGCCCTTGGAGCGGATCAGGCGCACGACCTGCTCGACGCGGTCGATCAGCGCCTTCGGCGCCTCATCAAAGAGAAGATGGGCCTCGTCGAAGAAGAAGACGAGCTTCGGCTTGTCGGGGTCGCCCACTTCCGGCAGTTCCTCGAACAGTTCCGACATCAGCCACAGCAGGAAAGTCGAATAGAGGCGAGGGCTCATCATAAGCTTGTCGGCTGCAAGCACGCTCACGACACCGCGCCCGTCGGTGGTGGTGCGCATCAGATCGGAAATCCTCAGCGCCGGTTCTCCGAAGAATTTCGAGCCGCCTTGCTGGTCGAGAACCAGAAGCGAGCGCTGGATCGCGCCGACTGAGGTCTTGTTGACGTTGCCGTACTTCGCCGAAAGCTCCGCCGAACGGTCCGCCATTTCAGCGAGAATGGCCTGCAGGTCCTTGAGATCCAGAAGCAGCAAGCCTTCTTCGTCCGCCAGGCGGAAGGCGATGTTCAGCACGCCTTCCTGCGCGTCGGTCAGGTTCATGAGGCGAGACAGCAGCAGCGGCCCCATTTCGGAAATGGTGGCGCGGACGGGATGGCCCTGTTCGCCGAAAATATCCCAGAAGATCACCGGCGCGGCGCGCATGTCATAAGGGTCGAGCTTCACTTCCGATGCGCGCTTGAGCAGCCCGTCGTTTTGAACGCCAATAGCCCCGATGCCGGACAGGTCGCCCTTGATGTCGGCGCAGAACACCGGAACGCCAGCCGCCGAAAAGCTTTCGGCCAGAACCTGCAAGGTCACCGTCTTGCCGGTGCCGGTCGCGCCGGTGACGAGGCCGTGCCGGTTACCGTATTTCAGCGCTAGATATTCCGGCTGCTGGTAGGAGTCGTCTGGCTTGCGGCTCGCGCCAAGAAAAATAGCGTCTTCGGCAGTCATCAGGCGGCTTGCTCCCTCTGTTCAACTCACTCAACGTATAAACGCCGCTCGTCGCCACGACAAGGAAAAGCCGTGGCTTGCCTCCAAACAGGGCATGGCGGAATTCACCGCGCCGGATAGCCGTTTTCGTGAGCCGGAATGGCTTTCAGATAGGCGGCAATGGCGTTGCGGTCCGCCTCGGCAAGATGGGCCATATTCGCAACCACATCGGTCATCGATCCGCCGAGCGAATCGAAATCCGGGGTAAAGCCGCTCTGCAATGCATAGGCGATGTCTTTCGCGCTCCAGCCGCCAATGCCCGCTTCGTCCGGGGTGATATTCGGCACAACGCCTTTTTTGCCGTCACTGCCGGTCTCAGGCGACACGGCACCGGCAAGCCACTTGCCGGTTTCCACTCCGCCAATCGCATTGCGCGGCGTGTGGCATTCGCCGCAATGGCCAAGCGCTTCCGTCAGATATTGGCCGCGCTTCACCTGATCGGAGGCGTTCGCGATTTCCACCGCTGGCTGATCGGTCAGATAAAGCTGTTTCCACAGGCCAAGCCCGCGGCGAATATTGAAAGGGAAGGACAGCTTGTGCGGTGCCGCGACATTGTCGGATGGCGGCAGCGTTTTCATGAAGGCGAAAAGATCGGCCACGTCCTGCGGCTGCATTCTGGCATAGGATGTATAGGGGAAGGACGGATAAAGATGTTCGCCGCGCTTGCCGACGCCTTTCAGCATGGCATTGGCGAAATCATGGATCGTCCAGGTGCCAATCCCTTGCTCGGATGGGGAGATATTGGGCGCGATGAATGTCCCGAAATCTGAAACCAGTTCATGCCCGCCCGCCAGAACCTTGCGCGCATCGCCCGTCGCACCCGGTGCCGCATGGCAGGAAGCACAGCCGCCCGCCCAGAAAACCTGCTCACCCTTGACGGGGTCGCCCGGCTTCATCGCGTCCAGCACCGTCTGGTCAACCTTCTGAGGCGCCGTCAAAATCCAGAAAGCCGCCGCTCCAGCTACGGCCACGATGCCTGCGGCATATGCCAGTTTTCGGATCATTCCACCCGTTCCCGTATGCGGTTCCGGTATTAGAGCGCCGTGCGTCCTTACGGACGCACAAAGGTAGCTCCAACCTATTGAATCTAAGAGCCTGTTCCAAAAGTCGCCATGCCGGTCGGCAAATGGCAATTTTCTGCGTTTCGGTGCTCATGTAGCTTTCTCAGACGCATAGTCTTATCCGAAAAGTCTGCAACTTTTCGGGACTATGCTTGGAAGCACACTGCGCTCCGGTACTCGAAAATCGCCATTTTCGCCTCGGCCTGCCGCTTTTTAATTCAGGCTCTAAGCATCGTGCTTTCCGAAAATCGATTCCGATTTCCGGGCCGATGCTCTAGCGGACCGCTTTGCACATCTGCTCAAAATGAATTGGCACACCGAATGTTTCCGTCCGGTGTGCCCGGTGTCAACCGTGAAGATCAGTCTTTCTTGACGCGATAGGCCTGATGGCACGAACCGCAATTGGCGGCGACCTGCTGGAAGGCTGGCTTTAACGCATCCAGATCCTGCGGCTTGGCGGCGAGAGCAGCAGCGGCATCGGCCCGGAATTTTTCGACATGCTTGACGAAATCGTCCTTGTTTTCCCAGATTTTCGGCGAAGCTTCGGTATCGCCCTTATCCGAACCGGCAGGGAACAGCGCATCCACATCCAGCTTTTTGGCATCGGCATCGATCTTTTCCAGCGCCGCAAGCGCCGTGGCCGCATCGAAAGGCTTTTCGCCCTTGATCATGGGAGCAATCGTCCCGACCGAACGCCCCAGATCCTTCATGATCGCCTCGCGATCAGCGATGACGTCGGCTTGCGCCACGCCGGCAACCAATAGCGCCGCAGAGCTGACAGTCAGAAAAAACAAACGCATGCGATCCTCCGCATTTAAAAAATTGAACAGAATTCGTCCCTTGGTTCAAATATCCGATACAATCCCGGACATTGCAATCATGACACCGGCCAAATCCCCAAGGCAGCAAGTATCATTTTGAATCTGTAGCGGTTATTACATGCGGTTCACGTTATCGTGATAAACATGACTTAAATTCTATTGTTTTATACTCCGGATGAGGCGGCTGCTCGTGAATCAATGTCTAATCACCGGGGCCAAACAAAAACGGCCCCGGAATCCGGGGCCTTTTCTGAAGGGCATGCAAGGCTTGATCAGACGAACTGGCCAAGGCCCGGAATCGCGCCGATGACGGCATCAACCGGTTCGTCACCGGCCTTTTCCTTGGCGAAGCGGATGGTTTCCTTGGCAACGCCGGAAATTTCACCCATGCCGAGGCCCGCGCCCATCAGCTGCGAGCCGAGGCCCATCACGCCGCCCATCAGGCCGGACAGGAAGCCGCCACCCTTGACCTGCGAAATCGCTTCTTCAGCGCCCGGAAACGCTGCCAGAAGCTTCTGGACTTCCGCTGCCGGACCTTCCTTCTGCAGGAAGGCGAGGATCATGCCGACTGCCTTTTCTGCCGTTCCCGCATCGATGCCAACTTTGGAGGTGATGCGTGCGATCAGTTCTTCCATGGAAACTCTCCCAAAAATCTTACGTTTACGTAATATGCATTCTCGCCTTCGCTTTGCAAGCGGCTGTATGCCAAAATATTAGGTGTGCGGTCCCGAAATGAGATGGTGCGGGATAATTACGCCGTTTGAATTTCCTGCAGTTCCAGCTCTTCGATCATGACCTGCCGCATGACGAATTTCTGGATTTTGCCGGTCACGGTCATCGGAAACTGATCCACGAAGCGGATATGAGCCGGAACCTTGTAATGTGCGATCCGTTGCTGGCAATATTCGGTGAGTTCTTCCTCAGAAAGCCGGGCGTCCTTGTGCAGCTTGACCCAGGCGCAGATGATTTCGCCGAACTTCCGGTCCGGAATGCCAAATATCTGCACATCGCTGATCGCGGGATGGGTAAAGAGGAATTCCTCGATCTCGCGCGGATAGATGTTCTCGCCGCCGCGAATGATAAGGTCCTTGATGCGCCCGACGATGTTGCAATAGCCTTCTTCGTCTATGGTCGCGAGGTCTCCCGTGTGCATCCAGCCCGCATCGTCAATGGCTCCGGCTGAACTTTCCGCGTCGTTCCAATAGCCGCGCATGACGCTGTAGCCGCGCGTCAGCAATTCGCCCTTTTCGCCGCGCGGCACGACCTTGCCGTCCGCATCGACGATCTTCACCTCCAGATGCGGGTGAATGCGCCCGACCGTGGAGACGCGCCGCTCCAGCGGATCGGTCGTCGAACTCTGGAAACTGACCGGGCTTGTCTCGGTCATGCCATAAGCGATGGTGATTTCGCTCTGGTGCATCTCGCTCACCACGCGCCGCATCACTTCGATGGGGCAGGGCGATCCCGCCATGATGCCGGTGCGCAGGCTTGAGAGGTCGAAGCGGCTGAAGTCCGGGTGATCCAGCATCGCGATGAACATTGTCGGCACGCCATGCAGGCCCGTGCATTGCTCTTCCTCGACGGTCTGGAGCGTCAGCAGCGGGTCGAAACTGTCGTTGGGGATCACCATGCAGGAGCCATGGGTGACGCAGGCAAGATTGCCCAGCACCATGCCGAAACAATGGTAGAACGGCACCGGAATGCAGAGCCGGTCCTGTTCGGAAAGCTGCATCGCCTCGCCGACGAAAAAGCCGTTATTGAGGATATTGTGATGCGAGAGCGTCGCGCCCTTCGGGCTGCCGGTCGTGCCGCTGGTGAATTGAATATTGATCGGGTCGTCAAATTGCAGTTCTTCGGCAAGCTGCACCAGTTCTTGTCTGGTGACGTCATCGCCGGATTGGGCGACTTCGTCGAAATTCAGCATGCCCGCCGTCTGCTCCGTGCCGAGCCGGATCACGCATCGCAGTGAGGGAAGCCGCCCGGACATCAGATGACCGGGCCGGGCTTCATCGAGTTCAGGCGCAATGCTGCGCAGAATATCGATATAGTTGCTGGTCTTCAGCGACGGTGCGAGGATGAGTGCGGCGCATTCGACTTTGCCGAGCACATATTCCAGTTCATGCGCCCGATAGGCCGGGTTGATATTGACGAGGATCAGACCCGCCTTGGCGCTCGCAAACTGGGTGAGTATCCATTCGAGATTGTTGGGCGACCAGATGCCGAGCCGCTCGCCGGGGCGCAAGCCTATCGCGAGAAAGCCTTCGGCAAGTTCGTCGGTGCGTTGCCTGAGTTCGGAATAGGTCAGCCGGATATTCTGGTGCCGGACGATGACGGCTGGACGGTCGGGATATTGTTCCGCGATCTGGTCCAGATGCCGGCCGATCGTGTTGCCGATGAGGAGCTTGTCGCTCGCGCCATGGACATAACTGGGAACAGAGCTTGCCTGCTGCATTTTCGATCCTCCCAAACCGAAGATGACGCCGAAGGCGACGCATCAAGTAATGAGAGGATGCCATCCGCAGGGCTTCATGAAAACCGCAGATTTTTGGTCGGGGTCAGCGTTTCGTGCAGCGGACGAGCGTTGCAGCACCGGCATTGGTGTATTTGCTCTGCATCGTATAGAGCCAGCCCTTGCATTCCGACAGGGTGGTGAAGCAGCGAACCCGGTCGATCGGGATCAATCCGTCGCCGCCGGTGAGGAAGGGCGAATCGTCCACGCCGCTGAACTGGCCGACAATGATGCCGCTGCCGCGTCTCGGCACATTGCAGCGCTGGCCCGCATATTCGCTCACATCCTTGCGCACCTGCGCTTCAGCCGAAATCGGCAGCGCGACAAGGCCGGAAACCGCAAGCGATGCGGACGTGAGGCAAAGAGCAATCAGCTTACGCAGCATCGAATTCTCCCTGAAAAGACCAGCTATGAAACAACTTCACAAGTAGAATAGTACTTTTTCTTCCAATGAGAAGCATCGCACCCTTAAAATAGGGGTGCGATGCCTTGTCTGAAATCAGAGCGTGTCGCCTGCCTTGCCAGTCACCTTGAGCGCAAAGGCATGGGTGTAGGCGACTTCCTCCAGCCGCGAGAAGCGGCCCGAGGCTCCGGCATGGCCCGCATCCATATTGATGCGGAACAGGACCGGATGGTCGTCGGTCTTCAGTTCGCGCAGCCGGGCAACCCATTTGGCGGGCTCCCAATAGGTGACGCGCGGATCGGTAAGCCCCGCCACGGCCAGAATGGCGGGATAGGCCTGACGGCTGACATTATCGTAGGGCGAATAGCCCGCAATCGTCCGGTAATCGGCTTCCGAAGTGATCGGGTTGCCCCATTCCGGCCATTCCGGCGGGGTCAGCGGCAGCGTGTCGTCCAGCATCGTGTTCAGCACGTCGACAAACGGCACTTCGGCAATGATGCCGCCGAAGGCGTCGGGCGCCATATTGGCAATCGCGCCCATCAGCATGCCGCCTGCCGAACCGCCATGGGCGACGATGCGGTCATGGCTGGTGAAGCCTTCTGCAACGAGGTGCCTCGCGGCGGCGATGAAATCGGTGAAGGTGTTCACCTTCGTGTCGCGCTTGCCGTTTTCGTACCAGGCGAAACCCTTGTCCTTGCCGCCGCGGATATGGGCGATGGCATAGACGAAGCCGCGATCCACAAGCGACAGCCGCGAGGTGCTGAAGCTCGCCGGAATTGTGATGCCATAGGAACCGTAGCCATAGAGCAGGCATGGCGCAGAGCCATCGAGCCTGGTGTTCTTGTGATAGAGCAGGGAGACCGGCACCAGTTCGCCATCCGATGCCTTGGCGAAGACGCGGCGCGTGACGTAATCCTGCGCATTGTGGCCGGACGGAACTTCCTGCGTTTTCAGGAGCTTCCGCTCCCGCGTGCGCATATTGTAGTCGAAAAGCTGTTCCGGCGTCGTCATGGACGAATAGGAGAAGCGGATTACATCCGTATCATATTCGGCGCTGCCGTGAAGACCGAGCGAATAGGCCTCCTCGTCAAAGGCAATGGCGTGTTCCTCGCCGGTTTCGCGGTCGCGGATCACGATGCGCGGCAGGCCGTTGTCCCGCTCCATCCAGACAAGATGATGCTTGTAGGCCGAGTGCGACAGGATCAGCCGTCCCGGCTTTTCCGCCACGACCTCGACCCAGTTTTCCGGTTGCGGCGCGCTGGCGGGCGCCTGGCATATCTTGAAGTCCTTGGCGCCATCGGCATTGGTCAGGATGTAGAAGACGTCGCCGCCGGGCGCGATGTCATATTCCGTGCCGGTCTTGCGCTTCATGACGAGCTGCGGCTTTGCCGCCGGATCGCTGGCGGGAAGCAGCCAGCATTCCGATGTTTCATGGTCATGAATGTCGATGAAGATATAGTCGTCCAGCGCCGAACCGCCGACGCCGAGGAAAAAGCCCGGATCTTTTTCTTCATAGATCAACCGGTCGTTTGACTGGTCTGTGCCTATCTTGTGGTAGAAGACTTTGGATGGCCGGTGGTTTTCATCAAGGCGCGTATAGAAGAAGCCTTCGCTTCGCGCATCCCAGGCGCCGCCGCCATTGGTATCGGTGACGATATCCTCAAGGTCCTTCATCGAAGTGAGGTCGCGGACTTTCAGCTTGTAGAATTCCGACCCCTTGTCGTCATAGCCCCAGATCAAAAGTTTGTGATCAGGCGCATGGTCGGCGGAGGCGAGGCGGAAATATGCCTTGTCCTTGCCTTCGACATCGCCGTCGAGAAGAATGGTTTCCGCGCCGCCATCGCGGGGCGTGCGGATGAAATAGGGCTGTTCGCCGCCGGTGCGATAGGACACGCCATAGGCGTAGGGGCCATCCCTTGAGGGGACGGACGAATCATCTTCCTTGATCCGCCCGCGCATTTCTGCAAACAGGCTTTTTTGCAGCGCTTCCGTGTCTTTCATGAGCGCCGCCTGATAGGCATTTTCGGCTTCCAGATGTGTGCGTATTTCCGGGGCCAGAACCGAAGGGTCCTTGAATACTTCCTGCCAGTTATCTGCGCGCAGCCAAGCATAATCGTCGGTGCGGGTGATCCCGTGGCGGGTGTCATTGACCGGATGTTTGGCAGCGTGCGGCGGTTGAGGTTGGGAGGAGCTTTGAGACATCCATAGTTCCGATGAAAACTGTTTCGATTGCTGCAAGGCCCGTAAGCCATGCGTTCTAGTGGATTGAATTTCACGTTTGAATCCCGGCTGACATAGATGCTGTTTCAAACGTCAAATTCCTGGTGGTCTTTTGGATTACCAACATTTGCTCAGCGCTTGAACCAAGGGATGCAAATGTTGGAATCAGACCGCTAGCGGGTGATACTGGTGTTTATATAGTTGCGCCAAAAGGCGAAAGCGAGTTGATTCCGTTGAAATATATTTGACCAATGCCTTTTTGAGGCCCGATTTTGCGGCCAAAAGCTACTGAACGGAAACGGGTTAGTCTTAAGCCTCGTACAAGAAAACTTGAGGGAAAAAAATATTGCTAGCGGCGCCCGAGCAAATTAAAGGAATCCCGGCAGCGAACTGCGGCTTCATCCTTATCCTGTAATAAATGACAGGGGAGGCGGCGCGAACACATCGTGTTTCATAGTTTCCCTATTCCGGCAAGGTTGAGTTCTGGTTTTTGTATTTGCCGATTCAAGAAGAAAGACTTGTTGTTAATGTAATGTGGTTTGACAATTCTATTGCAAATGACATTATCAACTGATATCCGCAATCGGGAATGAATGCGGCAGAGTTTTGGAATACGTAGCGACGATGGCAGGCGGGGATCTCCAGTCGTCGATTACGCAACAATAAGAAGTAAAAAGGAAATCTGATGGAAAATCTGGACACGCACGACGAGAGCGCAGAACTGCTTCTGAGCCTTACTGCAGATGTTGTGGCTGCATATGTCGGCAATAATTCGATTCGCGCCGGTGAACTGCCGCAGCTGATCGCTGAAGTGCATTCTGCTTTCAAGCGCCACGTCGAACGCGAGGAAGCGCCCGTCGTGGTTGAGAAGCCGAAGCCGGCAGTCAATCCGAAGAAGTCGATTCATGACGACTACATCATCTGCCTCGAAGACGGCAAGAAGTTCAAGTCGCTCAAGCGTCACCTGATGACCCATTACAACATGACGCCGGAACAGTACCGCGAAAAGTGGGATCTCGACCCGAACTATCCGATGGTCGCTCCCAACTACGCCGCTGCGCGTTCGCGTCTGGCGAAGAAGATGGGCCTCGGCCGCAAGCCGAAGGAAGCTTAAGCGCTCTGACATTCGAGCGCACTGCGCTTTGCCGCGTCTATTCTTGAGCGTTTGTTGAAATGGCCGTTATCGTAAAGCGCAAGCTCGACGATAACGGCCATTTTGCTTGGGCCTGCTTTTCCCGAAACGCTCGCCTCCATCAAGCGATCCGGTCAAAAGCCTGTTTCAATGCAATGTGCCGGTTCAGGTCATAACTCCAGTGACCGCGCATTCCTTTCAGTCGTTCCCTCTCCATGAGGCGCGTCAGGCGCCGCTTGGTCTGTTCCTTTTCTTCTTGCGATGCTTTGAGAACTTCATCGAGATCAATCCCGGCGATAATCTGCAAGGCGATACGCTGCATCGCAGTCAGTTGATTCTGTTTTTGCCAGTCAAAAAACAATTTGCGGGCATGTTTGAGATCCGCTTCCATCGTCACAATCCTCATTTCTGGGTGTGAACGAGCATGAGCCTCGCCAGTCGGCGTTGGATAATATTCCTAGATTTTGCCCGCAAATTTCGGTAGAATAGCCAGCAACCGTACCCTTCGTGGCGCGTTAATGCCATGCTTACAAGGCTTTAGCCTATCTTAGAAACCACGAAATTAAGCATGCAACGCAATCCATTCTACAAAACTTATCCACTCTTGCATTTTTCTCCGTATAAGAAGATATTCCTATTCTGGCGAGGGAAGATGAATGTCTTTGGAACTATCGGATGTCATTCACACGCGGGCAGAAGCTTTCGAAGCATTGAAGCTGCTGGCAGCAAGGCATGGTCGCAACCTTAGCCTGGCAATGGAGGAGGGCTCCGCCGATCGGTTGCGGCAGCGGCACAATGTAGCGCTGTGCGATGCCCTGATTGATTTGCTTGTAGCCATGTTCGGCGTTTCCGGCACCGAATTGCGTTCTCCCTTGCGTTGCAGGCGCGAGGTTGCGCGTGTCCGGCAGATCGGCATGTATGTCGCGCACACGGCATTCGGCCTGGCCATGCGGGATGTGGCGGTGGGCTTTGCACGGGACCGCACCACGGTAATGCACGCCTGCCATCTGGTGGAAGACATGCGTGACGATACCGAATTCGATGCGATCGTCTCGACCTTCGAGCGCATTGCGCAAAGTGCTTTCGCGGAGTGGAGGATGGCGGCATGACCACCCAACTGTCAGTGTCCGAAGCGAGAATTATACGCTTTCTGAAGGGCGGGTCCTGCGAGGTTCAGGATTCGGTTCGCCCCACGCATGTATTGCTCGCTGCGGATCACGGGACCATTGCGGCTTCCCGCTCCGAACTGAAGGCCATGCATCAAAAGGAATTGCTGCGCTGGGAGAATGAACGCCTTGTTCTGGCGCGAGACGCTGCCAGGAGCCAGAAGAAACGCTGCAAGCCGTCACCCGTTCCGGCAAGGAAAACCCTGACCGTGGAGTATGAGCAGGGCGAAAAGGTTGAGATCAACCCGGAAGAGTCGCCGCTAGCCATGCTCTACCGGCGCAAGACCGCGAGCGGTTCTTCCTTCATTTCGGAAGACGAGTTTCTTGCAGGCGAGCGGTTGCGTGCCGACTTCACGCGCGGCTCGCTCATGCCTTCCATCACGATGCGTTGGGAGACAAGCGTCAGGAGCAGGGCGAGCGGGGCGGGCGGCATGGCCGAACTGACGGATATTGCGCTTGCCAGCCGCGTCCGGGTCGAGCGGGCGCTGGAGGCGGTGGGGCCGGAACTGAACGGTGTTCTGGTTGATGTCTGCTGCTTCCTGAAAGGTCTTGAAACCGTGGAGCGCGAGCGGCAATGGCCCGCACGTTCGGCCAAGATGCTGCTCAAGGTCGGCCTTGCCGCACTGCACCGGCATTACAACCCTCAGCCTGAAAAGGAGCGGGGAGGCGGCGCCGTCCTGCATTGGGGCTCCGACGACTATCGCCCTCGGTTGCAGCCGCAGAACAAATGAAGCCATCTCCCTCATTGACACTCCATTGGGGCGGGTCTATCGCCTGTGCCAAACAAGCCTGGCAGGCCTGATGGGGAAGTGGGGAGAAATCACATGAATTCGGTACGGGATCGGCTGGAAAGCATCCTGTCGCGGCTGGAAGCGCGGGCAGGGAACGAGCGCGTTTTCAGCAAGGTTTATGCGCAACAGGCACGTGCCGAGGCGGATGCCGCCGATGCGCGCCTGCGCGACGGGCGCGCTGTCGGGCCGCTCGACGGGCGCATTGTTTCGATCAAGGATCTTTTCGATGTTGCCGGAGAACCGACGCTTGCCGGTTCGGTTATCCGCCGTGATGCAGCGCCTGCGACGCAGGATGCAACGATTGTCCGCCGTCTGCGCGAGGCAGGTGCGGTTATCGTCGGCAAGACCCATATGACGGAATTTGCCTTCACGCCGGTCGGCCTCAACCCGCATTATGGCGAGCCGGGCAATGCGATTGACCCTGCGCGCATTCCGGGCGGTTCGTCATCGGGTGCGGCAGTCTCGGCTGCGGAAGGCACGAGCGAAATTGCCATCGGTTCGGATACGGGCGGATCGGTGCGCATTCCGGCGGCGCTGAACGGCATTGTCGGCTTCAAGCCGACAGCCCGGCGCATTCCGCTCGACGGTGCTTTTCCGCTGGCGCCATCGCTGGATTCCGTCGGTCCTCTGACCGGCACGGTGGCTGATGCCATTCTAACCGATGCTGTGATGGCGGGCGAAACACCGATACTGCCCGACGCGCTGCCGCTCAAGGGGCTGCGTGTTGCGTTGCCGAAGGGCTATCTTCTGGCCGATATGGAGCCGGATGTGGCGAAGCATTTCGAGGCATCCGTCGCACTTCTCGAAAAGGCGGGCGCTATCATTGCCGATCTGGAAGTCGATGATCTGATCCAGCGCCTGCGCGAAGCAACCCGCGTGGGCTCCATTGCAGGCATTGAGGCAAGCCATGTTCACGCATCGACATGGCTGGGCGATCCCGAGGCCATTGTCGACATCCGCGTGAAGCGCCCGCTCGCCGTCCGCATCAAGGTGCCGATGGAAACCTATCGCGGGATCATGGAAACGCGCGCGGCGCTGGTGCGGGAAATGGACGAGCGTTTGAGCCGGTTCGACATGTTCGTGACGCCCGCTACGCCGATTGTTGCGCCGACGATTGCCTCGGTCAGCGATGACGAAGCCGAATATGACCGTGTGGAAGGGCTGCTTCTGCGGGATACACAGGTCGGCAACCAGTTCGATCTTTGCAGCATCACCGTGCCCATGGCGGGCATGACGCTGCCGACCGGCTTCATGCTCACCGCGCGCGGCGGCACGGACAAAAGGCTGCTGGCCGCAGCCCTGTCGGTGGAAAAACTGTTAGGCTGATTCTTTCGCAAGCTCCGCTTCGCGGCGGATGCGCGCCACCATGGAACGCAGACCATTGGCGCGCTGCGGGGTGAGGTGCTCGTCGAGGCCGAGCTTTTTCAAAATGGCTTCGGGGTCTATCGTCAGGATTTCCGAAGCCTTGCGGCCCGAGTAAAGCGCCAGCACGATGGCCACCAGACCGCGCACGATATGCGCATCGGAATCGCCCAGAAATTCGATGACCGGATCGGCGCCGTCTTGCGGCAGCGTTTTCAGCCAGACCTGGCTGACACAGCCCTGCACCTTGTGCTCCGCATCGCGCGCATCGTCGGGATAGGGCGGCAGTTCCTTGCCGAGATCGATGACATAGCGATAGCGGTCTTCCCAATCATCGAGAAATTCGAAATCGGACATGATGCTATCGATGGTCGTGGTCATGATACTCGCCTGAAAGAAGTTTCTTGCCGCTTATATAGTGATGAAACGTGGCAAGGTCACGGAAAACTAGCGTTCAATTGCGCCGATCGCGCGACGATCCAGTGCGCGCAGGGCGTCTTCCCGCGATGTGGGGATGGGAATGCCGGTTGCGGCCTGCGGAGGCAGAGGTGCTGCCGGTTCCACTTTCGCAGGCGGTTGCGGCTTGGTGCCGAAGCGGTCGCTCAGATATTCAAGCGCGACACGGCTTCCTTCCAGAAGTCCGCTTCCGGCGCTGGAAACCAGCGAGGTTCCGTTCTGGCAGAAGGACGGGTTATCGATGCAAAGCTTGCCCAGCTCCACGGCGGTTTTGCCATTGGCGAGAAGCTGGCCGATTGGATCAGGTTCCCGCTCGGTCGCGGCAATGGCGGGTTTCTCCTGCGGCTTGTTCTGCTCATCCGCAGGGAAGATGCGCGGCATCACAAGGAACGCCAGCGTCAGCCAGAATGCGGATTTGAGGAGAAAACGGATCATTGCCTTGCTTCTGTTGCGGTGTGTCGGCGTCAATGTCCGATGAATTCGAAAAGATTCCGTAACCGTTCGGTTTGAACGTTAGGCTGTAGTGACGAATTAACTTACGGTTCGGCGTTGGTGTATTTTTCTGCTGAACAGGAGAAACGACCGCATGGAGTTGTTCCTCCATAAGGGAGTTTCGACGCATTCAGAGGGAAAATACACCACGTCGCTTCGCGATATGACGAAAATGTCCCATCTTGGCGTCGCAAAACCTCAATGGGGGAACCACCCCATCTTCGGTTTCGCTCCTAAAGCTGAACCATTTTCGCTCATACCGAACCATGAGTTAATCCGTCTCTACAGCCTAAGATTGCATCGGGCAGCAATATCATTTCGCCGATTGCTACACTCTGTTTACCATAGACAGAAAAGCACCCCCGGCACATCACTTATCCGCTTTGGGCGGCTCCGCTTTATCGTTTCTTTAAAGCCTCGGCTGCAATCTGTTGCTCGCTGGAAGTGCGTCGGCTTTCCGGTTTTGACCATGCAAGAGTATTGAGTGAGTAGGGCACGTTGAACGCCATTCTTTTGAAAACAGCCGAAGCCTTCCGCACGAACGTGCAGGCGATCAGCCGTTTTTACGAACGTTTCTGCCGCCGCTGGGCATCCACGCCCGACGCGGCCTCCATACGTGTCATCGGCTCGGTCATCACCGTGCCGGTCCTGCTGTGTGCTGCGGTGCTTGGTTCCGGCGTAACGCCGGGCTTCACGGAATTTGCGATTCTCGCCGCCAGCTTTGCAGGCGTCGCCATGATCCTGTGCGCGCTGTCGCTGATGGGCATCGCTGCGCCCGTTCTGGCTGGCTTGAACTTCGCTGCCTATGGCGCGGGTCTCGCTGCCATCGGCGCCTTTTCGCATGGCAATGCGGTCCTGTGGCTGATGGCGGCAGGTCTGCCGCTTGAGGTCTGGTTTGCGACCCGCAAGCCGGGCGCTTCCGCGGTAGGCGCAGCATTCGCCGCGATGATTCTGGGTTTCCTTGCGACCGCGAGCGGCGGCGCTATTTCCGGCGGCAGCTATGTGTCTGTCGCGGTTCTTGTCCTTTATGCTGCAAGCCTCGTTGCGCGTGGCTTTGTGAGCGCTGCCAAACCTGCCGAGATCAAGGTCGGCGCACCGCAGATCGCGGTTGCTGCCGGTGACGTGCAGTTCTGCCTCGATGCGGATGGCGTAGTGTCGTCGGTCGACGCGAACTCTGCGAAGCTTTTGGGCGTGCAGCCGAAAATGCTGGAAGGCACGGCCCTGATCGACCGCGTGCATGTGGCCGACCGCGTTGAATATCTTTCGCTTCTGGCCGATCTTCGCGCCGGTGCCTCGGTGCGCAAGATCGACGTGCGCCTGCGCTCCATCGAAAATGGCGAGACCGTCTTCCGCACCTATCGGCTTGAAGGCGCCGCGAGTGCTGACGCCGTCACGCTGATTGGCCGTTCGCTTGAAGGCGAGCAGAAGCTTCTGGACGAGATTGCCACGCTGAAAGCGGAACTGGAATCGGAGCGCATCGGCAAGGGCCGTCTGCTCGCAGCCGTCAGCCACGAACTGCGCACGCCGCTCAATTCCATCATCGGCTTTTCCGACATGCTGTCGCATGAAATGGGCGGCAAGCTGGCCAATGAGAAGCAGCGCGAATATGCGGGGCTCATTCATCAGTCCGGCCATTATCTGCTGGAGCTTGTGAACGCCGTTCTCGATAATTCGCGTCTGGAAACCGGCAATTACAGCATCGATCCGCAGAGGCTTGCCTTCCGCGAAGCGGCTGAAATGTGCACCGCCGTCATGCTGCCGCTGGCCGAGAAGAAGGGCGTTGCCTTCTGCCATCGCGTCGGCAACGGCATTGGCGAACTGGTGGCCGATCGCCGCGCCATCCAGCAGATCCTGCTCAATCTCGCCGGAAATGCGGTGAAGTTCACGCAAAGCGGCGGCTGCGTCACCATTGATGCAGCGCGCGTGGTGGCTGAAGGCCGTGCGATGCTGGAATTCAGCGTTTCGGATACGGGCATCGGCATCGAGCCGGAAGACATGCAGCGCATCGGCACGCCATTCGTGCGCGCCAACAATAATTATGCGCGCGCGCAGGAAGGAAGCGGCCTCGGCCTTTCGGTGGTCAAGGGGCTTGTGGAGCTGCATCAGGGAACGATGCAACTGAAAAGCTGCCCCGGCGAAGGCACGGTCGTCACTGTCCGCCTTCCGGTGGCAGGTCCGCAATTTGTCATGGGAGAAGACGAACATCAGGAACTTGGCCCAAAGCTGGGCCCAGAGCTGGGCACGGTGATCGACATGCACCGTCACCAGGGAGAAAGGCGACATGACTGGCAGAACGACGAAATCCGGGAGCAGAAAAATGCGCAAGCCCGCAAAACGGCGTAGTCTCGGATCGCGGCTCCTCCATTTCTTCTTCACGTCGGCCTCGGCGCTTGCCATCGCTGCCGGAGATTTCATCGCGCGCAACCCCGTCCTGACCGGCGGGGCAACCGCGTTTCTGGTGGTCATGAGTTTTGTTTCGGCCAATGCGCTCTGGTATCAGCCGGAGGCGCACAACGCTGTGTTTTTCCGCACCAGGCCGGATTTCGTGTTCAAGCCGACTCCGCGCGAGGTGCTGCCGGGAACCGCCGCAGTGAGTGACAACGCCCCGAAACCGGCTGAAACCGCGAAGAGCGAGACCGCCCCGACGCAGGAAACCGCCAGCCTGGCGACGGACCGGCTAAACATGAGCGCATCGGTGGATGACATGCTGCCGGCACTTGCGCCCAACGCCGATCTGGAAATCGCGCGGCTGCAACAGCGGCTTTCGACGCTGGGCATCTACAAGGGACCGGTGGATGGGTTCACCGGGCCGCAGACCCGCGAAGCGGTGGAACGCTGGCGCGCCTTGCAGCAAAAGCTTGGCGTGCAGGAGGCCAACATCCCTGCGCAATTGCTGGCCGGTGCCCAAAACAGCAATTTGGACCGTAGCCCGGCTCAGGATGATGTGGCAAAAGCCATCGAGGTCGCGGTTCCGTCGCCGCGCCCGCAGCCTGCCATTTTGAAATCGGAAACAGTTTCAAAGCCGAAGCCCGACCTTGCTTCCTATGAAAAACCGGCGGCCAAAAAGCAGGTTGCGGCAACGCCCGCCATCCAATCGGGAAAAGTGAGTTCGCAGGATATTATCCGCGTGCAGGCCGGGCTGAAGGCATTCGGCAACGACACGGTGCCGGTGAACGGACAGCCCGGCAAGTCGACACAGGAAGCGGTGCGCGAATTCCAGAAACTGTTCAGCTTGCCCGTGACAGGCGAAATCGATGGAACGCTCATCGCCAAGATGCGTGAGATCGGCTTGATAAGCTGATGGATGCCCTATGCGCCTGACATCCGATTTCTGGGTTTCGGCCCTGATCCGCAAGGTGCAGGGCGAGGGCGGCTTTGCCTATCTCGCCCGTCGCGGTTCACCGGAAGCGGGCGCGATTTTCATCAAGGTAAGCTCGCGCTTCGGCACATGCGATTTATATTCGCCTGCGCCGCAGACCTCCTATGAAGAGGATAATGACGGGGAGCGCATGTTCCTGCGCATTCTTCACGACGCCGATGACATGGCGGCAAGTGACCGCATGGCGCGGGAAACCCGTTTCGACCCCGATCTGTGGCTGGTCGAACTGGTAGATATTGCCGACGCGTCGGCACTGTTCTCGATTTCGCAGGACGGAGAAGCGTCTTACTGACGGTTTATTTTACCAGCCGCTGCTGGGAGGGATGATCGGAATTGGCCGCATCCACGAGCGGGGTGTCGTCCTCGGCTTCGGCCATTTCGCGCAGCTTGCCGCGCAGCATGGCTGACATGTCTTCCGCCTTCCAGCGCCGCACGAGCGCCATCGCCTTTTCGCGGTCGATGGAACGATAAATATGGACAAACTCACGCAGGCTGTCGCGGTTGGCGTCGATCGGCCCCAGAATGGCAGTCATGGTGAGATAGCATTCCGCTGGCGACAATCCGAGCGCCTTCAGCGCAATCGGCAGATGCGAATCCGGCCACTGGCCGATGATCGCGTCGGAGCGTTCGAACGAAAGATCGAGCGCATCGGCCAATGCGTTGCGGAAAAACTGGCCGTCGATCAGAAGCGCGCTATCGATGAGATGCTGTGAACCAGTCGCGCCCGCTTCGTAAAATGGCTGTTGCAGCGCGCGTGCCAGCCGCTCGGAACTGCCTTCTTTCATCAATGGCGTTCTGGCGGCGGAAAGGTCGGGCACATCCGGCTTTTCAAGCGGCTCGGCCTCGATATTGGCGAGGTTTTCCTGAAGCGCCAGCGTGCGGTCGATGACTGGATCGGCAAAACTGCGCAGCACGCCTTGCAGAAGCACATCGCCCGATTGGCGCCGCGCAATGGCGCGCGCATGGGCAAGACCGTTCTTGCCGATGATCTCGATCAGGTCGGAAGGGCGCAGAAGGGGAGAGCGCAGCAGGATGGGCGCGGAGATTTCGACGGGCTGGTCGGCCAGCGCCAGAATGAGGCGACGCGGCGCGTCTTCGAGCTGTGCCAGCGCATTGGCGGCGTGGCGCTTGCCGCGTGTCGAAGCGCATTCCAGAAGCGGCAGGGCGAGATCTTCGAGCTGCTGCATATCCTGCCGTCCGGGGCGCGTGATGCCCGCGAATGCCGAAATCGCGGCCGCCAGAAGGTCGTCCGCCTTGGCTCTCCCCGCTTTTGAATCCGACGGGCTCCGGTGGCCTGAAATATCCTCCAGGGCGCGGAACTGATCATTTGTCACGCAGAATACTCCGGTAGGCACACAACTCACCCGCCCCAATCGCAGATCACGCATCCGGCAGCAGCCGGTTTGCGCAAAAATGCACCCCGCATGGGTCGGTATTGCGGATAATAGCGTTGAAGCCTTAGCAACTCATTAACCGTGCCATAAAGAAACAGCATTTGGTTGCGCTGATGCCTGAGGGCCGGGGTGCAGTCAGGGTCCTTCAAACGGCGCGCAGCGCGCTTCGGTAAAGAAGCCCTGCACTTGCCTGTTCCACGTGGCATCGGGCACGAAGGCGCGCAGCACGGCGACACCTTCACCGATATTCTGCTCGATCAGGATCGAACGTGCATCGGTCTGCGAACCCTCCGAACGAAGACTGGCCATCCCGATGGGGTCGGCAAGGATCAGGTCGAGCTTGCGCTCATTGGAAACGCTGTCGTTGAGGCTGTAGAGGTTGTCCCCGTTGGGCGCGTAGATCGAAAGCGACCAGTAAGGCACGTTTGCGCCGGTCGTGATGTGCACGGGACCATCGGCAAGATCGAAGCGGCAGGTGGCTTGCTGCACAAGCGGATCGCTGTCGCTGATCGGGCCGGTCTTTTCGTTGAGCCGGTGGAACCGGTAGGGCTCGCTTTCTGCTTCAATCCGCGACCAGGCATTCTTGTCGGAATAGAAGGGAACGAGGAAGAGCACAGCGATATGAACAATCGCAGCACCGACGAGGCCGAGAAGGACGAGGTGGAAAATCCTAGCCACGGCACGCTCCCGGATTTGCTCCGGCGATACGGGCGAGCGTTGGCATGACCGGATCGGTGAGGCCGGAAGAAGACGCCGCTGGCGTGTCGTAAAGCGTCATGACGAGAACGAAATCGCCGCTCCCTTCGACGGGGAGCCAATTGCCCGGCGCGGCATCGGGGCCGATTGTGATCGTGACGCTGCCGTCATCGTCATAAAGCACTTCACGGGAATGCAGCGCTTCCTGCAACCCCTCGCGCGGCCTGATCGGTTCGAGGTCGGTCGTGGCGGGATAGAGGGTCCAGAAGCGGGCAGGCGGCGTCATGCCGCTCAGGCGATAAGTGCATCCGCGCCGAAGCGTGCGGTCGCTAGTATCGGTGCGCGCGTAGAACGGCAAGCCTTCAGCCGTTCCAAGCGCCAGATAGGCCTTTCGGGCAGCGCGAGCCTTGGCATAGGGGTCCGCATCGGGCGTGCCCGCCGCCGGATAGGCGCTCCAGATTCCGACGCGGAGTTCACCGAACCCCTCGAAACGGTCGAGAATCTGGTCGACGCTCCAGATGCCGCCGCCGAGCGCCAGCACAAGCACAATCGCCGTGTAGAATATCCGCTTGAACATCGCCCCTCAGAGTACCGATATTTTCGTGCGCCCGGCGATCTTAGGCAGAGGCGGGGCTGCAAGGAAGCGGTCATGCAGTTCCTTGATGATTTTTGTCGACAGGGGCGAAAGCACGCGCGGCGGCGCGGCCATCACTTCTTCCGGCTTGGCGTTGGCCACTTGCGGCTCGCTCTTCTTGGGCGGCGCGGGGAAGGGCGGCGTCACGCCGGGTATGGGCTTCAGTTCGATGTTCTGATGCGCATAGGCCATCATCCGCTGCCAGGCCATGGCGGGCAGAACGCCGCCGGTCATTTCCTTCATGGGGGTGAAATTGTCGTTGCCGAACCACACCGCCGCCGTGAAATTGCCGGTAAAGCCGACAAACCATGCATCGCGATAATTCTGCGTCGTGCCGGTCTTGCCGCCAACCCGCGTCATCGGCAGTGCGGCGCGGCGTCCGGTGCCGCGTTCGGGCACCTGCACCAGCATGGAGTTCATTTCAAGCGCCGCCTTTTCCGACAGCGCCCTGTGCGGCTTCGGGGCATCGCGCCGAAAATCCCACAACACCTTGCCGTCCGGGGAAACGATCTGCGTAAACGCATGGCGATTGCCAGCCATGCCCGCATTCGGAAACACGCTGAAGCCTGTTGCCTGATCCATCACCGTCATTTCCGATGTGCCGAGCACCATGGTCTTATGCGACGAGATCGGCGATTCCACGCCCATCGCCTTGGTCAGCGCGACGATGGGGGCTGTGGTCAGATAATCGCGCGCCAGCCGCACCGGCACGCTGTTCAACGAACGGACGAGCGCAGTCGTCAGGTCCACGCGGCCCGCAAAACTGCGGCCATAATTGCGCGGCGACCAGTTGCCCCAGCTGATCGGGGCGTCCGAAACGATGGTGCTGGGCGTCAGGCCCTTTTCCATCGCCGCGGCATAGACATAGGGCTTGAAGGACGAACCGGCCTGCCGCAGCGCCTTGGTGGCGCGGTTGAACTGGCTTTCGCCATAGTCCCGCCCGCCGACCAGTGCGCGGACCGAGCCGTCATTGGCGATCACCACTGTCGCCGCTTCCGAAACATTATAATCCTTGCCGAACTGGCGCAGATGATATTCGAGCGACTCTTCCGCCGCCTTCTGGATATTGCGGTCCAGCGTCGTGCGCACGATCAGCGTGTGTTGCGGAATATTGGCGGCGACCTTTTTTACTTCCTCGAAAGCCCAGTCGAGGAAATAGTCGGGGCTTTCATTCTTGGCTCGGTCGATGACGCTGGCCGGATGGCGGCGCGCGACGGCCACTTGTCCATCGCTCAGGAAACCGCTTTCAACCATGTTGGAAAGCACGACATTGGCGCGCGCGCGTGCCGCGGGCAGGTTAACATGCGGCGCGAACTTGGCCGGAGCCTTGAACAGCCCCGCCAGCATCGCGGCCTCGGCGAGCGAAACGTCCTTGATGTTCTTGCCGAAATAAAATTCCGAAGCGGCTGCGATGCCGAATGTGCCGCCGCCCATATAGGCGCGGTCGAGATAGAGCTGAAGGATTTCCTTCTTGCTCAAATTGCTTTCCAGCCAGAGCGCCAGAAAGGCTTCCTTGATCTTGCGCTCGATGGTGCGCTCGTTGGAGAGGAAAAGATTTTTGGCAAGCTGCTGGGTGATGGTCGAGCCGCCTTGAACGACGCCATTGGCGCGCATGTTCTGGCTGAACGCGCGGGTCAGGCCCCAGAAGTCGATGCCGTAATGATCGAAAAAGCGCCGGTCCTCGGTGCCGAGCACGGCCTTGATGACATGATCGGGCAATTCATCGATCGGCACAGCCTGGCGATGCAGGATACCGCGCTGGCCGATTTCGTTGCCGTAACGGTCGAGGAAGGTAACGGCATAATCGTCCTGCGCGCGCCAGTCTTTCTTGCTCTCCTCGAAAGCGGGCACGGCCAGAATCAGCATCAGCACCGCACCGCCGACCCCAAGTGTAAATCCTTCGTCGAGAACTTCGACCACGAAACGCCGGAAACCGCGCACGCGAAAACGACGCGAGAAGACAGTGATGTTCTCCCACCATTCACCGAGATTGTACCGCAGGCTGTAGAGGGTGGAGTCGATCCATGCGTCAAGCCCGATCAGGCGCGAAACCCTGAACGGTTTGCGCTTCTCGTTTCCGGAATCTTTATCTGCCGTTCTACGCATGAACACTGACTTCGGCACGGTTGGTTTCGGAGACAGGCGGAACTTTCTCATCCATCATAGCAGATAAATAAGCCACAGCTCATGTGAAATGGTTAAAGCACGAGCGGCTTTTCGCATGTAGGAAAAAAACAATTAATAGGAAAATAGTCCTTGACTGCGTGACGGTGCTTTGCTAGGTTTTATCTACGGTAGACAAAGTGTGACCGTCGCCGGTTCTGCTATATACCCCAGTAGATATTTGGTGTGCATAACCCTGAGGAGCCAGCGAAGCCCGCATCTGTCTGGCGCATCAATTGCAGATTGCACACGGCATTGACCCCGCGGATATCGCGGCATTGCTGTCTGTTTCGATAAGCCAGTATCTCAACCGTCTGAATCGCCTGAATCTGGCTCGTTTGACTGCGGCGGCTGATTCGCAGAAGAGGTCACGCGATGCAATTCTGGAGCGACTTCAGACAGAACTGACACGGCTGCTGGAGGGCGGCGACCTGCCGGTCAAAAGCAAGTCCGAAGCGCTGATGGCGCTTGCCCGCGCCGTCAAGTCCGTTGGTGAACTCACCGCCGAGGACAGGCCCGCCAGCCAACAGCCGGCCAGCCATGCGGTTGCCTCGTTGAGCGACACGCGCAAGGCATTGATGCGCATAAGCAGGAGGATAGACGAACTTGCACAAAGTCGGGCGCGGGAGATCCTGGACGGCGAGAACGCAGCCAATCTCGCGCAAGGCTTCGTGCAGAGCATCAATGAACGCCATGGCGGGACACGTCTTGGACGGCAGGAACTCGATGGGGAACTGATCGAGGAACGTGCCGATGCGCTTTGGTCACGTGATCTTATCGAACGCTGTTTCGAGACTGAGGCCCCGGAACTGGTTCGTATCGTCGTGGCTATTGACCCGCCTGCCTCGTCCGGCAAGGCGTCGGATGCCTGCGGTATCGTCGTTGCCGGTCTCGACGATGAAGGAAAAGGCCACGTGCTCGGCGATGCCGGCATGAAAGCCGCCAAGCCGCATCAATGGGCGCGAAAGGCGATTTCGCTTTTCCACGCACATCAGGCCGATGGGATTGTCGCGGAGGTCAATCAGAGCGGCAAGATGGTGCGGCCGGAAGATGCGAGTGTGCCGGTTCTCAAGCGCCACGCCTCGCGCGGAAAGGTTTTTGCGGGCGGAGCCAGCGGCCGCACTCTATGAGCAGGGCCGAATCCGCCATGCCGGGCGGTTCCCGGCGCTGGTGGATGAAATGTGCGACTTCGCACCGGGCGGTCTGTCCGTCGGATGTTCGCCGGACAGGCTCGATGCACTGGTCTGAGCCCTCAGCGAACTGATGCTCGGCACCGAACACAAACCGCGTATACGCCGGTTTGGCTGATTTATTTTAGAGTTGGAGAAGCCATAGGATGGCATGGAACTGGGTCCGAAAATGGCTGGGGCGACGAAGCACGCCCGTATCAGCGGTGAAGTCCGACGCGCCGCGTCAGACAGAATGGCGAACGGATTTGTCGCGCTGCATATGGATCACGGCGCATCGTGGATTGCGCGGGATTATACGCCGCTGGCGCGTGAAGGCTTCATGCGCAATCCGGTCGCCCATCGCTGCGTGCGCATGATTGAGGAAGCGGCAAGCAATGTGCTGTGGCTGCTTTATGAAGGCATGACGGAACACGAAACGCATCCGCTGCTCGACGTCATTACTCGCCCTCAATGCAGGTTGGACGGAACGACATTTTTCGAGCGGCTACACGGGCATTGGCTGATTTCCGGCAATGCCTATGTCGAACTGCCGAACGGCCGCATGGAACTGCATCTTTTGCGCCCGGAACGGGTCAGCGTCGAAACGGACACGGATGGCTGGCCACAGGCGCTAATGAGCAATGCCGGCAAGCGGCTTTTCCCTTGGCAGCGGCGGGGCGGTTGCCTTGCAGCTCAAGTTGTTTCATCCGTTGGTTGACCATTACGGGTTTCCCCCGCTGGAAGCGGCCCTGATGGCGCTCGATCTCCACAATGCGGCAGGCGCGTGGAACAAGGCGCTTCTGGACAATTCGGCGCGGCCTTCCGACGCGCTGGTCTATGCGCCGAAGGATGACGGCAATCTGACGGAGGAGCAGTTCGCGCGGCTCAAGGAAGAACTAGAGGAGGGTTTTACCGGTGTTTCGGATGCCGGGCGTCCGCTGCTTCTGGAAGGCGGCATGGACTGGTAGGCGATGGGCTAAAGCACGCAGGACATGGATTTTATCGAAGCCAAAAATGGCGCTGCCCGTGACATCGCGCTGGCCTTCGGAGTGCCGCCAATGCTGCTCGGCATACCGGGCGACAACACCTATGCCAATTATGCGGAAGCCAATCGCGCCTTCTATCGGGTAACGGTGCTGCCGTTGATTGGGCGCACGGCCAAGGCATTTTCCGGATGGCTTGGGCCGCATTTCGGCGACGATCTGCGACTTGAGCACGATATCGACGGTGTGGAAGGCCTGTCACGCGAGCGGGAATCGCTGTGGCGGCGCATTTCCGAGGCGTCGTTTCTCACCGACGAAAAAATGGGATGCGGGGTGGGCTATCAGCCGCATTCAGTCAGGAGACTGTCATGAGCAACCTCAACGATGCAGTTTTTGCTTCGGAAGCGGCCTGGATATGGTTCGCCAAGGTGGCGGGCGCGGTGGCAGGCTCCGCCGTCTCGCTCGCCTATATGCTGCCGCACGGAAAGCGCGAAGCGGCAAACCGTTTCGCGGTCGGCATCATCTGCGGCATGGTTTTCGGCGGCGCGGCAGGCGTCAAGTTATCCGAAACCCTGGCTCTCGGCGGCTTGCTTAGCCGGGCCGAGCTGATGCTGATGGGTTCGGCTGCTGCAAGCCTTGCTGCCTGGTCGGCGCTCGGCATCTTCAAGCGCTTTTCCGAACGGCTGAAACAGGCCGCGATACCGGGAATTCTGCCGGAGGAAAAGGGACAGAATGGCGATACGTGATTTGCGGCTGGAAACGAACAAGCCGCGCTTGCCATTGAGGAGGTGGAGCTGGACGGCAGCTTTTCCGGTTATGCAAGTATTTACGGTCTCGCCGATCGGCCTTGACGTGATCGAACGAGGTGCTGTTTCCCGCTCGCTTGCCAAGGGCGCTTTGCCGATCAGGGCAAAACGCCGACCAGTCCCGGCGGCGGTCCGGCTCTTGATACGAAGCCGATCTTTCATCTGATCGATTTGGCGCTCTAGCTAGGCGCGGAGGAGCCGGCTGAAAATTCCGCATCGCCTGTCATGCAAAGCCATGGCGCGGCGCGGCTGTGTTCGCGTCGCCCTCGGAAGACGGCTTTGCGGAGCGGATTATCGTGCAGGATCGTGCAATCATGGGCGAACTGACCGCGCCGCTGGAAGGCGCTCCCAGCGGACGCCTTATTGAAGGGCAGTCGGTTGAAGTTGCGCTTTATTCCGGCGAGCTGCAATCGCGGCCAATGGCGCAGATACTGAACGGAGGCGATACGGCTTTATTGCAGGCACAGAATGGCGAATGGGAAGTCTTCCAGTTTCTGGATGCGGAGGAAATTGGTCTGAACCGCTGGAAACTGACGCGCCTTTTGCGCGGACAATTGGGGACGGAACTGGCCGCATCGTTCACGAAGGAAGCTGAAACACCCTTCATATTGCTGGACGGCGCGGTTGTGCCAGCCGGTTTGCAGGTCTCCGAAATCGGGCTTGAGCTGAACTGGCGTGTCGGGACGGCGGGCAAGGCCTTTTCGGACGAGTTTTTCGATACGGTCCGGTCGAGCGGCGGTCTGCGGGGCTTGCGTCCGCTCAGCCCCGTCCATTTGAAAGTGGGGCGGCTGGCGAATGACGACCTGTCCTTCAACTGGATCAGGCGCGGGCGGATCGATGCCGACGGTTGGCCCGATAACTGGTTTGGCGAAGATATTCCGCTTGGCGAGGAACGCGAGGCCTACCGAATCGAAATCTGGCGGAACGACACCGCTGGTGCGAGGCAGCCAGACATCGACACCATCATGGATTTATGGCGCGGGGGAAAGGCAAGCTGATCTTGGCAATGAGGCATTCGGGGCTGCTTTCCAGTTTCGGGTTGCGATGATCGGCGCAAAGAGCGGGCCGGGCGATTTTGCGCGCCTCGACATCCCCGTAATGATCTTGGTATCTTTCGCGCACGGTCTGGGCAGGTCTCGTTGCGTTTTTTCTTTCGCTTGCCGGTGTTTTCGGTGTGGCTACCGATATGATCGATCAGGGCGCGTTAACGGATGTTTTGCTGCAACTGGCGACCGCAATTGCCGGAATTGTTACGATTATCGGGCGTATCGGGGCAACATCACGCATTTCATAATTACACAAACCGTGATAGTCAGAGGCTGATTTTTCCTTTGGGCCCGGCAAGAGGTTTGGTTGTTCATGCATCATTCAGCTGTTGGGCGCTATATAAGGCGGCATGATGAAAAAGAACCCTGCTCTCAAAGTTTTCGCGCTTCTCGCGGTTAGTATTGGCTTGCTGCCGGTCAGTGCCGGTGCATTGCCGATGACTGCGCCGCAGAAGTCCAATCTCGTTGTCGCTGCCGCCGGTGATTGCGCCGCGGTTGGCGAACAGGTGGCCGCCCAGCAGGGTGGCCAGCTGGCCAAGGCAACCGCTACGACGCAAAATGGTCGCCCCATGTGTGTCATCGTCGTGCTGGTGCCGGGCCGTGATGGCGAACGTCCGCGCCGCGTTGAAGTGGCTGTTCCCGCTCAATAACAACGGTTTCGTTGCTGTTCTGCATTTATTGAGGGGAGAACCTTCGCTTGCGTATCCTGATCGTTGAAGACGACAAGGACCTGAACCGGCAGCTTGCGGAAGCAATGGCTGCTGCCGGTTATGTGGTCGACCGCGCCTATGACGGCGAAGAAGGGCATTATCTCGGCGATACCGAGCCTTATGATGCGGTCGTGCTCGACATCGGCCTGCCGCGCATGGACGGCATCAGCGTCGTGGAGCGCTGGCGGCGTAGCGGCCGCACCATGCCCGTTCTCATGCTCACGGCCCGTGACCGCTGGAGCGACAAGGTCGCCGGGATTGACGCCGGCGCCGACGACTATGTCGCCAAGCCTTTCCATATAGAGGAAGTGCTGGCGCGGCTGCGTGCGCTGATCCGTCGTGCGGCTGGCCATGCATCGTCCGAACTTGTCTGCGGGCCGCTCTATCTCGATACGAAAACATCGAAAGCCAGCATCAACGGCGTCGCGCTCAAGCTGACCTCGCACGAATACCGGCTGTTGTCCTATCTGATGCACCATATGGATGAAGTGGTGTCACGCACCGAACTGGTGGAGCACCTTTACGATCAGGATTTTGACCGCGATTCCAACACGATCGAAGTCTTTGTCGGTCGCCTGCGCAAGAAGATGGGCGTCGACCTGATCGAGACCGTGCGCGGCATGGGCTACCGCATCCGTTCGGAAGGCGGGGGCGAAACGAAAGGCGACGACAGCTGAAGCTTCTTCGCGCCTTTCCTCCACTGCGTTCGCTCGCGGCCCGCGTCGTCACCCTCTCAACGATCTGGGTCATCGTCGCCCTTGTGGTGGTGGCGACCTTTATCGGCTCCCTGTACGGCGAGGCTGCGCGCAGCAATTTTGAGCGGCTCTTGACCGCCCATCTGTTCAGCCTTGTCGGTGCCGTCAGCACGTCGGGCGAAGGTGCATTGCAGGGGCGCCCGGAACTGGGAGAACTGCGCTATTCCAGCCCGCTGTCCGGCTGGTACTGGTCAGTCGATCCCGTCACGCCAAATCTCACCGGAAAGCTGGAGTCGCCCTCGCTACTGGGGCGCATCGTGCCGGAAATGCCGGTCTCGCAGGCCCCTTTCGACAGTTCCTTCATGCGCAGTTACACCTTGCCCGGTCTTGATGGCGAGGAGCTTTTCATCGTCGAAACCGAAGTGGTGCTGGATAGCGTCAATCGCGTGGCGCGCTTTCGTGTCATGGGCAATCTCAGCGAGATTTTGAAGGAAATATCCGATTTCAGAACCCGCCTCGCCATCTATCTGGCGATTTTCGGCATTGGCAGCATTCTCATAAACGCCGCTGTGATCCTGTTCGGCCTGCGTCCGCTCGACAAGGTACGTCAGTCGCTGGCAGACATTCGCGAGGGCCGCTCGTCAAAACTCGATGCGTCGCTGCCCGTCGAGATTGCGCCGCTCGCCACGGAAATGAATGCGCTGATCGAAAACAATCGCCGCATCATGGAACGGTCGCGAACCCAGGTCGGCAATCTCGCCCATTCTCTCAAGACACCGCTTTCGGTGCTGGTCAATGAAGCGCGGAGCATGGGCGGCGAACACGGACGCATCGTCCAGGAGCAAAGCGAAGCGATGCAGGTGCAGATCCAGCATTATCTGCAACGCGCACGCATTGCAGCCCAACGCGACAGTGTCGTGTTCCGCACGCCTGTAACGCCGGTTCTGGAGCGTATGCAGCGGGTGACAGCTAAACTCAATCCGGCTTTCAACGTCACTTTGCGAAACGATTTGCCCGATGCGGTTTTCGCGGGCGAGCGCGAGGACCTGGAAGAAATCGTCGGCAACCTGCTGGAGAATGCCGGTAAATGGGGCCGCAAACGCATCAACATCGGGCTTGCCCTTGTTGCTGGCGAGCAACGCCAGTTCGAAATCCTGATCGAAGATGACGGGCCGGGGCTGGCATCGGACAAGATCGAGGCGGCGCTGAAACGTGGCAGTCGCGTTGACGAAACGAAACCTGGAACCGGGCTGGGGCTGGCAATCGTACAGGACACCGTGCGCGAATATGGCGGTGGCTTGCATCTGGGCAAGAGTTCCTTGGGCGGACTGGGAGTCCGGGTCTTGTTGCCGCTGACGGAAGATTGACGGTTGTTTTTGGCTGAAAGCGAACTAAGCATTTCCAGCAAAAGTGCGAAGCGGTTTTGCGTTGGATAATGCGTAAAAACCAAGAGATAGAGCGGATCCATGATTTCGTCTTAACAGGGTCCGCTCTAGAAGATAAATTGAAAAGCCACATGCCGTTATAGTGTGCATGCTAATTGTTTATGAAGGCTGGTTGTTATGGTGATGGTGTCCAGGTTGTCTCACCCGGTTTCAGTTGCTTCGACGATGTTTGCCGTAGCGCTTGCATTGTCAGCTTGTGGCACGACCACCGGCAAGGGGGTCGGGCTAGGCTCGCTGGGCGGCGGCTCTGCGGCGCAGAAGCCCGAAACCAGCCTGTTGACGCCGCTCGGCAATGGTCTTCTCGGGGGCTCTGCAAATCAACTGAATGCAGCCGACCGCAAGAAGGCGCTGGAGGCGGAATATCGCGCGCTTGAATATTCGCCCGCAGGCAAGGCCGTATCGTGGAGCGGCAGCGGATCGAATTCCGGCGATGTTACGGCGGCGCAGCCCTATCAGGTCGGCTCGCAGAATTGCCGTCAGTATTCGCACAGCTTCACCATTGGCGGATCGCAGCAGACGTCGCGCGGAACGGCATGTCGCAATCCGGACGGCAGCTGGACCCCGCTGACCTGATTCCTCAACCTTACCTTTGCGGCGAATTGCCCTAGGTGGCAACTTACTGCAGGTAGTGGTTGGTTTTTCCCTTGGCTGCGCTTAAGTCGTAGCCATGGGATTCTGGCTTATTGCAGCACTATTGACATTGGCAGCCACTCTGGTTGTTTTGTTGCCTCTCACGCGGCGCAAACAGGCATTCCTGCCTGCCGAGAAAAACGATCTTGAGGTCTATCGGGACCAGTTGCGCGAGGTCGAAGCCGACGCTGCGCGCGGCATGATCGACCCGCAAAGCGCCGAGCAGGCGCGCATCGAAATTTCACGTCGCATTTTGAATGCCGAAAAGTCAGCGAGAGAAGCTGCTGAAGCCGCAGGCAAAACGATGCCGGGCCGGTTGCTGGCTTTTCTGGCCGTGCTTGCAGTGCCGCTGGTTGCCTGGGGCGTCTACCCGCTGTTCGGAAAGCCGGACATGCCGTCCATGCCGCTCGCCGAGCGGCTTTCGGCGAGCGCGGATCGTGGCTCTGTCGATGAGCTGGTGGCGCGTGCCGAAGCGCATCTGGCGCAGAAACCCGACGATGTGCGCGGGTGGGATGTGCTGGCGCCGATTTATCTGCGGCTTGGCCGCGCTGCGGATGCCGTCAATGCCTATCGCAGTTCCATTCGTATCGCGGGCGAGAATTTCCCCCGCGTCCTGGGGCTGGGTGAAGCGCTTGCTACCGCTTCGGGTGGCACCGTTACTGCCGAGGCCGAAGGCTTTTTCAAGAAAGCTGCCGATCTCGAACCGAATGACGTGCGCCCGCAATTCTATCTCGCACAGGGCGAGATGCAGGATGGTCGCATGGATTTGGCAGCCAATCGCCTGCAGGCTTTCCTCGATAAAGCGCCTGCCGATGCGCCGTGGCGCGGCCAGATCGAACAGGCTATCGCCCGGCTTCGCGATCCCGCAGCCGGTCAGCAGCAGCCGAAAGGTCCGACCGCTGACGACGTTGATGCCGCTTCGACGCTCAGCCCCGAAGATCGTCAGGCGATGATCGAAGGCATGGTTCAACGTCTTGATGAAAGTCTTCGCCAGAATAGTGGTGATGTCGAAGGCTGGAAGCGCCTTGTGCGCTCCTATATGATCCTCAACCGCCGCGATGCAGCGCTTGACGCTCTTGATCGCGGAATGACAGCCCTCGAAGGCGAGAGCCGGACGAACCTTGAGAGTTTCGCAGCCGGCCTTGGACTAGAGCCAAAGGCAGGGGACGCACAAAAATGAGCGCGACCGCAGACGATAACGCACGCAAAAGCAAACCGGCGGCTAATTTCGCCCGTACCGTCAGCCAGAGAAAGCGCAAGCGCCTGTTTCTGATCGGCGGTGCGCTGGCGGTTCTGGCCGTGGCGGTGGGGCTGATGCTGATGGCTTTCAGTCAGGATATCCGCTTCTTCCGCACGCCAGCCGATCTGACGGAACAGGATATGGCCTCCGGTTCGCGGTTTCGTCTCGGCGGTCTCGTGGAGGAAGGGTCCGTCAGCCGCGAGGGCAGCGAATTGCGTTTCACTGTGACCGATACGATCAAGACCGTGAAGGTCGTGTTCGAGGGTATTCCGCCTGATCTCTTCCGTGAAGGGCAGGGCGTCGTCGCCGAAGGGCGTTTCGGAGATGGCGGAGTTTTCCGCGCCGACAACGTGCTGGCGAAACACGATGAGAATTATATTCCCAAGGACCTTGCAGACAGCCTGAAGGAAAAGGGCGTCTGGGAAGGCAAGTAACGGAAAGTGCATTTCCAGCAAAAGTTTGAAACGGTTTGCGTTCGGGAATGCGTAAAAACAAATGATTGGCGCACCAAACCGGCGATGTCCGGTTGCGTGCCTGATGGAGACTGCAAATGAGCGTCGAGATCGGCCATTTTGCTCTGGTTCTGGCACTGGCACTGTCGATTGTCCAATCGATCGTGCCAGTGGTCGGCGCGCATCGTCGCGACACACAGCTGATGGCGGTCGCCGTGCCGACGGCAATTGCCGTCTTCGCGCTGATCTGCCTTGCATCGGCGGTGCTTGTCCATGCCTATGTCGTGTCGGATTTCTCGGTCCTCAACGTGGTTGAGAACTCGCACTCGCAAAAGCCGCTCCTCTATAAAATCACCGGCGTCTGGGGCAATCACGAAGGCTCCATGCTACTGTGGGTGTTTATTCTCACCTTCTTCAGCGCGCTGGTCGCTGCCTTTTCCGGCAATCTGCCTGAAACGCTGCGCGCCAATGTGCTCGCCGTGCAGGGCTGGATCGGTGTCGCCTTTCTGGCATTCATCATCTTCACCTCGAACCCGTTCACACGTATTTTCCCGGCCCCGATGGAGGGCGGCGACCTCAATCCGATCCTTCAGGACATCGGTCTCGCGATCCATCCGCCGCTGCTTTATCTGGGCTATGTCGGTTTTTCGGTGTGCTTCTCCTTTGCCGTGGCAGCGTTGATCGAAGGGCGTCTCGATGCTGCATGGGCGCGCTGGGTGCGTCCGTGGGCGCTTGTCGCATGGATGTTCCTGACCGGCGGCATCGCCATGGGTTCCTACTGGGCCTATTACGAGCTTGGCTGGGGCGGCTGGTGGTTCTGGGACCCGGTTGAAAATGCATCCTTCATGCCTTGGCTGGTCGGCACCGCGCTGCTCCATTCAGCGCTCGTCATGGAAAAGCGCTCGGCGCTGAAAATCTGGACCGTGCTGCTTGCGATCCTCACCTTTTCGCTGTCGCTGCTTGGCACCTTCCTCGTCCGCTCCGGCGTTCTGACTTCGGTTCACAGTTTCGCTACCGATCCGGGACGCGGCCTTTTCATTTTGGCGATCCTTGCGATCTTCATTGGCGGTTCGCTGTCGCTTTTCGCGCTCCGCGTGCAGAGCCTGACGGCAGGCGGTATCTTTCATCCGATTTCGCGTGAAGGCGCGCTCGTCTTCAACAATCTGTTCCTGACGACCGCGGCTGCGACCGTGCTGATCGGCACGCTTTACCCGCTGCTGCTGGAAGTGATGACCGGCGACAAGATTTCCGTTGGCGCGCCGTTCTTCAACATGACGTTCGGCCCGCTGATGATCCCGCTTTTGTTTGCGGTTCCCTTCGGCCCGCTGCTCGCCTGGAAACGCGGCGATCTTTACGGCGTGTCGCAACGGTTGATGACGGCTTTCGCGCTCTCGCTTGTGGCTGCGGCAATCGTTCTGTGGAGCACCTCGGCGAAATCGGTTCTCGCCGCCTGCGGCATCGGGCTTGCGGCATGGCTGATTTTCGGCAGCCTGACGGACCTCGTTCTGAAGGCTGGCATAGGCAAGGTCTCCGCGAGCAAGGCGTTGGCGCGCTTCAAGGGTTTGCCGCGCTCGGTATTCGGTACCGCACTTGCCCATATCGGGCTTGGCGTGACACTGCTCGGCATTGTGAGTGTGACCACCTTCGGTACGGAGAATGTGCTGATCATGCGCCCGGGCGATACCGCCAAGGTGCAGGACTACACGCTGCGCTTTGAAGGGCTTCGCCCGCTGACCGGCTCGAACTTTACCGAAAATCGCGGCACGTTCACGCTGCTGGATTCCAGCTCGCGCAGCCTTGGACAGATCGAACCGTCCAAGCGTTTCTTCCCGGCACGCCAGATGCCGACGACAGAATCAGGCATCAAAACGCTGTGGTTCAGCCAGGTCTATGTCGCGCTTGGCGATGAACCGGGCGATGGTTCGGTCGTGGTGCGCATATGGTGGAAGCCGGATGTGACGCTCATCTGGTATGGCGCGCTTGTCATGATGGCGGGTGCGCTCTTCTCCCTGGCGGATCGTCGCCTCCGGGTCGGCGCGCCGTCGCGCAGCCGCAAATCGGCTCGACAAGAGGCGGAGGCCGCAGCATGAAAAAGCGTTCGGCATTCGCGGCACTTTTGCTTGGCGCTGCCCTGGCTGTTCAAGGGACTGCGGCGCTTGCGGTCAATCCGGATGAAGTCCTGTCCGATCCGGCGCTTGAAAAGCGCGCTCGCGCTATTTCCGGTGAACTGCGCTGCATGGTCTGCCAGAACGAATCGATCGATGATTCCAATGCCGAACTTGCCCGCGATCTCCGCATTCTCGTGCGTGACCGGCTGAAAGAAGGTGATAGTAACGAACAGGTGATGGATTTCATCGTCGACCGTTATGGCGAATTCGTTCTTTTGAAGCCGCGTCTCAACGCGCGCACCATGCTCCTGTGGGGTTTTCCCGTCGTCATATTGCTGATCGGTGCTGTAGCGCTGGTTTTCGCCTTTCGCGGACGCCGGCAGGCGGGGGAAGCGCCAAAGCCGCTTACGGAAAGCGAAAAGGCCGAACTCTCGCGCCTGCTGGACGGCAAGTGACCATCGGTCGCCTTTGACCGACATTCGCAACCTTACGAAACTTTCATGTTGTGGAAACGGAGCGGTAAGGTAGTCCTATCTATCTTACGCTCTATAAAGGTTTCACGGGCCTGCGTTTCCTGAATGATCAGGGCAGCGGCCGGATTACTGCTCGTAAGGAGAAATAAATGTCCAGAGCCAGGATTTCCAACTATCGCAAGGGCGTTGCCGCGATTGCACTTTCGGCTGTTCTCGCTGGTGGTTTCGTCGCGACTGGGCCGCTCGGCGCGCTCAACGACGCCCGCGCGGATGCCGTTCAGGTGACGCCGCCGCCGCAGGCCGCAGGTTTTGCCGATCTGGTTGAGAAGGTTCGTCCGGCTGTCGTCAGCGTCCGTGTCAAGAAGGACGTGCAGCAGACCGCCGATCGCGGCGGCCAGTTCTCGGGCCCTCCCGGCTTCGACCAGCTTCCGGACGATCACCCGCTCAAGCGCTTCTTCCGTGATTTCGGCATGGACCCGCGTGGCGATGCACGCCCCGATGCCCGCCCGGATCGCCGTGGCAAGCGAGGCCCACGTCCGGGTCATGAACGCCCGGTCGCCCAAGGGTCTGGCTTCTTCATCTCTGAAGACGGCTATGTCGTCACCAATAATCACGTCGTTTCCGATGGCGATGCCTATAGCGTGGTCATGGATGATGGCACCGAACTTGATGCCAAGCTGATCGGCACCGACCCGCGCACCGATCTGGCTGTGCTCAAGGTCAACGATCCGAAGAAGAAGTTCACCTATGTCGCATTCGGCGACGACAACAAGATCCGCGTCGGTGACTGGGTTGTGGCTGTCGGTAATCCGTTCGGCCTCGGCGGCACGGTGACCTCCGGTATCGTGTCGGCTCGTGGCCGCGATATCGGTGCCGGTCCTTACGATGACTTCATCCAGATCGACGCAGCCGTGAACAAGGGCAATTCCGGTGGTCCGGCCTTCAATCTGTCCGGTCAGGTGATCGGCATCAACACGGCCATCTTCTCGCCTTCGGGCGGCAGTGTGGGCATTGCCTTTGCAATCCCCGCATCGACCGCGAAGCAGGTTGTTGACCAGCTCATCAAGAAGGGCTCGGTGGAACGGGGCTGGATCGGTGTCCAGATACAGCCGGTGACGAAGGATATCGCCGCTTCGCTTGGCCTTGCCGAAGAGAAGGGCGCACTCGTCGCTTCGCCGCAGAAGGATGGTCCTGCTGCCAAGGCTGGCATTCAGTCGGGTGACGTGATCACGGCTGTCAATGGCGAAACCGTGCAGGACCCTCGCGATCTGGCGCGTAAGGTTGCCGGTATCGTTCCTGGTGAAAAGGCGGCGCTCACCGTCTGGCGTAAGAACAAGGCCGAGGAAATCAATATCACCATCGAGGCGATGCCGGGCGATCTCGGCAAGGCGACCAGCCCTTCGGGCGATAACGGCAGCGGTGGCCAGAACGAGACCCTCGACTCCTATGGCCTGACCGTGACGCCGTCTGAAGACGGAAATGGCGTGGTGGTAACCGATGTCGATCCTGACAGCGATGCCTCCGACCGCGGTATCCGTTCAGGTGACATCATTGTGAGTGTCAACAACCAGACGGTGAAGAGCGCCAAGGACATCAACAACGCCATCAGCGAAGCCGAAAAGTCGGGTCGCAAGGCAGTGCTGCTGCAATTGCAGAGCAACGATCAAAGCCGCTTCGTGGCCTTGCCGATCGATCAGGGATGATGATCGGCACCCCTTGAGGCTCAGCAATTCGATGCCAGGCGGCGCACCGCCTGGCATCGCCTTGTCACCAATCGGATTATAAGTAGCGCCATGAAGATTCTCGTTATTGAAGACGACCGCGAAGCGGCCCGCTATCTGGAGAAGGCCTTCACGGAGGCCGGACATTCCGCCGATATCGCCGGTGACGGCGAGACCGGCTATGCGCTGGCCGAAAATGGAAGCTACGACGTTCTCGTCGTCGACCGTATGTTGCCGAAGCGCGACGGTCTTTCCGTTGTGGCTGCGTTGCGCGCCAAAGGCATGGAAACGCCGGTACTGATCCTTTCCGCGCTCGGCGAGGTGGATGACCGCGTTACCGGACTGCGCGCTGGCGGCGACGACTATCTGACCAAACCCTATGCATTTTCCGAGCTTCTGGCCCGCGTGGAAGTGCTGCAGCGCCGTTCCAGCCCGCGTGAGGCGGATACGATCTACCGCGTCGGCGATCTGGAGCTTGACCGGCTTGCGCATACTGCGCGCCGTCAGGATGTGGATATTACGCTCCAGCCCCGCGAGTTCCGTCTCCTCGAATATCTGATGCGTCATGCGGGGCAGGTCGTCACGCGCACCATGCTGCTCGAAAATGTCTGGGACTATCACTTCGATCCGCAGACCAACGTCATCGACGTGCATATCTCGCGTCTGCGTTCGAAGATCGAGAAAGGTTTTGACGTTCCGCTGCTTCATACGGTGCGCGGCGCCGGTTACATGCTGAAGGCAGGGCGGGCCAAGCAATCCGCAGCCGCCAAGGTGGATTGATGAGCCGCTTTTCAGCGCTTATGCGCACAACCGCTGTTCGGCTATCGACGCTTTATCTGCTGCTGTTCATCGTGGGCGCGGTGGCGCTGGTCTTCTATATGACCAATCTGTCTGCCTCCATGCTGACCGCGCAGACCCAGCAGTCGCTGGGCGAGGAAGTCGCCAGTATCGGCAAGAGCTATGCGCGAGGCGGCATTCCGCAACTTGTGCGGACAATCGATTATCGTTCGCGCCAGCCGGGCGCTTACCTCTATCTGGTGGCTGACCCGACAGGGCGCGTTCTTTCGGGCAATGTCGAAAGCGTGGAACCGGGTGTTCTGGACACAGATGGCGTTATCGAACGCGGGTTCAAATATAGGCGTTATGGCGAGCAGGGCACAGAGACGGAGCACCGCGCTATTGCTGTCGTGATCGCATTGCCGAACGGCATGCGGCTTCTGGTCGGCCGTGATCTCGGTGAGCCGGAGCGGTTCCGTGACATTATTCGCCAGTCGTTAATGCTGGCGCTGGGCATCATGGGCGTTGGGGCGCTCCTGATCTGGCTGTTTGTCGGGCGGCGCGCATTGAAGCGTATCGATGAGGTTTCACGAGCCTCGCAGCGCATCATGGATGGCGATTTGACGGGCAGGCTTCCGGTCAACGGTTCCGGCGACGAGTTCGACCGCTTGTCGGGCAATCTCAACGTCATGCTCGGCAAAATTCTGGAATTGAACGAGGGGCTGAAACAGGTCTCGGACAATATCGCGCATGATCTCAAAACGCCGCTGACGCGCCTGCGCAATCGTGCGGAAGAAGCCCTTTCCGGCAAGAAGGCCGGGCCTGAATATCGTGAGGCGCTCGAAGATATCATTGGCGAGTCGGATCAATTGATCCGGACCTTCAACGCAATCCTGATGATTTCACGTCTGGAAGCAGGCTATTCGTCCGAAAATCTGGAGAACATGCCGGTAGCGCCGATCCTTCGCGACGTGGCCGAAATGTATGAGCCTGTTGCCGAGGATACGGGCGTGAACCTCACGCTTGGCAATCTGGACGAGGTCGCGCTTCATATCAATCGCGAACTGGTTGGACAGACGATTTCCAATCTCGTCGACAATGCAATTAAGTATGCGGGCGGTGATGGGCGGACTGCGACCGTTAGTCTTTCGATGGAGCGTGATCCGAACTGGGTCCGCATCATTGTTGCCGACAACGGACCCGGCATTCCTGAAGATAAACGCGAACAGGCGACGGAACGGTTTGTTCGCCTTGAGGAAAGCCGCACGCAACCCGGTTCGGGCCTCGGTTTAAGTCTTGCCAAGGCCGTGATGAAATTGCACGGTGGCGCACTTCGTCTGGAAGGCAACGATCCGGGCCTGCGCGCCGTATTGGAGTTTCCGTTGCCCTCGGACAAGGTCGAATAATACCAGGTCTCGTTGAGTTTCACTCATCGAGACTTGGGTATAAGCCCGTGCGGCGATTGAGCATTTTCAGGGCTTGGATAGCGTTAGCATCTTAGCGCCCTGCTGTAGTGGCGTGACATAAGAGGGGATCATGGCGGCAGAAAACGCAGAGGCACTGTTCTTCGACAGCGATATTCGCGCTTTGACGCCACTTGATACCGCAAGGGCGGAAACCTTCTTGGCCGACCTTGCCGCACGCGCCCGCGAAGAGGACATTTCGGGCGTGGTGACCCTGTTGCAGAAGGCGGAAGCTGCCCGCTTTCTCTCTGCCGTTCTCGATCTTTCTCCATTCATTCGTGAGGCGCTGACCCGTCATCCGCGTATTCTGGACCGCATCGTCGCCAAAACGCCGGAGGCTGCACTAGAGGATATTCTGGCGGAAATCGCGGCCTGTGCTGCAAGCGCGGATGTGACGGAAGCCGCGCTCATGACCAGCCTGCGCGTTTTGAAACGCGAGGCGCATGTGCTGATCGCCCTTTGCGATCTCGCCGGGATTTTCGATACGCAGGCAACGACTGGCTGGCTCACCGATCTGGCCGAGGCCTGCACGGGCGCCGCCGTCCGGTTTCTGCTGCTCGATGCGGATAGTGCTGGCAAGATCAAACTTCCCGACCGGGCCCAGCCCGACAAGGACAGCGGCTGGATCGTTCTTGGCATGGGCAAGTTCGGCGCGCGCGAACTGAATTACTCATCCGATATCGATCTCATCGTCTTCATCGATGAAACCAGACCGGCTATCGGTGACCCTTATGAATGCGTTGAAACCTTTTCACGGCTGACGCGTCGCCTTGTTCGCATTTTGCAGGACCGTACTGGCGACGGCTATGTCTTCCGCGTCGATCTTCGCCTGCGCCCGGACCCCGGCTCGACGCCGCTTGCCATTCCCGTCGGCGCCGCCCTTCATTATTACGAAGGGCGCGGCCAGAACTGGGAGCGCGCTGCCATGATCAAGGCGCGGCCTGTCGCGGGAGACCGCGAATCCGGCAAGCAGGTGCTGGCGGAACTCTCCCCCTATGTCTGGCGCAAATATCTCGATTATGCGGCCATTGCCGACGTGCACTCGATCAAGCGCCAGATTCACGCCCATAAGGGCCACGGCGATATTGCCGTGCGCGGCCATAATGTAAAACTGGGGCGCGGCGGTATCCGCGAAATCGAATTTTTTGTGCAGACGCAGCAGCTTATAGCGGGCGGACGGTTTCCCGAATTGCGCGGCAACCAGACGGTGCCGATGCTGGCCCGACTGGCCGAACGCGGCTGGATCACCGAGAAAGCCCGCGATGCCTTGGCGAAGGAATATTATTTCCTGCGCGATGTAGAGCATCGCATCCAGATGATTGCCGACGAACAGACCCATATCCTGCCTGAAGACGATGAAGGCTTTGCCCGTGTCGCCCATATGATGGGCTATGCCGATCCGGCAGTCTTTTCCGATGTTTTTCTTGATGCGCTGAAGGTCGTGGAAAAACACTATGCGGCGCTGTTCGAGCAGGCGCCCGAGCTTGGCAGTTCATCCGGCAATCTGGTCTTTACCGGCGATGTGGATGATCCGGGCACGTTGGAGACGCTCGCCGCCATGGGCTATGAGCGTCCGAGCGATATATGCCGTGTGATCCGCACATGGCACTTCGGGCGGTATCGCGCCACGCAATCGGCGGAAGCGCGCGAGCGCCTGACCGAACTGACGCCCGCGCTGCTCAAGGCTTTTGCCGAAACCAAGCGCGCGGATGAGGCGCTCTTGCGTTTCGACGGTTTTTTGAAAGGACTGCCATCGGGCATCCAGCTTTTCAGCCTGTTGCAATCCAACCCCCGCCTCCTGAACCTGCTCGTGATGATCATGAGCGCCGCGCCCCGGCTCGCCGAAATCATCACGCGCAACCCGCATGTTTTCGACGGTCTGCTTGATCCGGCGATTTTCTCCGAAATGCCGACGCGCGCCTATCTGGAAGAGCGCCTGCACGTGTTTCTGGGACCTGCGACCGATTACGAGGAAGTGCTGGACCGGCTGCGCATCTTCGCTGCCGAGCATCGCTTTCTGATCGGTATCCGTTTGCTGACAAGCGCGATTGACGGCGTACGCGCTGGTCGCGCTTTCTCCGATCTCGCCGAACTGATGATCGGCAAGGCATTCGAAGTTGTGGAAGCCGAACTGGAGCGGCGCCACGGCAGGGTTAAGGGCGCCAAAGTCGCTCTTCTTGCCATGGGCAAGCTTGGCAGTCGCGAGCTAACTGCCGGTTCCGATGTCGATCTGATCCTGCTTTACGATCACGACAAGGAAACGGATGAATCCGATGGCAAAAAGCCGCTGGCTCCCTCGCAATATTATATCCGCCTGACGCAGCGGCTCATCGCGGCGCTTTCCGCGCCGACAGCGGAAGGCGTGCTTTACGAAGTGGATATGCGGCTGCGGCCCTCCGGCAACAAGGGGCCTGTTGCGACCCATATCGAAGCTTTCGGCAAGTATCAGCGCAGCGAAGCATGGACATGGGAACATATGGCCCTAACCCGTGCGCGCCCGATCCACGGCGACGAGACCTTCATGGATCACATCAGAGGGGAGATCGACACGGTTCTGTCTGGACCGCGCGATGTGAAGAAGATCGCCAAGGATGTGCGCGAGATGCGCGACCTCATCTATCAGGAAAAACCACCGGCAGACGATTGGGATTTCAAGCTGAAGCCCGGCGGCATTGTTGATCTGGAGTTCATTGCGCAATTTGCCGTATTGGCCAACAAGCTCGATCGGAAGCCACGGCCTTTAAGCACTGAGGAAATCCTTTCAGCGCTCGACCCGTCCTTTGCCGATCCGGCGCTCGCCGACAATCTGGTGAGTGCGCACCGCATCTATACCAATTTGAGCCAGACGATCCGTCTGTGTCTTGGAAGCGATGCCAAACGTGAAGAATTCATACCCGGCATGATCGACCTGCTATGTCGTGCGGCCGACATGCCCGATATAAAGCGCGTCGAGCATCATCTGGCGGAAGTCGCCGTTGAGGTACGGACAAGTTTCGAGAAACTTTTGAATATCTAATCAGGCGGCGTAGGTTTCTGCACCATTTCCAACCTGACCGCGCTTGCGGTCAGGGATGCAGACCGAAACCACGGTGCCAACGCCTTCGGTTGAGCGAATGCGAAGCCAGCCGCCGTGAAGCTCGGCCAGCGAGCGGGTGATGGCAAGCCCGAGGCCAGAGCCGGTATGGGTCTTGGTGAATTGGTTTTCCACCTGCTCAAAGGGCTGGCCGATCTTCTTGATGGCTGATTTCGGAATGCCGACGCCAGTATCCTGAATCGTCATGAACAGGGCCGATCCGGTCTTGCGCGCCCGCACCGTGATCTGTCCACCATAGGACGTGAACTTCACCGCATTGGAAAGAAGGTTGATCAACACCTGCTTGATCGCCCGACGGTCGGCATAAAGCTGCATCGCATCTTCGATGCGCGTATTGACCGCAATATTCTTCTCATCCGCCTGGAGCGAGATCATGCGCACGGTTTCATTGATCAGCGGGCAGAGATCGATCTGCTCACGGTCGAGCGAGAAATGTCCGGCCTCGATCTTAGACATGTCGAGAATGTCGTTGATGACATTGAGCAGGAAGTTACCGCTCGTATGGATGTCGTTGATGTATTCCTCATAGCGGTCGGAGCCGAGCGGACCGAACGTGCCAGCCTGGATCATTTCCGAGAAACCGATGATGGCGTTGAGCGGCGTGCGCAGCTCATGGGACATATTGGCGAGGAATTCGGACTTGGCGCGGTTCGCAGCCTCGGCGCGTTCCTTTTCCTGGCCGTATTTCCGGGCAAGCTCCGACAGCTCGCGTACACGGTCGCGTTCGCCCTTGCGCGCAATCGAAAGGTCGTGAATGGTCGCCATCAGGCGGCGTTCGCTGTCAACCAGACGTTCCTGATGCAGCTTGAGCTGGGTAATGTCGGTGCCGATGGAAACAAGACCGCCATCTTGCGTGCGGCGTTCGTTGACCTGCAGCCAGCGGCCATCGCTCAACTGGCGCTCGAAAGTCTGGCCACCGGCGCGGTTATGTTCATTGGCCATGCGGCGCTCGAAAGTGAATGGACGCGTATGGGCGTCGACTTCGTTGCGCGGCACGCCGGGTTTCAGCGTCCAGACCGGAAGGCCGGCATATTCGCTGAACTTGGAATTCGCCATGACGAGGCGATTGTTGGAATCCCACAGGATGAAGGCTTCCGAAATATTCTCGATGGCTTCGCGGATACGCATATCGGCTTCTGCCGTCTGCTGCGCGAAACGGTGCTGTTCGCTGACGTCGAAAGCGATGCCGACCAGATGAAGATCGCCTTCGCTGGCAATTTCCGCGCGAACGCGCATCCACACCCATGAACCATCGGCATGGCGCATGCGGAAGACGCGGTCGACATGCGAAATATCGCCAGCCGCTGCTTGCTCGGCGATGGAATAGAGGTCGCCATCTTCCGTATTTATGATCGCGGCCACATCGCCGAAAGGCAGCACTGCGTCCTGCGCCTCGTAGCCCAGCATTTCATACATGGAGCGCGACCAGTAGATGCGGCCGCGCGCCATGTCCCAGTCCCACAGGCCGCAGCGACCGCGCGCCAGCGCCAGATCGATACGCCGCTGGATCTGGCCGGAAAGATCATCGGCCTCGCGCGCCCGCGCTGCCTGGCTGAAATAGGCATAGAGAATGGCGAACATCACGCCGGTCGTGCCTGCGAAGAGCGTCACATTGAGCGACACGGCCCGTCGCCATTCCGCAAAGATGGCGCTTTCCGGCTCCACGGCGATGACGGAATAGGGCAGGGTCATCGGCTTCGACAGGGCGCCGAAAGCCGATTCCCCCTGCAACATGACTTTCAGCACGCCTGCTCGTTCTGCAAACAGGAATAGCGGTTGCGCTTCTGCAAGGATCGTATCGATCGGCTTGCCGGCCAAATCGGAAAGCGGGCCCGAGGCCGCCACCACGGAGGACTGCGGGTCGATGACGGCGAGCGTCATGTTCGAGGATGACAGTCCGCGAGAGCGGAATTCCGCCATCGTGTCCTGAATATCCTTCGCGGATATCTGCGCTCCGGCGTCGGTGCCATTGGCAACGCGTTCGATCATCTGGGCAAGATTGGCGGTCGCCGCCGACAGGAAAGCCTTATGCTGCTGCTCGATATCATCGCGCCATGCCAGCATCGAAAAGACGCGAGCAACGCCCAGAATAATCAGGAAAATGATGATGAGCGCGGGAACGAGGCGACGAAGGATAGGCTCGATTGAGATGAACTTGCCATAGGCCGGACCAGCAAGAAGACTGACATGGCCCGAAAGCTTGCCCTTCCTTCTTTTCCGACCGGATTCGCAATGCGTCCCCGCCGGCGCGCCATACGCGTCGGTGCTCGCCATATAATGGTCCCTCGTGAATTCCCTGCGAGTGAAGTGATTCGGAATACGCCACCTCCGAATATCCTCAATGAATCAAAAGTGATTCGCGCTGTCCAGCGAATTCGTTAACGAGGCGTAAAAATCGGGAATTTCATCGGTCAATTTGTCCATGAATCTCAAGCTCTTAAGTAGAATCGATATCCTATCTGATTCGTCTAAACGCATGAAAAGACTCATGAAAGCTGACTGCCTTGCCGCCTTTACCGCAGTCCGCGTGAAAAGGTCCGTTCCGGGAGCGTAACAGCAACCGGAACGGACGAATCATCACGATGGCAGGATGGACCGCGAATCAGGCGAGAGTGCGGTCCACGATGTCGCGCAGATCGGTGGACAATTTGCCAGCGCCGGATATGCGCGCCAGCGCCGCCCTTGCATGTTCGCGACGGGCATCTTCGAGTGAGCGCCACGAACGCAGCGCAGTCAGAAGCCGTGCCGCGAGCTGCGGGTTCTCCGGATCGATGGACAGGATCGTATCGGCAAAGAACGCATAAGCCGCACCATCCTTGCGGTTGAAGCCGGTCGGGTTGAATGCGGAGAACGAGCCGATCAACGAACGCACGCGGTTCGGATTGTCGAGCGAGAAGAGCGCGTGTTTCGTAAGGTCGCGCACAGCCTGCAAGGCCACATCGCCGGGACGGCTTGCCTGCACGCTGAACCACTTGTCCATCACAAGACCATCCATGCCGAACTGTCGCTCGAAACTTGCCAGCGCGTCCTTTGCTTCGCTCGAATCGCCAAAGCGATGCACCAGTATGGTCAGTGCTGCGAAGCGGTCAGTCATATTGTCCGCAACGGCGAACTGGTTGACGGCGCGTTGTTGGCTGTTTTCGTGGCGGGTCAGATAATCGAGCAGCACATTTCGCAAGGCACGCTTGCCTGCTGCACCTGCGTCCGGCGAGAAAGCGCCATCCTGTTTCAGGGCATCGTAGAGACTGGCGAAGTCCTTGGAGTAACGGGCGGCAATGGCGTCCACCAGATGGTTTCGGCTGGCGAGGATCGCGTCGGGATCGACATTGCTTCCCATCTCGCGCGCGATATCGCTTTCGCTCGGCAGCGTCAGGCAGAGTGCGCGGAAGGCAGGATCAAGGGTCTCATCGGATGCCACTTTGCCCGCGAGTTCAACGATCTTGTCTTCAACTGCCGGGGCATGACCGCCGCGCACACGCTTGGCGCCTTCAAGCAGAACCTGGTTGAAAATTCCGGTCAATGCCTGCCAGCGCGCCGCCGGGTCGCTGTCGTTGAGGGCCAGGAATGCGCGATCATCATCCGATAACGGCGCCGTCAGATTAACGGGAGCCGAGAATCCGCGCAGTAGCGACGGAACCGGCCGTTCCTTGATGCCATGAAAGACGATTGTTTCGGATGCATGGTGCAGATGGATGACGTCACCGCGTACATCCCCGCCTTCGACGGAAGCTGCAACCATATCCTTGCCGTCAGGCCCGATCAGGCCGAAGGCAATCGGGATGTGCATGGGCTTCTTGGTCGCTTGTCCGGGCGTTGCTCCCAGCGACTGGGTCAGTTCAATCGTAAAAGTTTCTTTCGCGGCGTCATGAGTGAAAGCAGCTTCCACTTTCGGCGTTCCGGCCTGATCGTACCAGAGTGCGAATTGCGAAAAGTCCTGACCGGAAACATCGGCAAAAACCTTGATGAAATCCTCGATAGTCGCAGCGTCTCCGTCATGGCGCTCGAAATAGAGGTCCATGCCCTTGCGGAATAGCTCGGGCCCGATGATCGTGCGGATCATGCGCACCACTTCCGAGCCTTTCTCATAAACGGTCGCCGTATAGAAGTTGTTGATCTCTCGGTATTCGCGCGGGCGCACCGGGTGGGCGAGGGGCCCGGCATCTTCCGGAAATTGCTGCGCTTTCAGAATTTTCACTTCGGAAATGCGCTTGACCGGGCGCGAACGCTCATCGGCGGAAAATTCGTGATCGCGATAGACGGTCAGGCCTTCCTTGAGGCACAGCTGGAACCAGTCGCGGCAGGTGATGCGGTTGCCTGTCCAATTGTGGAAATATTCGTGCGCGATGACCGCCTCGATGCCCGCATAGTCGACATCGGTTGCCGTTTCGGGGTCGGCCAGCACATATTTGTCGTTGAAGACGTTAAGCCCCTTGTTCTCCATCGCGCCCATGTTGAAATCGGACACGGCGACGATGTTGAAAACATCGAGATCATATTCGCGGCCGAACTTTTCCTCGTCCCAGCGCATGGAGCGTTTCAATGCATCCATTGCATAGAGCGCGCGGCCTTCCTTGCCATGTTCGACATAGATCGCCAGATCGACCGGCCTTCCGGATTGCGTGGTGAAATGATCCTTCACGACGCCGAGCGATCCGGCAACGAGCGCAAAGAGATAGGATGGTTTCGGATGCGGATCGTGCCAGACGGCGAAATGCCGGTCCGGTTTGCCTTCGACCGATCCACTGTCGACCGGATTGCCGTTGGACAGAAGAATTGGCGCAGCTTGCCTGTCGGCGTCGATGCGGACCGTATAGACTGACAGCACATCCGGGCGGTCGTAATAATAGGTGATGCGGCGGAAGCCTTCGGCCTCGCATTGGGTGCAATAGACGCCGCTTGAGCGATAAAGGCCGGATAGCTGCCGGTTTGTCGTCGGATTGATTTCCGTCACGATTTCAAGCGTGAAGCGCTTTCCTTCCGGCAGGTCGCTGATTTCAAGCTGGTCGGGCGTTGCGACATAGCTGTTGTCGGCAAGAGGCTTGCCGTCGATGGCGATGCTGACAAGCTTCAGTTCGTCACCGTCCAGCACCAAGGGCGTACCGGCTCGAGTGTCATCGCGGCGCTCAATCGTAAGGGTCGCACTGACGATGGTTTTTTCCGGTTCCAGTGAGAAGTCCAGTTTGGTCTCGGGTATGGCGTAAGGGGTCGGACGGTAATCTTCGAGGCGGAATGTCTGGCCGGTTTCAGTACGCATAGCGAAACTCTCTCCCTGAACTCTCTTTGAACTTACGATATTGGATTCGTACCCAAAATTGCTGCCGAGGGAAACTTAATTCCAGAACAACCAACCGGGCTTTGTAGCTGGATGGGCGTTTTATCAAATATTTTTCGACTTGACCTTTGAGCTACTGGTGCTGTGTTGCAAACAGGAATAAGAAAGACAGGCACACGAATATTTCGGGTGTAGCTGCGCATCATATTTTAAGGAATTGCGTTGTGAACGCTCATGCGAGCGCGCCTGTCGAGGCTGCCCATCTTGAAACGAAACCGATGCTCGGCATCGGTCTTAAAATCGCTTCCGTTGCCGTTTTCGTCGCCATGTCCACCTTGCTGAAGGCGGCGGATGGTGTGCCGGTCGGGCAGTTGATCTTCTTCCGGTCATTCTTCGCAATCTTCGCGATATTGCTCTATCTCGGGTGGCGTGGACAGCTTTCAGGCGTGTTCCGCACCCAGAACGGCTTCAGCCATTTCTGGCGCGGGCTGGTCGGCGTCTGCTCCATGTCGATGAGTTTTTTCGCGCTCACCAAGCTGCCGCTGCCGGAAGCAATCGCCATCAACTATGCTTCGCCGCTGATCACCGTCATTCTTGGCGCGGTCATCCTGCATGAAGTCGTGCGATTCTATCGGTGGAGCGCGGTTCTCATCGGCCTTGGCGGGGTAATGGTCATCATCTGGCCGCGGCTGACAGTGTTTTCGAGCGGTGGCCTGGGGCATGATGAGGCCATGGGCGCGCTTGCCGCTCTTGGCGCGGCCATCTTGTCTGCGGTGGCCATGATGCTCGTGCGCCGTCTCGTGCAGACGGAGCGCACCTCAACCATCGTGATCTACTTTTCCATATCCGCGAGCGTCATCTCCCTGGCGAGCTTTCCTTTCGGCTGGATCGTACCAAGCTGGTCACAGCTTGCCATGATGATCTGTGCAGGATTTGCCGGTGGGGTCGGCCAGATACTTCTGACCGAATGCTATCGCCATGCACCCATGTCGACGATTGCTCCCTTCGAATACACGTCCATGCTGCTCGGACTTGCCATCGGGTTTCTATTGTTCGGCGATATCCCGACCTTCGAGATGCTGGCGGGCAGCGCCGTCGTCATGGCGGCTGGCGGTTTCATCATCTATCGCGAGCACCAGCTTTCCATCGCGCCGCACAAGGTCAACGCACCGCAGACCCCGTAAATTCAGCTCTGTCCGGGTGTGCCTTCTGCACGGGGATCGAGCTGCATCGTTTCCGGCGTGGACTGGCCGTCGGGCGTATGGAACTTGTACTCGGTTTTCTGGTCGCTGATGGCCGGTCGCTCAAGACGACGAATGCGCCAGAAGGCATGCAGGCCATAGAAGCTGTAAGCGATGGCCATGGTCACGAAGAAGCCCGAAGCGCCGATCAGATCCATTAGCGGGCCGGAGAGAGCAGGTCCGATGACGCTGCCCACGCCGTAGATAATCAGCAATCCGCCGGAAACCTTCACGAACTCGCTTGCATCTGCATAGTCATTGGCATGGGCGACGTTGAGGCTGTAGATTGGATAAATCACCGAGCCGAACAGAAACATCATGGCATAGAGCGCATAGGGCGAAGTGGGGTGGAACAGCACCATCACCATAGACAGGACAAAGCCGATGACCCCGGCAAGCACCATGACATAGCGGCGATCCACAAAGTCCGATCCCCGTCCGAGCGGATATTGGAAAATCGCGCCGCCCACCATGGCGCAGGCCAGCATTGTGGCGATGCCGAAAGTGGAAAGGCCATTCATCTCGCCATAGATGGCGGCGAGGAAGTTCCACGTGCCCGCAACGATACCGGCAATCAGCGATCCGACAGCCGCGGCAGGCGATCGCCGGTAAAGCCCTTTCAGGTCGAGCGAAACCTGCGTCAGCGGATTGGGCGATTGTGCACTTGAAAGGGCCGTTGGAAGCAGCGCGCTTGCGTAGATGATGGCGCAAATGATGAAGAGCGTCTGCGTTCCCGCATCGCCGAATGGCAGAATGTACTGTCCGCACAACAGGCCGAGCATGGTGATGATCATATAGATCGAAAAGATGCGCCCGCGCGATTCATTGGTCACGCGCTCGTTCAGCCAGCTTTCGATAATCATGTAGCTGCCTGCGAGCGAAAAACCCGCGACGCCGCGGAAGATCATCCACGCAACCGGGTTGACGACCAGTGCGTGTAAGAGAAGCGCCATGGAAAGCAGCGTCAGCAACGCGGAAAAGACCCGCACATGGCCAACGCGCCGCACCAGATGCGGCACCACAATGCAGCCGATCGTGAAGGCAAGGGAATAGCTCGTACCCATCCAGCCGATGGTCGTGGTCGACCAGCCTTCCATGCCGCCGCGCAGGGGCAGAAGAATACCCGCGAGGCCACCGGCAAGCAGCATGAGAAACGTGCTTGCAAGCAAAGCGGCTATGGGCAGGAGCTGGCCAGCCATGAAAAACTCCATAGTGAAATCCCATGGGAAACTGAATTTAGGGCTACTTGCCGCCGGAAGGCGGTTTGGCAAGCGGCGAAGTAGAACAAGTTTGCGGCATGCTGGTGACAATGCCACCTGCCGATGCCGCTGAAATGCTCAAAAATCAATCCGTCAATTCGGCCAATTTCAGTTTCACAGCCAGAAAATCGCGCCACGCAAAACGTTTTTGGGCTGGCGTACGCAGAAGATAGGCCGGATGCAGGGTCGGCATAACCGGAATTTCCACGCCGGAAGGTGTCCTGTGAAGCTTCCAGTTACCGCGCAGGCGCAGGATACCTTCGGGCGCGCCGGTGAGTGCCTTGCCAGCCGGTCCGCCCAGCGCGACCAGAACTTTCGGCGCGGCAAGCTCGATCTGTCTTTCAATGAATGGTCGGCAAAGCTCTGTTTCAAGCGGCGTTGGCGTGCGATTGCCCGGAGGACGCCAAGGGATCGTGTTGGCGATGTAGACGTTCTCCCGCTTCAGGCCGATGGACTCGATCATGCGATTGAGAAGCTGGCCGGATTTTCCGACGAACGGCAATCCCTCCATATCCTCGTCCCGTCCGGGCGCTTCTCCGATGAACATTATGTCGGAGGATGGATCGCCATCGGCAAAGCAAAGATTCTTCGCCGTGAATTTCAGATTGCAGCCGTCGAATGCCGCAAGCTTTTCCCGCAGTTCATCGAGCGTCGAGGCCTGGGCTGCCGCTTCGCGGGCGAGCGCAATCTGTGCTGTATCAGGAAGATCGGCTGCGGCCTGAACGGGTCTGCTGGTGGGGGCTGGCGCCGGGGCAGGGCGCGGCTGCTGTTGACGGGCGCGTTCAGGTACACTTGCCGCCTGCGTTGCTGGCTGCGAAGGGGCGACGCGCTGAGGCTCCGCAAACCGGTCTATCGGCGTTTCGGAAAGTGGCATGTCGACGCCCGCTTCCGCATAGAAGCGGAGCAAGCCTTCAATATCCAGCGTTTCACGATTATCAGCCATTATTTACCTCACCTCTGAGGTGGCGAATTTTGAAGGTGAATGCAATAGCCCTGTTCAGATTTCAGGCCCGTCGGGCCCATTAGTTCCTGTTCATACCCTGTTTCCTGCGCGGGCTTGAGCAGAACCCTCAATATGACATGAAGTTATGCTTCCTCTACGGTTTGGACAAATGCTCATCGCAGTTTATTGAATGAAATAGATTTGACGTTTACGTTAAGGTAAATATATTTGAGGACGTAAGACGCCCGTTTTGGACAATTGGACGCATTTGCGACAGTCTCCAACTCTGCGACAGGGTAAGGCGGAATACGGGGAAACGGCGGGTCTTTTCGCGGGTTCGACTGCTGACGGGCAGTTTGTTCATGGATATTCGCGATCAGATCATGCACAAAAACAATTGGATGTGTCGTCTGGGCTAGCCTAGTGAGAAGACGATATTACACCGGACGGAGGAATGAATGTCTGAAGCCCCAGAATATGCAAATCAGGAGCTTCCCGAACGCGAAAGCATGGAATTCGACGTTGTGATCGTCGGCGCAGGCCCTGCGGGCCTTGCTGCGGCCATCCGTTTGAAACAGGCGAATCCCGAGCTTTCAGTCGTCGTCCTCGAAAAGGGCGGGGAAGTCGGCGCGCACATTCTGTCCGGCGCTGTCGTTGATCCGGTTGGCATTGATCAGCTTCTGCCGGGCTGGCGCGAGGAAGAGGGGCACCCCTTCAAGACGCCTGTGACAGCCGATCATTTCCTTGTGCTCGGGCCTGCGGGCTCGGTGCGCCTGCCAAATTTCGCCATGCCGCCTTTGATGAACAATCATGGCAATTACATCGTGTCGCTCGGCAATGTCTGCCGTTGGCTTGGCACCAAGGCCGAAGAACTCGGCGTGGAAATCTACCCGGGTTTTGCTGCAACCGAAGTGCTTTACAATGATGAAGGCGCGGTCATTGGCGTTGCCACCGGCGACATGGGTGTCGAACGCGACGGAACGCATGGACCAAATTATACGCGCGGCATGGCGCTGCTCGGCAAATATACGCTGGTGGGCGAGGGCGCACGCGGTTCGCTTGCCAAGCAACTGATCTCGAAGTTCAAGCTCGATGAAGGCCGCGAACCGGCCAAATACGGTATCGGGCTCAAGGAGCTGTGGCAGGTCGATCCTTCCAAGCACAAGCCGGGTCTTGTCCAGCACTCTTTCGGCTGGCCGCTCGACATGAAGACGGGCGGCGGCTCGTTCCTTTATCATCTGGAAGACAATATGGTGGCGGTCGGCTTCGTGCTGCACCTCAACTACAAGAACCCATATCTGTCGCCATTTGAGGAATTCCAGCGCTTCAAGACGCATCCGGCCATTCGCGACGTGTTTGAGGGCGGCAAACGCCTTTCCTACGGCGCACGCGCCATTACCGAAGGCGGTTTCCAGTCGGTGCCGAAGCTGTCGTTCCCGGGCGGAGCGCTCATCGGCTGCTCGGCTGGTCTGGTCAACGTGCCGCGCATCAAGGGCAGCCACAATGCGGTTCTGTCCGGCATTCTCGCCGCAGACAAGATCGCCGAGGCAATTGCCGCAGGCCGCGCCAATGACGAACCGGTCGAGATCGAAAACAGCTGGCGTTCGAGCCTGATCGGCAAGGATCTGAAGCGGGTGCGTAACGTCAAGCCGCTGTGGTCGAAGTTCGGCACGGTTGTCGGCGTGGCGCTTGGTGGTCTCGATATGTGGACCAACCAGCTATTCGGCTTCTCCATCTTTGGAACGCTGAAGCACGGCAAGACCGACGCGCAGTCGCTGGAACCAGCTGCGAAGCACACGAAGATCGACTATCCAAAACCGGATGGCGTTCTGACGTTCGATCGTCTGTCGTCAGTGTTCCTGTCGAACACAAACCATGACGAGAACGAGCCGGTGCATTTGCAGGTCCGCAACATGGAACTGCAAAAGACTTCCGAACATGACGTCTTCGCTGGTCCGTCGACCCGTTATTGCCCCGCTGGCGTCTATGAATGGGTGGATGCTGACGGCAACTCCGCTGCCGATCCACAGGCAAAGGACGTGCGGTTTGTGATCAATGCGCAGAACTGCGTGCACTGCAAGACGTGCGACATCAAGGACCCGAACCAGAACATCAATTGGGTGCCGCCACAAGGCGGGGAAGGGCCCGTTTATGTAAACATGTAATGTTTGCATGATGACATGAGTTAAAAGGCGGTCTGGGACCGCCTTTTTCATTGCAGCATGACGGATTGGGTTTCCGGTTCTTCTTCATCCGGTCGAACGGGAGGCGGAACGGAAAAATCGAGCCGGACCGGCAGATGATCGGAGCCAGCGTCTTCGCGGGCCGAAACCTTCGCCCCTCCGATTTCAGGGGTGACAAGTATCTGATCGATAGGCAGACCCAGAAAGGGTGCCAGCGTAACGGGCAGCAGATGCGTCATCCACGTGCCGCCAATACCAGTCATATGGTGGGCGCCGGAGGCGTTTTCGACCCGACGCACGGCATTGCTCCACGGAGCCGCGTTGAAATCCCCGGCGATGACCAGAGGGCCTTTCAGCTTCGCCAGTTCCGGTTCTATATAACGGAGCTGATGTGGTTGCCAGCGCGGCCATGGCCATGAGAAGTGCAGGGCGGCGACATGCACGGTCGTCCCGCCGAAGTTGATCGGCGCAATTGCCAGCAAGCCATCACCGACGCAGGCCGTCTGCGCCTCTTCACTGAACGGCCGTTTGGACAGGATTCCCACGCCCCAGGTATTGGGGTCGTCAGCGCAATTGAGATGATAGGGATAGGAGCCCTGGAGAATGGTAACCCATTTCGTCCATTGGTCGCTCGCTTCCTCATAGGTAATGACGTCGGGCTTCTCCCGCGCAATCATCTGGAGAATGCGTTTCGGCTCGGGATTATCTTCGCGCAGATTGATCTGGACGAGACTATAGCGCGCGCCAGCCTGTTCGTCTGCCTGTGCGCCGGTGGAGCCGCTCAGGAAATCGCGTGCGGCGCCGATGGTCGTGCTGAATGCCATGACGGCAAAAAGCAGAAGCATCGCTGCCTCGCGGCGCATTTTGGTGAAGAGCAGCGGAAAGGCCAGCAACGCTAACAAAACGGCGAGGTGAGCCCGAAAATGTGAAAAGGAATCAAGAGCAGGATGGGCTGCTCCAAGAAATCCAAGCACGAGCGGGACAGACAGCACGACAGCGGCCAGAAGCAGCAGGAATGAAAGGTTTTCACGGCTTTTCGACATGAAGGTGCCAATACGTGCTGATTGCGGCGTGATGATGAAAGGGGGAATAGGGGAATAGGGGAATAGGGGAATAGGGGAATAGGGGAATAGGGGAATAGGGTGCGATCAGGCAGTGGACAAGGCAAGTAAAATATTTGCCATGACCGGGAATAAGCGATTTTTCCCTTACTCCCTTACTCCCTTACTCCCTTACTCCCTTACTCCCTTACTCCCTTACTCCCTTAACTTCACTGGAAAGCCGTCTCGTAAAAACTTCTGAGCTTTCGGGAATGCAGCCGTTCATCGGGCATTGCCGCGATCTTCTCCATTGCGCGAATGCCGATGCGCAGGTGCTGTGCTACCTGCCGCTTGTAGAATTCAGTCGCCATGCCCGGCAGTTTCAACTCGCCATGCAGCGGCTTGTCAGACACGCAGAGCAGCGTGCCGTAAGGCACGCGGAAGCGGAACCCGTTCGCGGCAATCGTGGCTGATTCCATGTCGAGTGCGACGGCGCGCGCCTGCGAAAGGCGCTGCACCGGGCCGCGCTGGTCGCGCAGTTCCCAGTTGCGGTTGTCGATGGTGGCGACCGTGCCGGTCCGCATGATCTGTTTCAGATCATAGCCTTCCAGGCCTGTGATTTCCTCGACGGCCTCTTCTAGCGCGACCTGAATTTCTGCAAGGGCCGGAAGTGGCACCCAAACCGGCAGATCGTCGTCAAGAACGTGGTCTTCACGCATATAGGCGTGGGCTAGAACATAATCGCCAAGCTGCTGGCTGTTGCGCAGGCCCGCGCAGTGACCCAGCATCAGCCAGGCATGAGGGCGAAGCACAGCGATATGGTCCGTAATGGTTTTGGCATTGGACGGGCCTACGCCGATATTGACCATGGTAATGCCTGAATGATCCGCCCGCTGCAGGTGATAAGCAGGCATCTGGGGCAGGCGCTGCAACGGATTGCCATTGCTCGGCGCGGTCTCTCCCGCCAGCGTGACGATGTTGCCCGGTTCCACGAATTGGTCATAGCCACCGCCGCCATCTGCCATCAATTGACGGGCATAGGCGCAGAACTCGTCCATATAGAACTGGTAGTTGGTGAACAGCACAAAATTCTGGAAGTGTGCCGGACTTGTCGCCGTATAGTGCGCCAGTCGGTGCAAGGAATAATCGACGCGCTGGGCCGTGAACGGCGCAAGCGGCATCGGTTCGCCGGGAGCAGGCTCGAAGTCGGCATTGACGATCTTGTCGTCTGTTGCCGCCAGATCTGGCACGTCGAACAGGTCACGCAGCGGATGCGTGAAGGCATTGGCGACGGACGCCTCAACATAGGTGCCTTCCTTGAAGGCAAAATGGATCGGGATTGGCGTGGAAGATTCCTTCACCGTCACGGTCACACCGTGATTGCGCATCAGGAGGCGAATTTGTTCGTTCAGATAATGATCGAACAAATCGGGCCGCGTGATGTTCGCGGAATAATCGCCCGGCGTCGAGACATGGCCATAGGCCAGCCGCGAATCCACATGGGCAAAGCTGGACGTAGATAGACAAATCTCGGGATAATAAGCGCGATAGCGCTGCGGCGGAACTTCGCCGCGCGCCACTTTCTCGAACGCATCGCGAAGGAAGGCCGTGTTGCGATCATAGAGTTTCTGCAGGGCGGCAACTGCCGCACTGGCATCAGTGAAAACCTCCGGGTCAACCGTTGGAGGCGTTTTGATTTCTGTCAGAAATGGATGTTCGATTCGCTGTGTCATAACCCAGTATAGCAAAGTCTATGACCGTGACATGACCCAGTTTATGCGGCGCGCTGCAGGCTTACATAAAGCACGAGACCGATGCCGCTCATCTGGGAATGCTGGCCGATCTGCGTATAGGCAAAGGTAGCTGCCGGACCGGTGAATATGGCGGTGAAAAGGAAAACGCGAAGCGCGATTGCGGCTATTGCCTGGGTTCTCCTCATTGCCGTTCTCCGGCATGCTTCTGCGTGAATGCGGCGACAGGGCCGATCACCGGCTGGTCCCGATAAGCGTTGTATCGCTGGTCAACGAAAATACTGGCGACTGCGGCAAAGCCGGCGATCATCAGGCAGAGAATTGTTAAGCGCCGAAGCATAGCGGTTGGTCCCCCAGGCCGTTCTGATTTCTGTTCTCCCTTGCCAATCTAGCGATCACGCCTGAACCGTCCCTGAGAGCGTCGTTCATGCGGCGTTCAAAAATATTGATGTTCCGTTTATTGCGGCATTGGGCTCTTGTGCCTGTTCGAAAGGGTCTTATGTTTCCCATCATTGGAATGCGGGAGCACGTCCCGCTCAATGTCAGGATCAGCGGGAGAGAGCCCATGGCCGAACAGATCAAGCCCATCGAATTATATTATTGGCCGACACCGAACGGCTTCAAGATCAGCATTATGCTCGAAGAACTCGGCATTCCCTACGAGGTCAAATACGTCAACATCGGCAAGGGTGATCAGTTCAAGCCGGACTTTTTGAAGATTGCGCCGAACAACCGGATGCCCGCGATCATCGATCCGGAAGGGCCGGGTGGCGAACCGATCTCGGTTTTCGAGTCTGGAGCGATCCTGCAATATCTCGGGCGTAAATTCAGCAAATTCTATCCGTCTGACGAACGCAAGCGCGTTGCCGTCGACGAATGGCTGATGTGGCAGATGGGCGGGCTCGGCCCGATGTCGGGACAGGCTGGTCATTTCCGTATCTATGCGCCTGAAAAGGTGCAATACGGGATTGATCGCTATACCAATGAGGTCAATCGTCTCTATGGCGTGCTGAACAAGCAGCTTGAGGGCAAGGATTATATCGCAGGCGAATATTCAATCGCCGATATGGCATCGATTGGCTGGATCAACGCCTATAAGAACTACGACCAGAACCTCGATGATTTCCCGAACCTGAAGCGCTGGCATGAAACGATGAATGCTCGTCCGGCAGTGCAGCGCGGTCTGCTGGTCGGCAAGGAAGAGCGGGAAAAATCCAATCTGGCAACGGACAAGGAAGCCCAGAAAATTCTCTTCGGCCAGAAGGCACGTTGAGCAGGTTTTGTCGCATTTTCCAACGCAAAGCCGTTTCACGCTTTTGCTGGAAATGCTCCAAGAAGAAAGGGCGGCCATGACGCCGCCCTTTTTGATTCCATGTTTCGCTGAATTACTGGCGCGTCAGGCTCTCGCTCTTGCAGATCAGACCGCCCATCACGCAGCCGGAGAGTGAAAGCGTATTACCCTTGACGCTTGCCTTGCCGGTATAGGTCTTGCCTTCGTCGAGCTTGTTGACTTCGCCCTTGTAGCTGCCGCCGGTGCCAGACATCGTGCCGATGGACTTGCCCTTGTACTCGCCGGTCTGCACCGTACCGCAGAACTTGTTGGCGCCGCAGGATGCATAACTGATGATCGTGCCGTTCGGGCGCTTCCACGTGCCGACAATGCCTTCCTCGGCGAGGGCAGGCGCGGTAAAGGTGGCTGCAAGCGTCATTCCAAGAATAAGTGTGCGGAACATTCTTTCCTCCCAATTCGCCGCGAACTCCGGCTCTGCCGGTCGCAGCGATGAAACCGCCATGATGCGTTTCCCAAGTTTGACGGATGCCTCCTCGACTTCCGCCAGACTTACGCAAACGTAAACGTAATCCAGTTTCTCACGAAGCGGAAGAGGAATGTTTGCCTCTCTCGAGGCATGTCGGATGCCGCCTTTTTCATGCATTCGTCGCTTTCGAATGTTGCCTATAGTTAGCAACTGGTTTCGTTTCAGAATTTGGATTTGAATCGAATTTTCGTGAAAATCCAGCAATCGACGGAACTTGCATGTTTAACAAAATCCCAAGTTTACCCCTTGTTCGGATTTTGTTGGTTGCTCGTTAAGCATCTGGTTTAACGCGCATTTCAACCCTTTCCCGTAGATTTGAAAGCATGAACGGAACGACAGAGACGGCGGTTTCGAAGCTGGAAAATCAGCCTTTGAAAACAAAGACCGGACGGTTCTCGGGATTTAACAGGGACAAAGAAAATGGCACAGTTTCAGAGCTTTACGAATAAGAACAACGCAATCGCACAGGATCGCATTCTTCTGGAAATGGGTATGAAATTTGCCATCGGCCGTGATTGCGAGATCGATGTGATCGAAGCGCATAAATGGCTGAACATTGCCGCCATCCGCGGCAGCGAAAAGGCAGCCCGCATGCGCAACCAGGTGGCCGCTACAATGAGCAAGGGCGAGCTGGCAGCAGCCCTGCGCGGCGCACGCGAGTGGATGACCACCCACTGACGAGTTCCTCCGCCATGACAAAAGCCGCCCTTCCGGCGGCTTTTTTGTTCAGCTTATGCCGAGATAGCGACCAGGCTTGTGGTTGATCGCGATGATGAGGTTCATGGCAACCGCGCCGATCAGGGAAAGCGCCATGTTTTCCCATGGGATAAAGAACAGGGAAGCCAGCATAATCAGGACATCGAGGCCGAGCTGGAACCAGCCAGCCCTTATTCCATAGGCGTCTTGCAGATAAAGCGCCAGAATATTGACGCCGCCGACGCCCGAGCGGTGGCGGAAGAGCGCCAGCACGCCCATGCCCATTAAGGTGCCGCCCATGAGGGCGGCGAAAAGCGGATTGACGCTTGAAAAGTCGACACTCAGCGGCATCAGGCGGGCAAAAGCCGACATCATAGCTACAGCGACGAATGTCCTGATTGTGAAAGCCCAGCCCATGCGGCGCACGGCGAAATAATAAAACGGCAGATTGATCAGGAAGTAGAGCAATCCGAATTCCGTGCCCGTGGCATACTGGATAAGAAGGGCAATACCGGCGGTGCTGCCCGTCATCAGCATCGCCTGACTGTAAAGCGTGATGCCGAGTGCGATGAAGGATGTGCCGATCAACATCGCCATCGCATCTTCATAGAGGCGGTGACGGTCGAACGCGGCGGCTTTGGGCGCATCGATGAGTGGGGCGGCGTTATCAGTGATATCGGCCACGGCGAAACTCCAGAACAGCGAGAAGCCGGCGATCCGGCAAAAAGTGTGGTGCCGGAACGAATTCCGGTATGTGTTCGCGCTGTGCAGATGGTTCGACCATAGCACGCAGCGTCAAGTCTTGGGATACAGCCAAATATAGCAGCCGTTTCGACGCTGCGCACGACTTGCAATATTGTTATTTCAAGGTCGGCTTTGTGGATTTATCGCAATTGGAAGGGCAGATTGTTTTAATTTATTTCGCGTGACATCTGCGCGAGGAAGCGTTTCACCTCCTGCGGACTGCGCAAATGATGCTTGATAAGATGTTGCGGCGCTTTTTCCAGAAATGCCAGCGCGCGAATGCGGCCATCCTTGCGGTAACCCGCCACCCATTTCATGAAATCCCAGTCGAAACGCTCTACACATCCTTCCGCCATGTCCGGGCGTGCACGCCCGTAGTGGATTGCCGTTCTTTTGACCACGCGCCATAGGCGACGCGCGGTCGACAGGTCGAGAAAAACGAGCATATCTGCACGTGAGGCGCGGTAGTTCATAGTTTCGCTATGATTGCCTTCAAATATCCACGCGTCCTGGTTTGCGGCTTCGTTGGTGAGGCGACCGATCTCGTCACGCGTTCGCATCCTCCAGCCGGGCTGCCAGTAAAGGGTATCGATATGCACGACCGGTAAGCCGGTGAGGTCGCCAAGCCTGCGCGCAAGGCTGGATTTTCCCGAACCGGCGCCGCCTATAATCATGATCCGCTTCATCGTCCGCATCGTCCTCGGATTTTAACTCTGTTCGAATAAAAATCGGACATGGGATAGGAAGTACTGTATTTCTACTTCATGGTACCCGCCTGACCATAACGAGCAAAGAAAGCCCGTTAGAAAATTTGTATTGGAGTTTAGGGTAATATTGGCCAACTGATTGACAGTCAACTTTGCGAAGCGCAATGATGACAAAACGGAACGGGTGAGAGCAACAATGACATCTACCGTTCTTCTGTATTAGAAAGATCGCAAGGTGTGAACGGATGCCGGGTGATCGAAGGGCTGCATTCGATAGGGAGTGACAAGATGTCTATTCGAACCATAACCGCCATGGCCGGCACGGCCATCATCATGAGTGCTGCTGCATTTGCCTTTTCATCGCCTGCCAATGCGTTGACGATGAAGGAATGTAGCGCAAAGTATCAGTCTGCCAAGGATGCTGGCACGCTCGGCAACATGAAGTGGAACGATTTCCGCAAGGCTCAATGTGGCGACGATGCAGACGCCGCGGCTGCTCCGGCTGCGCCCGCACCTGCTGCTCCAGCCAAAAAGGCGGCCGCTGCTCCTGCAGCAGACGACAGCGCCAAGGGCCTGACGATGAAGCAGTGCAGTGCCAAATATCAGGCAGCCAAGGACGCTGGCACGGATAATGGCGCGAAGTGGAACGATTTCCGCAAGGCCGAGTGCGGTCCGGGTGCTGATCCGGTTGCACTTACCACGGATGGCAACAGTGAACCTGCTGCCCCAACAGTTGCTGCGCCGAAAGGCGTGAAGTTCCCGACAGCAGTGTCGGCGAAATATTCCAGTGAATCAGCTGGCAAGGCGCGTATGCACACCTGCCTCGAACAATATCATGCCCTGAAAGATGCGAACGCTCTCGGCGGCTTGAAGTGGGTACAGAAGGGCGGCGGTTACTACAGCCTCTGCAACGCCCGCCTGAAGGGCAATTCCTGATCTGATCAGGATCATCTGAAGAGAAAGGGGCCCCTCCGGCCCCTTTTTATTTGGTTCGTGAGAACCAACCCGTGACCGCCACGGCAAGCCAGCCGAGTATCATCAACGCCCCGCCTGTCGGTGCGGCCATCGGGAAAAGGCGGTCGCCGGTCATGTCACGCACGAACAGATCGCCGCAGAACAAGGCGAGGCCGATAATAAGCAATGCGCCGCCCGCATAAGCCGTGCGGCTCGTCGGTGCAATGAGCGACAGCGCCAGAAATGCGGGCGCATGGCCGAGAAGCAGCGGTGCAATATTGCCCAGATGATTATCGCCGCCATGGGCCGCACCCGCATAAGCGGCAATCGCAAGGGCGCCGGTTAGCCCGGCAAGGGTGCTGAAAAGAATGTTCTTCGGGCGGCTATCGGGTTGAATCTGCATATATGGCTCCGCTGTTCAGGCCGTTTCCCGAAGCTTTGCGTGTTTCCTGGCATCCTCCAGGGCCGCAGGAAGAGCGGCCTCCAAGAGGTCGAGCTGTTCGTCAATGCCGACACTCACCCGAATGCAGCGATCGAGAATTGGCGCGCCGGGTTTGCGAACGAAAATGTCCCGTGCGAGAAGTCCGTTCAGCACTGCCGTGGCAAACGCTCCGTCTTTGCCGCAATCGATGGTGACAAAATTCGTAGCGGATGGGATTGCTGACAGGCCGTTTGCTTCGGCGATTGCAGCGATTCGATCCCGCCCGACCTGAATTTTCGCCACCACATCCTGCAAATAGGCCTGATCCTTGAGAGCCGCGATAGCCGCCGCCTGTGCGAGACGATTGACTGCGAAATGATCGCGAATCTTGTCGAAACATTTGATGGCATCGGCGTTGCCGACAACATAACCGCAGCGAATGCCCGCAAGACCATAGGCTTTGGAAAAAGTACGCATCCGAAGAACATTCGGGCGGTCGGTTTCGAAAGGCGGAAAGGCAGAAGCTGGTCCGGTTTCGCAATAGGCTTCATCCAGAACAAGCATCGTGGTTTCGGGAACGCGCTCGATGAAGGACTGGATGTCCGAGCCTTCATGCCAGGTCCCCATCGGATTATCCGGGTTGGCGAGATACAAGATCGCGGCATCTTGCTCGCGCGTCGCATCTATCAGACCGTCCAGATCCGACTTGTCATTGATATAGGGGACGGTGATCAGTTTGCCGCCATAACCGGCAACATGGTAGTTGAAAGTCGGATAGCCGCCGAGGGAGTTGATGACCCTGTCACCTTCCTGAACATATTGCCTGACCACAAGGCCAAGCAACGCATCAACGCCGGCTCCGGGCATGATATTTTCAGGTTTCACTCTGTGATGCGTGGCAATGGCGTGACGCAAGTCGTAATTTTCCGGGTCGCCATACTTCCAGATTTCGGTTGCTTCCGTCCGAATTGCCTCAAGGACGGAGGGCGCTGGTCCGAAACTGCTCTCATTCGCACCGATTCTCGCGCGGAAAGGTTTTCCGCGTTGCAGTTCCAGCGTTTCAGGGCCGGTAAAAGGAACGGTGGAGGGCAGATTTGCAACGAGCGATGTAAGGCGAGGCGATCCCATGACGATTCCCAGTCGATTCTCGGTCCGGCACAATATGATGAGGCAGATCGAAGGCTGGATGATGCCGTAAGCTACCCGCGTCTGTCCTGCTAGGAAAGGCATAGCAACTTGTATGGGCCGGTGCCATCACAATGATTTGGTGCGCGCCGAATAATAGGAAGCTGATCGGGCCAGTGGTCCGTCAGGGAAGGGGTATCACGAACGCAGAAAAATGGCTCCGGGCTGAAATCTGGATGTCCAATCCGCTAGGTAATCGTCACGTCCGTTGCTATTTGCTGCTGTCAAACACAACAGCGGAAGCATGGAAGCCGTTACAAAAGTGGTCATCTGTGGCCACAAACGACAAGTTCTCGCGTTTCGGCGCTTTTGTATCTTAAGTAGCTTGCGCTCCGTCTTCTGAAAGCAACCATTTGCGCACAGAATCACGTTTTGTTTCAGGCTCTTGCGGCATTTCCTGACGCATTGGAAATGCCTTATCCAATTGGTTCATGCGCGTCTTGTTCCGAAAGCCGTTTCACGCTTGCGGGATAGGTTTTAATGGACTTCGAGCACTTTCACACAGGAATCGAGGTCATGTGTCGCCAGATGAGCGTAACGCATGGTCATCTGCAGGGTTTGGTGACCTAGCCACATTTGAACACGACGGATATCGATCCCGCCCCGAACCAAACGAGATGCACAGGTATGGCGCAGAATATGCGGAACGACCTGATCGTCCGTGCCCAACCCGACTTCCATCTTCGCTTCATTCCAGATCTGGCGGAACCGGACCTGATTGAGCATGGAGAAGGGGCCTTTGAGCTTTTCATGCGGGATATGTGCTGCCTTGCGGGCACGACGGGTGAGGGGAACAGTGCGGCTGCGATTCGATTTGGTGAGCCAGAACGTAACCCTGTGATCCTGAATATCGTTCCAGGTAACGCCAATTGCTTCCCCGAGACGACAGCCCGTGTCGACAAGAAACAGAGAAAGCCGGTAGCTATCTTCGCAACGCGACTTGATCGCCGCGAACAGGCGCTTCTCTTCCTCATATTCAAGGAATCGAATGCGTCCTACACGCTCTTTCTGCCGGATGAATTCCGGTAGATTGAAGATATCCCCCATTTTGTGCGCCTTTCGCAGCAGCTTGCTCAGCGCAGCCATCTTTCTATTGATGGTTGCATTGCTGTTGCCGCGCTCACGGAGCGAACCGATGACGGAGTCAAGCATTTCCTGATCGAAACCTGAAAAGCGCTCGCCTTTCAGAATCTCGTCAATTTCCCCGAGAAACGACTTCACATTATACTTGTGCGACCCATCATCCCACAGGATGTTGATGTATTTCCCCGTCAGTTCCGCCACCGAAAATTGTTCGACAAGCCGGTGGTTCGGACTTTTGCTGGATGTATATTGTAAGTTGTAGTCGACTATCGGCGCAAATTTTTCGCCCATGTCGATCTTCGTTTCCCCAACGACGATCATTGTACGCCCCCCATAGATATATGAGACGCACAACTAATGAAATAATTCTCGGAACACAAGATAAGTGAGCTAACTTTATGCGGAGACATGTTTGGACCTTTCTAAAAGACCAGTATCTGCCCCCAGCTTTTGTCGTCCCCCGCAACTCCCCTCGGTTTTCGATCCTTTTCGAAATCCCCATTTCTGAAGGATCAAAGTTCACGCATTCGTGAGCTGTGTTTCAAATGAATGAGCGCCAACGGTTTCCCGTTGGCGCTTTTCGCTTAAGCGTCGATCTGATTAGAACGAGCGCTGGAAGCGGATCATGCCCTGCCAAGCGTCTTCGCCCTTGAGGACCGACTTCTTGTCGTTCCACTTGGTGTAAGAAACTTCTGGGGTGATGGTGAAGCCAGGAACCAGCTCGTAAGCAACGTTTGCGGTTGCTGCGAAGGTTTCTGCATCTTCGTAAGCGAGCTGAACGTTGAAGGTAGCCTTGTCGGTTGCCTTGAACGCTGCGCCGCCCCAAACGGCCCAATCGCCGCCCCAGGTGCCGTAGAAGCTATCAATGGCGCGAATGCCGCGGAAATTACCGTCTGCATCCGTATAGCCATAATAGGTATCATCGTTGGACTTGTAGCCGCCCATCGCCCAGACCGAGAAACGGTCGGTGATGTTGACGTCGGCGCGAACCTTGCCGGCCCACTCTTCGTTGACTGCGTCGTAAGCAGCAACTGCTGCGATCGAGCCCCAGCCACCAGCGTACTTCAGGCCGCCAACGATATGCGGCGTGTAGTCGTCAATGACGCCATTGTAGTCGACGTCAACGTTGTTGCCCTGTTCGAGCGACAGAACTGCCGAGAAGCCGTTACCGCCGGTGAAGGTGTAGCTGATGAGACCCGTGCGATAGCCGCCAGCGAGGATCACGTCGTCGTTCATGACGTTGCCGAGGTAACCAGGGAAGGTTACGAAGGCCGATTCGTCGAGACCAATGCGCAGGCCGCCGAGCTGAATGTAGCCGAAACGCAGCGTACCGGTCGAGCTCGAGTCAGAACCGTCAGACCACTGGAAACGAGTGTCGATATAGGTCTTCAGGGTGCCGAGTTCGGTTTCCGAAGCAGTCGAGAAACGGAGAACTGCACGAGCCGTCTTGGCATAGGTGTCGCGATCTTTGCCGCCGCGAACCAATGAATAGCCGTCCTCTTCACGCGAGAGGTGGCCACCGCGAGCGTATACGTCGTCGCCGCCCTTAACGTCGTAACGAACGTAGCCATGGATGCGCAGGCAGGTTTCGGTGCCTGGGATGTAGAAGTAGCCAGCGCCGTAAGCATCGCAAACGCGGACATATTCAACGGCTTCTGGCTCTGGCGCGACGATTGCGTCGGCAGCCTGAG
>NZ_JBVPGS010000028.1:0-89936 GCF_055816855.1 Ochrobactrum sp. PL_is483
TGGTCATGCCTGGCGATAACGTCGCCATGGACGTTACCCTGATCGTGCCGATCGCGATGGAAGAGAAGCTTCGCTTCGCTATCCGTGAAGGCGGCCGCACCGTCGGTGCAGGCATCGTCTCCTCGATCATCGAGTAATGAAGGTTTGTGCAGGAACGCTCGCTTCAGAGCGAGCGTTTCCGCGTAACAAGGAACAGATGAAATGAACGGTCAAAACATCCGCATTCGCCTGAAGGCGTTTGATCATCGGATCCTTGACGCTTCGACGCGGGAAATCGTGTCGACTGCCAAGCGTACCGGTGCAAATGTGCGCGGACCGATCCCGCTTCCAACGCGGATCGAGAAGTTCACGGTTAACCGGTCGCCGCACATCGACAAGAAGAGCCGCGAGCAGTTCGAGATGCGCACGCACAAGCGTCTTCTCGATATCGTTGACCCGACCCCGCAGACGGTGGACGCGCTGATGAAGCTCGATCTGTCCGCCGGTGTCGATGTCGAGATCAAGCTTTAATCGGCTTGAGGACGGAAGGAACGAACCCGATGCGTTCAGGTGTTATTGCACAGAAGCTGGGCATGACCCGCGTCTATAACGACGCTGGAGAGCATGTGCCGGTGACGGTTCTCCGCATGGAGAATTGCCACGTGGTAGCTCAGCGTACAGTTGAAAAGAACGGTTACACGGCTGTTCAGCTTGGCGTTGGTATCGCCAAGGTAAAGAACACGTCCAAGGCTATGCGCGGTCATTTCGCGAAGGCCGAGGTCGAGCCGAAGGCGAAGGTCGCGGAATTCCGCGTTTCGCCGGATAACCTCCTCGAAGTCGGCGCTGAAATCACCGCCGAACACTTCGTCGCCGGCCAGAAGGTCGACGTGACGGGTACTTCGATCGGTAAGGGCTTTGCCGGTGTTATGAAGCGTCATAACTTCGGTGGCCATCGTGCTTCGCACGGTAACTCCATTACCCACCGCGCTCACGGCTCGACCGGTCAGCGTCAGGACCCGGGTAAGGTGTTCAAGGGCAAGAAGATGGCTGGTCACATGGGCCAGACCCGCGTAACCACGCAGAATATTGAAGTTGTCTCGACGGACAGCGATCGCGGCCTGATCCTGGTTCGCGGTGCGGTTCCGGGCTCCAAGGGCGCCTGGATCCTCGTGCGCGACGCGGTAAAGGTTTCGCTGCCTGAGAACGCGCCGAAGCCGGCCGCTCTGCGTGCAGGTGCCGCGAAGGCTGAAGCTGCCGTGACTGAGGGAGCCGAATAATGGATCTCACGATTACCACTCTTGAAGGCAAGGATGCCGGCAAGGTCAAGCTGAACGAAGAAATCTTCGGTCTCGACCCGCGTGACGACATTCTCCAGCGCGTCGTGCGCTGGCAGCTGGCTCGCCGCCAGCAGGGCTCCCATAAGGCTCAGGGCCGTGGCGACGTAAGCCGCACCGGCGCCAAGATGTACAAGCAGAAGGGTACGGGCCGCGCTCGTCACCATTCGGCTCGCGCTCCGCAGTTCCGCGGCGGTGGTCAGGCTCACGGACCAGTTGTCCGTTCGCACGATCACGATCTGCCGAAGAAGGTTCGCGCTCTTGGCCTGCGTCATGCCCTGTCTGCAAAGGCAAAGGCATCCGACCTGATCATCATCGATGATCTGGCTGCAACGGAAGCCAAGACGAAGCAGCTTGTTTCGCAGTTCGCCAAGCTCGGTCTCGAAAATGCACTCCTTATCGGCGGTGCAGAGATCGACGTGAACTTCCAGCGCGCGGCTTCGAACATCCCGAACATCGACGTTCTGCCAGTGCAGGGCATCAATGTTTACGACATCCTTCGCCGCGGCAAGCTCGTTCTTTCCAAGGCGGCTGTCGAAGCCCTTGAGGAGCGTTTCAAATGACTGATCTTCGCCATTACGACGTGATCGTCAGCCCGGTTATCACCGAGAAGTCCACCATGGTTTCCGAACACAACCAGGTGGTCTTCAACGTAGCCCGCAAGGCAACGAAGCCGGAAATCAAGGCTGCAGTCGAAGCGCTGTTCGGCGTCAAGGTTACGGCAGTCAACACTGCAGTGCGCAAGGGTAAGGTCAAGCGGTTCCGCGGCCTTATCGGGCGCCAGAGCGACGTCAAGAAAGCGATCGTTACTTTGGCCGAAGGCCAGAGCATCGACGTTTCGACCGGTCTCTGAGAGGCCATGGAGTAAGAGACAATGGCACTCAAGCATTTTAATCCGATCACGCCAGGCCAGCGTCAGCTGGTCATCGTGGACCGTTCGGAACTCTACAAGGGCAAGCCGGTCAAGTCCCTGACCGAAGGTCTGTCCAAGAAGGGTGGCCGTAACAACACCGGTCGTATCACCGTCCGTTATCAGGGCGGCGGTCACAAGCGTTCGTACCGTTTCGTTGATTTCAAGCGCCGCAAGCTTGACGTCGTCGGCACTGTCGAACGTCTGGAATACGATCCAAATCGTACTGCGTTCATCGCGCTGATCCGTTACGAAGACGGTGAACTGGCCTACATCCTGGCTCCGCAGCGTCTGGCTGTCGGCGACAAGGTTGTTGCAGGCAATTCCGTCGACGTGAAGCCGGGCAACGCAATGCCGCTCGCTTCCATGCCGGTTGGCACGATCATTCATAACGTCGAGCTGAAGCCGGGCAAGGGCGGTCAGATCGCACGTTCGGCTGGCACATATGCCCAGCTCGTCGGCCGCGATCAGGGCATGGCCATTCTGCGCCTCAACTCCGGTGAACAGCGTCTGGTTCCAGGTGCCTGCTTCGCTTCGGTCGGTGCAGTGTCCAACCCGGACCATGGCAACATCAACGACGGTAAGGCCGGTCGTTCGGTATGGCGTGGCAAGCGTCCGCACGTTCGCGGCGTTGCAATGAACCCGGTCGATCACCCGCATGGTGGTGGTGAAGGTCGTACTTCGGGTGGTCGTCACCCTGTCACTCCGTGGGGCAAGCCTACGAAGGGCAAGAAGACGCGCTCGAACAAGTCGACCGACAAGTTCATCATGCGTTCGCGCCATCAGCGCAAGAAGTAAGAGAGGTAGTCTGAAGTGGCTCGTTCAGTTTGGAAAGGTCCGTTTGTCGACGGCTATCTTCTCAAGAAGGCTGAGAAGGTACGCGAAGGCGGTCGTAATGAAGTTATCAAGATGTGGAGCCGCCGCTCCACCATCCTGCCGCAGTTTGTCGGCCTGACTTTCGGCGTCTACAACGGCAACAAGCATGTGCCGGTGTCGGTTTCGGAAGAAATGGTCGGACACAAGTTCGGTGAATTCGCGCCTACGCGTACCTATTACGGTCACGGCGCGGACAAGAAGTCGAAGAGGAAGTAACGATGGGCAAGGCTAAAGCTCCCCGTCAGCTCAAGGACAACGAGGCTCAGGCCGTTGCCCGCACGCTGCGCGTCAGCCCGCAGAAGCTGAACCTTGTTGCGAGCATGATTCGCGGCAAGAAGGTGAATGCGGCACTTGCCGATCTGACGTTCTCGCGCAAGCGGATCGCCGATACGGTGAAGAAGACGCTTCAGTCCGCAATTGCGAACGCTGAAAACAACCATGATCTCGACGTCGATGCTCTGATCGTCGCCGAAGCTTATGTCGGCAAGTCGATCGTCATGAAGCGCTTCCACGTCCGCGGACGTGGCCGCGCCAGCCGTATCGAAAAGCCGTTTTCGCATCTCACCATTGTTGTCCGCGAAGTCGCGGAAAAAGGGGAGGCCGCATAATGGGTCAGAAGATTAATCCGATCGGTCTTCGTCTCGGCATCAACCGCACCTGGGATTCGCGTTGGTACGCGAATACCGGTGAGTACGGCAAGTTGCTGCATGAAGATGTCAAGATCCGCGAGTTCCTCTCCGAAGAACTCAAGCAGGCCGCGATCTCCAAGATCGTGATTGAGCGTCCGCACAAGAAGTGCCGCGTGACGATCCATTCGGCACGTCCCGGCATCATTATCGGCAAGAAGGGTGCAGACATCGAAAAGCTCCGCAAGAAGCTTTCCGAGATGACCAATGCCGATACGTCGCTCAACATCGTCGAAGTTCGCAAGCCGGAAATCGACGCTACGCTGATCGCCCAGTCGATCGCTCAGCAGCTCGAACGCCGTGTGGCATTCCGTCGCGCCATGAAGCGTGCCGTTCAGTCGGCAATGCGTCTTGGAGCCGAAGGCATCCGTATCAACTGCTCGGGTCGTCTGGGTGGCGCGGAAATCGCTCGCATGGAATGGTACCGTGAAGGTCGCGTTCCGCTTCATACGCTGCGCGCCGATATTGACTACGGCACGGCAGAAGCGAAGACCGCTTATGGTATCTGCGGCGTGAAGGTCTGGGTCTTCAAGGGCGAAATCCTTGAACACGATCCGATGGCTTCCGAGCGTCGTGCGGTCGAGGGTGACAATCAGGGTTCCTCGTCGAACCGCCGCCGCGAAAACGCTTAAAAGCGGGCCGCGGGCGAGAAATTTGGAGTAGAGAACAATGATGCAGCCTAAGCGCACCAAGTTCCGCAAGCAGTTCAAGGGCCGTATTCACGGCAACTCGAAAGGCGGCACGGATCTGAATTTCGGTGCATTCGGTTTGAAGGCCGTTGAGCCGGAACGCGTCACTGCACGTCAGATCGAAGCGGCTCGCCGCGCGATCACCCGTCACATGAAGCGTGCCGGTCGCGTGTGGATCCGCATCTTCCCTGACCTGCCGGTAACTTCGAAGCCTACCGAAGTCCGTATGGGTAAAGGTAAGGGTTCGGTTGACTACTGGGCGTGCCGTGTGGCACCAGGTCGCGTGATGTTTGAGCTTGACGGTGTCCCTGAAGATGTGGCACGGGAAGCCCTCCGACTCGGCGCAGCAAAGTTGCCGATCAAGACGCGCTTTATCCAGCGCATTGCTGAATAAGAGAGGCAACGATGAAAGCCGCAGACGTTCGGGCGAAGAGCCTCGATCAACTGAATGACGAGCTGGGCACCCTGAAGAAAGAGCAGTTCAACCTGCGCTTTCAGAAGGCCACCGGCCAGCTCGAAAAAACCGCGCGCGTGAAGCAGGTTCGCCGCGACATCGCGCGTATCAAGACTATTGCCCGCCAGAAGGCGGCCGCAAGCAAGGCATAAGGAAGAATATAATGCCTAAACGCGTTCTGCAGGGCGTTGTCGTCAGCGACAAGAATGACAAGACTGTTGTGGTCAAGGTTGAGCGGCGCTATTCGCATCCGCTTCTCCAGAAGACCGTGCGTCAGTCTAAGAAGTACAAGGCGCATGACGAAAACAACCAGTTCAAGGTTGGCGATCAGGTTTCCATCCAGGAATCGGCCCCAATCTCGAAGGACAAACGCTGGGTCGTTCTGACGAACGAAGCAGCAGGCTAAATTATAAACACGCAGCTTAGGTAGGGCAGGAGCCCTTAACCAGCTGAGAGGAAAGAAGGCGGCCAGTCATGATTCAGATGCAAACAAACCTCGACGTGGCGGATAATTCCGGCGCACGTCGTGTCATGTGCATCAAGGTGCTGGGCGGCTCGAAGCGGCGTTACGCTTCCGTTGGTGACATCATTGTGGTGTCGATCAAGGAAGCTATTCCGCGCGGCCGCGTCAAAAAGGGTGACGTGATGAAGGCGGTTGTTGTACGCACCGCCAAGGATATCCGTCGTCCGGACGGCAGCGTTATTCGTTTCGATAACAATGCAGCCGTTCTCATCGATAACAAGAAAGAGCCTATCGGCACGCGTATCTTCGGACCGGTTCCGCGCGAACTTCGCGCAAAGAACCACATGAAGATCATCTCGCTGGCTCCGGAAGTTCTGTAAGGAAGCAAGACGATGCAGAAGATTCGCAAAGGCGACAGCGTTGTCGTGCTGTCCGGTAAGGACAAGGGCCGTAAGGGCGAAGTTCTCAAGGTTATGCCGAAAGACGAGCAGGCGCTCGTTCGCGGTATCAACATTGTAAAGCGCCATCAGCGTCAGACCCAGACCCAGGAAGCCGGCATTATCTCCAAGGAAGCGCCGATCCACCTGTCCAACCTGGCAATTGCTGATCCCAAGGACGGCAAGCCGACTCGCGTCGGTTTCCGCGTCGAGGACGGCAAGAAGGTTCGTGTCGCAAAACGTTCTGGAGCGCTGATCGATGGCTGAAGCTAAGGCACTTCCCCGCTTCAAGAAGCTTTACAACGAAAATATTCGTAAGGCTCTGCTTGAAGAATTCAAATACGACAACGAGATGCAGATTCCGCGCATCACCAAGGTTGTCCTCAACATGGGCGTTGGCGAAGCCACTGGCGATTCCAAGAAGCCTGCGGTTGCTGCTGAAGACCTCAGCCAGATCGCTGGCCAGAAGGCTGTCATCACGCGCGCCCGTAACTCGATCGCAACGTTCAAGTTGCGTGAAGGCATGCCGATCGGCACGAAGGTTACCCTTCGCCAGGACCGCATGTACGAATTCCTTGATCGTCTTGTCACGATCGCTCTTCCTCGCGTCCGCGACTTCCGCGGCCTGAACCCGAAGAGCTTTGACGGCCGCGGCAACTATGCCATGGGCATCAAGGAGCACATCGTGTTTCCGGAAATCAACTACGATAAGGTTGATCAGATCTGGGGCATGGACATCATCGTTTGCACGACCGCCAAGACGGATGATGAAGCACGCGCTCTTTTGCGTGCATTCAACTTCCCCTTCCGGCAGTAACGGCAAGCGTAGCGAGGTATATTAATATGGCCAAGACTAGCGCAGTCGAAAAAAACAAGCGCCGCGAAAAGTTGGTTAAGCGTCACGCTGGCAAGCGTGCACGTCTGAAGGCGATCGTAATGGATCAGGGCCTTCCGCTGGAAGAGCGCTTCCGCGCCACCATCCGGCTTGCCGAACTGCCGCGCAATTCATCGAAGGTTCGTATTCGCAACCGTTGCGAAGTTTCGGGCCGTCCGCGTGGTTACTACCGTAAACTGAAGATGTCGCGTATTGCGCTCCGTCAGTTGGGTTCGCTCGGTCAGGTACCGGGCATCGTCAAGTCGAGCTGGTAAGGAGTAGCATATGTCTGTGTCAGATCCTATCGGCGATATGCTGACCCGTATCCGCAACGCAGTAGGCCGCAAGAAGACCAAGGTTACGACCCCGGCTTCGAAGCTGCGCGCCCGCGTTCTGGATGTCCTTCAGTCTGAAGGATACATCCGCGGATACACGCAGAGTGAATTCGTGAACGGCAAGGCCGAGATCGAAATCGAACTGAAGTACTACGAAGGTGTTCCGGTTATCCGTGAGATCAGCCGCGTATCGAAGCCTGGCCGTCGCGTTTACGTGTCGGTCAAGTCGATCCCGCAGGTCGCGAACGGCCTCGGCATCTCGATCCTCTCCACGCCGAAGGGCGTGATGGCGGATCATGAAGCCCGTGAACAAAACGTTGGTGGTGAGCTGCTCTGCCGCATCTTCTGATGCGGCTGACAGCGAACAGATAAAAGACAGGTATCAAAATGTCTCGTATCGGTAAAAAACCCGTGCCGGTCCCGGCAGGCGTGACCGCCAGTGTTGATGGGCAGATCGTCAAGGCAAAGGGCGCGAAGGGTGAACTCTCCTTCGTCGTGCACGATGAAGTTCTGGTCAAGATGGAAGACGGCGCTGTCAGCGTCGATCCGCGCGATCAGTCGAAGGAAGCTCGTTCGAAGTGGGGCATGTCCCGCACGATGATCTCCAACATTTTTGTTGGCGTGAAGGACGGCTTTGAAAAGAAGCTCGAAATCAGCGGCGTCGGTTACCGCGCTGCCATGCAGGGCAAGAACCTGCAGCTTTCGCTCGGCTTCAGCCACGAAGTGGTCTACGACGTGCCTGCTGGCATCACTGTTGCTGTTCCGAAGCCGACGGAAATCGTCGTTTCGGGTATCGACAAGCAGCAGGTCGGTCAGGTCGCGGCTGAGATCCGCGAATATCGCGGCCCCGAGCCTTACAAGGGCAAGGGCGTCAAGTATGCTGGCGAGAAGATCGTCCGCAAAGAAGGCAAGAAGAAGTAAGGGAAGCGCGTCATGGCATCGCCAAAAGAAACTTTGCAGCGTCGCGCTGCTCGTGTACGCCGCCAGGTCAAGGCTGTCGCCAATGGCCGTCCGCGTCTCAGCGTGCACCGTTCTTCCAAGAACATCTACGCCCAGATCATCGACGACGTCCGCGGCGTTACGCTTGCGGCGGCTTCGACCCTCGATGGCGACCTCAAGGGCAAGCTCAAGACCGGTGCCGACTCCGCAGCAGCCGCTGCTGTTGGCAAGCTGGTTGCTGAGCGCGCCGTCAAGGCTGGCGTCAAGGACGTAGTGTTCGACCGTGGTGCATTCATTTACCACGGCCGTGTGAAGGCTCTCGCCGAAGCTGCTCGCGAAAGCGGCCTCAGCTTCTAATTAGCATTTGTGCTTCCGGAAAAGAAAAAGGAAATCAGGATATGGCACAGAGAGAACGTAACCGCGAAGATCGCGGCCGTGAGGAGCGCGACAGCGAATTCGTCGATAAGCTCGTTCACATCAACCGTGTTGCCAAGGTCGTCAAAGGCGGCCGTCGCTTCGGTTTTGCTGCGCTCGTCGTTGTTGGCGACCAGAAGGGCCGCGTAGGCTTCGGTCATGGCAAGGCACGTGAAGTGCCGGAAGCTATCCGCAAGGCAACCGAAGCTGCCAAGCGCGACATGATCTTCGTACCGCTGCGTTCGGGCCGTACGCTGCATCATGATGTTGAAGGCCGTCACGGCGCCGGCAAGGTTCTGCTTCGCGCAGCTCCTGCTGGTAAGGGTATCATCGCCGGTGGCCCGATGCGTGCAGTGTTCGAAACGCTCGGCGTTCAGGACGTTGTTGCCAAGTCGCTCGGTTCGTCGAACCCTTACAACATGGTTCGTGCGACGTTCGATGCTCTGAAGCATCAGATGCATCCGAAGGACATCGCTGCACAGCGCGGCATCAAGTACTCGACCCTTCAGGCTCGCCGCCATGATGTGGTCGGTTCGGAAGAATAGCCGATAGTTTGTGTTCGTCCGGGGCCGCTCAGGCGACCGGATACGCCATAGACAAGGGATTTGAGTGATGGCTGAGAAGAAGGGCAAGACGGTTACGGTCGAGCAGATCGGAAGCCCAATCCGTCGTCCAGCCGAGCAGCGTGCAACGCTGATCGGTCTGGGTCTTAATAAAATGCACCGCCGCAGCACGCTGGAAGATACTCCGGCGGTCCGTGGCATGATCGCCAAGCTTCCACACCTCGTTCGCGTTGTGGACGAGGCGTGATAGCGCAGGGAGATAGAGATATGAAACTCAACGATCTGCGTGACAAGCCAGGTTCGGTCAAGGCGCGCAAGCGTGTTGGTCGCGGTATCGGTTCGGGCACCGGCAAGACCGGCGGTCGCGGCGTCAAGGGTCAGAAGTCCCGTTCGGGCGTTTCGATCAATGGCTTCGAAGGCGGCCAGATGCCAATCTACCGCCGTCTGCCGAAGCGCGGCTTCACCAACATCTTCGCAAAGAGCTTCAACGTTGTATCGCTCGGCCGTATTCAGGCTGCTATCGATGCAGGCAAGCTCGATGCCAAGGCTGTTGTGAACCTCGATTCGCTGAAGGCTGCTGGCGTGATTCGTCGCGCCAAGGACGGCGTTCGCATCCTTTCGGACGGTGAACTGAAGGCAAAGGTTGCCTTCGAGGTAGCCGGTGCTTCCAAGGCTGCGGTCGAAAAGATCGAAAAGGCCGGCGGTAGCATCAAGCTTCCAGAAGCCGCTGCCGAATAAGGCTTCGATACAAAAATAAAAAGCGGCGGCCTTAGTGCCGCCGCTTGCACATTTATGCCAATGCGCATATCTGGGTAGGGTCTTTTCAGTCTCGAGGCGCGACCGCTATAGATTGCGCTGACGGGGGCGGAGGACCGGAGACTTTTCACCGGAGAAATTTAATGGCATCGGCTGCTGAACAGCTAGTTTCCAATCTCAATTTTTCGGCTTTTTCGAAGGCAGAAGAACTCAAGAAGCGCATCTGGTTCACGCTGGGGGCTTTGCTCGTATACCGGTTCGGCACCTATATTCCGCTTCCCGGCATCAATCCTGACGCGCTTGCGCAGGCTTTCCAGCAGCATAGCCAGGGTGTGCTCGGGCTCTTCAACATGTTCGCCGGTGGCGCCGTCGGTCGTATGGCCATTTTCGCGCTCGGCATCATGCCCTATATCTCAGCCTCCATTATCGTGCAGCTCATGACGTCGGTCGTCCCGTCGCTTGAAGCGCTGAAGAAGGAAGGCGAGGCGGGTCGCAAGATCATCAATCAGTACACGCGTTACGGCACGGTGCTTCTGGCGCTTGTGCAGGCCTACGCGATTTCAGTCGGTTTGCAGTCCGGTAACGGCATTGTCACCAGTCCAGGACCTTTCTTCATCGTTTCGTCGGTGATTACCCTTGTGGGTGGCACGATGTTCCTGATGTGGCTCGGCGAGCAGATTACGGCGCGCGGTATCGGTAACGGCATTTCGCTGATTATCTTCTCGGGCATTGTGGCCAACCTGCCGCATGCAATTTCCGGCACGCTGGAACTCGGTCGTACAGGCGCACTGTCTACAGGCCTTATTTTGGGTGTCATCATCCTTGCCGTTGTGCTGATCGCGGTCATCGTTTTTGTTGAACGCGCACAACGTCGCCTTCTGATCCAGTATCCGAAGCGTCAGGTCGGCAACCGTATGTTCCAGGGCGACACGTCGCATCTGCCTTTGAAGCTCAATACCGCAGGCGTTATTCCTCCGATTTTCGCCTCGTCGCTGCTGCTTCTGCCTGCGACGGTTGCAGGCTTTGCCAACACGACTGAAATGCCCGCCTGGGCGACGACAATTCTCAATGCGCTCGGTCACGGGCAGCCGCTTTACATGCTGTTCTATGCTGCATTGATGGCATTCTTCTGCTTCTTCTATACGGCCATTGTGTTCAATCCCAAGGACACCGCTGACCAGCTCAAGAAGCATTCCGGCTTTATTCCGGGCATCCGTCCGGGTGAGCGCACTGCCGAATACATAGACTATGTGCTGACACGCATCACTGTTGTCGGTGCCATCTATATCGTGCTTGTCTGTCTCCTGCCGGAATTCCTGATTTCCGCAACCGGTGTGCCGTTCTATCTCGGTGGCACCTCGCTGCTGATCGTTGTGAGCGTGACGCTCGATACGGTTGCGCAAATTCAGGGGCATCTGATCGCCCATCAGTATGAAGGGTTGATCAAGAAGTCCAAACTCAGAGGTGGGAAACGCAATAAATGAGACTGATACTTCTTGGGCCGCCCGGAGCAGGTAAGGGGACGCAGGCTGGACTTCTTACCAAGAAGCATGGGATTCCTCAGCTCTCGACCGGCGACATGCTGCGTGCGGCAGTCGCCCAGCAGAGTGAGATCGGGAAGCGCGCCAAGGCCGTGATGGATGCCGGGCAACTGGTTTCCGACGAGATCGTGAACCAGATCGTATCGGAGCGCATCGATGCTCCTGACTGCGCAAACGGTTTCATCCTCGACGGTTATCCGCGCACGGTTCCACAGGCTCAGGCTCTGGGAACGATGCTGGCGGGGAAGGGCTTGAAGCTCGACGCAGTTATTGAGCTGAAAGTCGATGAAAATGCTCTCGTCAAGCGGATGGAAAGCCGGGTGGCCGATACGATCGCCAAAGGCGGTCAGGTTCGTTCGGATGATAATCCGGAAGCTTTCCGCAAGCGCCTCGTGGAGTACCGCGAAAAGACTGCGCCGCTTTCCAGTTATTATGCAGGAACCGGTGAATTGCGCGTCATCAATGGCATGGCGCCGGTTGAAGAAGTTACTGCCGAAATCGAGAGAATTCTCGTTCCGGCGTGAAAATTGAAGAGGCTTGAAGAAGCCTTGTTCGAATACGGGCAGGGAAAGCGTGAAGCGTTTTCTGCCCGTTTATTGCTTCCAGAAGTTGCTTGGGTTGCCTGTTAGGCCGGTTTGATGGCTTTACGGACAGTTAAGAGTTGACTTTTTCGGGCGATTCCGTCAAAGACTGCGCCACTTCAACTGGTTTTGAATGGCGGGTATCGGCGGAAATCGAAAGAGGCCGGTACCGGTCATTTAATGCTGTCTGGTTGATCGCATCTGCCAGATGGAAATTTTTATAACTCAAGGAGAACAGACGTGGCACGTATCGCTGGCGTCAACATCCCGACGAACAAGCGCGTTGTTATTGCGCTTCAGTACATTCACGGGATCGGACCGAAATTTGCTCGGGAAATCGTAACGAAGGTTGGCATTGCTGACGATCGTCGCGTTAACCAGCTGTCGGATGCTGAAGTCCTTCAGATCCGCGAAGCAATCGATGCTGACTACCAGGTCGAAGGTGACCTGCGTCGTGAAGTTTCGATGAACATCAAGCGCCTGATGGACCTGGGTTGCTACCGCGGCCTGCGTCATCGTCGTTCGCTGCCGGTTCGCGGCCAGCGCACGCACACCAACGCACGCACTCGCAAGGGTCCGGCGAAGGCAATCGCAGGCAAGAAGAAGTAATATAGACGGGACGCAAGTTCCGTCGAGCCTTTCCGGTGTGCCGGTTGGGTTTGATGCTGGTCCTTTCTTGAGGACCGGTGTAGCCGCTGGAATTACGGCGGTGTAGAGATCGATTGAAAGGACTATCATGGCCAAGGAAGCCACGCGCGTTCGCCGTCGCGAGCGTAAAAACATCTCGTCGGGCGTTGCCCACGTAAATTCGACGTTCAACAACACCATGATCACCATTACGGATGCTCAGGGCAATGCGATTGCCTGGTCGTCTGCCGGTGCTCAGGGTTTCAAGGGTTCGCGTAAGTCGACCCCGTTTGCCGCACAGATCGCTGCCGAAGACTGCGCCAAGAAGGCACAGGAACATGGCATGCGCTCCCTCGAAGTCGAGGTTTGCGGACCGGGCTCTGGCCGTGAATCCGCGCTGCGCGCCCTTCAGGCTGCCGGCTTTGTGATCACGTCGATTCGCGATGTTACGCCGATCCCGCACAACGGTTGCCGTCCGCGCAAGAAGCGCCGGGTCTAATCCTCGTTCACATGCCGTACGAGCCTCGGGCTTTTCAAGTTCGGGGCTCCTCTGCGGTTTCTTCACTTGATCGCTACGATAGGATGGTAGCGACGGATGATAGAGGGATATCTATATGATCCAGAAGAACTGGCAGGAACTCATCAAGCCGAACAAGGTGGATTTCATCACCAACGGCTCCCGCACGCATGCAACCGTCGTCGCTGAACCGCTGGAACGCGGCTTCGGTCTGACGCTCGGCAATGCCCTGCGTCGCGTGCTTCTGTCGTCGCTTCGCGGCGCTGCCGTGACCGCCATTCAGATCGATGGCGTTCTGCATGAATTCTCTTCGATCCCGGGCGTCCGCGAAGACGTTACGGATATCGTTCTGAACGTCAAGGAAATCGCTATCCGTATGGAAGGCGAGGGCCCGAAGCGCATGGTCGTCCGCAAGGAAGGCCCAGGCGTCGTTACGGCTGGCGACATTCAGACCGTCGGCGATGTCGAGATCCTCAATCCGGATCACGTCATCTGCACGCTGGACGAAGGCGCTGAAATCCGCATGGAATTCACCGTCAACACCGGCAAGGGCTACGTGCCTGCCGACCGCAACCGCGCGGAAGATGCTCCGATCGGGCTTATCCCGGTTGACAGCCTGTATTCTCCGGTTCGCAAGGTGTCGTACAAGATCGAGAACACCCGTGAAGGTCAGGTTCTTGACTATGACAAGCTGACGCTGAACATCGAGACAAACGGCTCGGTTACAGGCGAAGACGCGGTGGCATATGCCGCTCGTATTCTCCAGGACCAGCTGGCGATCTTCGTCAACTTCGAAGAACCGCAGAAGGAAGCTCCGCAGGAACAGGTTGCGGAACTGGCTTTCAACCCGGCTCTGCTCAAGAAGGTGGACGAACTCGAACTGTCTGTCCGTTCGGCAAACTGCCTGAAGAACGACAACATCGTCTACATCGGCGATCTGATCCAGAAGACGGAAGCCGAGATGCTGCGGACTCCGAATTTCGGCCGCAAGTCGCTCAACGAGATCAAGGAAGTTCTGGCATCGATGGGTCTCCATCTCGGTATGGAAATCCCGTCCTGGCCGCCGGAAAATATCGAAGACCTCGCCAAGCGCTACGAAGACCAATATTGAGCATTTCCAGCGAAAGTGCGCCGCGGTTTCGCGTCGGATAATGCGTAAAATGAAAATGAGACCGGAAATATCCCGGCTAGAACTAATTAAGGAGAAGGCTCATGCGTCACGGTAACGGATACCGTAAGCTGAACCGCACTGCCTCGCACCGCAAGGCGATGTTCGCCAACATGGCTGCTTCGCTTATCGAACACGAGCAGATTGTGACGACGCTTCCGAAAGCTAAGGAAATTCGCCCGATCGTTGAAAAGCTTGTCACGCTCGGCAAGCGCGGCGATCTGCATGCCCGCCGTCAAGCTATCTCGGCTATTCGCGACGTCAAGCTCGTCGCAAAGCTGTTCGATACGCTGGCTGCTCGCTATGCAACCCGCAACGGCGGCTACATCCGCATCATGAAGGCTGGCTTCCGCGCTGGCGACAACGCGCCGCTGGCAGTTGTCGAGTTCGTGGAACGCGACGTCGATGCAAAGGGCAAGGCTGACCGCGCCCGCGTCGAAGCCGAACAGGCCGCTGAAGCAGATGCAGCGTAATCTGCGCTGATTTCTGATCAATAAAAGGGCCGCCTCGTGCGGCCCTTTTTGTTTGCTCATTTGACGGAAAATTGCACGGCTTTTATCCAACGTCACAATGTAGCCCTTTATCCTTGTCCTCAGTTGACTACATTCAAGATTGATTCATGTCCGCTTTCACAGAAGCGGCAGTAAGCTTGATAAGCGCGGAGTATGTGCATGAATTGGCGACGTCTAGGTATATTGGGGCTTGTACTGACAACCATCGGATTGGCTGTGCCGCCAGCTCTGGCGCAGGACGCGCCTGCGACGCCTCAAAAACAGATACCTCTCAATCGTGCCGATATGCAGTTGTCTTTCGCTCCGCTTGTGAAGGAAACAACACCGGCTGTTGTGAATGTCTATGCGGCGCGTCAGGTGCAGGCACGTTCGCCGTTTGCCGGTGATCCATTCTTTGAGCAATTCTTCGGCCGGCAGTTCGGTGAAAGCAAGCCGCGCATTCAGCAATCGCTCGGTTCCGGGGTTATCGTTGACAGTTCGGGTATCGTGGTGACGAACAATCATGTCATCAAGGATGCCGATGAAATCAAGGTCGCCCTGTCAGACGGTCGCGAGTTTGAAAGCAAACTGCTTCTGCGCGATGAAACAACAGACCTTGCCGTTCTCAAGATCGAATCCAAGGACAAGTTTCCGGTGCTTGGCCTCGGCAATTCCGATGACGTAGAAGTCGGCGATCTGGTGCTAGCCATTGGCAATCCATTCGGCGTTGGCCAGACGGTAACGAGCGGTATCGTTTCCGCGCAATCGCGCACTCAGGTCGGCATTTCCGATTTCGATTTCTTCATACAGACCGATGCGGCCATCAATCCCGGAAATTCGGGCGGTGCGCTGATCGACATGCGCGGACGCCTGATCGGTATCAACACTGCGATCTATTCGCGCTCCGGAGGCTCGGTGGGGATCGGGTTCGCGATTCCTTCGAACATGGTTCGCGCCGTTGTCGAGGCCGCCCAGAAGGGCAGCGCGAGTTTTGAGCGCCCTTATATCGGCGCTACTTTCCAGGGTGTGACCGCCGATTTGGCCGAAGGTCTCGGCATGGATAAGCCATACGGCGCCTTGATCACCGCGATCGCAAAGGGCGGTCCGGCTGAAGCTGCTGGGCTGAAAATTGGCGATGTGGTTTTGTCCGTTCAGGGCGTCCGCGTCGATAATCAGGACGTTCTTGGCTATCGTCTTTCGACTGCCGGCATTGGTAACACCGTGTCGATCGAAGTCATGAGGAAAGGAAAGAACCAGACCATCCCGGTGAAGCTCTCCAAAGCGCCTGCTGTGAAGGAAACGGAACCGCAGGTTATCGAAGGCGACAATCCCTTTGCGGGCGCATCCGTGCTTGAACTCACGCCTTCGACGGCTGCGAAATTGCGCCTCAAGCGCGATAGCCAAGGCGTGGCGGTCGTTGACGTCTATTCCGGTTCTCCGGCAGCACGTTTGGGCTTGCGCCCCGGCGATATCGTTCGCAGCATCAACGGAAACTCCATCCGCACCGTAGGCGATTTTACTGCGATTCTGGAAGCGGGGCGTGGCCTCGCGTGGCGGCTTGAAGTGGAACGCAACGGCATGCTGTTGCGCCAGTTTGTGCGTTAATCCGATGCCCGCCGATCGCTAAACGTTGCATGCCGCTTCGGGCCGCATTATGCCTGAGGCGGTATAGTCTTTTGATAGAGCAATGGAATGAGCGACCTTTTCTCAGCAGCGGCAGACCCGAACGCGGATCGCAACCGGCCGCTTGCTGACCGCCTGCGACCGAGACACTTGTCGGAAGTGACCGGCCAGGAGCATTTGACCGGGCCTGAAGGTGTGCTGACACGCATGATCGCGTCCGGCTCGCTCGGCTCCATGATCTTCTGGGGGCCTCCAGGTACCGGCAAGACGACGGTCGCTCGCCTGCTTGCCGGAGAGACCGATCTGGCGTTCGAACAGATTTCGGCGATCTTCTCCGGCGTTGCCGATCTCAAGAAGGTATTTGAAGCCGCCCGCGCGCGCCGCATGTCCGGTCGACAGACGCTGCTTTTCGTGGACGAAATTCATCGGTTCAATCGCGCGCAGCAGGATAGTTTTCTGCCGGTCATGGAGGACGGTACCGTTATCCTGATCGGCGCCACGACGGAGAATCCATCGTTCGAGCTCAATGCCGCTCTTTTGTCCCGGGCGAGGGTGCTGACCTTTCATCCCCATGATGGCGAAAGCATCGCAACCCTTCTGACCCGTGCCGAAGAGCAGGAGGAGCGTCCTTTGCCGCTGGACGAGGAGGCGCGTGCAAGCCTCATTCGCATGGCCGATGGAGACGGACGTGCTGCGCTGACGCTTGCCGAGGAAGTCTGGCGCGCTGCGCGCCCGGATGAGGTGTTCACGGCAGAAAAATTACAGGACGTGGTACAACGTCGCGCTCCGGTCTATGACAAGGGGCAGGATGGGCATTACAATCTGATTTCTGCGTTGCATAAGTCCGTTCGCGGATCGGACCCGGATGCGGCGCTCTATTATCTTTCGCGTATGTTCGATGCAGGCGAGGACCCCTTATACCTCGGTCGGCGGCTTGTTCGCATGGCGGTCGAAGACATAGGCCTTGCCGATCCACAGGCCCTTGTCATCTGCAATGCCGCCAAGGATGCCTACGACTATCTGGGGTCGCCGGAAGGTGAACTGGCGCTAGCGCAGGCTTGTGTTTATCTGGCGACCGCACCGAAATCGAACGCTGTTTATGTGGCCTACAAAGCATCGATGCGCGCTGCGAAGGAAAATGGTTCTCTGCTGCCGCCGAAGCATATCCTCAATGCGCCGACCAAGCTGATGAAGAACGAGGGGTATGGCGAGGGCTACGCTTATGACCATGATCAGCCGGATGCTTTTTCAGGGCAGGATTACTTTCCGGAAAGCATGGGAAGGCAGAAATTCTACGATCCCCCGGAGCGGGGCTTCGAGCGGGATATTCGTAAGCGCCTGGAATACTGGGCTCGCTTGCGACAGGAGCGCCAAGGACGACGCTGACCTCTGGAGCGGGTTTGCTTTTGGTGGGAGCGCTACAATCCCCATAGTTATCCACATTCGTCCACAGTTTGAGCCGCGGCCGCTTTGATCGCGGCTTTTGTTTTGCTTCTTCACACGGTTTTGAAGGTGCCGGAAAGGGACGGCCCATCGTTAGAAAGGTCTTTTTAATTTTTACGCTTTATCAATCTTTGCAAAGAGACGAGGTTTTCCATGATGCGCGTTTTGTTTCTCGTCGCGCTCGTGATCCTTGGAGGCTGCGCAACCGCCCCACGGCAGGTCAACAATGTGTGCGCGGTCTTCGATCAACGCGACGGTTGGTTCAATAATTGGCAGACGGCTGCCACGCGGGTTTCACGCGAGTTCGGTGTGCCGGTTCCGGTTCTGATGGCGACGATATATACCGAATCCGGCTTCCAGCCCTATGCTCGCCCGCCACGCACCAAGATTCTCTGGATCATTCCGTGGAAGCGGGCTTCGAGTGCCTATGGCTATTCGCAGGCGCTGAACGGCACCTGGGACCGTTACAAGCGGGAAACCGGTCGCTGGACCGCGTCGCGTACCAATTTTGCGGACGCTATCCATTTCATCGGCTGGTATCATTATCAAAGCTATCTGAAGAACGGCATCAACCGCTCTGATGCCTACAGCCTTTACCTCGCTTACTATTCGGGTCATGGCGGCTATGCGCGCGGTGCCTGGCGCGGAAATGCAACGGCGCTTAACGGGGCGAAACGCGCCCAGGCCATGGCTAATCGCTATGCTGTGCAATTGCGAAGCTGCGGACGATTCAGCTAAAATGCGGGAAGGGCGGGCTTTTGCCTGCAATCGGAACACCATCCGGCCTTATTCGCTATTATCATGCAAGCCGAATCGCTAATTGAGGATCACCATTTCATGCTGAAGAAGATCGGGATTGCCCTTTTCGCCGCCACTTTTCTTGCCGGTTGCACCACTGATCCCTATACCGGGGAACAGAAGATGTCGAACACCGCCGGTGGTGCCGCGATCGGCGCGGCTGTGGGCGCTCTGGGTGGCCTGATGGTCGGTGGGTCCAGCCGTGCGCAGCGTAATGCCGTGCTGATCGGTGCTGGTATCGGCGCACTCGGTGGCGGCGCCATCGGCAATTACATGGATCGTCAGGAAAACGAGCTTCGCGCACAGTTGCAGGGGACGGGCGTGTCCGTGACCCGCAATGGCGACCAGATCATCCTGAACATGCCTTCGAGCATTACTTTCGATACCGATCAGGATCAGGTGAAGAGCCAGTTCTATCCGACGCTTAATTCAGTCGCGATTGTGCTGCGCAAGTTCAACCAGACGCTTGTGGACGTTTACGGTCATACCGACTCGACGGGCAGCGCCAGCTACAATCAGGGCCTCTCGCAGCGTCGTGCCGCCTCGGTTGCAAGCTACCTCGGTTCGCAGGGAATCGATCCGCGCCGCTTTGCAGTTATCGGCTATGGTGCGAGCCAGCCGGTCGCGACCAACGCAACGCCGGAAGGACGCGCACAGAACCGTCGCGTGGAAATCCAGATTTCACCGCTTCGCGCTGCGAGCTGATTCCGTTTCGCAGAGTTAGATGCTGCAATGACGCGGTCCTTCGAAAGAAGGGCTGCGTTTTTGTTTGTCCTCGCGAATCGTCGGCCGTCATGATTGGGCTTGAACTAGGCTAATTGCTGAATGGTTCAATTATTTTCGCAATCTCTGATATTAGAGAACAATTATAGAACAAAAATACAGAGTCCTTTTTAATCAATGGCTTAGCCTCATTGCCAAATGAGAACAAAAAGGATACAAATAGATCGTGGCAACGAGCCTGCCGGGCTTCTAGCGAGACAAGAGGATGGTGTAAGATGTCTCAGAATTCATTGCGACTTGTTGAGGAAAATTCAGTGGACAAGACTAAGGCTCTCGATGCGGCACTGTCGCAGATCGAAAGGGCGTTCGGCAAGGGCTCGATCATGCGCCTTGGCCAGAACGATCAGGTTGTCGAGATTGAAACGGTATCGACCGGATCGCTCTCGCTGGACATTGCGCTTGGCGTTGGTGGCTTGCCCAAAGGACGTATTGTCGAGATTTACGGCCCGGAAAGCTCCGGTAAGACGACATTGGCGCTGCACACGATCGCGGAAGCACAGAAAAAGGGCGGTATCTGTGCATTCGTCGATGCGGAGCATGCGCTTGATCCGGTCTATGCACGCAAGCTGGGTGTTGACCTTGAAAACCTGCTGATTTCGCAGCCGGATACGGGCGAGCAGGCGCTTGAAATCACCGATACGCTTGTGCGTTCGGGCGCTATCGACGTTCTCGTCGTCGACTCTGTCGCTGCCCTGACGCCGCGCGCCGAAATCGAAGGTGAGATGGGTGACTCCCTGCCTGGCCTCCAGGCGCGTCTCATGAGCCAGGCGCTGCGCAAACTTACTGCGTCGATCTCGCGTTCGAACTGCATGGTGATCTTCATCAACCAGATTCGCATGAAGATCGGTGTCATGTTCGGCTCGCCGGAAACGACGACTGGTGGTAACGCTCTCAAGTTCTATGCTTCGGTTCGGCTCGATATCCGCCGTATCGGCTCGATCAAGGAGCGCGACGAAGTTGTGGGCAACCAGACTCGCGTGAAGGTCGTCAAGAACAAGCTTGCGCCGCCCTTCAAGCAGGTCGAATTTGACATCATGTACGGAGCTGGCGTTTCCAAGACCGGCGAACTGGTCGATCTTGGCGTGAAGGCTGGTGTTGTCGAGAAGTCCGGTGCGTGGTTCTCGTATAATTCCCAGAGACTGGGACAGGGCCGTGAAAACGCCAAGCAATATCTCAAGGACAACCCGGAAGTGGCCCGCGAGATTGAGACGACACTTCGTCAGAATGCCGGGCTGATTGCCGAGCAGTTCCTTGAGGACGGCGGACCGGAAGACGACGCAGGCGACGCTGCAGAAATGTAAGAAGCAGTGTCGGTTGAATTTTCAAAGCCCCGTGCATTCGCGCGGGGCTTTGTTTTGGAAAGATGAATTCCTGCGGCGTGAAAAGTGCCTACCTGATCATCTTTCAGCAGAAATTGCTTTTATGGGGCAGCGTACTTATCTGGACAGAAAAGCAAGGCACCGTTAAAAGCGGTCAACCGAAAACTCCACTTCACGTCCTAGCAGTGCGGGAGAGCCTCGGGCCTTCGACGACCGTTGGCGGCTGTGGGAGTTTGAACAGGACAATTGATGTAGCTTTCTGCGAAGCTTCATCCGTGCAGGGCAAACAAGCCCAAAGGTGACTTATGGCTGGCGTCAACGAGATCAGGTCCACATTCCTCGATTATTTCCGCAAGAACGGGCATGAGGCCGTTCCATCGAGCCCACTCGTTCCGCGTAACGATCCGACGCTGATGTTCACCAATGCGGGCATGGTACAGTTCAAGAACGTTTTTACGGGACTTGAGCATCGCTCCTATAATCGCGCCACGACTTCCCAGAAATGCGTTCGCGCCGGCGGCAAGCACAACGATCTGGACAATGTCGGTTATACCGCACGTCACCATACTTTCTTTGAAATGCTGGGCAATTTCTCGTTCGGCGACTATTTCAAGGAAGATGCCATCAGCTTCGCCTGGAACCTGATCACGAAGGAATTCGGCCTTCCAAAGGACAAGCTGCTCGTCACCGTTTATCATACGGATGATGACGCTGCGAATTATTGGAAGAAGATTGCCGGTCTTTCCGACGACCGCATCATTCGCATTGCTACCAGCGATAATTTCTGGGCGATGGGCGATACCGGTCCTTGCGGTCCATGCTCGGAAATCTTCTTCGACCACGGCGATCATATCTGGGGCGGCCCTCCCGGATCGGCTGACGAAGACGGGGACCGTTTCATCGAAATCTGGAACCTTGTTTTCATGCAGTTCGAGCAGATCACGCCCGAACAGCGTATTGACCTGCCGCGTCCGTCCATCGACACCGGCATGGGGCTGGAGCGCGTCGCAGCGGTCTTGCAGGGCGTGCATGACAATTACGATATAGATCTCTTCAAGGCATTGATCCGCGCTTCCGAAGAAGCGACCGGCGTGAAGGCTGAGGGCGAATTTCGCGCCAGCCATCGCGTGATTGCCGATCATCTGCGCGCTTCGAGCTTCCTGATCGCGGATGGCGTGCTGCCGTCCAATGAAGGTCGTGGCTATGTGCTGCGCCGCATCATGCGCCGCGCAATGCGCCACGCACAGTTGTTGGGCGCGAAAGAGCCGCTGATGTGGCGTCTGCTGCCCGCCCTGATCCGCGAAATGGGACAGGCCTATCCGGAATTGATCCGTGCCGATGCGTTGATTTCGGAAACGCTCAAGCTCGAGGAAACCCGTTTCCGTAAGACGCTTGATCGTGGCCTTGGTCTTCTGTCGGATGCAACGGAAAACCTCGTTGAAGGTGATCGCCTCGACGGTGAAACCGCTTTCAAGCTTTACGATACTTATGGTTTCCCGCTTGATCTGACGCAGGATGCGCTGCGCCAGCGCGGCATTGCTGTCGATACGGAAGGTTTCAGTGCCGCCATGGAACGCCAAAAGGCCGAAGCGCGCGCCAACTGGGCCGGTTCTGGCGAGGCTGCGACAGAAACCATCTGGTTCGGCGTAAAGGACAAGGTCGGCGCGACTGAGTTCCTTGGTTATGAAACCGAAAGCGCGGAAGGTGTTATCACGGTGCTTGTTCGCGATGGTGCAGAAGTGCAGTCCGTTGCCGAGGGCGAAGCTGTTTCGGTCGTTGTCAACCAGACGCCGTTCTACGGAGAATCGGGTGGTCAGCAGGGCGATACGGGTACGATTTCCGGTGAAGGTTTTGTCATCACCGTCAAGGATACGCAGAAGAAGGGCGAGGGCGTCTTCGTTCACATCGGCGAAGTTACCAAGGGTACGGCCAAGACCGGCGATGCGGTTGAGTTGAAAGTGGATTCGGTGCGCCGCACGCGCATCCGCTCCAACCATTCGGCGACCCATCTTCTGCATGAGGCGCTGCGGGAAACGCTCGGCAGCCATGTCGCGCAGAAAGGTTCGCTCGTAGCACCCGACCGCTTGCGCTTCGACTTCTCGCATCCAAAGCCGATTTCGGCAGAAGAGCTGGCACAGGTTGAAAACCTTGCCAATGAAATCATTTTGCAGAACGCGCCCGTCAGCACGCGCCTGATGGCCGTAGACGACGCCATTGCCGAAGGTGCCATGGCGTTGTTCGGCGAGAAATACGGCGATGAAGTTCGCGTTGTTTCCATGGGCACCGCCAAGCATGGCCCGAAGGAAGGCAAGGCCTATTCTGTCGAGCTTTGCGGCGGCACGCATGTGCGCCAGACAGGCGATATCGGCCTTGTCCGCATCGTTTCGGAAGGTGCGGTTGCCGCCGGTGTTCGCCGTATGGAAGCACTGACGGGTGAGGCGGCACGTCTTTATCTCGAAGAGCAGGACGAGCGCGTAAAGGCCATTGCTGGTGCATTGAAGACGACGCCGTCGGAAGCGCTGGAGCGGGTCAATGCGCTGCTTGATGAACGCAAGAAGCTCGAACGCGAACTCGCAGATGCCCGCAAGAAGCTGGCGCTCGGCGGCGGTTCGGCAGAGGGTGGCAGCGCCGTTGAAGCCGTGAATGGCGTCAATTTCCTCGGCAAGATCGTGACCGGCGTTTCCCCGCGCGACCTGAAGCCGCTTGCCGATGAAGGCAAGAAACAGGTCGGCTCCGGCGTCGTGCTGTTCATCGGCGTGGGCGAAGATAACAAGGCCAGTGCTGTCGCCGCCGTGACGGAAGATCTGGTCGGCCGTTTCAGCGCGGTCGATCTGGTCCGCGCAGCTTCGGCGGCGCTTGGTGGCGCAGGTGGAGGCGGTCGCCCGGACATGGCGCAGGCCGGTGGGCCCGATGGCGCGAAGGCACCAGATGCAATCGCCGCTGTTAAGGCTTTCATTGGTTAAGGCAGATATGGAAGTGGAAAAGCCGGGTTTTTGCCCGGCTTTTCTTATGCGGCATGGACAGCCCGGCTGTCTTCGGGTGCTTCAATACGCTCCTTCAGGCCATAATCACGCATGACGGCCGCTACGCGCAGACGGTAATTCTCAAAAACACCGTCGCGGCCCTGTCCCTGTGCCACCCGATGAGAGGGCAGATTGCGCCATTCGCGCACGGCTTCTTCGTCGCGCCAGAAAGAGAGCGAGAGCAGCTTGTCGGGATCGGCCAGGCTCTGAAAACGTTCAATCGACAGAAAGCCGTCGATCTTTGCAAGATCTTCCCGCAGGTTTGCGGCAATGGAGAGATATTGGCCGCGTCTGTCGTCGTTGGCTGGCCAAACTTCGAATATAACGGCGATCATGGCTTGATGAACTCCCCATGCGGTGCGGATTGGAGTTTGAGGAAGATGCGATCCTCGGATCGGATGAATTGCTCCCGGCGCGCGAATTCATAATTCTCCCGTCCCAGCGGATCGGCGGCGAGCCGGGCCCGGTATGCCTCGTAAGCAGCAAGGTTTTCGATAGAGTAGACGCCGTAGGCCGTTGTCGACGAACCCTCATGCGGCCCGAAATAACCAATGAGATTGGCGCCGCATCGCGGAATGGCCTGTCCCCAATTGCGTGCATATTCGGCAAATGCATCCGCCTTGAACGGGTCGATCTGATAGCGGATGAAACAGGTAATCATGCATGTCTCCTTCAAATGCCTGTCTTCAATGGTGACAATATAGCAATTGAAACATCTTTATGGTTCGGTTAGCATCGAAGTATGAAAGATGGTCCGATCATAGCTTCCGTTGCCGCACTCCTTGGCGATCCTGCGCGCGCAAACATGCTCACGGCGTTGATGGATGGCCGCGCGCTGACGGTCAGCGAACTTGCGTCGGCGGCGGGCGTGACGCTGCAAACGGCAAGCGGACATCTTGCAAAGCTCGATGCAGCCAATCTGCTGGTTGCGGAGAAGCAGGGGCGGCACCGCTATTTCCGTCTTTCAGGAACGGATGTTGCACAGGTTCTGGAAGGACTGATGGGGCTTGCGCAACGTACCGGCGCTGTGCGGGTGCGGACTGGTCCCAAAGATCAGGCGCTGCGCAAGGCGCGGATTTGCTATGATCATCTGGCGGGCGAACGCGGTGTCGAGATGCTCGATGCCTCGCATCGGCTGGGGTTGATCGCCGATGGCAATGAGCCGGTGCTGACAGAGAAGGGCAAATCGTTTTTCAGCTGCCTTGGCGTGGATGTGAGCCATCTGGAGCGGGGCAAGCGCCCGGTCTGCCGCCACTGTCTCGACTGGAGCGAACGCCGCAACCATTTGGGTGGTGCGCTTGGTGCCGCGCTGTTGAACCATTTCATTTCGCAAGGATGGGCGCGTCGGGAAGAGGGACGCGTCATCGCGTTTTCGCCCAAGGGGGCGCAGGCTTTCTCGCGGACGTTTGAACTGACTGGCCAGATTACGTGATCTGAACAGCCAGTGAATTCAGGATCAGTGTTGTGTGGCGGCCGCGGCTGCGTCGTCCAACTCTGTGGCCCGTTTCATCGCGGGGCGATCCTTAAGGCGATCCCAATAGGTGACGAACGCGCCACGAGCAGGCAAAGTGCCAAAGCGCAGACCCCAGCCAATGTGTGAACCGACATAAACGTCAGCGGCCGTGAAACGGTCGCCGGTGATGTAGGGATGCTGTGATACCGCTTTTTCCAAAGTGTTGACCACCGTGTCGTAATTGCCGTAGCCGACCATCCCCTGCTTGTCTGCCGGGATCTCGAAGCCAAGCGCATGATTGGACAAGGCGGCTTCCACGGGGCCGGATGCGAAGAAAAGCCAGCGGAAGAAATCCGCGCGCTCATCGGGGTGCGGCGCCAGACCGACCTCGGGAAATGTCGTCGCCAGATAGGCGCAGATCGCCGCCACTTCCGTCACCACCGCATCGCCGTGGCGGAGGGCTGGAACTTTTCCCATCGGGTTGATCGTGCAGTAGTCGGGTCCCTTCATTGGAGGTCCGAAATCCAGTATTTCCACGTCATAGGGTTTGCCGATCTCTTCCAGCATCCAGCGCGCGATACGTCCGCGCGACATCGGGTTGGTATAGAGCTTCAACTCAGCCATTTCATCCTCCTGTAAGAATGGGCAGGATGCGCTTTTTCCCTTGAAAAAGAAATAAAAAACCCGGCAGCAGCGCTGCCGGGTTTTCATTTCGACGATAGGGTCGAATATTCTATCAGGCGGCCATAGCCTTCTTCAGGTTCTCATCGATCTTGTCGAGGAAGCCGGTGGTCGAAAGCCAAGGCTGATCCGGGCCGATGAGCAGCGCCAGATCCTTGGTCATGTAACCGCTTTCAACGGTGTCCACGCAGACCTTCTCCAGCGTGTCGGCAAAACGCTTCAGCTCGGCATTGTCGTCAAGCTTGGCGCGATGAGCGAGACCGCGGGTCCATGCGAAGATCGAAGCGATCGAGTTGGTCGAGGTTTCCTCGCCCTTCTGATGCTGGCGATAGTGACGGGTCACGGTGCCGTGGGCAGCTTCAGCTTCAACGGTCTTGCCATCCGGCGTCATCAGAACGGAGGTCATCAGGCCGAGCGAACCGAAGCCCTGTGCCACGATGTCCGACTGAACGTCGCCGTCATAGTTCTTACATGCCCAGACGTAGCCGCCCGACCACTTGAGCGCCGAAGCAACCATGTCGTCGATGAGGCGGTGTTCGTACCAGATTTTCTTTTCTTCGAACTTCGACTTGAATTCTGCGTCGAAGACTTCCTGGAAGATATCCTTGAAGCGGCCGTCATAGGCCTTCAGGATGGTGTTCTTCGTGGAGAGATAGACCGGATAGCCGCGCTGCAGGCCATAGTTGAACGAAGCGCGGGCGAATTCGCGGATCGATTCGTCAAGGTTGTACATGGCAAGAGCCACGCCAGCCGAAGGAGCCTGATAGACTTCGTGTTCGATGGTCTCGCCATCTTCACCGACGAATTTGATCGTCAGCGTGCCCTTGCCGGGGAACTTGAAATCCGTCGCGCGGTACTGGTCGCCGAATGCATGGCGGCCAACGATGATCGGCTGGGTCCAGCCCGGCACAAGGCGCGGAACGTTCTTGCAGATGATTGGCTCACGGAAGATCACGCCGCCCAGAATATTGCGGATGGTGCCGTTTGGCGACTTCCACATTTTCTTGAGCTTGAATTCTTCAACGCGCGCTTCGTCGGGCGTGATGGTTGCGCACTTCACGCCGACGCCATGTTCCTTGATGGCATTGGCTGCATCGATGGTGACCTGGTCGTTGGTCGCATCGCGGTTCTCAACCGACAGATCGTAATATTTCAGATCGATGTCGAGGTAAGGATGGATAAGCTTGTCCTTGATGAACTGCCAGATAATGCGGGTCATCTCGTCGCCGTCGAGTTCGACGACCGGGTTCGCAACCTTGATTTTTGCCATGGATGAAGCCTCTTTTTCAATGCGTCGCGCCCGTATAGCACTCACGGCGAATAAGGCAAAGCGTAAGAGGCTTATTCTTTGGCCTATAAACCGTCTGAATGGTCAAAATTTCGGGAGAGAGCCGATCATGCCGCGCGATGTGCAGCATGATCGCTATCGCGCGATTTTTCCCATGAGGATTGCCGCCGACGATAGTGTTTCTCTTCGCTCGCCAGAATGGCGTCAGCATCCAGCGTGGAAATGGCAGCCGACTTGTCTGAGGGGACAAGACCATTCAGCTGCAGCGAAAGATAGCGTCCGCAGCAGACCCGCAGAAACGAGGCGAAATTGTCGAGGTCGTGCCCTTCATTCCGGGATTCATCGTAGAGCTTGCCGATAAGGCGACTGACGGTGAGATCATCGCGCGCCGCAATATCTTCCAGAGCCCACCAGAAAAAATTTTCAAGCCGCACGCTGGTTACAACGCCGTCTATGCGCAGTGATCGTGTCACGCTTAGCCAGAGTTCAGGATTGGCGCCGATGAACAGCCTGCACATGGTTTCCTCCGGATCGTTCTCCCGAACTTACTGTCGCGCAGTTTTGTCCCACCTGCAACCTTGATGGTCACAGGCGGGTGTTGCGATCAGCTGTGGGTGATCCTTGTGCCGAGGACTGCAAGAAACTGCGCCAGCCAAGCCGGATGGGCAGGCCATGCAGGCGAGGTGACGAGATTGCCATCCGTCACGGCCTGATCGACCGGGATATCAGCATAGGTGCCACCAGCAAGTTCAACTTCGGGGCGACACGCCGGATAGGCCGAGCAGTTGCGGCCCTGTAGAACGCGCGCGGCGGCCAGCAATTGTGCGCCGTGGCAGACCGCAGCGACGGGCTTGTTCGCCTCGAAGAAGTGCTTCACCACGGCGATAACATTGTCGTCGAGACGCAGATATTCCGGAGCCCGGCCACCGGGAATGACAAGTGCGTCATAGCTTTCCGGCTTCACGTCGGCGAATGTTGCATTGAGGGTGAAGTTATGCCCGGGCTTTTCCGTATAGGTCTGGTGGCCCTCGAAGTCGTGAATGGCTGTCTCGATATGATCGCCAGCTTTCTTGCCGGGGCAGACGGCGTGCACCGTATGACCAACGGTCAACAGCGTCTGGAACGGGACCATGGTTTCATAGTCCTCACCAAAGTCGCCGCAAAGCATCAGTATTTTCTTACCGGACATGGTTTCCTCCCTTGATTGTGCATCTGGTGGCGGCAGTCTGACACGAATGGGCGGTGAGCAGGTGTTATCGGGCTACTACACGGGCTTTTCGTCCGAACACGTAAGGGGAATCTTTGCGATTCAGCGTCAATTATGTCAGGGAAGCGCCACGATTTTATAGCACAGCGGAAAACATCATGGCAGGAACAGATAAACAGCGCCCCATTCTCGCGGAAGGACCGGCAATCGTGCTGGTGGAGCCGCAATTGCCGGAGAACATCGGCATGGTGGCGCGCGCCATGGCGAATTTCGGACTGGCGGAACTGCGCCTCGTCAAACCGCGCGAGGAGTTTCCAAGCGAAAAGGCGAGGGCTGCGGCGAGCAAGGCCGATCATGTGATCGACAATGCGGTGGTCTATGACGATCTGCCTTCTGCTATTGCTGATCTCAATTTTGTTTATGCGACGACTGCACGCGAACGTGACGGCTTCAAGCAGGTTCGAAGTGCGGTGGAAGCCGGTGGCGAGTTGCGCCGTCGTTTCAGGAATGGAGAGAAGACAGGTATCCTGTTCGGCCGCGAACGCTTTGGTCTCAGCAATGAAGAAGTGGGACTGGCGGACGAACTGGTGACATTCCCCGTCAATCCAGCCTTCGCATCGCTGAACATCGCGCAGGCTGTCCTGCTTATGTCCTATGAGTGGATGAAGTCGGGACTTGAGACGGAAACGGAGACGGTGTTTCGAGGGCCGGAGCTTGAGATGGCGCCGAAACAGGAATTGCAGGGACTTTTCAACCATCTTGAAGAAGCCCTTGATGTGCGTGGTTATTTCCGCCCCGAAGCGCGCAAGGAAATCATGGTCAATAATCTGCGTGCTGTGCTGACGCGCGCCGGGTTTGCATCGGCAGAGTTGAAACTGCTCCGCGGCGTCATCACGTCGCTCGATGTTTTCACGCCGAAGAAGCCGCGTGGCTCTGGCGCGCCGGAAGGACGTGCGCGAAAGCCTGCTACCGAGGCTCCAGCAACAAAGGACAAGGACGAATGAAAAACGCACCCGCTGTGAGCTTTTCCGCTATCCCTTCTGTCGACCTTGAGAAACCCGTTCTGGTTTTCGACAGCGGCATCGGGGGCTTGACGGTTTTGCGGGAAGCGCGGGTGCTGATGCCGGATCGCCGCTTCGTCTATGTCGCCGACGATGCCGGATTTCCCTATGGCGGATGGGAAGAAGACGCGTTGAGAGCCCGAATAGTAGAGCTATTCGGCAGGCTTATTGCCGCCTATGATCCAGAAATCGCGGTCATTGCCTGCAATACAGCCTCCACGCTGGTGCTGGACGATTTGCGGCAAGCCTTTCCTTCGGTGCCATTTGTTGGAACCGTACCGGCGATCAAGCCGGCTGCCGAAAGAACTTCGTCAGGCCTTGTTTCCGTGCTGGCGACCCCTGGCACCGTCCGGCGCGCTTATACGCGCGATCTCATTCAATCCTTTGCTTCCCAGTGCCATGTTCGTCTTGTGGGTGCTGACCAACTTGCGGCAGTAGCGGAAGCACATATTCGTGGCGAGAAGATCAACGAGGCGCTGGTCGTGGAACAGATTGCCCCCTGTTTCATTGAACAGGATGGCAATCGGACCGACATTGTCGTTCTGGCCTGCACACACTATCCGTTTCTGGCCAACGTGTTTCGCCGCTTGGCGCCATGGCCGGTCGACTGGCTTGATCCTGCGGAAGCGATTGCCCGGCGCACTGTGTCACTCCTGAAACCACGCCGCGCAGATGAAGAACTGCACCATCACGATGATCTGGCGGTCGTGACTTCCCAAAAACCGGACTACGCCATCCGCAGGCTCATGCAGGGTTTCGGTCTGCATTTCGCTTGATCCTTGCGCGTGGCCTTGAATTATGCGGCTAAGTGACAATCATGGCAGTGATCGTTTCACAGGGGAAAATGCAATGACCGGAACCATCCCGCAGATTACCCTGCCTTCGGGCCAGACGGTGCCAGCGCTCGGACAAGGCACATGGTATATGGGCGAGGACAGCACACAACGCCCCTATGAAATCGAAGCGCTGAGAAGCGGCATTGATCTGGGGATGACGCTGATTGATACGGCTGAGATGTACGCCGATGGTGAGGCGGAAAATGTTGTGGGTGAGGCCATCACGGGCCGCCGCGACGACGTGTTTATCGTCAGCAAGGTGCTGCCGTTCAATGCATCACGGAAGGGAACAATCGAGGCTTGCGAAAGAAGTCTGCGGCGGCTTCGTACTGAGCGTATCGATCTTTATCTTCTGCACTGGCGCGGGCGATATCCATTTGAAGAGACTGTCGCGGCTTTTGAAGAGCTGAAGCACGCGGGCAAGATCGCGAGTTGGGGTGTCAGCAATTTCGACACAGACGACATGAAAGAGCTCGCTAGTGTAGCGAGCGGCATGGACGTCGCGACGAACCAGATACTCTATAATCTGACCCGACGCGGACCCGAATTCGACCTGATGCCTTGGTGTGCTGAGCGCAAAATTCCCTTGATGGCTTATTCGCCAATCGAACAGGGACGGTTGCTGCATGATCCGGTACTGGCGGAAATTGCGGGTGAAACAGGCGGAACGCCAGCGTCGGTCGCGCTTGCCTGGACGATGCGCAGCGGCAATGTCATCGCAATTCCAAAGTCGTCCAACCTGCATCATGTGCGGGATAACAGAAAAGCCGCTGAGTTGCGGCTTTCCGACGATCAGTTGAAACGTCTGGATCAGGTTTTCACGCCGCCGTCCCGAAAGACGGCGCTGGAAATGTTGTAACGAGTGACGTGCCAGAGCATTTCCAGTCTAACTTGAATCGTTGGAAATGCGCTATCTCTTTGTTTTTACGCATTATCCTACGCAAAACCGCTTCGCACTTTTGCTGGAAATGCTCTAACCCGCTTCCTTCTGGCGGGCATCCTTCTTGGCTTGGGCGACACTCGCAGCCTTCCGCAACCGTCCGCGTTCTGCCGGGCGGATAAGGCTGTCGTATTTTTCATTCGGAATGTTGCGCATACCTTTGAGGGCATGGCGCGTGTTGAAATCTTTACCTTTCTTTTCCTTGGCTTCCTTGGTTGCCAACGCCTTTCGCGCGTTGGCGATGAGTTCAGCGCTAGCTGCCATGCGACGGCGGCGCTCGACTTCGGTGTTGATGCGACGCACTGCCATGGCCAGCACGGAAACTTTCAGATGAGAACCGTCGTCGGCCTTGGAGGGTGTGGCTCCGCGAGCTGCTGCCTTTCCGCGCATTTCGCGCCTGCGCTGATGGGCCTGATCTTGTGCCTTCTTGCGGCGTTCGCGGATCAATTTCGCCAGATGGCCAAGCTCTTCATCTGGAATGTTTTGCAAAAAAGGATGATGTGATTTTTCGACCAGTTCTTTTTCGTCGGCATTGAGCGCGCGAGCTTCCTGCTTTCTGGTGACGGCCATAGGACATCCTTTCTGCTAGCGATGAGACTTCCCGGTAGAATATAGGCGTGGCCGCCAGCATGGAAAGATAGGCTCCTCATTTAGGCTTTTCGGTCTGGATGACTTCGCTTTGCTCTTCAAACCGTTGTAAAAGCAGCTTCAACTCTTTGAGGGGCAGGTGCTCTGCACCAATGGTTTCGATCTTGGTCGTCGAGACGATGGTCAGGATTTCATCAAGTTTGGCCTGTGTCGCAGTTGCTTCGCGGTTCTGTGCATTCTGGATAAGAAAGACCATCAGAAATGTGATTATGGTGGTCGATGTGTTCACCACAAGTTGCCATGTGTCCGAGAAGTTAAACAAGGGCCCGGTGATGCCCCATATGATGATGAACAAACTCGCCAAGACAAATGCCAGGTAATGACCTGCAAGTTCGGCAGATTTCTCGCTGAGCTTTGTGAAGAATTGTGTCATCGCAACCTCCAAAATGGCTGACATGAAACGCTGGATGGAGGGGCGTGGTTCCGTACTCGCATGAAGCAGGGAACTTTCACGCGCTGGTCGACGTTTGTTCTGCATGGAAAACGCGGAGGTTGGTCGATGGACATTGTTGAAACCCGCATCAGCTCGGTGGGGGGCTTCAAGCTCTACATGGTGGAATTTGTCACCGAGGGCGAAGAGAAGATCACCGTCAAGGTGGAGAACGAGACAGAAGCAGAATTGGCGCGCGATGAAGTTCTGCGGCGCGCTGCTATGAAACTGGGTGAGGCTCTTGGGGTTGCATGTACGGAATGCGGTATTGAGCCGGGCAGTTTTGTGACGCGTCCAAGCGCACGCCGCTCCGGTGACCGGGCAGAGCTTGAGCGTCAGCTCGACGAAGGTTTGGAAGACACGTTTCCAGCCAGCGATCCCGTCTCTGTTACGGGTTCGACGATTGCCGGCTTTACCGGGCCGAAAGATTGAACGACTGCTAAAAATAGGAAGCCGGACTGTTCGCCCGGCTTCTGAAGTCGTTCAGAAAATGAGTCCTGTAATGAACATATCTAACTGATAATATTCAAAGATTGCGGCGTTTGCCTTCCATCAGGTCGAGTACGGCGCGGGCACAGTCGAGCACATTCGAACCTGGTCCGAATACCGCCGCCACCCCATGATCGAACAGGTACTGATAATCCTGACGTGGAACGACACCACCGCAGACCACGATGATGTTTTCAGCGCCTTTCCTGCGCAATGTGTCCACAAGCTGAGGCAGGAGTGTCTTGTGACCGGCTGCGAGTGATGAAACTCCCAAAACGTGCACCTTCGCCTTGATAGCCATGTCGGCGGCTTCATCCGGCGTCTGAAATAGTGGTCCAGCCAGCACCTCAAAGCCAATGTCACCAAATGCGGAAGCAATGATTTTAGCGCCACGATCATGCCCGTCCTGACCGAGCTTTGCGACCATCACCTTTGGCGTTTCGCCGGTCTGTTTGGAGAAATCTCCGAGCCGGTCCATCAGCGTCTGGTATTCCGGCTCGTCCTTATAGGCCGCGCCGTAGACTTTTTTTACGACCTTCGGAACCGCTGCATGATCGCCGAATGCGCGGCGCATGGCATCGGAAATTTCACCGACGCTGGCGCGGGCACGCGATGCTTCAACCGCGGCGGCCAGAAGGTTGCCTTCGCCCGTCCTCGCGACCTTTTCCAACTCCGCAAGCGCGGCTTCGACCTTTGCCTTGTTGCGCGTTTCCTTGATGCGGTTGAGACGCGCAATCTGCGATTGGCGCACGGCCGAATTGTCGATCTCCAGAATGTCGAGTTCGTCTTCCTGTTCCAGCCGGAACTTGTTGACGCCGACGATGACTTCCTCGCCTTTATCGACTGCCGCCTGCCGCTTGGTGGCAGCTTCTTCGATGAGGCGTTTCGGAAGGCCGCTTTCGACGGCCTTTGTCATACCGCCGAGCTTTTCGACTTCCTCGATCAGCGCCCACGCCTTTTCGGCCAATTCGTTGGTCAGGCTTTCTATGTAATAGGAACCCGCCAGCGGATCGACCACTTTGGTCACGCCGGTCTCGTTTTGCAGGATAAGTTGCGTGTTGCGGGCAATGCGGGCGGAGAATTCTGTTGGCAAAGCAATGGCTTCGTCGAAAGAATTGGTGTGCAGCGACTGGGTGCCGCCGAGTGCCGCCGACATGGCCTCAAAAGCCGTGCGGACGATGTTGTTGTAGGGATCCTGTTCCTGCAAGGAGACGCCGGAAGTCTGGCAATGCGTGCGCAGCATCAGCGAGCCGGGCTTCTTTGGATTGAATTCCTTCATGATGCGCGACCAGAGCAGGCGTGCAGCGCGTAGCTTGGCGATCTCCATGAAGAAATTCATGCCGATTGCGAAGAAGAAGGACAGGCGTCCCGCAAACTCATCGACATTCAGCCCCTTGTTGAGCGCGGCGCGTACATATTCGCGCCCGTCGGCAAGTGTGAAGGCCAGTTCCTGAACCAGCGTCGCTCCAGCCTCCTGCATGTGATAGCCGGAGATAGAAATGGAGTTGAATTTCGGCATTTCGGTTGCCGTATAGGCGATAATGTCCGCAATAATCCGCATGGATGGTTCGGGCGGATAGATATACGTATTGCGAACCATGAATTCCTTGAGGATGTCGTTCTGGATCGTGCCGGAAAGCTGGGCGCGGGGCACGCCCTGTTCTTCGCCCGCAACAATGAAATTGGCGAGGATCGGGATCACGGCGCCATTCATCGTCATGGATACGGAAATTTTTTCCAGCGGGATGCCGTCGAAAAGGATCTTCATATCCTCGACGGAATCGATCGCCACGCCAGCCTTGCCCACATCGCCTTCCACGCGCGGGTGATCGCTGTCATAGCCGCGATGGGTGGCAAGGTCGAAAGCAACCGATACGCCTTGCTGACCGGCAGCGAGAGCCTTGCGATAAAAAGCGTTCGATTCTTCCGCCGTCGAGAACCCGGCATATTGCCGGATTGTCCATGGACGACCCGCATACATGGTAGCACGCGGACCGCGAACGAAAGGCTCGAAACCGGGCAGGGTGCCTAGGTGATCGATCCCTTTCAGGTCGTCTTCCGTGTAAAGCGGTTTTACGTCAATGCCTTCCGGCGTGTGCCAGATCAGGCTGTCCGCTGGTCGCTTCAATTCCTTTTCGGCCAACGTTTCCCAGTCTGCGCGGGTGGTGGGGCGCTCGCTCATATCGAACCTCACTCGAATTCCATGATCAGCTCATCGACAGCGAGGCTTGCGCCCGCTTCCGCTGCAATTCGCTTTACGGTAGCACGGCGTTCGGCACGCAGCACGTTTTCCATCTTCATGGCTTCCACGGTGGCAAGCGGCTGGCCTGCTTCAACCGTCTCGCCATCCTTCACGAGAATGGAGGTGATGACGCCGGGCATCGGGCAGAGCAGCATTTTCGACGTGTCCGGCGGCAGCTTCACGGGCATGAGCTTCGCAAGTTCTGCGATGCGCGGCTTGCGAATGTGGGCCACCACGTCCATGCCGCGCCAGCGCAGACGCCAGCCGGTGCCGGCGCGCGAAACCTTCACCGCAATAGGCTTGCCTGCGACGGTAAACGAACCAAGCTGGCTGCCCGGATGCCAGTCGCTGGCGATGGGCAAGCTGCCGCCATCCACGAAATTGATCGTGGTGCCGCCTTCGCCTTCAGCAATTCGAACCGGCAATGTGAAGCCGCCGAGCGTCGCCACCCAATCAGTCGCAACCGCTTGCTGTTCGCTGGAAATCCGTCCGGAAATCTGCGCGTTGCGCCGCTCAATCGCCAGATTGATCTGTGCGGCTACTGCGGCAAGCGCACGCGCATCGTCTTCCGAAACGGGAACTCCGGCGAAGCCGTCCGGATATTCCTCGGCAATGAATGCGGTGGTGAGCGCGCCCTCACGGAAGCGCGGATGATCCATCACAGCCGACAGGAAGGGCAGGTTGTGGCCGATGCCTTCAACTTCGAATGCATCCAGAGCATTGCCCATTGCGTCGACGGCGCTGGCGCGATCCGGACCCCAGGTGCAAAGCTTGGCGATCATCGGATCATAATACATTGAAATCTCGCCGCCCTCGAACACGCCAGTGTCGTTGCGTACGATTGTGCCATCCGGGTTACGGCCTTCGACCGGCGGACGGTAGCGGGTCAGCCTGCCGATAGACGGCAGGAAGTTGCGATAGGGGTCTTCCGCATAAAGACGGCTTTCAATCGCCCAACCGTTCAACTTGACGTCGCTCTGGCCGAAGCGGAGCTTTTCACCGGATGCCACACGGATCATTTCTTCTACAAGATCGATGCCGGTGATGAGTTCCGTCACCGGATGCTCGACCTGCAATCTCGTATTCATTTCAAGGAAATAGAAATTGCGACTGCCATCGACGATGAATTCCACCGTGCCTGCGGAAAAATAGCCAACGGCCTTTGCGAGAGCCACGGCCTGTTCGCCCATTGCCTTGCGGGTGGCTTCATCAAGGAATGGCGAAGGCGCTTCTTCGATGACCTTTTGATTACGGCGCTGGATGGAGCACTCACGTTCGCCCAGGTAGACGACGTTCCCATGCTGGTCGCCCAGAACCTGGATTTCGATATGGCGCGGCTGGGTGACGAATTTTTCGATAAATATGCGGTCGTCGCCGAAGGAGGATTTGGCCTCATTGCGCGAGAGCTGAAAGCCTTCGCGGGCCTCTTCGTCATTCCATGCGATGCGCATGCCCTTGCCGCCGCCGCCAGCGGACGCCTTGATCATCACCGGATAGCCGATGCTGCCCGCGATCTTGACCGCCTCGTCGGCATCCTCGATCAAGCCCATATGGCCGGGCACGGTGGAAACACCGGCTTCGGCTGCGAGCTTCTTCGAGGTGATCTTGTCGCCCATGGCGTTAATTGCGTTCACCGGGGGGCCGATGAAGGTGACGTTGGCGGCTTTCAGCGCTTCGGCAAAACGCGGGTTTTCCGACAGGAAGCCATAGCCGGGATGCACGGCATCCGCGCCGGTTTCCTTGATCGCCGCGAGGATTTTGTCGATGACGATATAGGATTGATTGGATGGCGCTGGTCCGATGTGGATCGCTTCATCGGCCATTTTGACATGGAGCGCATTACGGTCAGCGTCAGAATAAACGGCAACCGTCGCGATACCCATTTTCTTCGCCGTCTTGATGACCCGGCACGCGATTTCGCCGCGATTGGCAATGAGAATTTTCTTAATCATCTAATTTGTACCTGGGGCCATCTACTCAAAGAGGAATAGTATCGTGCTTCTTCCACGGCGCGCTTTGGCTCTTGTTGCGCAGGCTGGCAAAAGCGCGGGCAATGCGGCGGCGTGAGGAATGTGGCATGATGACTTCGTCGACGAAGCCGCGTTCAGCAGCGACAAACGGATTGGCAAAGCGCTCCTCATATTCCTTCGTGCGCGCGGCGATTTTTTCAACGTCGCCCAGTTCGGAACGATAAAGGATTTCCGTTGCGCCTTTGGCGCCCATAACCGCGATTTCCGCCGTCGGCCATGCGTAGTTGATGTCGGCGCCGATATGCTTCGAAGCCATCACATCATAGGCGCCGCCATAGGCCTTGCGAGTGATGAGCGTAACCATGGGAACTGTAGCCTGGGCGTAGGCAAAGAGCAGTTTTGCGCCGTGCTTGATGACCCCGCCATATTCCTGCGCTGTTCCTGGCAGGAAACCCGGAACGTCCACAAGCGTCAGGATCGGGATGTTGAAGGCATCGCAAAAGCGAACGAAGCGAGCAGCCTTGCGCGATGAATCGATGTCGAGGCAGCCGGCGAGCACCATGGGCTGGTTTGCAACGACACCGATGGTCTGACCGTCCATGCGGATGAAGCCGGTGATGATGTTCTTGGCAAAAGCTTCCTGAATTTCAAAGAAGTCATTTTCGTCGGCCAGCGCGTGGATAAGCTCTTTCATGTCGTAAGGCTTGGTGGCGCTATCCGGGATCAGCGTGTCCAGCCGCATTTCAAGCCGCGCAGGATCATCGAATACCGGGCGCACAGGGGGCTTCTCGCGATTGTTGAGCGGCAGGAAGTCGAACAGAATGCGGACCTGTTCCAGCGCTTCAATATCGTTCTCGTAAGCTCCGTCTGCCACCGACGATTTTCTGGTGTGGGTCGAGGCGCCGCCCAATTCCTCAGCCGTGACAATTTCATTTGTGACGGTTTTCACCACGTCAGGCCCGGTCACGAACATATAGGAGCTATCCCGCACCATGAAGATAAAGTCGGTCATGGCGGGCGAATAGACAGCGCCGCCAGCACAGGGGCCCATGATGACGGAAATCTGCGGCACGACGCCGGAAGCGTCCACGTTGCGCTTGAACACGTCGGCATAGCCCGCGAGCGACGCGACGCCTTCCTGAATGCGCGCGCCGCCGGAATCGTTGAGGCCGATGACCGGCGCGCCGTTCTTCACCGCCATGTCCATGATCTTGCAGATTTTTTGCGCGTGCGTTTCAGACAGAGAGCCGCCCAGAACAGTAAAGTCCTGGCTGAACACATAGACCTGACGGCCATTGATTGTGCCCCAGCCCGTCACCACGCCGTCGCCCGCAACTTTCTGCTGCGCCATGCCGAAATCGGTGCAGCGATGCGTGACATACATATCAAACTCCTCGAACGAGCCTTCGTCGAGGAGCACTTCAATCCGTTCGCGGGCGGTAAGCTTGCCTTTGGCATGCTGGGCATCAATACGGCGTTGGCCGCCACCAAGTCTGGCTTCCATGCGGCGGGCTTCGAGCTGTTCAAGGAGTTCCTGCATAAATCCCCACTTTTGGGCGGCCTTTGAAAGGCGAGTTATGAAGCTGAAAAGATAGTCTTTTTCTCCCTTCTGCTTAAAATCCGAAGGGGGCCGGGAAAAGCTTGAAAAGGTGTGATTGTGTAAGCTATAAATTTGCAAATAGCGAAATGCGAATTTGCAAAATGGCACCGAGAAAACTTTATATCGGAAGAAAGATACGGGAAATACGCGAGCAACATAAGGCAACCCAGTCGGGTTTTGCCGAGCGGCTTGGTATTTCAACGAGCTATCTCAACCAGATCGAGAACAATCAGCGACCTGTCTCCGCAGCCGTGTTGCTGGCGCTGGCTGAAAACTACCAGATTGATATAGGTGCCATTTCGCTGGGAGATGATGACCGTTTGCTATCTGCGGTTTCCGAAGCCTTGGCCGATCCGGTCTTCGACAATTACAAGCCGAATTTGCAAGAGCTGAAACTGATTACGCAAAATGCGCCGGGGCTTGCCCATGCGCTGATCGCCTGCCATCAGGCCTATCGCCGCAACAGTGAACAGCTGGCCAGTCTGGATAATCAGCTTGGTCGCGCTCCCTCTGCTGCCGAACCAGCTCCTTACGAGGAAGTTCGCGACTTTTTCCATTTCATCGATAATTACGTACATGAAATTGATATTGCGGCAGAAAAACTTGCTGCGGAACTGAATATTCCCGGGCGAGACATCGGTGTGGCCCTGCCTCAATATATGGAGGAGCATCACCGGGTGCGCATTGCGCGAGCGGGGCCGCAGGAGGCGGTTTTGCGTCGGTTCGATCCTATGGCGCGGGTCCTTTATCTCAATCCTTATTCTCCTGCTTCAACCCGCAATTTCCAGATAGCGTTTCAGATCGCCGAACTAGAGATGGAAGAGCTTGTGAGCGCTATTGCAAGGCGGGCGGATTTCCGTTCCGCCGAGGCAATCGAAATTTGCAAGATTGGCTTGCGCAACTATTTTGCCGGGGCGCTTATGCTGCCCTATCAAACATTCCTTTCGGCAGCGAAAGAACTGCGTCACGATCTTGAATTGTTGGCATCACGTTTCGGCGCCAGTCTGGAACAGGTCGCCCATCGCCTCAGCACCTTGCAGCGTTCCGGCCAGCGCGGTGTTCCGGTGTTTTTCGCCCGCATAGACAGGGCCGGAAACATCACAAAACGGCACAGTGCCGCCAAGTTGCAATTTGCCCGCTTCGGGGCCGCATGCCCGCTGTGGAATGTGCATCAGGCCTTTGAGACACCGGGGCGGATCATTCGACAGCTCGCCGAAACACCGGATGGCGCGCGCTATCTTTGCATTGCGACGGAACTGACCAAGAGTGAGGGGGGGTTCAATGCACCCCAGCGGCGCTACGCCATCGCCCTTGGCTGCGAAGTGGCCTATGCGCAGGATTTTGTCTATGCGGATGGTCTAGACATCGCGGTGCGTTCTGCCTTCGATCCGATCGGTGTTTCCTGCCGTATTTGCGAGCGCGCGGAATGTGTGCAGCGTGCGGTTCCGCCGCTAAAAAGCAGATTGGCGGTCGATCATGACCGCCGCGGAATTCTGCCATATCGCTTGTTATAAATCAGAAGCCCGCATGTTCCTTGAGGAATTCGGCTTCCTCATGGGTCGTGTCGCGTCCGAGCACCGTGTTCCGATGCGGGAAGCGCCCAAAGCGCTCAATGATATCGTGATGCTGGCGGGCAAAGCCGAGCGAAAACTCGTCGCCGAGCTTTTCATAAAGGTCGACACAGCGCTTCTGGTCGCTCAGATGTTCGCTATGCATGAACGGAAGATAGAAGAACTGGCGTTGCTCAGGTGACAGCTTCCGGTCGAAATCATGATCGAGTGCCTGTGCCGCTACGTCTCGAGCCAGCCCGTCGCTTTCGAAAGAGCGAGGCGAGCCGCGGAACATATTGCGTGGAAACTGGTCGAACAGAATCGTGAGTGCCAGGGCGCTTTCCGGCTGCTGTTTCCACTGTTCCAGCTTGTCGGCGCGGGCATCCTCATAGACGGTCAGAAACTTCTCACGAATTTCGGCGTCTATCTCGTCACTTTTGCTGAACCAGTTTTCCTGCATTTTGGGCGAAAACCAGAAATTGAGGACGTCCTTCGGTTCAATAGCCATGGTTGGCCTCCTTTCTGACTTTACTGTTCCTTCTGGCTTGCAGCTTCCGGCTGCGGGCAAGGCGGCTCGCCCTTGAAATTGCGCGACATGCAGGCGAATCGATCAAAGCTCTTGCCTGTGTCCATGGCTGCCTTTCCAGCTCCCCCGCATCCGGCAAGAACGGCAAGCGAAATCAGAATAGCAAAGTTCTTCATGGGGGTCCTTTCAGGGCCATGGTGTCTGCATGGATAATAGAGATCGCGATCTTCAGTCGCAACACTGGCGCCGATCAACTAGAGCGGTTCCGGTTAACACAGAATCGTAGAACCGCTCTATCTCTTTGTTTTTACGCATTATCCGACACAAAACGCTTCGCACTTTTGCTGGAAATGCTCTAGCCGCGTCCACGATAGTTAGGTACGCCCTGTTCCGGTATCCAGACGTTCTGCGGTGCCGGTCCGGTCTGGTAGAAAACATCGATTGGGATGCCGCCGCGCGGATACCAGTAGCCGCCGATCCGGAGCCATTCCGGCTGTAGCAGTTCTACAAGACGCTTGCCGATGGTTACCGTGCAATCTTCATGGAATGCGCCGTGATTGCGGAAGGAAAACAGGAACAGTTTCAGAGATTTGCTTTCTACGAGCCACTGTCCGGGAACGTAGTCTATCACCAGATGCGCGAAATCAGGTTGCCCTGTCATCGGGCAAAGCGACGTGAATTCGGGTGCAGTGAAGCGAACACAATAGGGTGTTTCGGCTTGCGGATTTGCAACCCGTTCAAGGACGGCTTCTTCCGGAGTTTGCGGTATCGAGGTGTTGGAGCCGAGTTGCTTCAAGTCGGAATATATTGTCTTATCAGACATTTACGCGCCTTTGTTTCAAGCCACGGCGCAGTCTTTCAGCGCATGATTGCGCTTGTCCTTGTTTTGACCGGGTAGGCTGCGACCGGTGGCAAATTGCCAATGCCAGAGAACTGGCAGATCATGAGGTAGCAGACCACGGCTTTTTGGTAAAGGATACAAACATAGCCCGCGCATCGGGCGCGGGCATCAATGTCAGAGGTTGATTGCTGGTTCAGCGTCTATCGGAAATGGCGCATCCAATGGCTACGCCAATAAGAATGCCGATAATCCCGGCCGTTCCGAAAAGTGTGGTGGCCGTGCCCGGATTTTCACGCACCGTTTCAGCAACCACCTGGCCGCGTTCGCGCACGGTTTGAGCGGCTTGACGGAAACGGCCGGACGCATCATCCATGGCATCCTCTGCACGTTCCCTCAATTCGCTGGAATGCGACGACAGCGATTTTGAAAGACGTTTCAATTCGGTGCGCATATCGGCAATCTGCTTTTCAAGTGCCTGCTGGATGTCATTCGTGATCTTTTCGTCGGCCATTAGAATTCTCCGTTGAATTGATGACGGTTAAACGAGTGAAAACTCGTTAGGTTCCATGCTGCGCAACGCGGTTAATGAATATGGTAAACCGGTCGTAAACCATTTTAATTTAACTTTTTCGAATACAACAAGATGATCTGGAGCGGGGCCAGAATGTATATCGAAAAAGACGCGTTGATCGGCGGCTGCGAGCCGGTAACTGCACGTATTGTCCGTGCGGCCCATCTTGCCCGGCAATGTGTGGATCAGTTGCAGCCACAAAATATCCGCGCGCAGGCAGAAGCGGCTTTGACGCTTTTGCTTGATGATCCTTCCCCGAAAGTCCGCATGGCAATGGCTGATGTGCTCTCAACAAGTGCGCATTCGCCTCTGCATATTGTAACGGCGCTTGCCGCTGACCAGCCGGAGGTCGCGGGGTACATCCTTGCACGCTCAACGCTTCTCAGTGATGCTGATCTGGTCGATTGTGTTGCCTATAGCGCCCCTTCAATGCAGGTTTTGATCGCGGCCCGCCCGCATGTTTCATTCGCAGTCGCTGCTGCAATCGCAGAAATCGGCAACCACGAAGCCGTTGCCGAAATGCTGTTTAACAGTTGCGCTCGCATTGCTCCTGTTTCATTCCGGCGCATAAGCGAGCGCTGTGGTCATGATGCTCTTGTGCGTGAGGCTTTGCTGGCCCACCCGCATCTTCCAACAGAATGCCGCTATCTTCTGGCTGTGAAAGTAGGGGAGGTTCTGCAATCTCATCCGTTGGTGAAGTTACTTCTGGGTGATCGCCGCGCCGATAAGGTCGTCGGAGATGCAACCGCCCGCGCATCCATGCATCTGGCCGAAAACTGTTCGCCGGAAGAACTGCCGGCGCTGGTAGAGCATCTGCGCCTGCGCGGTGAAATTACGACAAGTTTCGTTATCCGTGCCGTTGCAGGGGGACGTATAGATTTTTTTGCAAGCCTGCTCGCAGCGCTGTCCGATCTTGATGACGCCCGCATTTGTGCGATTATTTCCGGCGGTCGGCCTGCGGCGCTTGCTGCGCTGCTGCACTCCGCCGGATTGAGCGACGCCACGCATGCACCCTTGATAGTGGCAATTGAAGCCTGGCGGGCCGTTGCTGCCGGGCGGAAGCGGATGGGGGCTGTGGAAGTATCAGCCCTTATGTGCGAAGCCACACGTGCCAGCCGATACGCTGCCGCCAATGACGATCTGGCCGCGCTTCTGCGTTCTATCCATCTGGAATTTATGCGTGAAACAGCGCGGGACAGGCTGCAGGCTATTCCCGCCTGATCAGGCTTTTTGCCGAAAGGGGCCGACGAGGCTGAGGCCGTAGCCGACAGCGATGCCGAAGACGGCTCCGGCGGCCTTGAAAACGAAGTCGATAAACTCGCCATGCCGTCCCGGAGCAAAACGTTGCATCAGCTCGAAAAGCGCAGCGCAGCCGACTGTCAGGAGGAGAACGCGCATCCAGTGGCGTGGGTAGGCGAGCGCAAACAAAGCGCCTACGAGAAAGAAAGCTCCAAACCGTTCGAGATCGACAGGTTCACCGGTGACAGGACGGAATTTTATCGGGCTGATTGTGACCATCAGGATGGTCAGGAGTATGATCCAGGCGCTTATGCGCAAAAATCGCTTCATGAAGAGCGCCTTTATTCGTCTGTATAATCGCCAGGTGGCTCGTCCTGCTTTGGGTCGCCACAACGTTTGTACATCCGGTCGGTTATTGAGGTTTTCAATCCGTTGCCGAATGGCAAGTCATAATGGGAAATGACATCGACGCCCATACACCATTTGACGTCGTGAGGCGACAGGCCATAATTGGTTTCGAGAAAACCCAATGCGTAATTCATGCCCTCATCGCATTGGTCTGTTTTGCAGAAATTTCCGTCCCGGGCGAGCTGGCGAATCGAACCTTCGCCTATCTTCACCACGATTGGCTCCACGGCAAAAGGAGCTGTGCCTACAACGGCGATGATGACAAGTCCGATTAAAGTAAATTTTGTAGAGCGCCGCATGAATCGCCGTTTTTAGCTGGTTTCCGCAAGTTCATAACGCATTAGCGGCAACAGAATGGCAAGTCGCAATCGATGGAAAACTGACGCAATTAGGGGTTTTCCCGGACAATGCTGCCTCTAAACCGCATTCGTCCGTTGCTATGACATATTGAGGTGATGGCTTCGTTCTCCAGCCAAATTATTGCTAGTTGTATTTTAGTCTATGTCGGTTTCGTATTGACTTTTACGTAAATGCGGGAGCAAAACTTAAGCTCCGATCCGGTTGGGGTCTGGAGCCTGGTTGGTAAAGGCAGGAATGTTGTGGTGCGCGAGTATTATACGATCACGGAGCTGACACGCGAGTTCGGGATTTCAACCCGTACTTTGCGCTTCTATGAGGACGAAGGCCTGATTGCTCCAGTGAGACGCGGCCGTACGCGATTGTTTCGTCCTGCTGATCGCCATCTCGTGAAGCAGATTCTACGAGGCAAGAGGTTAGGGTTCTCCATAGCCGAAATTCACGAGATTATTCAGATGTACCGCGAGCCGCCTGGCGAGACGGGACAGCTGAAGCTGCTTATGAAGCGTGTCGAGGAAAAACGCGCCGATCTTCGCCAGAAACGACGCGACATCGAGGAGACGCTGGGCGAACTCGACCAGATCGAGGAATCCTGCATTGAGCGTCTAGCCGAGCTTGGCGTTAACACCTGAACCTATTGACCGTCGGGCACAGGGGAGCACATTTGTGCAATATCCCGGACCGTGCTGTTGTTCTCCTGATCGACCTTGCCGCTGAAGACATCATCGAACAGCGTTGCCTTGTCCAGTTCGCTCACAACGCAGCCGCAAAACTGTCGACATAGCTGTTCGCCACCGTTTTGCAGGCATGCAGCCACGCAGGATTGCGTGAAGGCTTCTCGCGGTGCCGGTTGCGCAGGCGGCATGAGTTGGGAAAACACGTAGACCAACGCGATCAAAACCGGTTGATGAATGAGGTAGAAGGCGAGGCTGTGCCTGCCGATGAATGTCAGCGGCCTTTCAAGAAGTTTTGGCTTTATTCCGCCAGCCAATAGCTCAAGCCACCCAAAATGCTGAAAAATGCGCGCAGCCGCGATGCCGGCAAGAACCGCCCCGAACCACGGAAACAGCGGTACATAATCATTGGAGCGCAGCGTTACGGTCGAAAGCCCCACCCAACTCAATGCTGGATGATTGAAAATATCGGCCTGCGCAAATAGCGGAGCGGTTGTGACGAATACCGCGACGATCAAGGTTGCAAGAGCGGGTAGGCGCAGAAACAGGAGACCTAACACGCTTGCCAGAGCGATCTGGTGCAGAATGCCAAAGAAAATGAAGCTGTCCGGGGACATATACCACGTGACGGCTGAAATAGCCGCCGCCGCCGCGACAATCTGAGCCAACCGTTTCGCCATCGGCTTCCAGCGTATCCCATTGCCATGCGCCAGAACGAGGCTGAAACCGACCAGAAACAGGAAGCTTGACGCGATACAGCGCGCGAAAAGTTTCCATCCTCCGTGCGCGGTCGTGGCGGGCGCCATATAGCCGAAAAACTCGATGTCCCATCCGAAATGGTAGATCGCCATGGCGATCAACGCGATCCCACGCGCAATATCAATGCGCTCGAGGCGAAGGCGAGAAGAAGGTGCAGTATCCTGAGTCTTGATGTCAGACATGGTTCCTTCCGGCGAGATCATGATGCCCGGCTTTTTCGATTCCCGGCAAATCTCTAACACAGGCTTTGGCAACACTATAGTATGCGGTCATGCACGGATTCGTGCAGGCAGAGATACGGGCAGGCACAGATCAGGGCAGGGTGCCTCATGTTGGGAGAGTGTGGTTGTTCTATAGCTTATCGAAGATTTTCTGGCTGCTTTTTCAACCCATCACAATCATCTTCGTCCTCATCGTCATTGCCTCTCTGGCGATATGGCACGGCTTTCGTCGATTTAGTCTGGGTGTCCTTGGCCTGTCGATAGCCATTCTATTCTTTGCGGCTTTTACGACGCTGGGCGCCGTCCTGCTCGCCCCATTGGAAGATCGCTTTGCAAAGCCGGATGAACTGCCGCAGCACGTGGAGGGTATCGTCGTTCTCGGCGGCTATATGAACGGTGAGATCAATGCGGGACGCAAAGGTTTTGAGTTGAACAGTGCGGCTGACCGCATTCTCGAAACCATGCGGCTTGCAAGGCTCTATCCGAATGCCAAGGTCATCGTTTCAGGAGGTGAGGGAGCCTTTTTCGAAGAATCTGCCAAAGAGGCGGATAGCACCCGGCAGATGTTGGCAGATCTCGGTTTTTCCGGCGAGCGCTACATATCTGAGAACAAATCTCGCAATACGGTTGAGAATGCTATTTTTTCAAGGGAGCTGGCTCAGCCCAAGCCGGGCGAAACATGGCTTCTTGTCACTTCCGCATACCATATGCCGCGTTCTATTGGCTGTTTTCGCAAGGCGGGTTTCGAGGTTGTCGCCTGGCCGGTAGATTACAAAACGCGCGCCAGCGAGCGGTTTGCCCTGTATCTCGAATCTCCGAATGAAGCGCTATCCCGGTTCAGTGTGGCCGTTCGTGAGTGGGTAGGACTGGCCGCCTACTGGCTGGCGGGGAAGACTGATATGCTGTTGCCGCAACCCTGATGCCGCATTTTCGCCGCCACTTTAAAGCTTTGTTAAGGCTGTTTATTGATAACTGACTGATTATAAAGCCATTTTATTATTGGATGTGCGGTGGCGGAGGTTCGCTGCCGTAATTCAGCCGTTTTTCGTCGTTGCGTTCCGGTGATCACGAAGCTATATAATTGGTAACAGCGTTGTGAAGGATGCTGTGTAAAAAGAGTTGTACAACAAGGTTGCCATAATCTCCATGGACGAAACCGTTCAAAAATCCTGCTGGGGCGTTACGCTCTGGGCAGTCGTTGGTCTTGCTGCCGTCATCCTCATGGCTTATCTGTTCTCCGTCTAGGCGTTAGACGGTGTTACGTATTTCGGAAATTTGATGCCGCATTTCGGCATTCCGTTGGCGTTGAACCTTTCCTACACTATCTGATAGAGATACGCGGTTTTCGTGTGTTAGCGACTTCTTGCCGATTTTTGTCTAGAATGGACGATCAGGCAAATCGCGGGCGATGCCGCGATCAGGATCAATCAGTCCTATAACGGGCTGTAGAAGGTGTGGCATGTTTCTGTCGGTTTTCGATCTTTACAAGATTGGCATTGGGCCTTCCAGTTCGCATACGATGGGGCCAATGACGGCTGCGCGCATGTTTCTTAACGAGATAATCGGCGGAAACTGGCCAAGGCCCGCGCATTCGAAAATCCATCGTCTGAAAGCGAGCCTGCATGGCTCGCTGGCTTATACCGGCGTCGGGCATGCAACGGACCGCGCCGTTATTCTGGGGCTCTGCGGTCATCTACCCGATACGATTGATCCTGACATTATGGATGTCGAAGTCAAAAAGGTGTTCTCCGAGAAAAAGGTGAGACCGGAGGGGCATCCAGCTTATCATTTCGACCCTAAGGTCGATCTGGTGCTTGATCGCAAGACGCCGTTGCCAGGCCATGCCAATGGCATGGCTTTCTCCGCATTTGATGCCGATGACAATCTCCTGCTGCGCCGCGCATATTTTTCTATCGGGGGCGGCTTCGTTGTAACGGAAGAAGAACTTAGCCGTGTTCAGCGCAGCGGTGCGAAGCAGGACGACAAGGCCGACGTGCCGTTTCCGTTCCGCAGTGCCGCCGAAATGCTTGAGATGGCCCATGACAGCGGCTTGTCGATTGCCGAGATGAAGCGTGCCAATGAAGAAAAACATATGGCTCGCGATGATCTCGACAGCGGACTTGATCGAATTTGGGGCGCCATGCGCGGCTGCATCGAGCGCGGATTGAGCCGCGACGGCGTCATGCCGGGCGGTCTGAATGTCCGCCGTCGTGCGCGGCAACTCCACGATAAATTGCAGGACGATTGGCGTAATAATCGCAGCAATCCGCTTCTCGCGAATGATTGGTTGTCTGTCTATGCCATGGCCGTCAACGAGGAAAATGCCTCCGGTGGCCGGGTGGTGACCGCACCGACAAACGGTGCTGCAGGCGTCGTACCGGCGGTACTCCGCTATTATCTGCATTTTCATGATGACGCCGACCAGAAAGGCATCCGGGATTTTCTCCTGACATCTGCAGCGATCGGTGGGGTCATCAAGCACAACGCATCGATTTCCGGTGCTGAAGTCGGCTGTCAGGGCGAGGTAGGTTCCGCATCTGCAATGGCTGCGGCGGGTCTCGCAGCCGTGCTTGGCGGGTCGCCGGAGCAGATTGAAAATGCCGCTGAAATTGCGCTTGAACATCATCTGGGCATGACCTGCGATCCGGTTGCCGGGCTTGTTCAGGTGCCGTGTATCGAGCGCAACGCGCTTGGCGCTGTAAAAGCTGTGACTGCGGCCTCGCTCGCCGTAAAGGGTGACGGCAAGCATTTTGTACCGCTCGATGCCTGTATCGAGACGATGCGCCAGACCGGTCACGATATGAGCGAGCGCTACAAGGAAACCAGCCAGGGCGGTCTTGCCGTGAATGTGGTTGCCTGTTGATTCGCAACTTGGGGAATGCGACGCTTGAGGCTTGAAGCGCGCATTCGTCTTGGCTAAATCAACGGCATGGCTCTCAATCTCGTCAAACTTTGTGTCGGCTGCGATAGTATCGAAGATCTCGCGGCTTGGATCGATTTCCGTCTGGCAGAGCAACGCGCTGCCGGTCTGGTGCCGGAACAGTTTCATACAACGAGAATGGTGCCAAAGCGGATTGACGAACTGCTGGAAGGCGGTTCGCTCTACTGGGTTATCAAGGGCAATGTGCAATGCCGCCAACGCTTGCTCGACGTGCGCCCATTTACAGACAACGACGGCATAAACCGCTGCCATCTTGTTCTTGAGCCCAAGGTCATTCCTACCGAGTGGCAGCCGCGCCGCGCCTTTCAGGGCTGGCGTTATTTGAACGAGAATGAGGTTCCGCGCGACGAGGCGGCTGGTAAGGCGGGCAGGGCTGCTTTGCCTGCGGAATTGCGTCAGGAACTGGCCGCGCTGGGCTTGCTTTGAAGAGAATATATCCACGAAAAAGGCCTGCCGATCATCGGCAGGCCGTTTTCATTTCATCCATCGGTTGATCAGTTTTCTATCGTCAGGCGTACCGAAATCCGGTCAAAATTTACCGGAAGGGTCATGCGCATGGATGCGCGTGGCTGGACCAGTCGCTTGTTGCGCGCCGCGTGGCAGACGAGCAGCCCAACCAGATCGCGGGTCTGGAAGCCGGTTCCGCGCCGCACATCTGCAATTCGCAGCGCGGCCTGCTTGAGCCCTTGCACGGAGAACAGCGCCCCGACGGCTGAAGTCCTGCCTTCATCCTGTGTCCAATTGGCAGTCTTGAACGGCGGCAGGCCGAAAGTTTCTCTCATATTTGACATCTCGAAACCCTCTACGCACTACAAATTCGGGTTTGAAGCTGGCAGCGATGGGGCAGAGCCCCTCGCAATCGATTAGTTCGCGACCGCATAGCAGCCGAATTTTTTCTTCTTCAACGATGCGCATGCATCCCAGGCGGCTTGCTTTGAGGAGAAGCCGACAAAGCGAGCGCGGTAGAAAGTTGCACTGCCCTTGTTGAATGTCTCGGTATAGGGCGATGCGGCGCGTAGCGTTCCGCCTGCTGTGGCGGAAGCCTTGGCCAGCATGTCACGCGCTTGGCCTTCGCTCGGCAGAGAACCAATCTGGATTGCCCAGCCACCGGCAGCAGGTGCGGAAGCGGTCGTGACCGGATCTACGTCCTGGGTCGGTGCAGATGGAAGGGCGGCCTTCGGCGTTGGGCGAACCGCAGCCTGTGCCGCGAGTGCTGCCGGGCGTGCAGTCGGAGCTGCAAGCGCCAGAACCTGCGGCTGGTCGCTGTCACCTTCGCCGCTTTCATTGTTGATGACATCTTCCACGGCGGCGGCCTGACGTGTTACCGGAACCGGGGCATTCCGGGCCTTCGGAAGATCAATCGAGGCAACAACCTGCGGTGCATCGTTGCGCATTGCGACGAGCGGTGCGGCATTACGGCTGCGCGTTGCCATCGGGAGATATTTGCGAATGAGCTGAGCCATATGGGCGTCGCGGCTTGCACCGGTGTTGCCGCCCATTACGACGGCCACGAGCCTGCGTCCGTCGAGGCTTACCGAAGAAGCCAGATTGTAGCCGGAAGCGTTGGTGTAGCCGGTCTTGATGCCATCGACGCCTTCGACGCGACCGAGCAGACGGTTGTGGCCATTGATGGTCTGGCCGCGGAAAACGAAGCTGCGACGTGAGAAATAAGAGAACTCATTCGGGAAATGCTGCCGAAGCGCAATGCTGAGGATCGCCATGTCGCGCGCGGTCGTGTGCTGCGCCATGTTGGGCAGGCCTGAAGCATTCCGGAACGTGGTGTTTCGCATGCCAAGACGGCGCGCTTTCGCCGTCATCATCTGGGCAAAGCGCTCTTCAGAGCCGCCGATATATTCGCCGACGGCAGTTGCGACGTCGTTGGCCGATTTCGTAATCATGGCAAGGGCTGCATCTTCAGCACGAATGCTCTGGCCGGGACGAAAGCCGATCTTCGTAGGAGGACGGGCAGCAGCATAAGCGGACACCGGGATACGGGTGTCCTTGTCCATGCGACCGGCCTGCATTGCCTCAAACAGCATGTATAGCGTCATCATTTTCGTGAGAGAGGCGGGATAGCGCTGCGCATCGGCATTCGAAGCGAACAGCGTCTTGCCGGTGTTCGCATCAATTACGATAGCTGCGTATCGGTCGCCTGCGGCTATCGCCGGTATCGTTGTGGAAGCTGTTGAACATCCCGTTACAACTGCAAGAAGAAGCGTGGCTTGTGCCGCTCTTTTCAAGGCATATGCGACTTTACTAAACGCGGTACGCACGATGATGACCTACCTGTATCCCTGATTTTTTAAACTGCGGCACAAAAGGCACACAGCGTCTAATTCAGTGATCCTACTGCCATCAGCGTTACCAATCCGTTTATGGTAACCGAGTTATTCATAAATTTCGGAAAATTTTTGGGTAGGGTTGCAATGCCTGCGACGGGTTCCAGTCGCAGCGATTTCAGCCGATCACGCAGATGTGTCGTTGAATTATAGTTCGCGTCTTATCCGATCGAAGCCGGATCAAAAAACAGTCCGGTGGGATGATTTTGAAAATGGAAATTTGTTCTCTGATTTCTCCGGGCCGGATTTTATGCCCCGATTATCAACGTATTTGTTTATGAGACCTGCATTTTATCAGCTGTTTTATGCAGGTCGTTTAGCCGGGGCTTATTGTTCGCCCGATATCATATAACTGTGTCAAGCCTCGTTATTGCAATAAGTCTCGGTTGCAAGTGCCAATGAAGGGCTTAAAATCACCACATGACGACCTACATAATAGGGCAAGTTGGGTCAGACAGATGGGCATCCGGGTAATAGGTTTCATGAGGCAACTTGATACAGTTATGCAAAGCAAGACCGACGGCGGAAATGGCCCGGAAAACGGCACCGTTGTGGTTACGCGTACGCAGCCGAAAACCAAAAAGCCCAGCCTCTATCGTGTCCTGCTCCTCAACGACGACTACACCCCCATGGAGTTCGTCGTTCATGTCCTGCAGCGGTTTTTCCAGAAGAACCGGGATGATGCCACGCGCATCATGCTGCATGTTCACAATCACGGGGTCGGCGAGTGCGGCGTATTTACATACGAAGTCGCCGAAACCAAAGTCAGCCAGGTCATGGATTTCGCCCGCCAAAACCAGCATCCGCTGCAATGCGTGATGGAGAAAAAGTGAGGTCATATGCCATCGTTCTCCCCAAGCCTTGAAAGGGCCCTGCATCAAGCCCTTACAATAGCAAACGAGCGGCATCACGAATATGCGACGCTCGAACATCTTTTGCTTGCCTTGATCGACGATCAGGACGCGGGCGCAGTGATGCGTGCCTGCAGCGTCGACCTTGAGCATCTCAAGCGTATCGTCACCGATTATATTGATCGCGAACTGGATAATCTCGTCACTGGTTATGATGAAGATTCCAAGCCAACCGCCGCTTTCCAGCGCGTCATTCAGCGCGCAGTCATCCACGTGCAATCCTCGAACCGTGAGGAAGTGACCGGCGCCAATGTGCTGGTTGCCATCTTTGCGGAACGGGAAAGCCATGCTGCCTATTTCCTCCAGGAGCAGCAGATGACCCGTTATGACGCGGTGAATTATATTTCGCACGGCATTTCCAAGCGTCCGCAGAGCAGCGAAACCCGCCCGCCGCGCGGCGCAGAGAGCGCAAGCGAAGAACGGACAAATACCGAACAGGAAGAAAGCGCGAAGAAGAAGCAGGACGCGCTGTCCGCCTATTGCGTCAATCTCAATGAGAAGGCCAAGGCTGGGCGCATTGATCCGCTGATCGGACGTGACAGCGAAATCAGCCGCACCATTCAGGTGCTCTGCCGCCGTTCGAAGAACAACCCGCTTTATGTGGGCGATCCGGGTGTTGGCAAGACCGCAATCGCTGAAGGTCTTGCCAAGCGGATCGTTGAGGGACAGGTTCCGGAAGCACTTGCCGATGCGACGATCTTTTCGCTCGACATGGGCACGCTTTTGGCTGGCACCCGTTATCGCGGTGACTTCGAGGAGCGTCTGAAACAGGTCGTCAAGGAACTCGAAGAGTATCCGGGTGCAGTCCTGTTTATTGACGAAATTCACACTGTCATCGGCGCAGGCGCTACTTCGGGCGGGGCAATGGACGCGTCGAACCTGTTGAAGCCTGCGCTTTCATCGGGTGCCATCCGCTGCATCGGGTCGACGACCTATAAGGAATATCGTCAGTTCTTCGAGAAAGACCGGGCCTTGGTGCGTCGTTTCCAGAAGATCGATGTGAATGAGCCGTCGATCCCGGACGCGATTGAAATCATGAAAGGGCTGAAGCCCTACTTCGAGGATTTCCACAAGGTCAAGTACACGGTTGATGCCATCAAGACGGCGGTGGAATTGTCTGCTCGTTATATTTCGGATCGCAAATTGCCCGATAAGGCAATTGATGTGATCGACGAAACAGGCGCGAGCCAGATGCTGTTGCCTGAGAACAAGCGCAAGAAGACCATCGGCGTGAAGGAAATCGAAGCGACAATCGCGACGATGGCCCGTATCCCGCCGAAGTCTGTATCGAAAGATGACGAACAGGTTCTGTCGCATCTGGATGCCGAGCTGAAGCGGGTCGTCTATGGCCAGGATCTGGCAATCGAAGCACTGTCAGCCTCGATCAAACTTGCGCGTGCGGGACTACGTGAACCGGACAAGCCAATTGGCTCCTATCTGTTCTCTGGCCCGACCGGCGTAGGCAAGACGGAAGTTGCCAAACAGCTGGCAAGTTCGCTTGGCGTGGAACTCCTGCGTTTCGACATGTCGGAATATATGGAGCGTCACACCGTATCGCGGCTTATCGGTGCACCTCCCGGTTATGTCGGCTTCGACCAGGGCGGTCTCCTGACCGATGGCGTCGATCAGCATCCGCATTGCGTGCTGCTGCTCGACGAAATCGAGAAGGCGCATCCGGATTTGTTCAATATCCTGTTGCAGGTCATGGATCACGGTTCACTAACCGATCACAACGGCAAGAAGATCGACTTCCGCAATGTGATCCTGATCATGACCACCAATGCCGGTGCGTCGGATATGGCCAAAGCGGCAATCGGCTTCGGTTCCACGCGTCGCGAAGGCGACGATATGGAAGCGATCAACCGCCTGTTCACGCCCGAGTTCCGTAACCGGTTGGATGCGATCATTCCGTTCGGTCCGTTGCCAGTTCCGGTCATTCATCAGGTTGTGCAGAAGTTCGTGCTTCAGCTCGAAGCACAGCTTGCTGAACGCGGGGTGACTTTTGAGTTGACGGAGGGTGCAATCGCTTGGTTGGCTGACAAGGGATACGACGAGCGCATGGGTGCACGTCCGCTTGGCCGGGTTATCCAGGAACACATCAAGAAGCCATTGGCTGATGAAGTGCTGTTTGGAAAACTCAAGCATGGCGGCACGGTTCGTGTGGATGTCGTGACCAAGCCGGATGGAAAGACCGATCTGGCGCTGGAGAGTGTGGCCGACAAGCCGGTAAGTCCGAAGAAGGACATTCCGGCGGAAAAGAAGCTGCCGCCGCGCAAGAAGGCTGCTCCGAAGAAGGCAGAGAAGGAGAAGGTATTGGCTGGCAAGGCTGAGCCTGCGCCAAAATCCTCATCGAAGACTTCGGCGACCAAATCTTCGGTGCCCAAGGTGCCGCGCAAGAAATAATCGGAACGGATACGGCCCCTCCGGGGGCCGTTTTTCTTGGATATGTGACGAGCATGGACGAAAACTGAGATTTTCCCATTCAGGCGGAAGAAACTGGGTGCAACTTGCTTGGACCTTGCTCTAACGTGGCTCCATGCCTCTGATTCATTCCAGTGCTCCTCAGCAGACCGTGGAAGATCGTCGTCAAATGCGATGGTTTTTGCGCGGTTGTATGCGCATTTGCAGCATTCCAGCTCTATTATTGATGAGTTCCTTTATCGGTTTCGCGGGACTGGCGATCGAAAGTGGCATCACCGTTGTTCAGGCCGTTTTCATGACCCTGACCATCTGGGCTCTTCCGGCGAAGGTTGTTCTGATCGGTGCGATTAGCGCAGGTGTGGCTCTGCCTGCTGCGGCGCTCGCCGTTGGTTTGTCTTCTGTGCGTCTGATGCCGATGGTGGTTGCGCTGCTGCCTGAGTTGCAGGGGCCGAAAACGCGGAAGCTGACACTGTTGGCTCTTTGCCATTTCGTTGCGGTTACCGCCTGGGTCATGGCCATGGAAGAACTGCGCAAGATCCCGCGTGATATGCGAACCAGTTATTTCGCGGGAATAGGGATGGTTCTGGTGGGAACCAATGCGGTTATCGTCGCTATCGTCTATTCGCTATCGACGTCTTTTCCACCAATCGTTTTTGCTGCACTTTTCATGCTGACGCCAATGTACTTTCTGACCTCGCTTTGGCGCTCTGCCAGGGAGCGGGCGGGGCAGGTTGCGATGATCTCGGGGATGGTTCTGTTTCCCATATTCCATCATCTGGCCCCCGGCTACGACCTGCTGATCACTGGTGTTCTCGGCGGATTGATTGCGTTCGGTTTTCACCGTATGCGCCGTCGGCCGACAGGAGCAGATGAATGAACTGGGATAGTTTTTCGACCTGGTGGTGGCCGTTTCTGTTTATTTTGCTGGCCGGAGCACTTCCAACCTATCTGTTCCGCGTGATGGGAGTGCTGGTTGGTGGGCGCGTACGGGAGGATTCGGAGGCTCTTGTTTTCGTGCGCTGCGTTGCAACGGCGCTGGTTGCAGGTGTTATTGCGCAGCTTATTCTCTATCCCAATGGAGAACTGGCCAATTCACCTCTCTGGCTCCGCGCTGGTTCCGCCGTTGCAGGATTTGCCGCCTTCCTCCTCACAGGCAAGCGATTGCTTGTCGGCGTGCTGGTTGCGGAAATCCTGCTGGTCATCGGCCTGCTTACTCTTTGAAAGTGTAAGTCATATCAGAGTGCTGCACGAATTTTTTCAGCATTTGCTGAAAGAACCGTGGCGTCTTCCATCTGTCCGGTATGCGGCTTGAGCGCCACGCCTTCAAAGCGCGGGATTACGTGGAAGTGCAGGTGGTAAACGGTCTGCCCCGAGGCCGGTTCGTTGAACTGCATGACGGTTACGCCGTCGGCATTGAATGCTTTTTTTACGCCTTGCGCGATTTTCTGCACGGCCTGAATGACGTTTGCGAGCGTTTCCGGCTTGGCATCGAGCAAATTGCGAGAAGGCGCCTTTGGCACAACCAACGTATGGCCCGTGCCTTGCGGCATCACATCCATGAAAGCAACGACATCGTCCGTTTCATAAACACGGGTGGATGGGATTTCGCCGCGCAGGATTTTGGCGAAGATATTGTTGTCGTCATAGGTGGCTGACATGCGATTCTCCAATGCGAAATGTTTGGCAGGATCAGACCGTATCAAGTCGCGTTAGGCAAGGTGGATAGGCTTATGCATCCCTGAACGGCGAATGTTCTTCCAGAGCGCTTCGAATCTGTTCGACTTCACGGCGTTCATGATCGAGATAGTCGCGCACTGCATTCCGAAAACCTTCATGGACAATATAATGCGCCGAATGAGTTGTGACCGGAACGTAGCCGCGTGCAATCTTATGCTCGCCCTGTGCGCCAGCTTCGACGACGCTGAGCTTGCGCTCAATGGCAAAATCGATTGCCTGATGGTAGCAAACCTCGAAATGCAGGTAGGGATGATCTTCAATGCAGCCCCAATGACGACCGAAAAGTGTATCGCCACCGATGAAGTTGATCGCGCCGGCAATATAATGTCCGTTGCGTTTGGCCATCACGAGCAGGATGTCGTCGGCCATACTTTCACCGATCAGCGAATAGAACTGCCTGTTCAGATAGGGGCGCCCCCATTTGCGGCTGCCCGTATCCATATAAAATGCAAAGAAATCGTCCCACACAGATTCCGTAAGGTCACTGCCGGTCAGCCAGTCGATTTGGATGCCATCCGACACAGCCTCGCGCCGTTCTTTTTTTAATGCCTTGCGTTTCCGGGATACAAGTTCGCTCAAAAAGTCATCGTAGCTTTTAAAGTTCTTGTTTTTAAAGTGAAACTGCTGATCCGTGCGATGAAGAAAGCCGGCGCGCTTTAACGCGGCGATCTCATCCGGCAGTGCAAATGTAACATGCGCTGATGAAACACCGGTCTGATCTGCCAGCTCCCGCAGTCCGCCAGCCAGCGCCAGTCGAACCGCTTCGCTTTCATAGGCGATGTGATTGAGCAGGCGTGAGCCGGCGACCGGGGTGAAAGGCACCGCAGCCTGAAATTTCGGGTAATATTGTCCTCCAGCGCGCTCGAAAGCGTCGGCCCATCCATGGTCGAAGACATATTCACCTTGGCTGTGCCCCTTGAGATAGTTCGGAACGGCCCCGATGAGGCGTCCTTGGTTATCCTCAAGGCGTAAGTGACGAGGAAGCCAACCCGCTTTTGGTGAAACCGAGCCTGATTCTTCCAGAGCCAGCAGGAAATTGCGGGTAATGAAGGGATTGTAATGTGTGTCCTGCCGGGATGCCCCGACAAGACTGTTCCATTCGTCTGCCGTGAATTCGCTGATATTTTCAACGACACGAAGAACGAAGCTCTGTTCATTCTGCGGATCTTCGTCGTTCACCGCTATTCCTTTGCCGTTATCGCGCATATTCTGCTGCGCTCGGCGTGTTGCCGTCAAGCCACGAGGGCGTGTGGATCAAAGCCTTCGAAGGTGATCTGGTCGACATTGAGATCGCTATGCTTCTGCATTTCCCGATCCCGCACGGTCCAACTGATCACCGGCATCTGCAACTTTTCCCGAACGAAGGTGACGAACGGGTTAGGCAGATGGTGCACATTATAGGATACGAAGGAGATACCACGCGCCAGCATGGAGAAATGACGCTCAAAGTCTTCCATGCGAGTACCTTCGGCGGTAAGTCCCCCTGGGATTCCAGGTGCATCTGCTGCAAAGCGGCGAATGAGGTGGTGATCGAAAGACATGATCGCGGCTTCGCCCTTGTAGGACGACAGTTCTCCGGCAACAGCGGCAACCAGGCCGTCATCCTTGCCCTCGATGCCCTTCAGCTCGATAACGAGTGGGACGCGGCCATCGACCAGTTCAAGCATCTGGCGAAGCGTCGGCACATGATCGGCGGTGCCGCCGACCTTGAGCGCTGTCGCTTCGGCAAGCGTCAAATCGCTGATGTAGCCTTCGCGACCGGCAAGCCGCTTCAGATCATCGTCGTGGAAAACGACCACGCCACCGTCACGGGTGAGATGAACGTCGCATTCAATGGCGAACCCCGCTCTTGCTGCTGCCTCAAACGCTGAAAGGGTGTTTTCCCAGCGTTCCTTATTAAGGTCGTGCAATCCACGATGCGCGATGGGGCGCTTCTTGATCCAGTCGATGGAGGTCATGTCAGGCAACCTCAATGATCGCTTCTATTTCGACAGGTGCATTCAGCGGTAAACTCGCAACGCCAACAGCCGAGCGGGCATGTTTGCCTGCGTCGCCAAGAACAGCCACGAGGAGATCCGATGCGCCGTTGGCAACCAGATGCTGTTCCACAAAGTCGGGAGTGGAGGCTACAAATACGGTAATTTTTACAATCCGCTTGATGCGGCCTAGATCACCGAGAGCAGCCTTCGCCTGAGCAAGGATGTTGACAGCGCAGGCACGCGCAGCGGCTTGTCCGTGCGCTACCGTCAGCTCATCACCGATCTGACCCGTATGCACCAGCTTGCCACCTTCCAGCGGAAGCTGGCCAGATGTGAGAAGCAATGAACCGCTTTGTGCAAAAGGAACGTAGTTGGCGGCAGGTGCCGCAGCTTCCGGAATGGATATACCCAGATTTTTAAGGCGGCTGTCGATCGTGTCGGTCATTGTATTAATCCTTGCTTGCAAAGGTACTTCTCGATCTGGCTACAGGCAGAATCGGTGAAGCTTATGGGAAGGGTGCTTTTTTTGCCTCGCTTCCGCCACGAGTTTTTTTATCATGCTCGTCAACTCATCGGGAGATTCATGTATGCGTTTTTTCAAGAGTGCGGTTGTGGCGGGCGGAACGGTCGCTTGTGTATGGGCCGGATTTGCTGGCGTTGCCTATGCGGCCTCAACGGTAACGTTGGTTCCACATCGCGCGGTCTACGATCTGACACTGGATCGGGCCGATGAAAAATCAGGGATCAGCGGTTTGACTGGTCGCATGGTCTATGAGTTTAACGGATCGGCGTGCGAAGGTTACACCACCAATTTCCGCTTTGTGACGCGAATTGATATGGAAGAGCAGCCGCAGCGCGTGACCGACCAGCAGACGACCACATTCGAAGGCGCGGACGGAAAGAACTTCCGCTTCGTCAACAAGACCTTTGTGGACAAGGAGCTGGTCAAGGAAGTGCGCGGCGACGCAAAGCTCGAGGGCGGCAAGACAGTTGTTGAGCTGAGCAAGCCAAAGGAAAACAAGCTTGACCTCAAGGGAACGCAATTTCCCACCGGTCATATGGAAGAACTTATAGGCAAGGCGGAAGCGGGGCAGAAATTCTACCAGACATCGCTTTTCGATGCTTCCGAAGATGCTGATCGCGTAGTCGCTACCACTGTCGTTGTCGGCAAGCAGCAAGCTTTGCCGGACGATGAGACCAAGGTCATGGGCAAATTTTCCAAGGATCAGGTCTGGCCGGTAACGATTGCCTATTTCGACGATAAGGAAAAGCAGGACGGACTGCCGATCTATCGCATCAATTTCAAGCTCTATCGCAATGGCATTACCCGCGACCTCACAATGGATTATGGAGATTTCTCCATGCGCGGAAAACTTGTGAAGCTTGATGTCTATGATGCGGCAAAACAGGCGGCGACCTGCAAATAAACGTGTTGGGCGGCGTGGTTTTTCGCCTGTTCGCTGCTATATTGTGCGGGCGACTTGCAATTTGCGGCGCGATCAGTTAACAGCGCGCCTATTCCACACACGGGATTGGGCTTTTGTCGGGAGAAATCCGGCAAAAACCTCCGGTGGCGAGAAATCGCCTCAGCCCGTGGAGGTTAAACCGGAAAAGGAAAATAAAGATGGCATTGCCTGATTTCAGCATGCGCCAGCTTCTGGAAGCTGGTGTTCACTTCGGCCACCAGACTCATCGCTGGAACCCGAAAATGGCACCATACATCTATGGTGACCGCAACAACATCCACATTCTCGATCTGTCCCAGACCGTTCCTCTGCTGCACAATGCGCTGAAGATCGTTTCGGACACGGTTGCTCGCGGCGGTCGCGTGCTGTTCGTCGGCACGAAGCGTCAGGCTTCGGACATCATTGCCGATGCTGCCAACCGTTCGGCACAGTACTACGTCAATGCACGCTGGCTCGGCGGCATGATGACCAACTGGAAGACGATCTCCAATTCGATCCAGCGTCTGCGCAAGCTCGACGAACTTCTGGCTGGCGAAGCTCAGGGCTTCACCAAGAAGGAACGCCTCAACCTCGAGCGCGAGCGTGAAAAGCTTGACCGCGCCCTCGGCGGTATCAAGGACATGGGCTCGGTTCCGGACCTGATGTTCATCATTGACACCAACAAGGAAGCGATCGCTATTCAGGAAGCCAAGCGTCTTGGCATTCCGGTTGTCGCAGTGATCGACTCGAATTGCGATCCGGACCAGATCGACTACCCGATCCCGGGCAACGACGACGCCGCGCGCGCTATCGCTCTTTATTGCGATCTGATTGCTCGCGCCGCTCTCGACGGTATCGCTCGCCAGCAGGGTGCAATGGGCATCGACGTCGGTGCACAGGTTGAAGCTCCGGTTGAGCCAGCCCTCGAAGCCCCGGCTGAAGGCGCTTAATCAGCGTATGATTTCATCCATCCGTCATATCTGTGATAGGGCGGGTGGATAATCTCGTTTCATCCCGGTGCGAGATTGTGATTCCTGCAGTGCAATGCTCAGGTCAGGTCGCGATCCAGAAAACAAGCGCCGGTTAAATGTTGGCACACCCATCCGGTGTGCCTTCGCTTTCATGAAAGGCGACATCATGAGCATTTCCGCATCTCTCGTCAAAGAACTCCGCGACCTCACCGGCGCCGGCATGATGGACTGCAAGGCTGCACTTGCTGAAACCAATGGCGACATCGAAGCTGCCGTCGACTGGCTGCGCGCCAAGGGTATTGCAAAGGCCGACAAGAAGGCTGGTCGTACGGCTGCCGAAGGTCTGGTTGGTGTTGCAGCTTCCGGTAACAAGGCTGTTGTCGTAGAAGTCAATTCCGAAACCGACTTCGTTGCCCGCAACGAGGCTTTCCAGGATCTCGTCCGCAAGATCGCTCAGGCCGCCCTGTCGACCGATGGTTCGACGGAAGCCGTGGCCGGCGCCAACATTGACGGCAAGACCGTTACCGAAACGGCAAAGGACGCTGTTGCCACCATTGGTGAGAACATTGGCTTCCGCCGTTCGGCTGCGCTGACCGTCCCGCAGGGCGTTGTCGCGACCTACATTCACAACGGTGTTGCTGATGGCCTCGGCAAGCTCGGCGTTCTCGTTGCAATCGAAACCGCTGGCGATGCAGAAGCTGCAAGCGCATTTGGTCGCCAGGTTGCCATGCACGTCGCTGCGATCAACCCGTTGGCGCTGACCGCCGAAGACGTTGATCCGGCTGCTGCCGAGCGCGAAAAGGCAATCTTCATCGAGCAGGCCCGTGAGTCCGGCAAGCCGGACAACATCATCGAAAAGATGATCGAAGGCCGTATGCGCAAGTTCTACGAAGAAGTTGTTCTTCTTTCGCAGGCTTTCGTCATCAATCCGGACCTGACGGTCGCGGCTGCCCTCAAGGAAGCTGAAAAGACCATTGGTGCTCCTGCCAAGATCACGGGTTTTGTCCGTATCGCTCTCGGTGAAGGCATCGAGAAGGAAGAAACCGATTTCGCTGCTGAAGTGGCTGCTGCTGCCAAGGGCTAATCGATCGGTTTTTCAGCGCATCTTGTCCCGAAAACCGGTTTCCGCTTTTCGGAATGCGCTGAATGCCTGAAAAGGCTTTTGATTATGAAGGGCATCGCGTGACAACGCGGTGCCCTTCGTGTATCGGAACCCGAACACATCCACTTGATCACAATCTGCGGAGAGCATCCAATGCCAGGTCAACCCGCCTACAAACGCGTCCTTTTGAAAGCCTCGGGTGAGGCATTGATGGGCAGTCAAGGCTTTGGCATCGATGTTTCCGTTGCAGACCGTATTGCAAGCGATATCAAGCAGGCACGGTCGCTCGGAGTCGAAGTTGGCGTCGTCATTGGTGGCGGCAACATTTTCCGTGGCGTCGCTGTGGCTTCCAAAGGCGGCGACCGCGTGACCGGCGATCATATGGGGATGCTGGCTACCGTCATCAATTCGCTGGCGCTGCGTACCTCCCTGCACAAAATCGGTGTCGATTCTGTCGTGCTCTCCGCCATTGCCATGCCGGAAATCTGCGAGAGCTTCTCGCAGAGACAGGCTACGGCCTATATGGACGAGGGCAAGGTCGTGATCTTTGCTGGCGGCACCGGAAATCCGTTCTTCACGACGGATTCGGCAGCGGCTCTTCGCGCTGCGGAAATCGAGGCGGATGCTCTTTTGAAGGGCACGCAGGTCGACGGAATCTATTCTGCCGACCCCAAAAAAGATCCGAACGCCACACGTTTCGACCGTCTGACCCACAAAGAAGTTCTCGATCGCGGGCTTGCGGTCATGGATACAGCCGCTGTTGCCCTTGCGCGTGAGAACAACATTCCGATAATAGTCTATTCCATCCATGAAAACGGCGGCTTGGCCGAAATTCTGCAAGGCAAGGGGCGCTGCACGATCGTTTCCGATAATTGATCGACCCTTGCTGCGTATCGAAGGAGAAAATGCATGAGTGATGCTTTTGACATCAACGACCTGAAACGCCGCATGGAAGGCGCTATCAATTCTTTGAAGCACGATCTTGGTGGCCTGCGTACGGGCCGTGCTTCCGCAAGCTTGCTGGAGCCTATTGTCATTGAAGCCTATGGCTCGACAATGCCGATCAACCAGGTTGCCAATATTACGGTTCCCGAATCGCGCATGCTGTCGGTTTCCGTGTGGGACAAGAGCATGGTGGGTGCCGTGGAACGCGCAATTCGCGATTCAGGTCTCGGGCTCAATCCTATCACCGACGGTACGACGCTGCGCATTCCGCTTCCGGAGCTGAACGAACAGCGCCGCAAGGAACTGGTCAAGATAGCACACCAATATGCCGAGCAGGGTCGCATCGCTGCCCGCCATGTGCGTCGCGACGGTATGGACACGCTGAAAAAGCTGGAGAAAGACAGCCTCATCAGTCAGGATGATAGCCGTGTTCTGTCGGAAAAAGTGCAGAAGCTGACCGACGAAACCATTGCAGAGATGGATAAGATCGTTGCAGTGAAAGAAGGGGAGATCATGCAGGTCTAGGACTTGCATGGTTTTCATTGAAGGAGAGCTTCGCCATGTCCGAACCGCGCCACATCGCCATTATTATGGATGGCAATGGCCGTTGGGCGAAGGCACGCAACTTGCCCCGCAGCGCTGGACACCGGGCAGGGGTCGAAGCTCTTCGCGAGACTGTACGGGCAGCCGGGGATCGTGGCCTTGGCTACCTTACCTTGTTTGCATTCTCTTCGGAGAACTGGTCGCGCCCAAGCGGAGAGGTGAACGACCTCCTTGGTTTGCTGAAGATTTTTATCCGTCGCGATCTCGCGGAGTTGCACCGTAATAATGTGCGCGTCAGCATCATCGGCGAACGCGAGGAGCTTGCCGCCGATATCCGGACGTTATTAGTCGAGGCGGAAACGCTTACCCATCGCAATACCGGCCTCAACCTGATCATTGCTTTCAACTACGGTTCCCGCGACGAGATCGTTCGTGCCGTGCGAAGCTTGGCGCGCGACGTCGCAGCCGGCCTGCTTGATCCGGCGTCTATTTCCGCTGAACTGATCTCAGCTAACCTTGATACGGCAGGCATACCCGATCCGGATCTTATCATCCGCACGAGCGGGGAAATGCGGTTGTCGAATTTTCTGCTCTGGCAAGCGGCATATTCGGAGTTTCTGTTTCTGCCCATTCACTGGCCAGATTTCCGCTCATCGGACCTCGATGCAGCCTATGAGGCTTTCCGCCAGCGTGAGCGTCGATTTGGCGGTGTTGAAGTGCGCGCGGGAATCGAAGAACTCGAAGAAGAAATCGCATGCCCTTCGACCAAGGGGGCAGCAGTCTAAAGTGGTTCCCGAGAATCGGAACCACTGAAAATGCTCTAATGAGGCGCAAGCCGGTCCGTCGAAAGGTCTCAATGTCCAATCTTCAAACCCGCATCATTACTGCTATTGTTCTCGGTGCAGCTGCCTTGTGGCTGACCTGGATAGGCGGTTTGGGTTTCACGCTGTTTTCGATCACGATCGGATTGGCCATGTTCCACGAGTGGACCAGCTTGACTGCACCCAAGCAGACGTTGTTTTCGCGGGTGTTCGGTTGGGGATGGCTGGTGCTTACCAGTATTCTGCTCCTTATGGACCGAAGCGCATTGTTGACGATTGGCGCTCTAATAGCGGGCGCTTTCATACTTCTGCTCACCCAATGGCGGACAGGGCGCGGCTGGCCAGCGGCAGGGCTATTCTATGCGGGGTTCTCCGCCGTTTCGCTTTCGCTCCTGCGCGGTGACGAACCCTTCGGCTTTACGGCAATTGTTTTTCTTTTTGCAGTTGTTTGGTCCACCGATATCGCAGCCTATTTCAACGGCCGGGCATTGGGCGGGCCGAAACTCGCACCGCGCTTTTCGCCGAACAAAACATGGTCCGGCGCTATCGGTGGTGCCGCTGCCGCGGTGGCGGGTGGCATTCTGGTTGCCTCTCTGGTGGCGGCTCCAGGCAGTTGGCTGGTGCCGTTGCTCGCATTGCTACTGTCTATCGTTTCACAGATCGGCGACCTTGCAGAATCGTGGGTGAAGCGTCAGTTCGGCGCAAAGGATTCGGGGCGTCTGCTACCAGGACATGGCGGTGTTCTGGATCGTGTGGACGGACTTGTAGCGGCCGCCGCACTTTTGTACCTGTTTGGTGCAATTTTCGCCGAGCCAGATGTGCCGTCTGCGATTTTCTTCAGTTTCTAAGGGCCCAAGAGAATTGTTTGATTCATATGGTTTTGGTAGCCCGCTAGTGTTTTGTAAGGAGCAGTGATTTGCAGGAGGCGTTGGCCTTTTTTCTCGGTGGCGAAAGCCTGCTTGTCGGGACCATCATTCCATTTCTCTTTGTTTTAACCGTTGTGGTCTTTGTTCACGAGATGGGCCACTATCTCGTTGCGCGTTGGTGTGGCATCGGTTCGCAGGCTTTTTCCATTGGCTTTGGGCCGGAGTTGATCGGATTCACGGATAAGCATGGAACGCGATGGAAGATTTCGGCCATTCCGCTTGGCGGCTATGTCAAATTCATCGGTGACGAGAGTGCCACAAGTTCTCCTGTGGACGTCAATAATGCACACCTGAGCGCGGATGAGCAGCGAAGGGCGTTTCACACCCAACCAGTGTGGAAGCGTGCGGCAACGGTTTTTGCCGGGCCTGCTTTCAATATCATTCTGACTATCGTGATCTTCAGCGTGTTCTTCGCGCTTTATGGACGCCAGATTTCCGATCCGCTTATCGCAGGTGTTCAGCCGGGCAGTCCGGCCGCTGAGGCCGGATTCGAAGCCGGAGATCGCTTTGTCAGTGTTGACGGCGAAAAGATCGCTACTTTTTCCGATGTACAGCGCATCGTATCCGGGCGGGCCGGGGATAAGCTGAATTTCACTGTCGAACGTGATGGCAAGATGGTCGACCTTCAGGCCGTTCCGGCAATAGTCGAGCGTACAGACCCGCTTGGAAACAAGATCAAGCTTGGCGCTATTGGCGTAGAAACTACTGAAGCTGTAGGCAATTTCCGCCGGATTGAATATGGCCCGCTCGAATCAGTGGCACAAGCTGTCATGGAAACGGGTTATATTATCGGTCGCACGGGAGAGTTTTTTCAACGCTTTGCGGTGGGGCGTGAGGATAAATGCCAGCTTGGTGGTCCGGTCAAGATTGCCAATATGGCTGGCAAGGCAGCAAGCCAGGGATTTGATTGGCTCATCCAGTTGATGGCGATGTTGTCCGTCGGCATCGGGCTTTTGAACCTGTTTCCGCTGCCTCCGCTGGATGGTGGTCATCTGGTTTTTTATGCGGTGGAGGCCATAAAGGGTAGTCCGGTGTCTGTCGCAGCGCAGGAAATTTTTTACCGTGCAGGATTCCTTCTTGTTATGGGATTCATGGGGTTCGTACTTTTCAACGACCTGTTTGCCTGCTAGATGACTCTCCGGCTGGCTCAGGTGGTGATCTTGGGGATCGGTGCAGGCTGGAGAGTTCCAGTCGGCTTACTGCTATGATGCGCATCTTCTCCGGTGAGGACTGGGCAAGATGTTAAACAGAAGTGAAAATTGGGAGTGACTGCTGGAAAAGCTAAGCGATTTGTTTACCATAACGCTTAAATCGCGTGGCGCGGATGCCACGCTGGTTGCTTAAGTAAACAGAATTTAACCGTGACGCTTGCTTGTATGGAAAAACCGGGTATGACGGTTGTATCTGTACGTGCTTTTCTGGGTTAATCGCCCCGGGGACAGAAAGAAACGAAGGTTCGGAAAGCCTATGACGGCAAGTTCTAAATTCTTTGGCGCCGCTTCTGCGCTCGCCATGTCAGTGGCTCTTGTGGCTTCGGGTACTGCTGCACTCTCGCTGGCTTCGGTCAATGTTGCCGAGGCTGCTGTCGTTAGCCGTATCGAGGTGCGCGGTAACACACGCGTCGACGCGCAGTCCATCCGTGACAACATCGAGATTCGCCCGGGCAAGGCCTTCACCAGCGCCGATATTGATGCTGCGGTGAAGCGTCTGTTCGCGATGGGGCTGTTCTCGGACGTTCGCATCAACCAGTCCGGTAGCACGCTCGTCGTCAATGTTAGCGAGCGTTCGGTTGTCAATAACGTCCTTTTCCAGGGCAACAAGAAGATCAAGGACCCTGATCTCGCCCGCGCAGTCCAGCTCAAGGCCCGTTCGCCTTACGATGCTGCGACGATGGAAGCTGATGTCGAGGCTATCAAGGGAGCTTACGCGCATATCGGGCGCAGCGATGCGACTGTGAATGCGCGTACCGTTGATCTCGGTCAGGGTCGTGTAAACGTTGTTTATGAAATCAACGAAGGTTCACGCACGAAGATCGCGAACGTTGATTTTGTTGGCAATCAGGCGTTTAGCGCCCGTCGCCTGCGTGATGTGATCTCGACCAAGCGCTCAAATCCGCTTTCCTGGCTGACGCGTAATGACGTGTATGATGAGGGTCGTCTTCAGGCTGACGAGGAAACGCTCCGCCGTTTCTATTACAATCGCGGCTATGCGGATTTCCGTGTCATTTCGTCCAATGCCGTTCTCGATCCGTCGACAAACGAATACACGATCACCATCACGGTTGATGAAGGTCAGCGCTATACGTTTGGCAATGTGAGCGTCGAAAGCAATGTTGACGGTGTAGACGGGCAGGCTCTGGATCATCTGGTCAAGACGCGTTCGGGCAAGCCTTACAGCGCCAAGGAAATCGAGGATTCTGTTCTCGCGGTTACCGAAAATGTCGCTGGAAGCGGTTACGCTTTTGCAAAGGTCGAGCCGCGTGGTGATCGTGATTTTGAAAATCACACGATCTCGGTGGTTTATAGCGTCGATGAAGGTCCGCGCGCTTACATTCAGCGCATTGAAATTCGCGGCAATGACAAGACCCGCGATTTCGTGATTCGCCGCGAATTCGACGTGAATGAAGGTGATGCCTTCAATCAGGTCATGGTGCAGCGTGCGAAGCGTCGTCTTGAGGCACTTGACTTCTTCCAGACCGTCAACATTTCGACCGCACCTGGCTCCGAGCCAGATCAGGTTATCCTGGTCGTTGACGTTGTTGAAAAGTCGACTGGTGAATTTTCGATTGGCGGCGGTTATACGACCGGTGGGGAATCGCCGGGTGCCCAGGTTGAAGCCGCTATCACCGAGCGTAACTTCCTCGGACGTGGCCAGTATATCCGTATCAGCGCGGGTGCCGGTCAGGACGATATGCGCAATTACGGCCTGTCGTTCACTGAGCCCTATTTCCTCGGTTACCGTTTGTCGGCTGGCTTTGACGTCTTCCGTCGCACGTACCGCGTAAATGACGACTACGACGTCGAGCAGACCGGTGGTACGATCCGTTTTGGTCTTCCAATTACGGACAATTTCTCGGCAGGTATCGCGTACAACCTGGTTCAGGAAAAGTATGACCTGTTCCGTTCTGATGCCGATAATTACTATGCTCCTGCCTTGCTTGAAGCGGCTGAACATAGCCCATGGCTGCGTTCGTCCATCAGCTATTCGCTGACCTATAACTCCATTGATGACATGAAGAATCCGCATGACGGTATTCATGCCAAGTTCACGCAGGAGTTTGCCGGTCTCGGTGGCGACGCGAAGTATATCAAGACGACAGCCAAGGCTAACTACTACAAGACGCTTTCTCAGGAAGCCGACATCGTCGGTATGCTGGGCATCGGTGGTGGTTATATCCATGAATTTGGCGACGATGGCGTCCGTATCTTCGACTTGTTCAAGAACAATTCGGATATCATTCGCGGTTTCAAGTTCAACGGTATCGGTCCATATCAGGATGCGGCGAACGGCAAGCGCTACTGGATGGGCGGTACGACCTACATCAACGGTACGGCTGAAGTTCAGTTCCCGATGCCGCTCGTTCCGGAAAGCCTCGGTATCCGTGGTGCTTTGTTCGCGGATGCAGCAACGCTTTATGGTAACGACTCCTCGCAAGGCGGTTCGCCAATTTATGGCGACGACAAGAAGCTTCGCGCTTCGGCAGGTGTAAGCTTGATGTGGGCTTCTCCGTTCGGTCCGCTGCGCTTTGACTATGCGTTCCCGATCGCGAAGGCTGACACCGACAAGGTTCAGAACTTCAACTTCGGTGTTTCGACCAAGTTCTAGTAGATTTGCCTTTTCCCGGGGTGTAATAGCCCCGGGGAAGAAAGTGTTTTGATGGCAGATCCTGTTTTTTTCACGCCCTCGCGTGAGCTCACGATTGGCGATATAGCAGATTTTACCGGTGCAAGACTTCGTGACCCGAAGCTTGCGCCGCGTTCTGTTGCGCGTCTCTCTTCTCTCAAAGATGCTGTGGAAGGTTCTCTTGTCTTCGTCGAAGGCAAAAAGAACGCTGATGGACTTTCTTCGATCCATGCTGCTGCGGTTCTGTGCACGGAAGCTGTGGTGGATAGTGTGCCATCGCACATAGCTGCGCTCATTACCCGTAATCCACAACGAGATTTCGCATCGGTTGGGCGGATGTTGTTTCCTTCGTCCGTCAAGCCGCTCAGCTGGTTTGGAGAGACAGGGATTTCGTCGGCTGCTATCATTCATCCGACAGCGCATATCGAGGATGGTGCGACCATCGAAGCCGGAGCCGTGATCGGTAAGGGCGTTACCGTGGGTAGCGGTACTCTGATCGCTTCGACTGCTGTCATTGGAGAGGGAAGCCAGATCGGCCGCAACAGTTATATTGCGCCGGGCGTAACCATCCAGTGTGCTTTCATCGGCAATCAGGTTTCGCTTCACCCGGGAGTTCGTATCGGACAAGACGGGTTCGGCTATGTTCCGGGTCCTGCTGGTTTGGAAAAAGTGCCTCAGCTCGGCCGGGTTATCATTCAAGATCATGTTGAGATTGGCGCCAATACCACGGTGGATCGTGGCTCCTTGAACGATACCATTATCGGTGAAGGTACCAAGGTCGATAACCTTGTCCAGATCGCGCACAATGTGCGGATAGGCCGGTTTTGTATCATTGCCGCGCATTGCGGCATCTCCGGCAGTTGCGTTATTGGTGACCAGACAATGCTGGGCGGGCGTGTTGGGCTTGCCGACCATTTGATCATCGGCTCACGCGTGCAGGTTGCCGCGGCAAGCGGCGTTATGAATGACATACCCGATGGTGAGCGCTGGGGTGGTATTCCCGCGCGGCCTATCAAGCAGTGGTTCCGCGATATTGCGAACATCCGCAGCATCGGGCAATCGAGAAAGGAACAATCCTCTGATGAGTGATGCAAATCAGACCAAGCTGGAAGCAGCAGATATCCAGGACCTTCTGGCCGTGCTGCCGCATCGCTATCCGTTTTTGCTGATTGACCGGATCGTCGATATTGACGGTGACGTCTCTGCGACCGGCATCAAGAATGTGACGATCAACGAGCCGCATTTCACCGGCCATTTTCCCGAAAAGCCGATCATGCCGGGCGTATTGATTGTCGAAGCCATGGCACAAACGGCGGGTGCCATTTCCCTGCTTCAACGCAAGACTGGACGGCCGGGTGTGGTCTATTTCATGACCATCGACAATGCGAAGTTCCGTCGTCCCGTCATACCGGGAGACAGGCTTTTGCTTCATGTCAAGAAAATCAAGCAACGTGCAAATATCTCTAAATATGAATGCGTTGCGGAAGTTGATGGTGTGAAGGTTGCGGAAGCTGAAGTCGCTGCCATGATCAGCACAGCTGAAGAAAACCAGTGAGCATATCAATGAAAGAAACAACTATTCACCCCACCGCTTTTGTAGAGCAGGGCGTGGAACTGGGGCAGGGTGTGTCTGTCGGCCCCTTCTGTCACATTCAGTCTGGCGCGGTCATCGGCGACAATTCGGAATTGATGAGCCACGTAGTCATAACGGGAGCTACCACACTTGGTGCGGGTGGCAAGGTCTACCCACATGCTGTTCTGGGGTGCGATCCGCAGAACAATAAGCATAAGGGCGGTCCTACCAGGCTTAATATCGGTGTAAACTGCCTTATCCGCGAAGGCGTGACCATGCACAAAGGGTCAGACAACGCGCGCGGTTACACTTCGATCGGCGACAATTGTTCGTTTCTGGCTTACGCTCACGTGGCGCACGATTGCGATATTGGCGATTATGTTACCTTCTCCAATAATGTGATGATCGGCGGTCATACGACTATTGGCCATCACGTCATTCTCGGCGGTGGCGCTGCGATACATCAGTTTGTGCGCATCGGCCATCATGCCTTCGTCGGCGGTATGGCTGCGGTCGTGAGTGATCTCATTCCATATGGCATGGCAATCGGTGTGCATGCGCATCTCGGTGGCTTGAATATCATCGGTATGAAACGCTCCGGTATGGAACGCAAAGAGATCCATAATCTTCGTCATGCCGTTCGGATGCTGTTCGACCGCACAAAACCAATCCGGGACCGTGCAAAGGACGTTCTGGTTGCGATTCCAGACTCTCCGGCTGTTATTGATATGATTGATTTCATCAATGTCGATACCAAGCGTGCCTACTGCACGCCTCCGCTCGACGCGGTCCATGGTGTGGCCGGGCATGACAGCGGCGAAGATTGAGAAAATAGCGCGTCCGGCAGATGATGCTGGGCGCGTTGCGATCATCGCTGGAAATGGGCTATTGCCAATAAATGTGGCAGAAGCTCTTGAAACTGCGGGAAATGTGCCTTTCCTCGTACCATTGCGAGGAGAAGCCGACCCGGTACTTTACAAGTATGAGCATCAGGAAATCTCGATTGTAGAGTTTGCAAAGCTCGTACGGTCGATGAAGGCTGCCGGTGTGGAGCGGGTTGTTCTCGCTGGCGGAGTGACAAGCAGGCCCCATGTCAGCGACTTGAAGTTTGACTGGCCGACCCTGCGTGCGGTGCCATACGTTTTGCGCGCATTGGGCCAGGGCGACGACGCGCTTCTGCGCGCGTTCATAGGCTTGTTGGAATCCTTCGGTTTCAAAGTCGTCGGCGCTCATGAAGTCGTCCCGAATTTACTTTCCCCATTTCCGCCCCAAATCCTGACCTCGAAAGCACCAGACGCACGAGAACGCCAGAACCTTGAACTTGCGATGGAGTCCGCGCTTCGTTTGGGCGATCTTGATGTCGGGCAAGGCGCTGTTGCGGTTGGCGGTCGTGTGGTGGCGCTTGAAGGAGCTGAAGGCACAGACCAGATGATTGAGCGCGTGCGCGATTTGCGTGCGGTTGGCCGCATACCTCGACGCGGCGGTGTTCTCGTCAAGATGGCGAAGCCGAGGCAGGAGGAAAGGGCTGATCTTCCAACCATAGGGATTTCGACAGTAAATAACGCCGCGCAAGCGGGTTTGTCAGGAATTGCGGTTGAGGCAGGCAGGACATTCATTTTAGGCTTCGGCGAAACCATCGCTGCGGCAAACGACAAAGGCCTCTTCGTCGAGACGGTCAGTCGCGAGACAAAGGACATCAAGAAGTGAGCACCACCAGCTGGCCATTGAAAATAGCAATCGTGGCCGGTGAAGAATCCGGTGATCTTCTCGGTGCCGATCTGATCGATGCGCTGCGGACGCAGACAGACCGATTGGTCGACATCGTGGGGGTCGGTGGCGATCACCTCGCGGCTCGGGGAATGAAGTCTTTTTTTGATCCGCACGAGATCGCGTTAATGGGACTGGGTGCAATTCTCAAGAATTTACCGGGTCTGATGCTGCGTATCAGGCAAACGGCACAACGCATTGTTGCGGAGAATCCCGATTGTGTCGTGCTGATCGACAGCCCTGAATTTACACATCGTGTCGCCAAAAAGATCAGGGCGGCAAGGCCGTCGATTCCGATCGTGAAATATATTGCGCCGAGCGTGTGGGCGTGGCGACCGCAACGCGCCCGCGCGATGAAAGCATATTTCGACCATGTGCTGACTATTCTTCCCTTTGAAGTCGATGTCATGCAGCGGTTAAGCGGGCCTAACGCCACTTATGTGGGGCATCGTCTCTCCAGTTATGACCCGATATTGCGGGCGCGCGCCGGGCAAATGGTTCTTGAGACCGAGCGAACGGACGAAACAAGGAAAACCTTGCTTGTTTTGCCGGGGTCTCGCCGTACCGAAATCCAAATGCTCATGGAACCATTTGGGCAGGCTATTGGCGAACTCGCTGCTCGGGTTGAAAAGCTCGACGTTATTCTGCCGACCTTGCCCCGCATCGAGGAAATGGTACGGGCTCTCTCCATGAACTGGGCAGTCAAGCCGCTTATAGTCGTGGGAGATGAGGAGAAGTGGAAAGCATTTTCGAAAGCAGATGCAGCGCTCGCAGCTTCTGGAACGGTCTCGCTGGAGCTCGCCCTGTCGCGCATTCCAAGCGTGCTTTCCTATAAGGCGGACTGGTTTGCGCGCAAATTTCTGATGCCGAAGATTACGATCTGGAGTGCGGCGCTGCCCAATATTATCGCCGATGAGCCTGTTGTTCCTGAATATTTTAACGAGTTCGTTCGTCCGGGAATGCTCGCCCGCAACCTCGAACGGCTTATGCGGCCCGGATCCGCGCGACAGGCTCAACTGGATGGGTTCGATAAGGTGGCTTCAATCATGGCGACCGAAAAGCCGTCTGGCGATATTGGAGCGCAGGTTATTCTGGAACTGGCTGGCGTTTCCAAGAACTGATTTGTTAATGCGAGGAAAAAACGAAAACCCCGGTCGCTTTTGGCGGCCGGGGTTTTTCTTTTAGCTTTGGTGCTTATTTACGCTTTGCGAGCGGCACGTAATCACGCTCGGCAGCGCCGGTATAAAGCTGGCGCGGGCGACCGATCTTCTGCTGCGGATCTTCGATCATTTCCTTCCACTGTGCGACCCAGCCAACGGTGCGGGCGAGAGCAAAGAGAACCGTGAACATTTCGGTCGGGAAGCCGAGAGCCTTCAGCGTGATGCCGGAATAGAAGTCGATGTTCGGGTAAAGCTTCTTCTCAATAAAGTATTCGTCGGTCAGAGCGATCTTTTCGAGCTCCATTGCGACGTCGAGCAGCGGATCATCCTTGATGCCGAGTTCGCCCAGAACCTCATGGCAGGTCTTCTGCATGATCTTGGCGCGCGGGTCGTAGTTTTTGTAAACGCGGTGGCCGAAGCCCATCAGGCGGAACGGATCGTTCTTGTCCTTTGCACGCGCGATGAATTCAGGAATACGGTCGACAGAACCGATTTCAGCCAGCATGTTAAGTGCAGCTTCATTTGCACCGCCGTGGGCAGGGCCCCAGAGGCAGGCAACGCCAGCAGCAATACATGCAAAAGGATTGGCACCCGACGAACCGGCGAGACGCACCGTCGAGGTTGAGGCGTTCTGTTCGTGATCTGCATGGAGGATGAAGATGCGGTCCATAGCGCGCGCCAGAACCGGGTTGACCTTGTAATCCTCGCATGGGACGCCAAAGCACATGTGCAGGAAGTTCGATGCGAAATCGAGGTCGTTCTTCGGATACATGAACGGCTGGCCGATATGGTACTTGTAGGCCATGGCGGCTAGCGTCGGAACCTTGGCGATCAGGCGAATGGAAGCAACCATACGCTGATGCGGGTCAGTGATATCGGTAGAGTCATGATAGAATGCCGACATCGCGCCGACGCAGCCAACCATCACTGCCATAGGATGGGCGTCGCGGCGGAAGCCCGAGAAGAACTTCGTCATCTGTTCATGAATCATCGTGTGGCGCGTCACACGATAATCGAAGTCAGCCTTCTGGGTTGCGGTCGGCAGTTCACCATAGAGAAGCAGATAGCAGGTTTCCAGAAAGTCACCGTGTTCGGCGAGCTGATCGATCGGGTAGCCGCGATAGAGCAGGGTGCCTTCATCGCCATCGATGTAGGTGATCTTGGATTCGCACGATGCCGTGGACGTGAAGCCTGGATCGTAGGTGAACATCTGCGAGTTCTTGTAGAGTGGACCGATATCAACGACGTCTGGTCCGACAGTGCCTTGTCGCACAGGCAGGTCGAATGTTTTGCCTTCTAGTGTAAAGCTGGCTGTCCTATCTGACATCGTGTTTCCTTTCATGTCCACTTTGCCGCCCGCACGACGGCAGAATTGTAATCGCCGTTATAATTTGTCTTTTATCTCTTGGTGTGATCCCCGAGCCGCGGGGACCATCAGCGTTGCAACGCATTATCCTAACGATTTTGCACGTCAAACTATCCCAAACGGTTCGCGATGCAATGCGTAATTTGAACTATTTACGCCGGTTTTGTCACGTCAGCGTGAATGTTCCCACCTTAACCGATTTGATCGTGGATACGTCCAAGCGACTCTTCACGGCCAAGGACAAAAAGCACGTCGAACACGCCCGGAGAGGTGGCGCGACCGGTCAATGCTGCACGGAGCGGCTGTGCAATCTTGCCCAGCTTCAGGCCGGTTTTCTCTGCGTGAGTCCGTACGACGGCATCAAGTGATTCAGCGGTCCACTCGCCTGCTGCTTCCAAATCCGGCAGCACGGACTTGAGGACGGCGCGGCCTTCCTCATTCAAGAGTGACGCCGCCTTTTCATCCAGATCAAGCGGGCGAGCAGCGAAGATGAACTTCGATCCGTCGGCCAGCTCCACCAGAGTTTTGGCGCGATCCTTCAGGCCCGGCATGGCGGCGAGCAGTTGTGCGCTTCGCTTCTCGTTCAGCGCGTCCGCAATTTCCTTGCCGCCTTCGATTTCCGGCAGAACAGCGATAAGCGCATCATAAAGCGCCTTGTCATCGCTGGCGCGCATATAGACGCCATTGATCGCCTCAAGCTTCTGAAAATCGAAGCGAGCGGCACCCTTATTGATATCCTTCACGTCGAACCATTCGATCATCTGTTCGGTCGACATGATTTCGTCGTCGCCGTGGCTCCAGCCGAGGCGCACCAGATAGTTGCGGAGTGCGGCGGGCAAATATCCCATCGCACGATAGGCGTCGACGCCCAAAGCGCCGTGGCGCTTGGAGAGCTTTGCGCCATCTGCACCATGGATGAGCGGGATATGCGACATTTGCGGCACATCCCAACCCATGGCGTTATAGATAACGGTCTGCCGGGCGGCATTGGTCAAATGATCGTCACCGCGAATGATGTGTGTCACGCCCATATCGTGGTCATCGACAACGACCGCATGCATATAAGTTGGCGTGCCATCAGAGCGCAGGATGATGAAATCATCAAGGTCCTTGTTCGGGAAACGTACGTCGCCCTGCACGGCATCCTGTACAAGCGTTTCGCCCTCCTGCGGAGCCTTGATCCGGATGACGGGCTTTACGCCAGCAGGCGCTTCCGACGGATCGCGATCACGCCAGCGGCCATCATAGCGCGGTGGGCGGCCTTCGGCGCGTGCTTTCTCGCGCATTTCTTCAAGTTCTGCAGGCGTGGCATAACAATAATATGCCTTGCCAAGAGCCACGAGTTCTTCCGCAACTTCGCGATGGCGAGGTGCGCGCTCGAACTGCGAGATGGCATCGCCGTCCCAATCCAATCCCAGCCAGGTCAGACCATCAAGAATTGCAGCCGTTGCTGCGTCTGTGGACCTTTCCCGGTCGGTGTCTTCAATGCGCAGCAGCATCTTGCCGCCATTGTGCTTGGCAAAAAGCCAGTTGAACAAGGCAGTACGCGCGCCGCCAATGTGCAGATACCCCGTGGGCGAGGGGGCAAAACGGGTTACAACCGGTTTCGGCATGATAGCTCCACTATGTCATGCGCCTTTTGAGAACAGCGGCGAATGCCGAGACATTGGCGCAAACTTGAATTCTGAAGCCTGCGGGAGATACCCGGCAGGGTAATCGAGGCTCTTGATGTGAACCCACTCGATTTCGGCTGCGGTTCATGTAGCATAGGCAGCAATGTGCGCAAGGGTTTCGCATCCCTTTCGTGCTGATGTGCCGTCGTTCTTTTGGGGTATCAAGGCGGTTTGGGCTAACTTTTGCGGTCAGGCGGGGGGCATGACGGGCATCAGGGAGGCGAGCGATGCAAACGAACGGGCGCTTGTCAGAAGCATGCCCGATGGTTTTGTGCGCACATTATTGCCAGAGGTATGGCCCCACGATGAAACGGAATTTCCGGCAAATCCGGAACTGGTCAAGTCATCTGCATCCCGCCTGCGTGAACGTCTTCTATCTATTCCTTCCATTGCGAAAAATCTGATCAGGGCCGCGATCGAAACTGAAGTCGGGCGTGGCCTGTTTTTTCTTTTGCTGCCAGTTTTCGCCGGTGTTGGCGCGATCATTTATTTCACGCTCTCATTCGAACCTGAATGGACACCGCTTTTGTCCATGCTTGCAATTGCCGTCATCGTTAGAAGTGCAACGCGCCGGTATTATGTTGCAGCTCAAGGCATAACATTGAGCATCGCTTTGGTAGCGGGGCTTGTAGTCGCCAAATGGGAGACGGAACGCCGAGCAACGCCCCTGTTGGGCTCAGATGTCGCAACACGCGTAACAGGCAGGGTTGTTGCTCTTGAATATCAGGATAATGGCAGTTGGCGAGTAACACTGGATGTGCTCCAGACCGAACGCCCAGAGCTTCGTTTTCCACCGAAACGCATTCGCATCAATGCAAGGGATATTCCAGCCTCTACGACAATTGGCAGTGGGCTGACGGGTTTCGCGCGATTGCGTACACCGTCAGGTCCGGTTCGTCCCGGCAATTATGATTTCTCATTTCATGCTTATTTCAATGGGATTGGCGCCAATGGTTTCTTTCTCGGAACGCCTAAAGTTGCGACGGTTCCTCCGCCAGATGAACTGACCGCCGAAATTTCCCAGTGGATTGCGATGTTGCGTGTTCAGGTGTCTGAACGCATTGAGGAAGTGATAGGTGGTGAGGACGGTAGTGTCGCTGCGGCACTCGTAGCAGGCACGCGCGCGGGGATCAGTGAGCAGACGAATGAAGATCTGCGTAAAGCAGGGCTTGCGCATATTCTGTCGATCTCAGGCTTGCACATGGCGCTTGCCGCAGGGGTCGTCATGCTGACGTTGCGGTCTCTCTTCGCGCTATTTCCGGCTTTCAGCGTAAGACATCCGGTGAAGAAGTATGCGGCATTTCTCTCCTTGCTAAGCTGCACCTTCTATCTTGCCATGTCGGGTGCTGATGTCGCTGCACAACGAAGCTACGTGATGATCGCAGTCATGCTTGGCGCATTGCTGGTGGACCATGCTGCCATCAGTATGCGTAATCTGGCGATTGCAGCGGTCGCTATGATTGCAATTTCGCCGCATGAGATATTGGGGCCGAGTTTTCAAATGTCTTTCTCGGCTACGGCTGCGTTGATTGCCGGCTATGCCTGGTGGAGCGAACGCAATGCGAGCAAGCGTTTTGGTGCGGAAAAACGCGGGAAGGCAGCTCCTGGTTTTGCCGGAAAAATCTTGAAGTTGCTCACAGCGGCGGCGGGCACATCTCTCATTGCCGGGCTGGCGAGCGGGATTTTTGCAGCTTATCACTTCAACAACACAGCGCCGTTTGGTTTGGTAGGAAATGTCCTTGCCGAACCCGTAATAGCTCTTCTCGTAATGCCGTTTGCCGTCTTCGGTCTTGTGCTGATGCCATTGCAACTGGACTGGGGGCCTTTGCAGATAATGGGCTGGGGTATTTTTGCTGTCCGTCATATAGCTGCTTTCGTGGCGACATGGTCACCCGACGGCAATCCGGGGGCCATGCCTTCTCTCACGCTTGTTGTTTGGACCATCGCGCTCGTTCTGGGTGTCGTTTTGTCGACGCGACTGAAGGCGCTGGCGCTCCCCTTCATTATTCTTGGGTTCGTAGCTTTCGTCAGTGAGCCTTTTCCCGACATCGTGGTATCGGAAGATGCCAAACTGGTGGGCGTCCGACTGGCTGATGGGAGGCTGGCAATCAATCGAAGTCGCCCCTCGCAATTTACAGCCGACAATTGGAAAACTGCCTATCTGGTCGATGAGTTTATCGCGCCGGCGACAGGCAAGAATAACGAAGGAACCGATGGAAATCGGTTCGAGTGCGAAGATGGTTTATGCACGATCAGCTTGCGCGATGGACGCATACTTGCCTATACGGCAGACACTGCAATGCGAGAGATAGCCTGCGATATTGGCGATGTGGTTATTCTCGCTGTTCCCGGTAAAGAAGCTTCGTGCCGTCGTTCAACTATCCTGAGTATCAGTAAACGTGATTTGGCGTTAAAGGGAGCTGTGGAGATAAGACTCGGAAAAGCATCAGAACAAAACGGAGTTTCCCAGGCTTTACTCGTAGTTTCTCCCGAAACAACAAGAGCCGAGGTGGGGCAGCCAATATCTACTCTGCAACAAGACAACCGGATAAGATTTGCAGTCGACACGCCGAGCCGCCCTTGGCATCTACATCGCATCCATTCACGTCCAGCTCGCGGTTTGGCTGAACGCGAATACAAACCAAAATCCCAGCCTGGCAGAAATTCAGGGAGCTGTTCAGCAGACGCCGACGGTGACGAAAATCGCTGCGAATGACCCTTAAGCGCTGCCAACTAAAAACGACGGATCAATCTGCTCGGACTTTTTGCTTTATGCATTTGCGCCAACACTTTAATAGCGGCGGATCAAGCCAACGAGCTTGCCTTGAACCCTAACACGGTCGGGGCCAAAGATTCGGGTCTCATAGGCGGGATTGGCTGCTTCCAGCGCGATGGATGCTCCTTTGCGACGAAAGCGTTTCAAAGTCGCTTCTTCGTCATCGACAAGCGCTACGACGATTTCACCGGGATTTGCGGAATCGCCACGTTTGATAATGACTGTATCTCCGTCAAAAATTCCAGCATCGATCATTGAATCCCCTTTGACCTCGAGAGCGTAATGCTCGCCTGCGCCAATCATTTCCGGTGGAAGGCTGAGGGAATGGGTTTGATTCTGGATCGCGGAAATCGGTACACCGGCAGCAATTCGTCCCATGACCGGCACGGAAACTGTTGCAGATGTATCGTCATTGGTAGCCGCAGGGGCGGGGCGCGATGGTGGAGGGGCTGGTGGTGCTTTGCCGAGGCTACCTTCGATAACGCTGGGAGCAAACTTCTTTTGCGCATTGAGCCCCGGAGCGATGGAATCTGGCAGACGCAAGACCTCGAGCGCACGTGCCCGGTTCGGCAGGCGGCGGATAAAACCACGCTCCTCCAAAGCGGTAATCAGACGATGGATACCCGATTTCGATGCCAGATCGAGCGCTTCCTTCATTTCATCGAAAGATGGGGGAATACCCGTCTCTTTCAGACGTTCGTGAATGAACAGCAGAAGCTCGTGCTGTTTGCGGGTTAACATGCGCGATACCCTCCCGGCAAAGAATCGAGAAAAACAAAACCAGAACGAACACTATATGTTCCAGTCTTGTTCTGCAATGGTTTTAAAATCCTTAACGTTTGCGTCGAGAATGGATGGAAAGCCGGTATCCGATAACGTCGCGGCGTTTCCACGTGGTGTCCAATAAAATAATGTATATTTTATATATCGTTATATGCGTTTTCTCGTGTAACTTGGCAATGGGTGCCCACGGGCGCTCTATAGCATAAGAACACGACAATCATCACCGATAGCGGCGGTAGGTGCATTCTCGTCCCTGATGATGAGGGCATCCGAGCCGACGAGGCCCGAAAGCATGGACGAATCCTGAACTGGAAACGGCTTTGCTATCAGCGTTCCATTCGGAGATGATTCGATTATTGCTCGAATATAATCGCGGCGATGATCGTTGGCGGGCAGGGTAACGCCCAGCTTGGCCGGACGGATGTCGGCGTCGAGATTGGTTCCGGCGAGCTTGGCAACAAGGGGACGAAGAAAGACGAGGCCACAGACCAGGCTTGAGACAGGATTACCCGGCAACCCTATGATGTGCACAATTTTATCTTTCACGCTGATGCGGCCATACATCAGGGGTTTGCCCGGCCTCATGGCTATTTTCCAGAAGTCGAGGCCGACTCCCAGTTTTTGAAGTGCGCCGTGCACAAAATCCCGGTCACCGACGGACGCGCCGCCAATCGTAACCAGAACGTCGATGCCATCTTGCAGGCTGTCTGCTATCGCCTGTTCAATCTTGGCAGGATCGTCCGGAATGATCCCCTTATCTTCAGGGCTGCCGCCCGCACGCCTTATGATTTCGGCGATTCCAACACTGTTCGATGCAACAATTTGATCCTTCCCCGGAATATCACCGGGAGGCACGAGTTCATCACCAGTCGCAACGATCGCCACCTTGGGTTTCTGGAATACGTCAACCTTCGCATTGCCGCTCGCGGCTGCCAGCGACAGTGCCGCGGCATCCAGCTCGCGTCCTGTTGAAATGACGATGTTGCCGGGCGAAAAATCGAGGCCCGCACGGCGGATATGCCGTCCTGACTCCATGCCTTCATGGACGATCAGCTGGTTGCCTGAACGCTCGGTGTGTTCTTGAATGACAATGGTATCAGCGCCTTTGGGTATTGGCGCGCCAGTGAAAATGCGAACCGCCTGTCCGATCCCCAATTCGCCCTCGAAGCGATTACCCGCAGCCGATTCGCCGATGATGTCGAACTTTACAGGATAAGAGATGTTGTCGGGCGCGATCAGGGCATAGCCGTCCATCGCCGACCCGTCGAAAGGCGGTTGGAGAAAATGTGCCAGCACAGGTGTTGCCACCACGCGCCCTCCCGCATCGGACAAAGCGACTTGCTCCTTGCCGTGCGGTTCTGCGGATTTCAGAATGCGGGCCAGTGCGTCATCGACCGGGAGAAGGGACATTGCGTTTCCTCTCGAACTGAATTGTTGACCTCTTTAGAACAGAAAGGCCGTCTGGATGAATTGATCCAGAGCAAAGTTCAGCGCTTTATGCTTTCCAGTCACCGGATTTGCCGCCGCTTTTTTCTGTCACGTGGATACCGCCGATCTCCATATGTTTGTCGACGGCTTTGGCCATGTCGTAGATGGTAAGGCACGTGACGGAAACGGCGGTGAGGGCCTCCATTTCCACGCCGGTACGTCCTTTGAGCTTGGCGAGAGCACGAATGCGTAAACCAGGCAACGCCTGATCCGGCTCGATCTCGACAGCAACTTTGGTCAGCATCAACGGATGGCAGAGGGGAATCAGATCGGCGGTCTTTTTTGCCGCCATAATACCCGCCAGACGCGCTGCGCCTATAACGTCACCTTTCGCGGCATTCCCTTCAAGAATGAGCGCCAGCGTTTCCGGCATCATTCTGACCGATCCTTCGGCCGTGGCTTGACGTTCGGTTTCATCCTTTGCCCCAACATCCACCATATTGGCAGCACCGCTCTGGTCGATATGCGTGAGCTTGGACATCATTGGTCAAGCCTTGCCGGTCAGGAGTTCGCGGGTAGCTGCCGCCACATCTGCCTGGCGCATCAGGCTTTCCCCGATGAGGAAGGTTCCAATCCCAGATTCTTCCAGACGCAGGCAATCGTCATGTGTGAATATGCCGCTTTCACCTACCAGAACGCGATCAGAGGGCGACATTTTCGACAGGCGTTCCGAGACAGCGAGGTCGACTTCGAATGTACGTAGGTTGCGATTGTTGACGCCGAGAAGACGTGATGAAAGCTTCAATGCGCGTTCCATCTCGGTTTCGTCATGTACTTCGATGAGCGCATCCATGCCTAGCTCGAACGCAGTTTCTTCCAGCGCCTTCGCCAGATCGTCATCGACGCTTGCGAGAATGATCAGGATGCAGTCCGCCCCCCAGCTACGAGCTTCATGCACCTGATAGGTATCGAACAAAAAATCTTTGCGGAGCGCCGGAAGGCCGCATGCGTTGCGGGCTGCCGTAAGGAACTCTGGCGCTCCCTGAAAGGAAGGGGTGTCGGTCAGCACGGATAGACATGCCGCGCCGCCAGATTCATAGGCTTTGGCAAGTGCAGGCGGATCGAAATCAGGACGGATAAGGCCTTTCGAGGGGCTTGCCTTCTTGATTTCAGCGATCAACGCGAATTCACCGGCAGCGCGTTTTGCCTCCAGTGCCTTCAGAAAGCCGCGCGGGGCTTCCTGATCCTGTGCGCGTGCCTTGAGATCAGCGACGGTACGCTTTGCCTTGGCTGCGGCGATTTCTTCGCGCTTGTAAGCCTCGATCTTGCGCAAAATGTCGGTGGACATAGTGAATCCTTTCGGTCAGGCCGCTCTATCGTTCGAAACAGCAATCACCTTTTGCAAGACGGCAAGCGCTGCACCGCTATCTATGGATTGCGCCGCTAGCGTGATGCCTTCCTTCAGATCCTTCACTTTGCCGGCAATGACGAGGGCAGCGCCCGAATTGAGCAGCACGATGTCTCTATAAGCATTTTTATCGCCTTCAAGTACGCCCAGCAAAGCCTTGGCGTTGGCTGAAGCTTCGCCGCCTTTCAGTTCTGCCGGATCGCAACGACGGAGGCCAACCTCTTCCGGCGTGATTTCAAAAGTACGGATTTGGCCGTTTTCGAGGGCCGCAACTTGCGTTGTGCCTGCGGTGGTCATTTCATCAAGACCATCGCCATAGACCACCCATGCCGCTTCGGAACCCAGCTCTTTGAGCACTTCGGCCAATGGTACCAGCCATTGGGGCGCAAATACCCCAACGAGTTGACGCTTGACGCTGGCTGGATTGGAAAGGGGGCCAAGCAGATTGAAGATGGTCCGCGTTCCAAGTTCGACACGGGAAGGGCCGACATGGCGCATGGCGGAATGGTGCATTGGTGCAAACATGAAACCAAGACCGGCGTCAGTGATGCTGCGGCCAATCGTGTTTGCATCAGCTTCGATATTGATGCCAAGCGCGGCTAGCGCATCAGCCGCGCCCGAACGTGAGGAAAGGGCGCGGTTGCCATGCTTGGCGACAGGAACACCCGCGCCCGCAACGACAAACGCCGAGCAGCTTGAAACATTGTAGGAGCCGGATTGGTCACCGCCGGTTCCAACTATATCGATTGCGTTGTCGGGAGCGGAAACTTCCAGCATGCGCGAGCGCATGGAGGCAACGGCACCGGCGATTTCCGGTACTGTTTCACCACGTACACGCAACGCCATCAACAGTCCGCCGATCTGCGACGGCGTCGCCTGGCCAGACATCATAATGTCGAAAGCGGCTCTGGAATCTTCCAGCGAAAGCGGCTCTCCAGCAGCTGCTTTCGCAATATAGGGTTTTAGATCAGCCATTTTGGATGCCCACCGTCCTTAAAACGCCAGAGCGTTGTTGATGACGGTCTGGTTTATCTTAACAGGGTATTGCTTCTGCAATTCACCGACGAGCTGTTCAAGGACGTCGTCCGACAGAGAAGTTGCCAGATATTTCTGCTGCTGTTCCGGAATGGCTTCGGGGCCCGCTGCGGCAGGTTCTGTTACTTCCACAACTTTGAACAGAATCTGGGCATTGTCAGAAGGTGCGGCAGCGCTGCCGGTGAAACCATTTGTTCCGCGGAAAATCTGCGCGGCGGCAGCCGTTCCGATATCGGCATCGTTGGTCGTGCGGATAATACCGCGTTTGGTCTGCTTCTCAACGCCCAGTTCGGCAGCGATCGTGTCGAGCGTCGCACCGCCGTCCAGGCGCTTCTTGAGCTCGTCCACACGCTGATTGAGGCGCTTGACGGCTTCTTCACCCTTCCAAGCGGCGACAACCTTGTCTTTGACTTCGTCCAGTGTGCGTTCACGTGCTGGCGTTACGCCATCGACCTGATACCAGAGATAGCCGACATTGCCCATGGTAAGTGCGTCGTTGTCAAAACCCTGGTCGGCCTGGAAGGCAGCGGAAAGCAGTGCTTCGGAATTCGGTAGCTGCACGGGATTGCCAGAAGGATCGTTACCCTCTGCATCAACGGCTTCCACTGTGACCGATTTGAGGCTCAGCTTCTTTGCGACGTCGGCCATGGAAGCGCCGTCGGAGCGCTCCTGTTCATAGGAGTCGTGAATCCCGCTGATGCTGCTTGCTGCAATGTTGTTTGCAAGCGTGGTGCGAATTTCGCCTTCAACTTCTGCCAGCGGCTTCACATGAGCCGGTTCGATTTGTGTCACACGCAGGATAACGGGACCAAAACTACCTTTGACGATTTGGCTCACGCCATTTTCCGAAAGGGCAAAAGCTGCATCGGCAACCGCCTGATCAGGAATAGCGGATTTTTCGAACGAACCAAGTTTCAGGTCGTCTTCCGTTTTGCCTTGTTCCTTGCCGATATCAACAAAGCTGGTTCCTGCGGCGATTTTTTGCTGGGCGGCTTCTGCGGCGGCATCGTCGGCAAAGCTAAGTTGCTCGATGGTGCGTTTTTCTATCGAGCCGAAGCGGTCCTTGTTTTTTTCGTAATATTCGTTGACTTCATCCTGCGTGACGGCAGACGGATCTGCAATATCAGCCGGTTCCAGCTTCACATAGGTTATCTTCCGGTATTCCGGTGCCTTGTATTCGTCTTTCTGCGTCTCAAAATAGGTTTTGAGCGCATCATCGGAAGGGGCCGGAACAGCATCGGCCTTTTCAGCCTGAATAGTCACGTAATCAACGCTGCGGGTTTCCCCCTGATAAAGGGCGAGCGCCTTCAAGGCCGCATTCGGGAGCTTGATTCCGTCGGTCGCGGCTTCCACAATCTGCTGGCGGCGCGCGACTTTCGCGCGATTGTCGAGGTAATCCTGTGCGCGAATGCCGGATTGACGAAGCACCGCATCAAACTGCGCACGATTGAAGTTGCCGCTTGCGTCATGGAAAGCCGGGTCTTCGCCGGTCAGCCGCGCAATCCCATCCTTGGAGAGGCCGAGCTGCATGTTTCGTGCGCCTTCATCAAGGACTACTCCGGCTGCAAGCTGTGCGAGTACCTGATTTTCGACGCCAAGCGCCTGTGCCTGTTCACGCGTCAGGCGCTGGCGAAACTGTTGCGACAGGCGCATCATCTGCTGCTCATATGCGAAACGATAATCGGTGGCGCTTACTTCGGAACCACCAGCCGTCAAAGCGGCATTGCCTGACAGGCCACCGCGAAAGACATCGGAGATGCCCCAGATCGCAAAGCTCAGCACAAGCAGGCCAAGCAGAAGTTTGGCGACCCAGGATTGAGCGGCGGAACGCAGGCTGTCGAGCATTGGAAACCCTTCAAGAATAAATCGAAGCTCGGCTTTTATAGATAGAGCCAGTCAGGGGATAACCTTAAGCCAGCCCCATATGCAAGGTCTCATTGCAACTAGGAACCTAAGAACATTTGCATTGCGGCACGAATACGCTTAGTCAGTGGCAAATTTTGGCGCCGATCCGCTTTCGCGAGGCGGTAGCGCCTGCTGTTTTGAACAGGCGAGGAGAATAGCATGACTCCGGGAATCCGTCCGCTGGTTGCTGGCAACTGGAAGATGAATGGTACGGGAGAATCCCTGACCGAATTGCGCGCGATTGCTGCGGGTCTGAGCTCCGATCTCGGCCGCAAGCTCGATGCCGTAATCTGTGTGCCGGCGACGCTTCTTTCTCGCGCAGCAGAAACGCTCGAAGGCGAAACGGTTGGTCTCGGCGGACAGGACTCACATCATAAAGTATCCGGTGCGCATACTGGCGATGTCTCTGCCGAGATGCTCAAGGAAGCAGGCGCGACGCATGTCATTATCGGTCATTCTGAGCGCCGGACCGATCATCACGAAAGCAATGAGATCGTTCGCGCCAAAACTGAAGCCGCCTGGGCTGCCGGTTTGGTCGCAATCGTGTGCGTCGGCGAGACGGCCGATGAGCGCAAGGCGGAACGCACGCTGGACGTTATAGGCTCGCAGCTGGCGGGTTCCTTGCCGGATGGCGTGAATGCGGAGAATACAATCATCGCTTATGAGCCGGTCTGGGCAATTGGTACAGGTTTGACGCCAACGGTGCAGGACGTGCGTGCCGCTCATGCTTTCATGCGTGAGCAGCTGATTGAACGGTTCGGCACGAAGGGTGCGCATCTTCGGCTGCTCTACGGCGGTTCGGTCAAGCCTTCTAACGCATTGGAATTGCTTGGCGTCGCGGATGTGGACGGTGCGCTTGTCGGCGGTGCGAGCTTGAAGGCGAATGATTTTCTCGCCATATGCGAAACCTATCGTAATTTGTAACTGGCGTTTCACGTCTGTCTATCTTGGCCTCGGGGCTTGGATTATCCGACAATAGCGTGTAAAGAGCCGCTCTAGTTTTAGGGATATAAAGACCGTAACCCATGCAGACCGTACTCATTGTCATTCACTTGTTGATCGTGCTGGCGCTTGTCGGCGTTGTGCTTATCCAGCGTTCGGAAGGCGGCGGCCTTGGCATTGGCGGTGGTTCGGGCTTCATGACGGCTCGCGGTGCTGCGAACGCGCTAACCCGCACGACGGCCATTCTTGCGATCGGCTTTTTCGCGACCTCGCTTATTCTCGGCATCATGGCGCGCTACGGCGAAAAGCCGACCGACATTCTCAATCGTATTCCGGCGGCAACCGGCAGCCAGACTGCTCCGACGGGCGGCAATGGCGGCGGTATTCTGGACCAGTTGGGCGGCGGGTCTTCACGTCCTGACTCAAATCAGACGGCACCTGCGGCTCCAGGCGCAACTGCGCCAGCAACGCAGCCACAGGCTCCGGCTGTGCCGGAAACCCCGGCCAATCCGGTTCCAAGCTCGCAGTAAAAAACGCGTAGTGTGAATCCAATGCGGAAACCGGTCCTTGTGGCCGGTTTTCTTTTTGTTAACTATCGGGCTGCAAAGTGTTGCAGGTAGGCAATAGGCGCCGCCGAATCGCATTGCAGAACAGCGGCGCTGAATTGAGAACCGGATCGCTTTGCAGTAAGCAGAGCGAAAGTCTGGTCGCAATTAATGCGGCAGGCGTTTCTCCCTTGTGCTTGATTTTCGGGAACCGAACATGTTTTCACGCCGTATTCTGATGGCAGGTATTGCAAGTCTCTGTATTGGGGCGACTGCTCCGGCATTTGCAGCTTCGCCGGTAAGCGCTGAAGCGCAGCTCAACGAAGCTGCCGCATCCGTTCAGCAGGTAGCTCTTTCAAGCGACACCAAGGCCAATCCCGAAAAGCCGAAGAAGAAAAAGGCTTCCAAGGGCGGCAATGCGGTAAAAGCCAGCAAGTACAACATTGATCCGAAGTTCCGGGCACAGGAAGTAGCTTTTACCGGCTATAAGCCTGGCACGATCGTGATCGATCCGAAACAGCGTTTCCTCTACCTCGTTGAAACATCGTCGACGGCTCGCCGCTACGGCATTGCTGTCGGTAAGCAAGGGTTGGAATTCAAGGGCACCGGAACAATCAACGCAAAGCGTGAGTGGCCGCGCTGGATTCCGACCAAGGAAATGATCGAGCGTGATCCCGCTCATTATGGACGTTTCAAGAATGGTATGGATGGCGGTCCGGGTAACCCGCTCGGTTCTCGCGCCCTCTACCTGTTCCAGGGCAACAAGGATACCTACATCCGCATTCACGGCACCGTTCAGCCCTGGACCATCGGCAGCTCTGCTTCCAATGGCTGTTTCCGCATGATCAATGAAGATGTGATGGATCTTTACGAGCGCGTCGGTCTTGGAACCGAAGTGGTTGTTCTCTGATCTGCAAATGACTATGTGAACGTGGCCGGACCTACGGGGCCGGCCTTTTTCTTTTGCCTTACTCGCCGTTCCTGCCGGTGGAAGCTGTGGATTTCGAGCTTCGACATGGCTTTATGCGGACAGGGGCGCTAGAGAGAATAGACGTATTCGCTCCGGGGTTCTGGCTCCGGTTTTTCTATGTCCAACGAGGATTGCCGCCTGACTTCGGTGAAAAAACATGGCCGAAGTGCATTTTCTTGTGGCGGAATCAATCAAGAAAGTCTAACGAGATAAGCCCATGGCGCGATATGTATTCATCACTGGCGGCGTGGTTTCTTCCCTTGGAAAAGGCATAGCTGCCGCAGCACTGGCTGCACTCCTTCAGGCACGCGGTTACCGCGTGCGTATCCGTAAACTCGACCCTTATCTGAATGTCGATCCCGGCACGATGTCGCCTTACCAGCACGGTGAGGTGTTCGTCACTGACGATGGTGCTGAAACAGACCTTGATCTGGGCCATTACGAGCGGTTCACCGGTCGTCCAGCCAACCAGCAGGACAACATTACTACCGGTCGCATCTACCGCAACATCATCGAAAAGGAACGCCGCGGCGATTATCTCGGTGCGACGGTTCAGGTCATTCCGCATGTGACCGATGAGATCAAGAACTTCGTTCTTGAAGGCAATGAAGACTATGATTTCGTTCTCTGCGAAATCGGCGGCACAGTTGGCGACATCGAAGCCATGCCGTTCCTCGAAGCCATTCGCCAGCTTGGCAATGAATTGCCGCGCGGTACGGCAGTTTATATCCATCTGACTTTGATGCCTTATATTCCGGCTGCGGGCGAATTGAAGACCAAGCCGACCCAGCATTCGGTGAAGGAGCTGCGCTCTATCGGCATTGCTCCAGATATCCTTCTGGTTCGCGCTGATCGCGAGATTCCGGAATCGGAACGGCGCAAGCTTTCATTGTTCTGTAATGTCCGCGAAAGCGCAGTCATTCAAGCGCTCGACGTGGCAACGATCTATGACGTTCCGATTGCCTACCACAAGGAAGGCCTTGATTCGGAAGTTCTGTCGGCATTCGGCATCGATCCGGCGCCAAAGCCGCGTATGGATCGCTGGGCGGAGGTTTCCGACCGTCTCCATAATCCGGAAGGTGAAGTGACCATTGCCATCGTCGGCAAATATACCGGTCTCAAGGACGCCTATAAATCACTGATCGAAGCGCTTTATCACGGTGGTCTCGCCAACAAGGTGAAAGTCAATCTCGACTGGATTGAAGCGGAGGTCTTCGAAAGCGAAGATCCGGCTCCATATCTGGAAAAGGTACACGGCATTCTGGTGCCGGGCGGCTTCGGTGAGCGTGGTGCGGAAGGCAAGATTCTTGCCGCGAAATTTGCCCGTGAACGCAAGGTTCCGTATTTCGGTATCTGCTTCGGCATGCAGATGGCCTGCATCGAGGCAGCGCGTAATCTGGTTGGCATTGAGAATGCGTCTTCGACCGAGTTCGGTCCGACTAAGGAGCCGGTTGTCGGCCTGATGACCGAGTGGCTGAAGGGCAATATGCTCGAAAAGCGTGCAGCGGCAGGCGACCTTGGCGGCACTATGCGTCTTGGCGCATACGAAGCAGCATTGAAGCCGGGGTCTAAGATCGCGGAAATCTATGGGTCGACGGATATTTCAGAACGTCATCGTCATCGCTACGAAGTCAATATCGACTACAAGGAACGTCTGGAGACTGCTGGACTGAATTTCGCAGGCATGTCGCCGGATGGTGTTCTGCCAGAAACAGTCGAATATCCCGATCATCCGTGGTTTATCGGCGTTCAGTACCACCCGGAACTGAAATCCCGACCCTTCGAACCACATCCGCTCTTCGCTTCCTTCATTGAAGCGGCGATTGAGCAGAGCCGTCTGGTCTAAAATTCTAACGCGCCTCTCGGGGCGCGTCAGACCGCTGACAAACCCGTCGATATTTTTCGGCGGGTTTTGTTTTTGGGAGCGGGCGCCTTTTGTGACTGCACTGGCGAGGCGTTGCAAACGGCTGCAGCCGCTCATGCGCTGGCTGCCTTTGGCGTCTTTGTCAGGACCATGGCGATCTTCTTGATGTTCTGTGCGGCGGCTTGCAGCAGGCATTGGCAGGC
>NZ_JBVPGS010000024.1:0-122321 GCF_055816855.1 Ochrobactrum sp. PL_is483
CGCAACACTGACCCCGCGCTCTCGCACCAACTTCACTGCCTCAAGCTTGTACTCGCGGCTGAATTTCCTTCGTTGCATTCATGCGCTCCAGTTTCATCGGAAACACCTTAACTCGGTGTCCACGAAACCGGCAGCAGGCCATATCGCCGCTCAAGGCCCAGCCAATCTCTCGGCTGTAGTGGGCATTCTGGCCGATGAGACCAATGACCTCCCTGCTGGCGTGGGAGAGATTGGTCAGCTTTACCTCGACCAGATCAGGCTGCTAACCGAGAAGATCGACGGGCTGATGCTGAAGCTTCGAGACGCAACCAAGGCAAATGAAGACATGCGTCGCCTTTGCACCGTTCCCGGCGTCGGACCCGTAACCGCCAGCGCGATCCTCGCATTTGCTCCAGATCTTCGCGCATTTAAGAGCGGTCGGAATTTGCTGCCTGGCTTGGCCTTGTGCCCAGGCAGCACTCCACGGGGGCCGCGTCTGGGTGGTGTCAGCAAGATGGGGCAAACCGATATCCGAAAGCTACTCATCGTCGGAGCCATGAGCCTGATCCGCTGGATCGTGCGCAAGGGCGTGTTACCGGACAACTGGTTAGGAGGCATTCTGGGCCGAAAGCCTCGAATGGTGGCTGCTGTCGCGCTCGCCAATAAGATGGCGCGCATCATTTGGGCAATGATGACCAGGCAGCAGAATTACAGAATGGCGTGATCCGCTGCCTTTCGCGAAAGACAATGTGGTGATGCCGGGGGCCAAAAGCCCCGGTAGGAAGATCGACTGACGGGACGATGCGGAAAGGACTTCGATGTTCACAATGGGGTAAACCAGTCCCGGCGCTCGAGCAAGAAGCTCTCTGAACCGATGTGGTCCCTATTCTTCGAACTGCATCCCGGCCTGTGGCTAATCCGGCCACATCGAGAGGCCTGGCACACGACCGATAGAATTCCTCGTTCGCGGACAGCCGTCAAAAAATCTTCTTACCAAACCGAGGGCATCCACACACGCCCCGCCGCGATCCGTTCCACAGACTTGGAAGCTCCGCTTCGCGAGGTCGATCGCAAGGATTTGCACTTGTGTCATCTGCCTTTCCTCCGTGAGCGCTACCATGCGCTGGGCAGGCATCATACCCCGATGCCAACCGGAGGGGCATCCACCCCATCAGTTCATACTGTTGGCGCTATCAACAATTTCACTCAATGTCCGGCTTCCCCATTGGTCAATGCGCGGAGCGCAGTGGAGGCAACGATCTGTTTCGTTCTGCCTATCGATATGCCCAAGGCCGTCCAGCGGACATTGGAAACCAGACTGATCGAGGCAGCGAAGGAAATCTCCTTCGCTGCCCATGGATGAGGCAGCCCGTCTTTACAGGGGTATTGTCAGAACTCCCATGGGAGAATGACATTGAGCCAAACAGGGTTGCGCCGCCGCTGTACCGTCCGTGGTGGGGCCAAGGTATGGGAAAAGACGATTTCGTCTCCTCCCTGCGTGCTCGCGGTTTGTCGGGTCAGCAAGATGACAAAAGCATGTGCTTTCCGTGCAAAACGCTCGGAAAGTCGGACGTGCTTCATACTCCTGTGGCTTTATCTTTCGCGGTGATCGTTCTCTACTTTCATCCAGCAACAAGTGCGAGCGCACGGACTGGCGAGCCAGTGCCTTTTACGAACTTCAAAGGGGCTGCGATCAGGATCGCGCCCTTGGCCGGTAGTTGGTCAAGATTGCTCAGGCTTGCCAGACCGTATCGGTTTGCCTTATGCATAAGATTGTGTGCTGGAAACGGTGGGGTCATATTTCCCGCCGATCCCGCATCTGTACCGATCGTTTCCTGACCCCAGCCAACAATGCCTTTGGAAAGCAGATACTCGATTGCTTCGGCCGTTGGTCCTGGAGAATGCGGGCCGTTTTCATCGGCATTCAGAAATGTATCAGTCGAACTATTGCGCTTGTACCAGTCGGTGCGCATCAAAACCCATGATCCGGCTTCAATTTCTCCGTGCTCGGCTTCCCATTCCTTGATGCTCTCCACCGTTAGAAGATAATCGGCGTCGGCGGCAGCCTGTGCGGAACGGTCAATTACGTTTACGGGAGCAACGAAGTTCTGCGGCGGGATCGTATCGGTGGTGTTGTCGGCGTGATCTTTGCCGGTAATCCAGTGACAGGGAGCATCGAAGTGGGTGCCGGTATGCTCGCCAAGCTCTATCCAGTTCCAGGCCCAAAACGGCCCGTTTTGATCGTATTTGCTTATAGTGTGAACTTTAACATTCGGCGTGTTCTTGCCGAACTGGGGGGGAAGGTAAAGGACAGGCGTATCCGGGCCAAGTGGGGCCGTGATATCAACGACCTTGACGGCACCAGACAGTAGCCCAGATGCAAGGCTGGAAAGAGCAGATGTATCGTTCATGAAATCCCCATTTCGTCCTGAGCCGGCGCCGGCATTATTGTGCGGTCGTTGATGAACCGGTCTCTTTCGGACGTTCGCTCGAAGCCTATGGCAGAGAATATGCTCTTGCAAGTATCCCTTTGTGAAAATCTTCTTGGAACATCCCGTGGAACGGAGGAGTAAGGGTCTGAAAGGCAATTATCTGGACTTTTTGTAAGAGGGGGGACAGTCCGGCTGACAATAAATCCCTGGCGGAGGTGGGTGTCATTATATGCATTCAAGTATAATAGCGGTCGCCGGTGGAAACTTCGCGTGCGTGTCCAAGGCTTGCATATTGTATCCTCACAGTTCGATTGCTTTTCAGGAGGATTGCGTCCCGACCAGCGGACCAATAAAAGGCGCGGGGTGGGGCACTCAGGTTTATTTAGGCTTGAAATATCGGCTGGCTGGCGCAATTCTCGTGACTGCAGCGCAATAATATCACCGGGCGGGTAATGGATCTTGAATTTATAGTCACTGAAGTTGATGAGGGCGAGAAGCAGGAATTGCGCCTCTGGCTTCGTATGCTGGCAACAACGAGACTGGTTTCACAGGAAATTCGCCGCCGTCTGCGTAATGAATTTGGCGTGACACTGCCACAATTCGACATTCTTGCCCAGCTTTACCGGGAGCCGGACGGATTGAGGCTGGGGGAGCTGTCGCGCCGGACCATGGTGACGAACGGCAACATAACCGGCCTGATTGAACGGCTGGAATCCGATGGACTGGTGCGCCGTGAGACACCCGGAGCCGACAGACGTGTTACTGTCGCGCAGTTGACCGAAACCGGGCAAGCGGTATTCGCCAGAATGGCACGGGTCCATGAGAGCTGGCTACGGGACCTTATGGCTGAGCTCGACCGCGAAACGATCGCTTCGCTGCTGAGAGATATGAAACATCTCAAGGAATCGGTCGGTAATCACCTTATCGATGATAATGAAGAATAGTATCCTCTTCTGCCTGTTCCATATGAACTGCATTGCTCTATCTTCTTCTGCCTTCGTGTGGATTGTTGAATAAAACAGAAATAATAACAAATAGATAGAAGATAAATCATGTTCCCATGAGGGCAAGGGCTTCATGAAATATTCTTCTTGCTTATTTGATCAAATGATCGTTAGATTGGGTGTGCGGGGATCGTTTCGGTTGGAGCGGCGTTTCTGCGCACCCCTCAAAACAAGTGCCAGCAGAGGAACGGCGGTGCTGGCATTGGTCCGCCTGCCGATCATTTCACGGCAACGTCGCTTTGGCCGTCGTCTCAGGGCGGGCCAATGCCGACAACAACAGGAGAGATAGATTCATGGCCCGCCTAGCCAAACGTATTACCGAAAGCTCCCGCAAATCCTTTGGTATGTATGCTCGGGCGGCAGCGCTTGGCGCGAATGCCGGTGACCTCATTCACATGGAGCTTGGCAGCCCCCATTCGGATACGCCAAGGCATATCAAACAAGCGACGGTCGACGCATTGATGTCAGGCGATGTTCACTATTCGCATTTTCAGGGAATTCCTAAATTGCGGGAAGCCTTGGCGGTCCGTCTGCGGGAAAAGAATGATATGGATGTTTCAGCCTCCGATATCGTTGTCACCAATGGGCTGACCCACGGGTCCTTTGCCGCTTTCATGGCGCTGCTTGATCCAGGAGATGAGGCAATCCTGTTGGAACCTTATTATCCTCAGCATATCGGCAAGATAGAACTCGCTGGAGCCAAACCCATTCTGGCGCCGCTGGATGCCAGCGATCGGTTTTCAATCAAGGCGGAACTGATCGAACCGAAAATCACGGCCCGCACAAAGGTGATTGTGCTGATCAATCCGTGTAACCCGACGGGTCGGGTCTATAGTCGTGAGGAACTTGAAGTCCTGGCGGATATTGCCCGTCGTCACGATCTGGTGGTGGTTTCAGACGAGGTTTACGAAGAGATACTGTTTGATGGCGCACGTCATATTTCGATTGCTTCTTTGCCCGGCATGAAGGAGCGAACGATTTCAATGTTCGCCTTTACCAAGAGTTTCGCCATGGATGGCTGGCGCCTCGGCTATCTCGCAGCGCCTCCGCATATGATCGAAGGCATTTTGAAGATCACGACCAACGACGTCACTCACGTGAACACATTCATTCAGGCGGGGGCACTGGCCGCCGTATCCGGTCCGGAGGAGATATTGGCCGAACTGGTGACGGAAGACAAAGTGAAGCGCGACATTGTCGTATCGCGGTTAAACCAGATGTCTGGTGTCACATGCGACTGGCCAGAAGGCACGATTTACGCATTTCCCAAAATCGCTTCGTTGGGTCTTAAGTCCCAGGATATGGCTGAACGCATCATGACCGAGGCAGGCGTGGTGGTGGAAGCGGGGAGTTTTTACGGAGCGGGCGGCGAAGGACATCTGCGTGTCTGTTTCGGTTCGCAATCGGTTGCACGCGTCAATGAAGCCATGGATCGCTTACAGCGTTTTTTTGGTTCCATTTGAGCCGTTGGAAAGCATCTTTGCTACAGCACGATTGTTCAAGCCGACGCGTTTTTAGTTGAAACTTAAAATTCAGTGTGATCAAATAATCAAATAGGTCGACACAAGTAGAACCTGGACTTCTACCGAAAAGAAACGACCCATAGAGGGAACAACAATATGATGATCTGTCGCCGTACATTTCTGGCTATGGCAGGCCTTGTGGGCGCCTTTGCCATAACAACCGCATCTCTGGCTGCCGACACGCTTAGTATCGGTGCATATCCCAGTAATCCTCCTTTTGAATTGAAAAACGCCGATGGGACATTTGAAGGGTTCGAAGTTGATATCGCTAAGGAGGCAGCAAAGCGGGTCGGTCTGGAGCCGGAAATAGCTGATTACGGGTTTCAGGCACTGTTTGCCGCGACCACTTCTCGCCGTATCGACGTGGCCGTTTCGTCTATCACGATCACGCCCGAGCGCCTGAAATCGCAGTCCTTCACCCAGCCTTATTACGATTCAGACATTGGGGTTGCCACCAAGGCCGATAGTGCTGTTACAGGACTGGGTGATCTGAAAGGCAAGACGGTTGGCGCACTTTCTGGCTCTACCGGCGAAAAATGGGTCAAGGAAAACAAGGGGACCAGAGGTTTCGCCGATATCAAGGGCTACAACTCGCAACAGGATCTGTTTCTCGATCTCGGTGCAGGCCGTATCGACGCCGTCATCTCTGACATACCCGGCATGGAGCATCTCTTTCTCAAGATGAAGGGTTTTGCCGTGAAAGACCGAATTCAGACCGGCGAACAATATGGTCTGATGATGGCGAAGAACCATCCGTTGCTTGGCAAGCTCAACGATGCAATTACCGCGATGAAGCAGGACGGTACCACTGCGGCTATTCATAAAAAATGGTTTGGTACAGACCCAGCAGCCAGTTCTTCGACAGTAACCGTCGTACCGATCCCGAAGTCGTAGTCTTTTGACGTTGATGGCAGATGGGCCACATTTGCAGGATTGGCCCATCTTCGACCGTTACTGCTTCAACTGACCGGTCGTGCGCTCCCGGGATTGCCTGCGAAGGACGCCAATATGACATTCGTCGAAACCTTCCTGAATGCCGATGTTCTCGCTTCGAGTCTGCCAGCGCTTGGACGCGGCCTGCTCAATACGTTTCTTATCGGTATCGCCAGCATTTTCTTTGGTGTTCTATCAGGCTTGCTGATCAGTATTGTGCGCATATACGGGCCGAAGATACTTCGTTATCTCGCCATCGCCTATATTGATGTATTCCGCGCCATGCCGGTTTTGGTGGTGCTGATCCTCATCTATTATGCGCTTCCATTCATCGGCATACGTTTTTCGGCCTGGACTTCAGCCATCTTGTCTTTTTCCATGGTCATGGCCGCATATTCGGCGGAAGTGTTCCGATCCGGCATTGAAAGTGTGCCGCGCGGTCAGTTTGAAGCCGCTTCGGCTCTTGGAATTTCATTCCCGGTTACTCTTTGGAAAGTGGTTTTGCCACAGGCAATCCGTATCATCATTCCGCCGACTACCAGCAATTGTGTTTCCATGTTCAAGGACACTGCACTGGCGTCTACCGTAGCTCTGCCCGAGCTTTTGAAGGAAGCGCAGGACGCACAGGCGCTTTATGCCAATCCGACACCATTGATTGGCGCGGCACTGATTTATCTCATCCTTTTGCTGCCGCTGGTGCGCCTTGTGGCGCTCCTTGAGGCACGCTTCAAAAAAGAGAAAGTCCGATAGATCGCCTTCCGGTTTCACCGGCGGCATCGGCAACAGCAATATGGCAGACAGAACATGAGCGGCTATTTTCTCTATCACTCGATCGGCACCTTTCCGGGTAAAGCGGAAAAAGTGAGAACGGCACTCGATCGTTACTCGGATATATGGTCGGCGGAAAATGACGCTCAGTGGCCGGCAATGCTGGAGGAGCGGGGCCATTTTATCCGAAGTTGGGAAAGCCTGATTGGCGCTCCCGCTGGATCCATGACCACTGCGGAGAATGTGACGCTGGCCCTTTACAGCCTGATCGGTGCTTTGCCGGATGAATTATTGCGCGGCCGTCGGATTTTAACGGCTGCCGATTGTTTCCCCAGTCTGCATTTTCTACTGGCCGGGTTGCAGGCTCGGTTCGGATTCACGCTTGAAACGGTGCCCATGAGACCGGGCGAGAGTTTTGTACGTGATGAAGACTTCATCGACGCCTGGGGCAGCGACGTTGCGGTTGCGTTGGCAACATGGGTGTCATCCACGACGTCGAAGCGTGCAGACATGGACCTGATCTGCAAATACGGCAAGCAACACGGCACGATCATCGTGGCGGACATCACTCAGGGTGTTGGTATTCGTCCCTTTTCCGTCGGTGAGATAGACGTGGTGGTAGGGTCGTCTCTCAAATGGTTGTGCGGAAGTTCGGGAGCAGGGGCGATCTACGTCCGTCCTGGACTATTGGCTACATGCAAGCCGGAACTGCGCGGCTGGTTTAGTCAACCCAATCCGTTTTCCTGGAATCTCGATACGTTTGCCTATGCCGAGGATGCGCGGCGCTTTGACCATGGCACGCCTGCCGTTCTGGCGGCTATCGCCTCACAACCCGGTCTTGATTTTGTTTCCGCGATGGGTGTCGATGCACTGGCCCGGCACAATGAACTGTTGACCTGCATAATTGCGGAACGGATAGCTGCCAACCCAGCACTGACACTGGTCTCTCCAGAAAAGACTGAAGAGCGGGGCGGCAGTGTAATGGTGCAGGCGGCTTCTGTTGAAAAGGCGGCGGCGATCGCGACCGCCTTGAAGGAAGAAAATTTCTATTGTGATTGTCGCAGTCGCATTCTGCGGTTTTCACCGGGGTCGGTGACCTCCCGTGCGGAAACAGAAGCATTGTGCGACGCGCTGGATAGTCTGGCGATTGGTTAAGCATTGCAGTTAAATGCCGATTTCTACTCGAACCCGTTGTTTTCACCGTATTTATGCGGCACCCGGTGATCCTATCGGCCGTTAAAATGCTATAGCTAAAGAACACGGAGACAAGGGATTTGAATCAAATGATCGGTGAAACCCGTCTGTTGAAAGTATCCTCACGCGTAACTGTACAGGACGGTGTCTACGAACAGCTTCGCCAGGCTTTGATGTGGGGCTCATTCGAGCCATCACAGGCAGTGACGATAGCTTCGCTTGCCGCGGAGTTCGGTACAAGCCATATGCCGGTACGCGAGGCGCTGCGACGGCTGGCGGCGGAAAACGGACTGGAAATTGCCCGCAACGGATCGGCACGCGTTCCCGATATTTCACGTGAAAGGCTGGACGACATTTCTCGAGTTCGCGTCGCTCTTGAAGGGCTTGCCACTGAACTTGCAACCCCACGGATGGGAGCTGCAGACATTGACCGCTGCCTGACGCTGGCGCGAGAGCATGAGGCTCTCGGGCATGAAGGCAAGATCTATGACATGCTGCGCAAGAATCACGAATTTCATTTCACGATCTATGAACTGTCGGGATCGGAAACGTTACCTCAGATGATTGAAACGCTGTGGCTGCGACTTGGACCCTATATGCGTCTTCTTTCCAATCATGTTCGTCAACAGGTTGATGATGGCATTGTCCATCCTTATTCAGCCTATCATTACGAATTGCTGGACGCCGTCCGCGCTGGCGACGCAAAGAGGGCGGGCAGCCTGATGATCAAGGATATAGAAGCTACGCAAAAGCTCTTGCAGAAACTCTGCTAGGCGCAGATGTGCTCAATCTTGCAAAATGGCGTGGGCGAAGCCGTGCATGTGCCAAACGCCAGATCGTTGTCATAAGCGCTAAACCTTTTCGAGTGCGATGGCGATACCTTGTCCTACTCCGATGCACATCGTGGCAAGGGCAAGGCGACCGCCACCAAGTTTCAGTTCCAGCGCTGCGGTGCCAGTGATGCGCGCTCCAGACATGCCGAGCGGATGTCCGAGAGCGATGGCACCACCATTCGGATTGACGCGGGTATCGTCGTCGGCAATTCCAAGAAGGCGCAACGTGGCCAATCCCTGGCTGGCAAAGGCTTCATTCAACTCGATTATATCGAATTGCTCCTGTCTCATTCCCAGCCGTGTCATCAATTTCTGACTGGCCGGCGCTGGACCAATACCCATGATGCGTGGAGGAACGCCGGCCGTCGCGCCGCCCAGAACGCGAGCGACAGGTGAAAGGCCGAATTTGCGGGCAGCAGCTTCCGAAGCGATGATGAGCGCGGCTGCACCATCGTTGACGCCGGACGCGTTGCCAGCCGTAACCGTGGCACCTTCCAGCCGGTTGATTGGTTTCAGTTTGCCCAATGCATCGAGGGTAGTTTCACGCGGATGTTCGTCTGCGCCGACAATCACGGGGTCGCCTTTGCGCTGAGGAATGGAAACAGGCGTAATTTCTTGTGCCAGTCGACCGTTGCCTTGTGCTGCTGCAGCCTTCTTCTGGCTTCGCAAGGCGAATTCATCCTGATCGGCGCGTGTGACCGCGTAATCGACAGCCACGTGATCCCCGGTCTCTGGCATGGAGTCGATGCCGTATTGAGCTTTCAGTACCGGATTGACGAAGCGCCAGCCAATTGTCGTATCGTGGATTTCCGCGCGACGCGAGAAGGGGCTGTCTGCCTTGGGTAAAACGAAGGGTGCGCGGCTCATGCTCTCCACCCCACCAGCAATCGTAAGTTCTGCTTCGCCTGCACGGATGGCTCGTGCGGCGGCGAGCACTGCATCCATTCCGGAACCGCACAGTCTGTTGATTGTCGTCCCTGTAACAGCAACGGGAAAGCCCGCAAGCAATGCTGCCATGCGCGCAACATTCCGGTTATCTTCCCCCGCTTGATTGGCGCATCCGAAAATCACGTCGTCAATTGCGTCGCAATCGAGTGCCGGATTACGCTCGACGAGTGCCTTGAGCGGTGTAGTGGCAAGATCATCCGCGCGGACGCTGGACAACGCTCCGCCAAAACGCCCTATTGGTGTGCGGATGTAATCGCAGATGAAAGCCTCTGTCATCGTGTTTCTCCAATCTGGCGTATCGCAAACATGGGGCCGCCCTTGATCGACGGGAAGCCGTATCCGTTGACCAGAACCAGATCAATGTCGTCGGAATGACGCGCAATGCTTTCTTCCAACAACGATTGCCCTTCAAGCGCCATGGCGGCGAGCAGGCGCTGCATGATCGTTTCATCGCTGAAACCGCGTGCGACAATGGCATTGCGTGCGCGGTAATCATCGATCAATGCGTGGACTTCCGGATCGTTTGTGCGAACACCATCCGCATAGCGATACCAGCCGAGACCGGCCTTGCGGCCAAAACGTCCGGCTTCGCATAATTGGTCGGCAACGTCGAAATAGGGAAGGTTCGGATCGCGGCTTGCCGCCGCTCTCTTGCGCCGCGCCCAGGCAATTTCCAGGCCAGCCATGTCGTAAACAGCGAAGAGCCCCATCGGAAAGCCATAAGCTTCCATGGCGCGATCGATATCTTCGGGATAGGCGCCTTCGGCCAGCATTTTCTCTGCTTCGGTGCGATAGGCCGAAAACATCCGGTTGCCGATGAAGCCTTCGCAAACACCGGTGACGATGGGGAGCTTCTTGATCTTGCGGGCGAAGGCGATGCCGGTTGAAAGCGTCTCGTCGGATGTTTCCGCACAGCGCACCACTTCCAGGAGCCGCATGATATTGGCTGGCGAGAAGAAATGCAGGCCCAGCACCCGGTCGGCGCGGTTTGTGACAGCGGCCAGTTCGTCCGGGTTGAGATAGCTCGTATTGGTCGCCAGAATGGTTGCCGCAGGCAGCAACGCGTCAAGCTCGCGGAACAGCGAGGCCTTGACGGTGAAATCATCAAAGACGGCTTCGATGACGAGATCGGCATCGGCCAGTGCGGCCATGTCGGCGCTGACGGAGAGCTTCGCGCGTTGCGCGTCAGCGGCCTCAGCGGAAAGCCTACCGGTATCGACAGCTTTCTGGATCATATCGCTGATCCGCGCATGGCCCTTGGCGGCGGCTTCCACCGTCGTTTCATAGCCGATGACCTTGTAGCCAGCAGCAAGGCAGGCAACGGCAATACCTGACCCCATGAGGCCGGTGCCGGCAATGCCGACGGTGGAAAGCGCCAGAGGCTTCGCTTCCATGCCTTCCATTTTTCCAGCGGCGCGTTCGGCAAAGAAAAGGTGCCGCAAGGCGGCCGCCTCTTCGCTGTCGCGCAGGCGGAGGAACGTTGCGCGTTCTTCGGCCAGACCTTCGGCAATCGCGGTCGTTATGGATAGCTGCACCAGCCGCGCGGCTTCGCCGGGGGCGGTCGCGCCGCGTGCATTCTTCAGTATTTTCGCCTTGGCCTGTTCAAAGGCGGCAGCATCGGGTGCGGTAACGGCCAAATCGCCCGTCCGGCGCAAGGGTTTGCCGACCAGCGCATTGGCAAGCGCGATGGCGTCGGCCACAAGCTCGCCGCCCGAAATCTGGTCGATCAGGCCCAATTGCTGCGCTTCGTCCGGGGCGATCTGGCGTCCGGTGGCGATCTTGTCCAGGGCGGCAAGCGGCCCGATCAATCGGGGCAGGCGCTGTGTGCCGCCAGCGCCGGGCACGATCCCAAGCTTGACTTCGGGCAAGGCAAAAGTGGCGCTGGTCGATGCGATCCGCGCGTGAGCGGCAAGTGCAACCTCAAGTCCGCCGCCCAAAGCAGGGCCGTTAATCGCTGCCACCACGGGCTTGCCGGCGCTTTCGATGATCGCGACGACATCCGGCAATGTCGGTTCGACCGGCGGCTTGCCGAATTCACGAATATCCGCCCCGCCGATGAAGATCTTGCCTGCGCCGCTCAGCACGGTGGCGCGGATCGCCGCTTCTGCGGAAGCATGGCGAATGGCTGCGGCAAAACCTTTGCGTACCTCGGCGGAGGTGGCATTGACCGGCGGGTTGTCGATCGTGACGACAAGAATGCCATCGACAACAGTGCCGGTTACAACGGGGGAGAATTCGCGTCTATCGGCCATCGCGGTCTCAGTCCGGTATAACGGCAAAAGCCTGTATTTCGATCTTGGCCCGATCTTCGACCAGCGCGACCACCTGCACCGCCGCCATGGCGGGGAAGTGCTTGCCGATCACATCGCGATAAGCGCGGCCGATGCCTTTCAGATTGGCGGTATATTCAGCCTTGTCGGTGAAATACCAGGTCATGGAGGCGATATGCTCCGGCCCGCCGCCAGCTTCCGCCAGAATGGCGACGATGTTTTTCAGTGTCTGCTCGGTCTGCTCGACGAAATCGTCGGTCTCGAACTGTTGTTGTTCGTTCCAGCCGATCTGGCCGCCGATATAGACGGTACGTCCACGCGCCTCAACGCCATTGGCATATCCGATGGGGCGGGCCCAGCCTTGTGGCTGAAGTGTCTTAAGCATGTTGTATCTCCAGAAAATGCGCGCGGGAGGCGGGCTTTAATTCGCCTTCAGCAGTTCGCGCGCGATAATGAGTTTCTGCACTTCCGTTGCGCCCTCATAGATGCGAAGTGCGCGTATCTCGCGATAAAGCCGCTCGACGATTTCGCCGCTTTTCACGCCGCGACCGCCAAACATCTGCACGGCCTTGTCGATGGTTTGCTGGGCGTTTTCCGTCGCAACCATCTTGGCCATTGCGGCCTCCTTGGTTGTGTTTAGCTTCTGAACGTCGCGGCGCCATGCGGCGCGATAGGTCAAAAGCGCTGCGGCGTCGATATCGGTCGCCATGTCGCCAAGCGTGGCTTGGGTCAGCTGTAGGTCGGCCAACGCGCCGCTGAACATCGGACGCGACCGCGCATGCGACAGCGCCTCGCTGGCTGCACGGCGCGCAAAGCCAAGTGCTGCCGCCGCAACCGATGCGCGGAAAATATCAAGCGTGCGCATGGCGATCTTAAAGCCCTCGCCTGGCGCGCAGAGGCGGCGAGAGGCCGGGATGCGGCAATTGTCGAAGCGGATCGTCGCCAGCGGATGCGGCGCGATCACATCGATGCGCTCCGCGATTGAAAAGCCGGGATCAGTGGCGAAAACGACAAAGGCCGAAATGCCCCGTGTTCCGGGCGCTTCGCCTGTGCGGGCAAAGACGGTATAAACATCAGCGATGCCGCCATTGGAAATCCAGGTCTTTTCGCCGTCGAGCACATAGTGGTCGCCATCGGCTCTGGCAGCGCAACTCATCGCTGCCACGTCAGATCCCGCCAGTTTTTCCGACAGGGCAAAGGCTGAAATCCATTCGCCGCTTGCCACTTTCGGCAGCACGGCCTGCTTGAGCTCGTCCGATGCGGTGAGGCTGATCGCGCCGGTGCCAAGGCCCTGCATGGCAAAGGCGAAATCCGCCAGACCATCGTGATAGGCCAGTGTCTCGCGAGCAATGCAAAGCTTGCGGGAATCGATCCCTTCGCCGCCCGTCAGGCTGACGGCTGCTTCCAGCAGCCCGGCTTTGCCCAGTGCTTTCACCAAAGCGCGGCAGGCATTGTCCGTGTCGCTGTGATCGACATCGGCCAGTACCGGGCTTTGAGCAAAGGCATCCAGTTTTGCGGCCCAATCGGCATGGGCTTTGTCAAAAAACGGCCAGTCGAGGTGCTCCCGCGTCAGCGGCAGTGCTGCGGAACTTTCCATCATCAGTTCCCCTCGAAAACGGGCTTCTGCTTGGCGGCGAAAGCCTCGAAGGCACGGCGAAAATCCTGCGTCGCCATGCAGATCGCCTGCGCTTGCGCTTCCGATTCCAACAATTCTTCAATGCCCATTGCCCATTCCTGATTGAGCATGGTTTTGGTCATGCCATGCGCGAACCATGGACCGTCGGCGATATTGCGCGCCAGCGCCTCGGCCTTGCCAAGCAGGTCGCCCTGGGGGTGAAGCGCGTTGAAGAAGCCCCAGCGTTCGCCTTCGTCAGCGCTCATGAAGCGTCCGGTATAAAGCAGTTCCGATGCGCGGCCCTGACCGATCAGTCGCGGGAGAATGCCGCATGCGCCCATATCAGCGCCAGCAAGGCCGACGCGGGTGAAGAGGAAGGCTGTCTTTGCTTCCGGCGTGGCGATGCGCAAATCCGATGCCATGGCCAGAATGGCGCCAGCGCCTGCGCAAATGCCATCAACAGCGGCGATGATCTGTTGCGGACATTTGCGCATGGCCTTGACGACATCGCCGGTCATGCGCGTGAAAGCGAGAAGATCGGGCATTGTCATATGGGTCAGCGGTTCGATGATTTCGAACACATCGCCGCCCGAAGAGAAGTTTCCGCCAGCGCCGGTCAGCACGATGGTCCGTACGTCGGAGGCATAGGCGAGATCGCGAAACAGATCGCGAAGCTCGGCATAGCTTTCAAACGTCAGCGGGTTTTTCCGGTCCGGGCGGTTCAAGGTCAGCGTGGCCACGCGACCGTCTCCGCTTGTCTGCCATAGAAAATGCGTGGCCTGATAGTCCTTGAAAGGCTTCAGATTGCTGGCCATCGAAACAGTGCCGTCGTTCATCCTGCCATTACCTCCCCACCGGCGATTGCAATCGCCTGTCCAGTTATCGATTGCGCGCCGGGCGATGTGAGCCACAGCACGGTTTCAGCTACTTCCTCGGGCTGTATCAGGCGTCCCTGTGGGTTCGCTTTGACGAATTCTGCCAGAACATCTTCCTCCGACCGTCCGGTCTTGGCGACAATGGCCGCAATCGAGCGGGAAATGATCGGCGTATCGGTGAAACCGGGGCAGACGGCATTGACGGTCACGCCCTTGCGGGCGAGTTCCAGCGCCAGCGCGCGGGTCAGGCCCACGACGCCGTGTTTTGCAGCGCAATAGGCCGAGACATAAGCATAGCCGCTGAGGCCCGCCGTGGAGGCGATATTGATGATGCGCCCGCCTTTGCCGCCCGCCTTGATGTCATCAAGGGTCGCCTGCGTCACATTGAAAACGCCGGTCAGATCGACATCGAGAACGCGGCTCCACATATCTAGGCTGGTTTTCTCGAAAGGTGCGCTCGGTGCTTCTCCGGCATTGTTGACAAGAATGCTGACCGGCCCGAATGCGGCGCGCGCGCTGTCCAGCCCGGTTGCAATGGCTTCGCGGTTGGTCACATCGAAACCATCGGCAATGAAGCACCGCTGACAGCCCAAAAGGTCGGCGGTTGCTTCCAGCGGTTCGCGACGGCGACCCGCCAGGGTCACATTCGCCCCGGCGCGCGCAAGACCAACCGCGATAGCGGCGCCGATGCCGCTACCGGCGCCGGTGACCAACGCATGCTTGCCGGAAAGGGCAAGCCCAACAGCGGCATCGTTCATCGCAATCTCCCCGTTCTCTCGCCGGCTCTATTTCGCGCCTTGCGGCGTAGCTGCGGCGCGGGCGAGATTGGCTTCATATTGATATTTGGCGGAGCGATATTGCTTCGGCCATGCGATGGAGTTGATGCCGATTTTCGCGGCCTCATGCAGCGTCCAAGACGGATCGGCAAGATGCGGACGGGCCACGGCGCAGAGATCGGCGCGCCCAGCCGCGATGATCGAATTGGCATGATCGGCTTCCGAAATCGCACCGACGGCAATGGTCGGAATGTGGATTTCGTTGCGGATCTTGTCGGAGAATGGGGTCTGGAACAGACGGCCATAAACCGGCTTTTCTTCCTTCCAGACCTGTCCTGACGAACAGTCGATCAGATCGGCGCCAGCAGCCTTGAACATGTCGGCAAAGATCGCCGCATCTTCCGGCGTGTTGCCGCCTTCAAACCAGTCGTGACAGGAAAGACGAACCGAGATCGGTTTGTCCTGCGGCCAGGCTTCGCGGATTGCATGGAAGACTTCCAGCGGATAGCGCGCGCGGTTTTCGTAAGTGCCGCCATATTCATCCTCGCGCCGGTTGGTGAGCGGCGAGAGGAAGCTCGACAGAAGATAGCCGTGTGCACAATGCAGCTCCAGCCAATCGACGCCCGCTTCTGCGGCGCGTTTGGTGGCGGCGACAAAGTCGGCTTTCACCCGGTCCATGTCGGCGCGGTCCATCGCCTTCGGCGTCTGGCTGTGCTTGAGATAGGGTAGGGCGGAAGCAGACAGAAGCGGCCATGAACCCTCTTCGAGAGGCTGATCGATCCCTTCCCACGCGAGCTTGGTTGCGCCTTTACGTCCGGCATGACCGATCTGCATGCCAACCTTGGCATTGCTGTTGCTGTGAATAAAATCCACAACGCGTTTCCAGCCTTCGGCCTGCGTATCGTTCCAGATGCCAAGACAGCCGGGGGTAATCCGCGCATCGGGGGACACGCAGGTCATTTCGGCAAAGACCAGTCCTGCGCCGCCCATGGCGCGGCTGCCGAGATGTACCATATGGAAATCGTCGATCAGGCCATCGGTTGCGGAATACATGGCCATTGGCGACACGACGATGCGGTTCGGCAGTGTCACGCCGCGCAGCGTATAGGGAGTGAACATCGGCGGCAGGCAACGTTCGTCTTCTGTTACGTTCAGCCCCTGCTTGCGAGCGAACCAGCGCTCATAGCCTTCGAGCCAGTTCTTGTCGCGCAGACGCAGGTTTTCGTGGCTGATGCGCTGCGAACGCGTGAGCATGGAATACATGAACTGTTCCGGCTCCAGCGTGTCCGCATAGCGTTGGCCTACCACCTCGAACCATTCCATGGCGTTGCGCGCAGCGTTCTGGATACGAGCGACATCGACCCGGCGGATTTCCTCATAGGCATGCAGGACTTCAGGAATGCCTTCCTTGCCGTGTCCGAGCTTCTGGAACTGATTGGCCAGTTCAATCGCGTCGTCGATGGCGAGTTTGGTGCCCGAGCCGATGGCGAAATGCGCGGTATGGGCTGCGTCACCCATCAAGACGACATGGGAGTTGCCGTTGAAGTGGCTCCATTTTCCGCAAATCAGACGGTTGAAGTTCAGCCAGGCAGAGCCGCGCAAATGGCGCGCATTGGTCATCAGCGGCGCGCCTTCCAGCGTTTCCGCAAAAAGCTTTTCGCAGAAATCGATGGAGGCGGTCTGGTCCATCTGGTCCAGTCCATGCGCCAGATAGGCTTCCTCGGTGGTTTCGATGATGAAGGTCGAGGTCTTGTCGTCGAACTTGTAGATATGCGCCTGGAACCAGCCGTGATCGGTCTTGCGGAAATCGAAGGTAAAGGCGTCGAACAGCTTTTCCGTGCCGAGCCAGATATAGCGATTGGGGCGAACGATCAGATCAGGTTCAAAAACTTCCTCATAGCGATTGCGGATACGGGAATTCAGTCCATCCGACGCAATGATAAGATCGGCGTCGGGGAAATCGAGATCGCTTTCTACCTCAGTTTCAAACTGAAGCTTCACGCCCAGCGCTTCGCAGCGCGCTTGAAGAATGTTGAGCAGGCGTTTGCGTCCGATGCCGACGAAGCCATGGCCGCTGGTGCGCTGGCGAGTGCCTTTGAATAGCACCTCGATATCGTCCCAGTGATTGAAGGCGTCCTGAATTTCAGCCGCACTTTCCGGGTCCCAGAGCTTCATCGATTCCATCGTCGCGTCGGAAAATACCACGCCCCAGCCGAACGTGTCATAGGGGCGGTTTCGCTCCACGACCGTGATGTCATGCTCTGGATGAAGCTTCTTCATCAGAAGGCCGAAATAAAGGCCGGCCGGACCTCCTCCAATACACACGATACGCATGTTGAGTTCCCTTCCCGATATGCTGCCAAACGGCGCCGGTTAATTATTTTAAGTTTAAAATATAATTGGCGACTTCGATGCGTCAAGCGAAAAAAACGCTACCATTTTTCAAATGGCTTCGAGGGCGAGGAGTTTGGTGATGCGGAAAAATATGCAAATGCAATAATTATCATTAGTCTGAAAACCACTATTGACATGTTTTGGAATTGGAAAATATGCTGATGCAAATGAATTGATATTCCGGCAAACGGAAAAGGGGAACTATCATGGCGGAGCGGTCATTCGCCCGCGAGGTCGAGGATCTGAAGCTCGGCGAAGGCGATATTTTCAGCGGCGAAGGCATTCTCGCCGTTACCAAAGCGCTGTTGCAGTCAGGCGTGTCCTATGTCGGCGGCTATCAGGGCTCGCCGATTTCGCATCTCATGGACGTTCTCGCTGATGCGAAGGATGTGATGGAGGATCTGGGCGTCCATTTCGAATCGTCCGCATCGGAAGCTGCAGCAGCGGCCATGCTTTCCGCCTCGGTGATGTATCCGGTGCGCGGCGCGGTCACCTGGAAATCGACGGCTGGCACTAATGTGGCGTCCGATGCCCTGTCCAACCTTGCCTCTGGCGGTGTGACCGGCGGCGCGCTGGTCATTATCGGCGAAGATTACGGCGAAGGCTCCTCCATCATGCAGGAGCGAAGCCACGCCTATGCGATGAAATCGCAAATGTGGCTCTTGACCCCGCGGCCCAACCTGCCTTCGATTGTGGAAGCCGTTGAAAAGGGCTTTGAACTGTCGGAAGCCTCCAACACGCCGGTCATGTTGCAGGTGGGCATTCGCAGCTGCCATGTGCATGGTCAGTTTGTGGCGAAAGATAATAAGAGACCCGCCCACACGCTGGCCGAAGCGCTGGAAAATCCGAGGCGCGACGTCAATCGCATCGTTCTGCCGCCCGCATCTTTCCTGCACGAGAAGGAAAAGCTCGAAAAGCGCTGGCCTGCAGCCGTCGAGTTTGTCAAAGCCAATCGTCTCAATGAATATTTCGGCCCGAAAGAGGGCGATGTCGGCATTATCCTGCAAGGCGGGCTTTACAACAGCGCCATGCGTGCCCTGCAGCAAATGGGGCTGGCCGATGTTTACGGCGAAAGCCGCGTTCCGCTTTATGTGATGAATGTGGCCTATCCGATGATAGACGACGAGGTCATCGACTTCGTTGCCGGCAAAAAAGCCGTGGTGATGCTGGAGGAGGGCGCGCCTGAATATATCGAGCAGGCGTTGCATACGCTGCTGCGCCGCCGCGATATCCAGACAAAACTGTCCGGCAAGGATGTGCTGCCGTTGGGCGGCGAATACACAACGCCCGTGCTTTTGAAGGGCCTGACGGCATTCTTCGATGCACATGCGCCCCAATTGCTCGGCAACCGTCCGCCGCTGCCCGATCCATCGCCGGTTCTAGCTGATGAGCGCGTCAAGGCGCTGGCAGAAGTGGTGCCGCCGCGTCCCGCCGGTTTCTGCACCGGCTGTCCAGAGCGACCGATCTTCGCCGCCATGAAACTGGTGGAAAAGGAGCTCGGCGAGCATCACGTGTCTGCCGATATCGGCTGTCATCTCTTTTCCATTCTGCCGCCGTTCAATATCGGCGGCACCACGATGGGCTATGGCCTCGGTCCGGCCTCGGCTTCCGCTTTCAACGTGCCTGCGGGCAAGCGCTCCATTTCGGTGATGGGCGATGGCGGTTTCTGGCACAACGGCCTTGCCACTTCGGTCGGCAACGCGGTCTTCAACAAGCAGGATGGCGTCATCCTCGTGGTCGACAATTACTATTCGTCGGCGACGGGTGGTCAGGACATCATGTCTTCCAGAGCGATCAATCCGCGCCGCAAGACCAACAATTCCATCGTCGATGCGGTCAAGGGAATTGGTGCGGGCTGGGTTCGCCAGATCGACCACACCTATGATGTTGCAAAGATGCGCGACACTTTGAAGGAAGCGCTGACGACGGAAGAAAAAGGCCCAAAGATCATTGTGGCGTCGTCGGAATGCATGCTCAACAAGCAGCGCCGCGTGAAGCCGCAATTCGCCAAGGCCGTCAAGGACGGCAAGCGTATGGTCAAGCAGCGTTTCGGCGTCGATGAGGATGTGTGCACCGGCGATCACGCCTGCATCCGCCTGTCGGGTTGCCCGTCGCTTTCGGTGAAGCACACCGACGATCCGCTGAAGGACGATCCGGTCGCGGCTATCGACAATTCCTGCGTCGGTTGCGGCAATTGCGGCGAGGTTTCGGAAGCGGCGGTTCTGTGTCCGTCCTTCTATCGCGCCGATGTCATCCACAACCCGACGGGATGGGACAAGTTCATGCATCGCCTGCGCTCCGGCATCATTAGCTGGCTGCAAAAGCGCCGCCGCGCGTCGCGCATCGTCTTTGCGGATTGAGGAACAGGCCATGGCCACACTGAATGTATCGCCGTCCGTTCTTCTTTCGCAGGATAAACCACTGTCGATTGCCATCCTCGCCATGGGCGGTCAGGGCGGCGGCGTTCTGGCCGACTGGGTCGTGGCGCTGGCGGAAACCAATGGCTGGGTCGCGCAGACAACCTCTGTGCCTGGCGTGGCGCAAAGAACCGGCGCGACGATCTATTATCTTGAGCTGTTGCGGGCCCGCGAAGGTGCGCACCCAATCCTGTCGCTGATGCCCACGCCTGGCGATGTCGATATCGTCATCGCAGCGGAATTGATGGAAGCGGGGCGCTCGGTGCTGCGTGGCCTCGTGACGCCGGACAAGACCTTACTCATCACCTCCACCCATCGCTCTTTCGCGGTGGGCGAAAAGGAAAAGCCGGGCGACGGCACCGGCAATCCCGTGGTCGTCGAAGATGCGACAGCCTTTGCCGCGCGCAAGACCATCGCTTTCGACATGGAAGCATTGGCAACCAAAAGCGGCAGCGTGGTGTCATCAGCCTTGTTCGGCGTGCTTGCGGCATCCGGCGCTTTGCCCTTCGACAAAGCCGCCTTTGAAACGACTATCAAGTCTGGCGGCAAAGGCATTGAAGCTAGTCTCAGAGCTTTTGAAGCTGCCTATCAGCGCGCGCTTGGCGGCGCGAATGACAAGCTGGCGGCAACGCCCGCAAAGCGGCTCGACCCTCTGCCCGAACGGGCCGATCACCCAGCACTAGACGCGCTTATCACGCGCATTCGCAGCGAGTTTCCGGTTGAATGCCATCCCATGCTTTTTGCGGGCATCAAGAAACTGACCGAGTTTCAGGACCCAGCCTATGCGGATGAATATTTGACCCGTTGCGCCGCCTTGCTCAAGGCGGATCGCGATAATGGCGGTGCGGCGCATGGCTTTGCCTTCGCCGAACAGGCGGCAAAATATGTCGCTGTCGCTATGGCTTATGACGATGTGGTCCGGGTGGCGGATATCAAGGTGCGTGGTTCGCGGTTCGAGCGGGTGCGCAAGGAAATCGGGCTCAAGAAGGACCAGATCGTCTATACGACCGAATATATGCATCCGCGTATGGAAGAAGTGTGCGGCACCTTGCCGAAAGGCATCGGCGCATGGATTGAAAATCGCCCGAAACTCTTTGCGTGGCTCGACAAGCGTGTCAGCAAGGGGCGCCGGGTAAACACGGGAACGCTGTTCTGGTTCACAGGGCTTTGTGTTGTGTCTGGCCTGCGTCGTTTCCGGCGCGGTAGCCTGCGTCATCAGCGTGAAGTCGAACACCGCGAAGCCTGGCTGGCAAAGGCTTTGGCCGCATTGCCCAAGAATTATGATCTAGCGGTTGAGGTTCTCGGCTGCCGTCGTCTGGTTAAGGGCTATTCCGATACGCATTCACGCGGCCTGTCGAAATTCGATCGCGTCCTATCTGCTCTTCCTCTTCTGTCCGAGCGGGAAGACGGCGCGGCCTGGTTGCGGCGCTTGCGGCAAGCAGCCCTGCTTGATGAGGAGGGCATCGCGCTCGATGGCGCTCTGAAAACAATCGCGACGCTCTGATCAAAACGCGCGCCTCGCCAATTCAAAATAAAAGGGGAATGACTATGTCTCAAGTCCAGAGCATAGATGCGCCGGCTGTTGCCGGGAAGGAAATATCGGCAGGTAAAAGCCTGCTCGTCGTTGGCCTGTGCTGGCTTGCGATTTTTGCGGAAGGCTATGACGTCGGTGTCATTGGGGCCATTCTGCCCGCCTTGTCTGTCGATCCGGTCTGGCAACTGACACCGATAGAGCTTGGCGCCATCGGCAGCTATACTGTGATCGGCATGCTGATCGGCGGTATTCTTGCGGGCACGCTGAGCGAACTCCATGGACGCAAGCCGCTCTTCATCGCCTGTATCACTTTGTTTTCGCTGTGCATGATCGTCAGCGCCATGGCGCCGTCCCCGTTCATCTTCGGATTGAGCCGTTTTATTTCCGGCATCGGTCTTGGTGGGATCATTCCTGTCGCGGCGGCGCTAACGGTTGAATATTCCCCGATCAAGAAGAAGAGCTTCAATTACGGTCTCATGTATTCGGGCTATTCGATGGGATTGCTTGCCGCAGCTTTGTGCGGTCGCGGTTTTCTTGAAGTCCATGGCTGGCGCACCATCGTGCTGATCGGCGCGATCCCACTGCTGTTTATCCCGGTCTTCCTCGCATTCCTGCCTGAAAGCGTGGAATCGCTGGTCCAGCGCGGCAAGCATGATGCGGCGCGTAAGACGGCAGCGCGCATGGGCGTCGGCGTTCCGGCGGCGATTGTCCGCAAGCATAGCAAGGTTGGCTGGCGCACGGTTTTCAGCGAAATCTTCTCCCCGAAAAAGGCATTTGAAACGGCCTGTTTCTGGAGTGCGCTCTTCATGGGCCTGCTCTTGGTCTATGGCCTCGCGCAATGGCTGCCGCAGATCATGCGCAAGAACGGTTATGATCTCGGCAACAGCCTGCTATTCCTTGCCGTATTCAGCCTTAGCTCGGCAATCGGGGGTATTGTATTGGGTACATGGGCGGATCGCTTCGGCGTGCGCCGTACGGTTACCTGTTCCTATGCGCTGGGTGCGCTTGGCATTGTGGCGCTTGCCTTTAAGGGCTCGCTGCTGATGAACTATGTTTTTGTCGCAATTGCTGGTTTTGGCACGGTGTCAGCATCGCTGGTTTTGACAGGCTTTCTGGCTCAGCGGCTCGATTCCTCGATCCGCTCCGCCGGAACCGGCTGGGCGCTGAGCTTCTCCCGCATCGGCGCTCTCTCGGGCCCGCTCCTGGGCGGACTGATCGCAAGCCTCAATGTCGGTCCGCAGTGGAACTTCTACATCTTTGCTATTGTCGCCGCTCTCGCAGCTGTGGCAACCGCGCTGATCCCGTCTAGCTCGACGGATTGAGTCACAAAAAGGCCGATCCGCCCATGGCGGATCGGCTTGTTATTCAACATAATATCAAAGGTCGTTTTTACGGATATTGCGCAGCATTTTCTGCAAGGTGCCGACAAAGGCGCGATGTTCGTCTTCATCGATGCCTTCAAATAATTGCAGCAGCAGATCATACATGACCGGCCAGGCTTCGTTGAAGATGTTGCGACCTTCCTCGGTCAGCGAAATATCGCGGATGCGCATGTCTTCAGCGCGCGCCTGACGGCGGATGTAACCCTGTTCTTCAAGGGAATCGAGCGTACGGCTCATCGTTGATTGTTCGGTCACGGTAAAGACCGCAAGCTCATTGATCGTGGCCGAAGGGGTGACACTCAAGACGGCTAGCGTGCGCAATTTGACGGTCGTGATCTGACGGTCCTTCAGCGCTTCGGCAAGGTTGGCGTTATAGCGCGCCATCAGGCGGTTCATCAGGTAGGGCGCAAAACTGTTCAGGCCGATTTCGCCCAGCGAACGCGCGGGGTTCTCCTCCTGATGCTCGGAAGCCAGAACCGTACCTGAGAAGCGTTCCTCCATGAATTCCCTCGTCATTGATCATGGTTGCGATAGCCATATGCCCGACGCGTTTCAGCATCAGGCGCAACAAGGCGCTCTCATCGGTGTTAATATCGGTTGCGCAAAGATGCCAGTGAAAAGCGAGCCTGAAGCGACAATCGCACCGACCCTCCCGTCCAGATTTCTGAAAACACCGCCGGTCTGGTCGCCTGATCGCAGGTTGGTGTCAGGGGCAGAGAAATTGAATGGCACGGCCTTCGGGATCGCACAGCGTATCGATCACGTTGCAATGATGCGTGCCGTCGATTTCCCAAGCGCTGGTCTCGATCCCCAATCCGTACCAGATGTTTGCCAGCAGCATATTTTGCCGCCGGAATTCCATGAGCTCGCCGCCGCCGACACAGCAATGCACGGCGATATCGGCGCGCGGGGGCTGGAGAGCGGCGCTTTCCGCGACCGCTTCCGCCGCATCCATCTGGAAAATATCGTTCATCGTGGTTTTGAGGAGCGGGCGCAGATCATGCAGCCCGCTGATGGAAAGAACACGCCTGATCCGTTTTGCCGTTGCGGCAGCAATGGGCGCGCTTTCGCAAGCCATGCGGCTGACCAGATGCCCCCCGGCTGAATGGCCGGTCAAGGCAATGTCGCCGTCCACTTCCTGCGCCAGATGGTCGATGAAGCGGCCAATTTCCCGCGTGATGCCGGAAATCCGAGTTTCGGGGCAGAGTGTATAGCTTGGCATGGCCACGCGATAGCCGCGCGCAAGCGCTCCTTGCGCCAGATGCGACCAGAAGCTTTTGTCCAGTCCCTTCCAATAGCCGCCATGGACATAAACGAGTGTGCCTTTGGCCGAACCTTCCGGCAGAAAGAGATCGTAATGGCTGCGCGCGCCGTCGCCATAGGCAATGTCGGGTATCAAACGGCCTTGATCGCGCATTTTTTCGCGAAAGCTGGAGGCCAGTTCCGTCCAGCGCGGGGGATAACTGACGGAATCGCTGATGGCGCTCATATTGTCATAGGCGGTATCGAAGTCGCGAAGCACTGAATTCTCCTGCATATCCATGCGTGAAGCCGCGTCAGGCGCGGGCTTCGCTCGCCGCCTGCGCGCGCAGGGCTGATCGCTGTAATTTTCCGGATTCCGTCTTGGGCAGGCTGGAAACCCAGCATATCACGCGTGGATATTTATAAGGTGCGAGTTCGCTTTTGACGTGGCTTTGCAGTGCTTCCTGCAAATTCGCATCGCCATTATAGCCCTCGTTCAGCACTACATAGGCTTTCACGATGCAGCCCCGTTCGTCATCGGGTGCCGCCACTACACCGCATTCCGCCACCGCTGGATGCGCAAGTAGGCTGGCTTCGACCTCCGGTCCGGCAATGTTGTATCCGGCCGAAACGATCATGTCGTCATTGCGCGCCTGATACCAGAAATAGCCGTCCTCATCCATGACATAGGTGTCGCCTGTGATGTTCCAGCCGTTCTCGACATATTTTGTCTGGCGCGGGTCGGCCAGATATTTGCAGCCGAGCGGTCCGCGAACAGCAAGGCGTCCAGGCGTCCCGGGCGGGCATTCCTGCCCATTGTCGTCGATCACACGCGCTTCATAGCCAGGGATGGGTTTGCCGGTCGCGCCGGGGCGGATATCTTTTTCCGGTGCGGAGATGAAGATATGCAGCATTTCCGTTGCACCGATGCCGTCTGAGAGCGACAGCCCAGTTGCGCGTTTCCACGCTTCAAAAGTGGGAAGCGGCAGGGCCTCACCGGCTGAAACACATTTGCGCAGCGAGGAAAGATCATATTGTTCGATCTTCGAAAGCATCGCGCGATAAGCCGTCGGCGCGGTGAAACAGACGGTCGGCTTGTATTCGCCAATGGCTAGCGCCAGATCATGCGGCGTGGTCTTTGCGGGCAGTACTGTGGAAGCCCCAATCCGGAATGGAAAGAGGACCAGCCCGCCAAGGCCGAATGTGAAAGCCAGCGGCGGCGAGCCGATGAAGATATCGTCTTCCGTCGCATCCAAAATGTGATGCGCATAGCAGTCACAAACGATCAGCAGGTCGCGGTGGAAATGGATCGTCGCCTTCGGCAGGCCGGTGGTGCCGGATGTGAAGCCGAGCAGGCACGGATCGTCCCCGCGTGTCGCAACTGGCTCGAAATCGCTGGAGGCGTCGGCCAGCAATGCGCCAAGCTCTCCGCCAGCATTGCCTTCCCATGTCACCAGTGTCTTGACGAAACCTGTCTGCGCCACGGCATTTTGCATCTCGCCGATCAGTGCGTGATCGCAAAAGGCGATGCTGATTTCGGCCTTGTCGATGATTTGAACCAGCTCCTTGGCGCGCAAGAGCGGCATGGTCGCGACTACAACGCCGCCCGCCTTGATGATCGCCATATAAAGCGCAATCTTGGTCGGGTTGTTGCCTGAGCGGATCATCACGCGATTGCCCGGTTTCATGCCAAGCTTGTCGGTCAGCACATTGGCGATCTTGTTGATCATGGCGGCAAGATCGCGATAGGTCCAGCGCACGCCCGGCGCCTGCAAGGCGATGCGGTCGCCCTTGCCGTTCGCCAGATGTGCATCCACCAGTTCGCTGGTCGCGTTCAGCTGTTCCGGGTAACCGAGCTCTTCGAGGTTGATGATATCCGGCAGAAGTTCCGCAGCCGGCAGATTATCCAGTACGAATGTGTCCACATGAGCGCTGGGATGCATGCTCGTCTCCTGTCAAAGCCAGTCATTTGCGTTCGACTGTCCAATCGATTCAGTGAAAGCTGAACCGTTGGAACCGTCCTAACTATTTGTTTTTCTGCCCATCTTCTCGGAGGGCGATGTGCTCTTGGTCAAACGTGCAGGTAACGTTCCTTGACTTCCGGGGTGTTCAAAAGCGCGGCGTTGTCGCCGCTCCACACCACACGGCCTTTCTCGATGACCACGTGACGGTCTGCGAAGCGCGCCAGCGCATCGACATTCTTGTCGATGACAAGGATCGCTTCGCCCTCATTCTTGATGTTGCGCAGGCAGGACCAGATTTCCTCGCGCATGAGCGGTGACAATCCTTCCGTCGCCTCGTCCAGCACAACCATTTTCGGATTGGTCATCAGGGCGCGACCAACTGCCAACATCTGCTGCTCGCCGCCGGAAAGCTGATTGCCCATATTGCGCCGCCTTTCTTTCAGGCGCGGGAACATCCGGTAGATGCTCTCCAGTGTCCATTTGGACGAGCGCGCATCTGAGCGTCGCGTGGCCAAGAGGTTTTCCTCGACACTGAGCGTCGGGAATATCTGCCGTCCTTCGGGCACCAGCCCCAGCCCCTCGCGGGCAATCGTATGGGGCGGCTTGCCGGTCACGTCATGACCATTGACGAAAACCTTGCCGCCCTTGGGCGGTAGCAAGCCAAAGATCGATTTGATAGTTGTCGTCTTGCCCATACCGTTTCTGCCGAGAATGGTAACAACCTCTCCCGCACCGACTTCAAAATCGATGCCAAAGAGAATGCGGGACTGGCCATAGGCGTTCTGGAGCCCTTCGACTTTCAGCATCAGGCGGCCTCCTCTTCACCGAGATAGGCGGCGCGCACGTCCGGGTCGGAGCGCACGGCGGCGGGAGTTCCCGATGCGATGACGCGCCCGTAGACGAGCACGCTCACCTGATCGGCCAGCGAGAAAACGGCGTCCATGTCGTGCTCGATCAGAACCAGCGTGTGGGTCTGGCGCAGTGAGCGCATCAATTCGACCAGCACCACGGATTCCTCGTGGCTGGTGCCCGCCAGAGGCTCGTCCAGCAACAGCATCTGCGCCTGCGTGGCGAGCGCGATGGCAATCTCTAGCTGGCGCTTTTCGCCATGCGACAGCGCTCCGGCCCGGCGATGAGCGCGGTCGTCCAGCCGCACCCGGGCAAGTGCCGCCATGGCTTGCTCGTTGATTTCGGCCTCCTTGCTTGCGGCCTGAAAGAAGCGGAAGCTTGAGCCGGATCGCGCCTGAACGGCCAGCGCAACATTCTCCAGCACGCTGAAACCTTCCAGAACCGAGGTGATCTGAAAGGAGCGCGCAAGGCCCAAGTGAACACGCGCGGGCATGGCTAGACCGGAAATGTCACGACCATCAAACACGACCGAGCCACGGTCACTTTTCAGATTGCCCGAAAGCTGATGGATCAGCGTCGTCTTGCCAGCGCCATTCGGGCCGATCAGCGCGTGAATTTCGCCGCGTTTGACGGTGAGATTGACGCCGTCTGTCACCTTGAGCGCGCCGAAGCTCTTGTGCAGGTCATGGACCTGAAGCAGTTCATCCGACATCGGAACCTCCACGCAGCTTGCGGATCAGCCCGCCAATACCGTCGCGGCTGAAAAGCACGACGAGGACGAGGAAAAGGCCGAGACCGAGTTTCCAATGCTCGGAGAAATGCGCCAGCACTTCTTCCAGCACGATGAAGGCGGTTGCGCCGAGGACCGGCCCGATCAGCGTGCCCATGCCGCCCAGCACCACCATGACGATCAGCTCGCCGGAACGCTGCCAGCTCATGAAAGCAGGCGAAACGAACTGGATCTGGTTGGCGAGCAGCACACCGGCAATCGCCGCCGCCACACCGGCAATCACATAGGCGGTGAGCTGAAACGAGAAGGGCGAGAAGCCGATGGTGCGCATGCGCACCGGATTGTCCCGCGTTCCACGCAGCACGCGACCGAACCTTGAATGTACCAGCATGCGGAAGGTGAGAAACGCGCCAACCAGCAGTGCCAGCACAAAATAGAACAGCACCAGATTGCTGGAAAGCAGCGTATTGCCGAACAGCGTGGAACGGGTCGGCAGCGTCATCCCGTCGTCGCCGCCAAAGGCCGACAGAGAAACCATGAAGAAGAAGGCCATTTGTCCGAAGGCCAGCGTGATCATGATGAAATAGACGCCGCTGGTTCTCAGCGAAATATAGCCGGTGACAAGCGCGAAGAGCGCTGCAGCAATGATGGCCGCGACCAACTGCAAGAGCAGATCGTCAATGCCATAGCTGGACAGGATGCCGACGGCATAAGCGCCGATCCCGATATAGGCGGCATGACCAAAGGAAACGAGCGCGCCGTAACCCATGATGAAGTTGAGCGAAAGTGCTGCTAGCGCGAAGATCATGATACGGGTCACGATCACCAGAAGGAAGCTGTCGCCGAGAACGGAGGCAAGAAGAGGTACGATTGCAAAGGCGGCGAAAAGCAGCCACGGGCCTGCATCCAGCAAAGGCGAGGTTCGGCCCTCTGCCTTTTCCGGCATGGCGGTATCGCGCGTGTTGTTATGGGTAATCTCGCTCATCGCGTTCCTCCCTGTACCGGGAAGAGGCCTGTCGGGCGGAAATAGAGCACGGCTGCCATCAGAATATAGGTGAGCATCGGCACGAGCGTGCGGCCCATTTGCGAGGCGGCGGCGGGATCGAGCAGATTGCGCAGCAGCATCGGCCCGAAGGTGCGGCCCAGCGTATCGACGAGGCCAACGGCAATGGCCGCAACAAAAGCGCCACGAACGGAACCGACGCCGCCGATCACGATGACGACGAAGGTAAGGATCAGGATGGAATCGCCCATGCCGGGATCGACCGAGAGGATGGGGGAGACCATGCCGCCGGCAAAGCCTGCCAGCATTGCGCCCAAACCGAACACCACCATGAACAGGCGGCGGATATTGATGCCAAGAGCCGACACCATGTCGCCGTTTGTGGCACCGGCGCGCAGCAGCATGCCGATGCGCGTGTGATTGACGAGGACATAGAGACCTGCCGCCGTGATAAGGCCAGCTGCGATGATCAGCAGGCGATAGACGGGATATCGCAGGTTTCCGAAAAGCTGGATGGAACCGGAAAGCGATTCCGGCATTGGCACGCTGAGCGGTGCGGCACCCCAGATGATCTTCACCAATTCATTCACGATCAGGATGAGCCCGAAGGTTGCCAGAACCTGATCGAGATGGCTTCGTTCATATAATCGTCGAAAGACCAGCACTTCCAGCACGATGCCGATGACCAGCGTGACGGGAAGCGCGATCATGATGCCATAGAAAAAGCTGCCGGTCATGGCAGTGAAACTCGCGGTCAGATAAGCGCCGACCATATAAAGCACGCCATGCGCCAGATTGATCAGGTCCATGACGCCGAAGATCAGCGTCAGCCCGGCGGCGACGAGAAAAAGCAAAATGCCGAACTGAATCCCGTTAAGGGATTGCAGCAGAAAAAGATTGAGCATGGGGGACGTCCGGAACTCGTTGTACTGAAGACGGCGTCACGCCAGATCGGCTGGCGTGACCTGTTTCAGACTTGGAAATTGAGAAGACTGGGCTCATCGGAGCACCCTTCTTCCACCGGGTTACATCTTGCATTCAGCTGCGTAATTGTCTTTGTAGTCGTTGAAAATCGTTTCAACATAGGACGTGGCGAACTGGCCGTCGTCACGCTTGACGACTTTGGTCAGATAAAAATTCTGAACCGGGAAGTGATTGTCGCCGATGCTGAATTCACCACGCGGCGAGGTGAATTTCGCGTCTTTCATGGCAGCGCGCAACGCGTCCTTGTCGGCGATATTGCCCTTGACCTGCTTGACGGCCGCATCGATCAGCATGGCGGCGTCATAGGCTTGCACGGCATATGTTGCCGGTACGCGCTTGAACTTCGCCTCATAGGCGGTAGCGAATTCCTTGGCGGCAGGTGAATCGAGATCAGGCGCCCAGTTCGAACCGGCGAAGAAGCCGACGGCTGCATCCTGCTGCGCGGGCAGGGTCGTTTCATCCACGGTGAATGCGGAGAGGAACGGCGTGCCTTCAAGACCAGCCTGACGATATTGCTTGACGAAATTCACGCCCATGCCGCCGGGCAGGAAAGCATAGACTGCGTCCGGCTGTTCAGCGGCGATCTGCGCCAGTTCCGCCGAATAATCCAGCTGGCCGAGCGGTACATAGATTTCCTGCGCGACTTCGTTCTTGTAGGAATGCTTGAAACCGGCCAGCGCGTCCTTGCCCGCCTGATAGTTCGGGGCGATCAGGAAAACGCGCTTATAGTTCTGTTTTTCGGCATACTTGCCGGAAACCTCATGCATCTGGTCGTTCTGATAGGAGGTGACGAACAGATTGGCGTTGCAATCCTTGCCAGCCAGATTGGACGTGCCTGCATTGGTCGAGATCAGGAACGCGCCGGAATCGGTCGCAGGCTTGACGATAGCGTTGAGGACGTTGGAGAAAATCGGCCCGACCACGAAATCCACCTTGTCGCGCTGGATCATCTGCTGGACCTTGTTGACGCCGATATCCGGCTTCTGTTCATCGTCCTGAATGATGATTTCCGCATCGAGGCCGCCGAGCTTGTTGCCCAGCTTCTCCATGGCAAGCAGGAAGCCGTCGCGGGATTGTTCGCCCAAAAGGGCGGACGGTCCGCTGAGTGTATAGATCAAACCGATCTTGATCTTGCCATCCTCGGCCTGCGCGGTTCCGGTTAGCATGGTTGCGGCGAGCAGCGCGAAAGCCGCTTTCGTCGAAATTGTCATAGTTCCACCTCGATTGCAGATTTTTGTTTTGTTTTCTTATTCTTTCGCATTGTCCGACGCTGGAAATGCTTATTCCCCTGCAGATGTACTCCCATACGCCTGCCGGGCGGATGCATTATTCTTCTGGCGCGGGCAAAAATTCAACCTCATGTGTCGGCGCAACGCGAACTATTTCAGCGGGATCGCCGACATTGTTGATGCGAACGAACAGGTCCCAGAGTTTTGCGGTGGGCGAAACCCAGAAAACGCACTTCACCGGCTGTTCGGTCTTGTTGAAAATGCCATGTGACACGTTGCGCGGCAGGCAGACGAGATCGCCAGCCTCTGCAACGGCTTCCTTGCCGTCGAGAAGCAGGTCGAAGCGTCCTTCCAGCACATAGATGATTTCTTCCTGCGTGGTGTGGATATGCGGCGGTACGAAGGTGCCGGGAGGAAAGGTTGCGTGCCACGACATGGAGCTTTCGCAGACGTGCTTGGGCACATAGGTCTGGCCCAGGATATGCCAGACAACACCGTCCACGGAGGAGCCGGATTTGGTCACGCCAGCTGGAAGATCAGTCACTCTAATTTCCCTTCACAATATTAAAGATGCGAATTTTCAGGCAGAAGCGGGGTCACTTTCCGGTTGACTTGCAGTGTTGAAAAGCCAGCCTTCGCGGCATAGCCGCGAACGATTGCTTCGCGCTCGGCAAAGCTGATGATGCCGTCCAGATCGGCAACGCCGGACGGTGCGCGACGTTCGACCTCATCGATGACGCCTTCCGGGCCACCCAGCCGGTTAAGCCTGACGATTTCCGCCGTCGCGGGCAGGCGGATGGACTGATAGGCGGCAAGTGCTGCGCGGCCATGCTCAGCGGTGGCAAGATGATCAGCCAGCGTGCGCGCGTCGATGATCGCCTGGCTCGCGCCATTCGACCCCACCGGATACATCGGATGGGCGGCGTCGCCGATCAGCGCCACGCGGCCATCCGTCCACCAACGGGCGGGATCGCGGTCGCACATCGGATATTCGAAGAATGTATCGGTTGCCCGCACCAGAGCGGCGAGGTCCACGACATTGATGCCGAATTTTTCGACATGTGGCATAAGCTCTTCATGCGTGCCGCGACGGCTCCAGTCCTCGCGCTTCGGGGCAGGTGATCCGTCGGTGCCGGGACGATAGGTCACGACCCAGTTGTTGAGAATTTTGCCGGGCGTGGTGCCCCTGGCTATAGGATAAAGCACCAGCTTATAGGTAAAGCCGCCAGCGACGATCATGGTGCGACCGTCAAGGAACGGGTCGCTTTCAACAGCGCCGCGCCACATCATGACGCCATTCCATTTGAGACCGGCTTCGTTCGGGAACATCTGCTGCCGGATAACGGAATGGATACCGTCCGCGCCGATGATGACATCTGCAGTTGCAGATGCGACTTTCGACCCTTCGGCAAAGTGAATGTTCGCCGAACCTTCGTTCTGTGCATAGCCGACGCAGCGCTGGTTGGCGACGATGGCGTCTGGTCCAAGCCGCTGGATCACTGCGTCATAAAGCAGTTTCTGCAAATGTCCGCGATGGATAGAAAATTGCGGGACGTCATAGCCCGCATCCATGCCGCGCGGTTCGCGCCAGATTTCCTGGCCCTGCCGTGTGGCGTAGATCAACTCATGAGTGCGGATGCCGGTGGCGTCGAGCGCGGGGAGCAGGCCGATTTCGGCCAGTTCGCGGATGGCGTGCGGAAGAACATTGATGCCAACGCCCAATTCGCGGACTTCCGGCGCCGCTTCGAAAATCTGGCAGTCAATGCCCCGTGCATGCAGCATCAGTGCCATGGTGAGGCCGCCAATGCCTCCTCCAACGATAATCGCTTTCATTCGCGGTTCCCTTTTTTCTGGCTGCTCTCTGGCGCCTAGGCCCAACGATAAAAGCGGGAACGACGCTGTCTATCACCAAAACGCCATGCCTGACAGGAAACCGCCAGAAACACGCTTTCTGGCAAAATATTCGCGATGCTTGCGCTCTGGACACAGCGTGATACTTTAATCTTAAAATAAAATGCTCTCTAAATGAGATACGGGGAATATCGTGATGCTGACTACGAGCTATATGCACCGGCTTTCGCCGTCCATTGATTCGTTCCAGGATACTATGTCCGGGCTGCTCCGGCCTTGCCGCATCTCGAAGAAATCCAGCCGGACCTACCGCACGGAAGTCGCACACGGGCGCATGCGTCCCTTCGGCCTGACGGCGATCCGCATCGGCGGTCATGCACGCATCGAGGTGGACGCGCATAACGATATGACCTTGTTGCAGGTTCCGTTGCAGGGCATCTTCGTCTCACGTGACCGGCGCGGCGACGAGCTTTTGTATCAGTCGGGCATGAATGCCCAGCTGGTCGATGCGCATTCGGCCATCGACCTTGAGTTTCACCCGTCCACGCGTATGTTGATCTTCAGCCTTAACGATGCCCAGATCGACATTCTGGGCGGCAAGGAGTTCATCGAGCAGTTTACCCATAAAAGGCGGGTCGTGTCCTTCGACACGCCAGTGGGGCATGCCTTCTATCATCTGGCGCATTTCGTCATGAACGAGATCGAGAAGGACAAGGAAGCATTTTTCCATGGTGGTTTGTCGGAGCGGCTGGAAGACAGTCTGATGGCGTCACTTGCGGCGGCGCTCGATACACAGCTCTATGCAAGACCGCTGGCGAGCGTGGTTCCAAGCTATATCCAGCGTGCCGAAAAATTCATGCTCGACAATCTCGACAAGCAACTGACCTTGCAGGAGATTGTCGACGCAACAGGCACCAGCGCCCGCACCTTGCACCGCACCTTCCGCAGTATTCGTGGCAACACGCCGCTCGGCGTTTTCAAGAACATGCGGCTGGACAAGGTGCATGCGGAGCTTACCCGTGGATATGCCGGGCCCGGTGATATTACGCGTATCGCCATGGCCTGGGCTTTCAACCATATGGGCCTGTTCTCGGCCGATTATCGCCAGCGCTTTGGCCATCTTCCGTCCGAAACCGTGCGCCGCGCGCGATAATCTATTAGTACATCCTGGGACCAAACAGCTAGACACGGCACTGCTTTTGGGTGTCATGTGACTGTCGATTTCAGGGAGCGGACAGGCGGCTTCTTGTTAGGATGAAGTTGGTGCTGGTTTAATTATTTGGAGAATGGCGCAAAGCAAGAAAAGGCGACCGTTCGGTCAATTTGGACTACTCGCGCCTTTCTCTTGGATGCCTTTGGATGGTGCAATTCAGAAACGCTCACGCCAAGCGCCGTCAAATTGCACTTCGCGAGAACTGTCTTCCTTGTCGTAAAAGACGTAGATGGGAAACAGAACGATAAGGCCGGGAGCCCGGCCTCCAAGGTTCGTCAGTGGATTGAGTCTCAGTTGCTGAAATTCAGAACTGCTTCAAGCTCGTCATCGTAGGTGTCTCCAGTCGGAGTGAAACCAAGACGCTTATAGAACTCTTCCGGACTGCCTTCTCCCAAGCCGTAGCTCGTATAGAGTTCCTTGAACCCTCTTACTTTCAGGTCTCGGACCAGCAAGCTGATTGCCTTCTTTCCGAACCCCATCCTCTGATAGGGGCCGGCGATCATAAACCGCCATAGAAAGACGCCGGGGCAGTCGATACCGTCGTCATGATCAGCTCCAATGTGCAGCATGATGAAGCCGATCAAAGTCTCATCGGCATAGATGGCGCGGAACCACGCGTTCTCTGAAAAATGCGCTTCAGCGATGGACGTACCATTGTCTGCGACCACATTTCGTTGGGCGTCCGACAAAGTTTCGCTGAGAGCGCAAACATCGGTGACGGTCAAAGCGGAGATACGCCGAAACGAAATCTCGGCATCCCGCGAGACGACTATCTCACTCATAACACTTCCCTAGATTTTGAGAGAAAGCCGACAATAAGTCAGCGCGGTTTCGAAATCGTCCGCCAACGACGTGGGCTATTGTACCCAGATTTTAGTTGAAACAAAATTCTGACGAAGGTCAAGAGGCGCTTGCCTTGCGGCAGAGCTTCCTGTCCATGATACGTTCCCAATCGTTCTCAAGCTGGGGTGAATGTCCTGCAGGCGGGCGGCGCACTGACGCAAGCCCTTCATGAGGTGATGGCCGGACGGACTGCATCCGCTCTTGCTCGCTGTTCGCATTGCTGCTATACGGCTGACCGGTCAGCAGTTCACCTAGGCATCGCCGCCCTTGGGCAAGCTAAACCTGCATTATTTGTTTCCTTGACGCATACACCTTCCTCGTGCCGCGTCGGAATGGCGATCACCGATTTTCTATTGAACGGCACGCCTTGAGGATCAGGGATCATGCCTAGGGAATTGATACCATTTCATGTCAACGACATTTCCAGTTTAGCTCGCAGTTTACGCAGTGCGTTGGCCGAGCGGGATAAACCGCTCTCTCATGTCGAGGTTCTGAATATCCTCGCCAAAGGTGCCGGTTATAAAAATTTCCAGCATTTGCGGGCCGGCGTCGAAAAATCGGAAAAGATCGCGGAAGATCAGCAGCCTGTCATTAATCAGGTGCATGTCGAGCGCGTAGGTCGCTGCTTTGACAAGCAGAAGGTTCTCACACGTTTCCCCAGCAAGCGGTCGGATCAGATACTGGTACTATGGATCTTGTGGTCACGAATACCCGCCCGAACCGATCTGACAGAGGGTGAAGTAAACGCGCAGTTGAAATCATGGCACAGCTTTGGCGATCATGCTCTGCTGCGGCGCGAACTATGCGATACGGGATTGGTTTCGCGGACCCGCGACGGCCGTGTCTATCGTCGCATCGAACAGCCGATGCCTGCCGAAGCGCAGGCTGCCGTGCGCCTCGTCGCTTTAAAATAAGCCGACATCCATCGCCTGACGAAAGCAGCTATCGCTGCTGAGGAAACATCATGACCAATTTTCAAACCGGCTTTCTGCTTGCCAAAATTCCCTATATTCGCACGGGAGATCAAACTGACCCTGTGATCGTCATCAATGGCGGACAGGGATTTGTGCGCAAGCACAGCTTTGAAAGAATGCAGCGGGATGCAACACGAGTTGCGCGCATGCTTCCGGCGAAGCGGGGCTTCATTCTAATCGGTTACGATCAGCAACCCCATCCAGATGCAACCATCGAGACGATCGTTGCGGATATTGAACTGGCAATCCGTTCAGTAAACCCCGAGGCCTCTACCCTTATGGGAATATCCTATGGCGGGTTGCTGGCGACGCGGCTTGCCGCCAGACAGACAGGATGGATCAAGAACCTTGTTCTGGTGGCGAGCGCTCACAAATTCAGCAAAGAAGGCGAGAGGCGCATCCGTCGGCAGGAACAGTTCGCCGCACGAGAAGAATACCGCCAGCTGATAGACGACTTTACCACGATATTCCGCAATCCGTTGCTGAATCTTCTCCTGAAGATGAAGCTTTGGATCGACCGCAAAAAGCTTGCTGAGAAAATGAATTCAGGCCAAGTCATTGTCCGATACCTTCAAATGATAACAGAGGCGCGGCCAGCCGATTTGGCCTCGATCACAGCAAGAACGCTGATAATCGGTGGCGAGCGGGATCAGTTTTTCGGGGACGGTACGATGGAATCCGCCAGAAGCGGCATTCAAAATGCCCAACTGCGGGTTCTGAAAGGCCAAACCCATATGGCCCCAGTGGAATGTGCCCGGCAAGTTCGGTTCTGCCTGACGGAATTCCTCGCATAGGGATACAGTCGATTCTCCACGAAGGCGTTGGCAGCGGGCGGCGTTTCAGACCTTCCCTGAGCAAGATGGCCGAGGGCATCAAGGGAAACTTCCGAGCTCCGTTCGTCGCCGCGCTTGCGTGGATCGTGTCATCGAGGAACCGGGTGTGTCCGAGAGACGGGCATGCCGGGTCTGGGTCAGCATCGTTCCACAGCGCAAGATCGCCAAGACCCCGGACGATGAAGCGGCGTTGCCCCCCCGACATCACGGCGTTTGCACTAACATTCCAAACGGATCACCTCATGGGCGTAGACCAAGCGCTTGGAAGGAGGCCGTTCATTTCACGTGGCCGGTAAAGTGATTGTAGAGAGCCGATATACTGTTCATCCGCTCCTCCACCGAAGGGCCGATCTGGTTGACCACCTCGTTCAACAGCAGATTACCCAGAACACCCATCATTGCGGTCGAGTCCCAGAAGGTCCCCAGTTCAGTCGGTACATTGAACGTTTCGCTAGCAACGCCTCTGCACCAGTGGCAGTAAGGATCGGTAAAAAGCGTGATCGGAATATTCAGTTCCTTTGCCTTCCGGGCAAGCAGCATGGCAAGGTTGGAATATTTTCTCGCCTCGAACATGACGAGCGCGGAATCGGCGTGGTCCGCCAGAAATATTTCCTGAAAATTACCACTGGATGTGTCGACGAGGAAAACGCCGTCCCGTAGATATTGCAATTGGTTTGCGAAATATTGCGCCAGACCGCGCTCGGTCTGAAACCCGACGACGAATATCCTGTTGGCGCTCGCGAGGCGACTGGCCGCGCGGGTCCATTCGGGCTTGCGGGTAAATTCGTGAATATGAACCAGGGCAGCGATTTCCTTTTCAAGTATCTTTGCGGAAGCATCGCCCTGATTGCTCTGTTCGGTGAACTCCTTGAGACGGTCGCCCACCAGCCACGGCTGGTCTCCGATGGATTCACCCAAATCCTTCTTCAAGTCCTTGAAATGCCGGTATCCGAGCTTGCGACAAAACCGTCCGATCGTGACTTCGCCGACCCCGATTTTTTCCGCAAGCGTCGCCGCGTTCTCGAAGGGGAGCGTGTTCAGATTGATAAGCATGTAGTTCGCTATCAAGCTGTCGGCGGCGGTGCCCGCTTCCAGGCTGGCCTTGAGACGCTCACGGATAGATTCGGACATTGACTCTCCCTTTTTGCAGTCATGGTATTTTTCTGTCATAAATGTATTGACGATAGAAATATACCAAAATACCATCAGCCCTAATATGACGCGTCAAGGCATCGCCAAACAAGACGCGCAATCCGGAACATATGAACGGTCAGTGGAGGAGTTATGAACCGTCGCGTATTTCTGCTGTCATCGTCAGCCCTTGTGCTGGCAACGGCGGTCTCGTTTTCCGCACTTGTGCCTGCGCAGGCAGCGCCCTCGGAAGCCACGATCATCCTCTCGAGCGATGAAACCGGTGCGCCGCATCTTGATCCGATTCGCGCCACGCTTTTGAGCGTCGCCGCTGATCTGATCTATGACCGGCTTGTCGCCATGTCCAATGAGCACACATTTCATCCGCATCTGGCACAGTCCTGGCAGGAGAGCGATGACGGTCTCAGCTGGACATTCCAGCTGAAGAAGAACGTTCGCTTCCATGACGGCGAACCTTTCAATGCCGATGTAATCGCCTGGTGGATACCCCGGTTCAAAGGCACTGCGAACGAGCATGTGGCTGGTGCAATCGAACGGGTCGTCGTGTTGGATGAGCATAGCGTGCGTTTCGAGATGAAGCGGCCCGATCCGAATTTGCTCTATAACCTGGCCTCCTATTTCATGGGTATTCCATCTCCCAAGGCCTATGACGCAGCGGGAGAGAATTTCGGCGTTATGACAGCGGTTGGCACCGGGGCCTACAGGCTGGAGAGCTTCGTTGTCGGACAGGAGACGGTCCTTGTCGCCAACGAGGATTATGCCTGGGGAAGCGAGCTTTCGCAGAATAAGGGAGCGCCTGCGATCCAGAAATTGGTGCTGCGTGAAATACAGGATTCCTCGACGGCGTTTCTGGAACTGAATACGGGCGGCGCAGATATATTGCTCGGCGTTCCAACGGAATTCGTTCCCCAGTTGAAAGCGAACGGCGATATCGAATTGCGTAATATGCCAGCGACCGGCGTTTCCTATTTGCAGTTCAATACGAGTACAGCGCCGTTCTCCGATCCGGTCATCCGGCAGGCGGTGGCGCTTGCGGTCGATCAGGAGCCCATTCTCAAGGCGATATTCGGCGGTTCCGGCGCGGCGGCGCATCAGTTTCTCGCTTCTTCGCTGGAGGAATCGAAGGTGAACCCGGCGCTTCTGATCCAAAAGGATGTTGCAAAAGCAACGCTGCTGCTGGATCAGGCGGGATGGAAGCCGGGGGCGGATGGTGTTCGCAGCAAGGACGGAGCGCCGCTGAAGATACAACTGTGGTCGTCTTCCGAAACGGCCTACAAGCGCATGGCCGAAATCATTCAGGCCCAGCTGCGCGCTGTGGGGTTTGTGGTGGACATCACTCTTTACGACAGCGCAAGCCTGCGGGACGCCTTGCGGCGAGGCGAGCATCAACTGGTCGTCAGCCATTACGATTGGGACAATGCCGATATCCTTGGCTGGTTCTTCAGTGCGCAGAACATTCCGCATCCCAACAGCACGCGCTGGGATGATCCCCAGTCCGAAAAACTGCGCGAAGATGCTGAAAGCGGCGCCCTTAACTGGAAGGAGCGGGTCGCCAAATATACGAAATATCACGAAAACCTGTTGCAGAATTTCGTATTTGTTCCCCTGCACGAATTCGAGAAAATAAACGCCATCAATCGCAGGCTCGTTCTGCCGCCGAACATTCGTGAGGTCGCTATCGGGAGCATGACGCTTCTCGACGCGAAGTGGCAGTAGGCCATGACGGCATTCATATTGCGGCGGCTTCTCGGCGTTATGCCGGTCTTTTTCGTCGTCTCCGTCATAGTTTTTCTGCTGATCCATCTGGTTCCGGGAAATCCGGTCGACAACCTCCTGCGCGCCGGTTCATCACCGGCGCTGCGTGAGCAGATGACCGCCCGATACGGTCTCGATAAGAGCCTGTTCGAGCAGTATGTCATCTGGATGGGGAATGTCCTGAAGCTGGATTTCGGGACCTCGATCATCCAGTCGCGGCCTGTCGCGGTACTCATCGCGCAGAACCTCCCGGATAGCCTGCTTCTTGGCGGCGCGGCGTTTCTTTTTTCAACGATCGCTGGCATCGGCGCCGGTGTGGTGGCGGCAAGATATTACGGAACGCGTATCGATAGCGGCATCACCACCGGCATTCTGCTCGGCTCGACCATTCCGGGCTTCTGGCTGGGACTTCTGTTGATTCTGGTATTTGCAGTATGGCTGGGCTGGGTTCCGGTTTCGGGTGCCCGCGGGTGGAACTCGCTGATCCTGCCCGTCATTGCCACGGGACTTGGCGGCGTGGCGCTGGTGGCGCGCGTGACCAAGGTCGCGATGATCGAGATTGCCCGACAGGATTTCGTCATGCTGCTGCGCGCAAAAGGCGTTTCGGAGCATGCGATCCGCCTGCGCCATGTGCTGCGTCATGCCCTTGTGCCTGTCATTTCCATTCTTGGCCTGCGGATCGGCTGGATTCTGGGCGGAGCAATCACTGTGGAAGTGGTTTTCGCCCGCCCGGGTCTGGGATCATTGCTGATCCGGGCATTGAATCAGCGCGATTATCCGCTTGTTCAGGGATGCCTGCTGATGCTCGCCATGGCGGTCATCCTTGGTACTCTTATGGGAGACATCGCCCAGGCGGCCATGGACCCAAGGCAGCGTGAGGTTTCAAAATGACCGATACGGTCACCTTGCCGTCGCGGTGGCGGCTTTCCATTTCGATGCCCGTGGCTCTGGCCGCAAGCTTCATCGTCCTCCTAGTGTTTGCGGCGATTTTCGCTCCGTTCGTTGCTCCCTATGCCTATGATGCGCAGAACATCTCGATAATGAATGAGGCTCCCTCACTCGCCCATCCATTCGGCACGGACGAGTTCGGTCGAGACGTCCTGTCCCGCATAATTGTCGGGGCGCAGACTTCCTTGTCCGTAAGTGTCACGGCGGTTGGTTTCTCCGTTCTGCTCGGCCTGGTGCTGGGTGCCGTCTGCGGTTATTTCGGCGGTTTCATCGACCGCTCGCTGATGACGGTTATCGATCTCACCTGGTCCTTTCCGGAAATACTCATCGCTCTCATGCTTGTCGCCGTGGTCGGCGCGGGGCTGCATGGCGTGATCATCGCGGTTGCCATCGCCTATCTTGCACAGTTTGCGCGGCTGACCCGCACACAGGTCATGCAGATCAAGAAAGAGGCTTATGTGGAGGCGGCGGTCAATCTGGGGGCGGGAAGCTTCCATATCCTGTTCCGGCATCTCTTGCCGAATGTGCTGGCGCCAGTCCTCGTCGCGGCCATGCTCGCCACAGGTGACGCCATCATTCTCGAGGCGACGCTTGGCTTTTTCGGCCTTGGCGCCCAGCCGCCGACACCGAGCTGGGGAGCGATGATGAGTTCGGGAACTGCGCAGCTCTTTGTGGCTCCATGGGTGATCATCATACCCGGCTGCGCTGTAGCCTTGACGGTCATCGCGCTCAACGTCGTCGGCGACGCGATCATTGGAGCGCTGGATTTCCGCACCAGGGCGAGGGAAGGGTGAATATGCTGCTTTCCATTGAGAAACTGCAGATAGCATTCGGGGCCTTCATACCCGTGCGCGACGTTACAATCAGCGTTGACCGTGGCGAAATCCTAGGCCTGGTCGGGGAATCGGGATCGGGCAAGTCACTTACCGCCACTGCAATCATGGGCCTGCTCGGCTATGTCGGGGGCCGCTTTGCAGGGGGCCGGATTATCTTCGATGGAAGCGATATAACCGGCTTGCCGGAAGAGGGGATGCGTCGGCTGCGTGGCGGCCGCATAAGTCTGATCACGCAAAATCCGATGACATCGCTCGACCCTATGGTTCCTGTCGGCAGGCAGATAGAGCAGGCTGCCCGCCTTCATCTCGGGCTGGATGGCAAGGCGGCTTTCGCAAAGGCACTGGAGCTTATGAAGGATGTGCGCATTCCCGATCCCCAAAGGGTGCATCGGCTTTATCCTCACCAACTGTCCGGAGGGATGAAGCAGCGGATCGTTATCGCCATGGCTCTGGCGGGTGAGCCCGACCTGCTGATCGCCGACGAGCCAACGACGGCGCTCGATGCGACGGTTCAGGCGCAAATCATCCGCATTCTCGTGGAATTGGTCCGGCAGCGCGGCTTGGCGATGATCCTTATCACCCATGACATGGGCGTGGTCGCGCAAACCTGCGATCATGTCGCGGTCATGTATTGCGGTCGTATCGTGGAGCGCGCGCCGGTCCGATCCATTTTCGCAGCAGCCCGCCATCCCTATACGGAGGCGCTTATTCGCTGCATTCCGCGCAGTGACATGCAGAGAGGCAGCCTCGTGGGAATTCCCGGCATGGTGCCCAGCATGGCTGCGCTGCCGCCAGGGTGCAATTTTCATCCCCGCTGCGCAAGGGCGCAGCCCGTTTGTGGTGAAGGCGTTCCGGAGTTCCGGCAATGCGGAAATCATGCTGGCGTCGCGTGCCATCTGGTGGAATCGATATGACCGAAATTCTCACTGTCAGCAATCTGAGCCGTCGTTTCGTGACGAAACGCCTGTGGCGCAAGCCGGAAATCTTCTCTGCCGTGCGGGACGTGAGTTTCGATGTCGCCCGTGGGGAAATCGTCGGCGTAGTGGGAGAATCCGGTTGCGGCAAGTCGACCCTGGCACGATTGATCCTGCGGCTGCTGGAACCAAGCGAGGGTGGCGTCGCCTTCGAAGGTCGTGACCTTGCTTCGCTTTCCAAAAGGGAAATGCAGCGCTCGCGCCAGAAGATGCAGATGGTCTTTCAGGACCCTTACTCCTCCATAGACCCCCGCTTCACCGCGCGCGAGGCATTGCTGGAGCCCTTCAGGGTCCAGGGGATGCAGGCGGTCGGAACGGAAAAGCGCATTGCGGAGCTTTTGACCATGGTGGGGCTTGATGCCTCTCTTGCGCGCCGTTATCCCCACCAGCTATCTGGAGGGCAGAAGCAGCGTGTCGGTATCGCGCGTGCACTTGCGCTGAACCCGTCACTGATCGTGCTCGATGAGCCGACTGCGTCGCTGGATGTCTCCGTGCAGGCACAGATTATAAGCCTGCTCGATCGGCTGCGCAGCGAACTCGGCCTTACCTATATTTTCATTTCCCACGATCTGAGCCTCGTCCGCTATTTCTGCGACAGGACAATCGTCATGTATGCGGGCCGGATTGTCGAGGTGCTCCCGAAGCAGGGAGTGCCGGTGCACCCCTATACGCAAATGCTGATGAGCAGCGTTTTCGAACCGGACCCGGAAAATCGGCGCGAGATTACCAAACTGGCTGGCGAAGCGCCCAGCGGCTACGCCTTGCCCGCAGCTTGCGCCTTCGCGGCACGTTGCGCTCAGGCAAACGGAATATGTCATCAGGCCGACCCGGCGCTGGAGCAGTACGCCGTCGGCCATCAGGTTGCCTGCCATCACGCCCAAAGAGAGGAAGCGCAATGAGCTATTGTGTCCTGACAGCTGAATTCGCCCATGAAACGAACACCTTCAACAGAGTGAAAACCGGTTATGAAGCATTCGCTTCGGTCGGTATTCTTGAAGGTCGGGCGGCGATTGCAGCTCGTGGCGATGCGAATACCGAGCTTGCCGGATTTCTCGACAAGGGGCGCTTATATGGCTGGGATGTCGTGCATACGGTCAGCGCCGAGGCGGAGCCGGCGGGGCCGGTGACGCGCGATGCGTTCGACCGGATTGCGGGCAGGATCATCGACAAGGTGCGTGAACTGGGAAACCGTCTCGATGGCATTTTGCTTGGCCTTCATGGAGCGATGGTGACGGAATTTTCGCCGGACGGGGAGGGCGAATTACTGGAACGGTTGCGTCACGCAATGGGGCGTCGCATTCCCATCGCCGTAACACTGGATCCCCACGCGAATGTCACCGCCAAAATGTGCGAGTACGCGGATATTCTCATCTCGTTCAAGACTTATCCCCATGTCGACATACGCGAGACGGCGCATCATGCCGGCGAACTTCTACAGCGCGCCATGGCAGGCGCCGTCAAACCCCGAACCCTTCTCGTTCGCCGCCCCATGCTTGAGGAAGCCAATTCCGGTCGCACCGATATAGGCCCGATGGTCGAATGGATCGCCGAGGCAAGGGCGCATGAAAAGACACCCGGAGCGCTCGCGGTCAGCATCAATGGCGCTTTCGCCAGTGCAGACATTCCCGAAATGGGTCCGACGGTTCTGGTGACCTATGATGGTGATGCAACGCCGCACAGGGTTTTCGCCGAGCGGATCGCCGACAGTATGTGGGACAATCGCGCCAACATCCTCAACAGGTTTCATACGCCGGAAAATGCCGCCCGGCTCGCCACGCATTATTCAGGAACACGCCCGCTCGTCATCGCTGACTATGCCGATAATCCCGGCGCAGGCGGTTACGGTGATTCAACGGCGCTTCTGGCTGCTTTGCTGGAAGCGGGCGTCAAGGATGCCTGTTTCGGTCCCATGGTCGACCCGGAAGCGGTGGATAGTCTGTCCCGGACGGAAATTGGAGATACGGTATTCCTTTCGCTGGGCGGCAAGATGGACCCTCGCTTTGGTGGCACCCCGCTGGATGTGAACGCGAAGCTGATGCATCTGAGCGACGGCAGGCTGGTGGGGACGGGCCCACAGATGGGCGGTCTTGAGTTCAGCTTCGGGCCGACCGCCGTCGTGGCAATCGGTGGAGTGAACGTATTGGTCGTGAGTGAGCGCTCGCAACTTCTGGATCAGCAGCAGTTCAGGGCGTTCGGGATCGAGCCGACCGCACATCGCGTGATCGTGGTCAAATCCATGCAGCATTTCCGTGCTGATTTCGAGCCGATTGCCGGAGAGGTTATCGTTTGCGATAGCGGTGCACTGTGCACGATGAATTACGCGAAGCTTCCATACCGGAACGTGCCCCGGCCCATTCATCCCCTCGATCGGATGTAGGCACTGATTCAGCCGGGGATTTCCGCAGTCTTTGAAAGTGGAGAATATAATCATGACAGGCGCTGCTGCGGCGACACGGGCGGATGTTCTGGTGCTTGGGGCGGGCATAGTCGGCGTTTGCGTCGCGCTTCATCTTCAAAAGCGCGGAAGGTCCGTCGTGCTTGTCGATCGCAGGGAACCAGGAGAAGAGACCAGCTACGGCAATGCAGGGCTGATCGAAAGATCGAGCGTGGTGCCCTATGGGGTGCCGCGCGAGTTCGGGACCTTGCTGCGTTACGGATTGAACCGCTCGGCAGACGTGCGTTTCGATTGGTCGTATCTGCCGCGTATTGCGCCGTGGCTCTGGCGCTTCTGGCGGGAATCCTCGCCCAGGAAATTGGCGAGGGCCACGACCGACATGTGGCCCCTCATTCGCCGTTCGGTCTCAGAGCATGAACTGCTGGCGCAGGAAGCGGGCGTATCGCTGGAATTGCGCAAGACGGGCTGGATCGAGGCATTTCGCAGCGAAGCCGCATTTGAAAAGGCCAGAACATCTACCGAGGCGCTGGTTCCCTATGGGCTGCGCTATGAATTGCTTGATGGCGCCGCGTTGCGGAAACGGGAACCACACCTTTCTTCAGAACTGGTCGGTGGTATTCATTGGTTGGACCCTGCCACCGTGCGCGATCCCGGAGCACTCGTGAAAAGCTATGCGGCCTCGTTTCTGCAACAGGGCGGCCGCTTTTGTCAGGCGGATGTATCGAAACTGGAGCGGGATGGCGAGGTGTGGCGTCTGAAAAACGAGAGAGAAGAATTCCATGCCGGGGAGGCGGTGATCACGCTCGGTCCCTGGTCGATCGATCTGGCTGCGAAATTGGGATACAGCATGCCGTTCGCGGTCAAGCGCGGCTATCACGTGCATTTTTCAGCGCAAGGCGAAGCTATCCTAAATCGTCCCATTGTCGATGCCGATGGCGGCTTTGTGTTGTCTCCCATGCGTCAGGGCGTCCGGCTTTTAACGGGAATCGAATTCGCGCCTCGCGACAGCCGTCCAAATTATAGTCAGTTGGAGCTCGTGGAGCCGCTTGCACGGCGCGCCTTTCCGCTCAATAAGCGCATCGAACCCGTGCCGTGGATGGGTGCGCGGCCCTGCCTTGCCGATATGCGCCCTGTCATCGGCGCGGGCACTAAGCACAAGGGCTTGTGGTTCGGCTTCGGCCATAATCATCACGGCCTGACCTTGGGGCCTGTCACGGGTCGGCTGCTGGCCGAATTGATGACGGGGGAAGCGCCGTTCACCGATCCGGCCCCCTATGCTATATCCCGGTTTTCATAGGCGCCGACCATTCGAGGCGAGGGTTCCAATGTTGTTGACATTCGTTTCAGGAGTAATCATGGCATCCATTTCCACCAGTGACCTGTCGCACCTTGATGCTGAAAAAGTCCAGACCATCGATCGATATGTAGCCGCAGAGATGAAGCGCCAGCGCATTCCGGGGTTGGCGCTCGGGATTTACAGGAACGGCTCCATCGTTCTGGCAAAGGGTTATGGTCTGGCAAATGTCGAGCTGAATGTGCCGATGACGGCGGACAGCGTTCTGCAATCGGGTTCTGTTGGCAAGTCCTTTACTGCTACTGCTATCATGATGCTGGTGGAGCAAGGAAAAATCGGGCTGGATGACAGCATCGCGCAGTATTTTCCGGAAGCGCCGGAGAACTGGAAACCAATCAAGATTGCCAATCTGCTGTCGCACACTTCGGGGCTTTCATCCTATGACACGCCCGAATTGCAGAAACCGGGCGGTCCGTTCGATATCCGTCGCGATTATTCCGAAAATGAGCTGGTGGCGGCGATCACCCGGCTGCCCATCGATTTTCAGGCGGGCGAAGACTGGGCATACGAAAATACGAATTTTGTCCTGCTCGGTGTCCTCATTCACCGCGTTACCGGGATGCCCTACGGCGAATTTCTCAAACAGAATATTTTTGCGCCGTTGAGCATGAAATCGACACGCATCGTTTCGGACACCGACATCGTTCTCAACCGGTCGTCCGGCTATGAAATCGTTGACGGCAAACTCCAGAACCAGCAATGGGTCTCGCCAACCTTCAACGCGACCGCAGACGGCACGATGTATTTTACTATCCGCGACATCGAACATTGGGACCGGGCGCTTTACGGCGAAACTCTGCTAACGGCGGAATCGCTGGAGAAGATGTGGACGCCTTACCCCCATCAGGGACAATGTCCGAGAGGAGGATATGGCTTCGGCTGGGAAATCCATTTTGTCAATGGGCATCGCGTGATTGAGCACGACGGCGCGTGGCAGGGCTTTACAACCTCCTTCTCGCGCTATGTGGATGACGGGTTGACGGTCGTTGTGCTGACCAATCTCGCCTCCGAGCATAGCGATCCCGGCATCTTCGTACGCGAAGTGGCCGGGTTGATCGAGCCAGCCCTGGCCGTTCGACCTAGCAGCAACCCCTGATGACGTGGGCAGGAGCGGTTAGAGATGAACACGAATGTGGGTTCGCTTCGGAAAAGCGGAGAGACATTTGCATTTAGTCGGTCATTCGCTCGAACTGAGCCGGGCTCAGATAGTCAAGAGAAGAATGACGGTGGACTGAATTGTAGAAGCCGTCGATATATCGGCAATGGCTATTTCGACGTCGTGCCTTATCTGGAATGCCGTCCTCCAGATCAGCTCTGATTTCAACCTCTTGAAGGATGTTTCAACCCTTGCGTTATCGTAGCAATTTCCCTTTTCAGACATGGAAATCGCGATGCCATTCGCCTTCAGATTCGCCCGGTAGTCAAGGGAGCAATATAGACTTCTGCGGCCCCAATATTGGTAAGCCTGATCACCGCTGATAATAATGAAAACAAAAAATTAGCAATAATGATCTTCCTCATGCATCACTATATATCCTTGCCATTCCTGTTCATTTGATTGCCATTTAATTGCTGGCTTACAACTATGCCGTGTAACTCAAAGCATTACGCTTCTTTTGAGGCAATCCAGCATCTGAGCCAAAGAGAATCCTGGTTATTCAAATAAAAGCCCAACCATCACATGCTGGGACCAAACACTTAGCCCAACCCGGTGACCGAAAAACCGGGAGCAGGCCATTTTGACATGTCTTTTCCATGCTCGGTTCGTATTGTAGACTTCCATTTTTTAGGGAGATGTTCTGGTCTCCGGCTTGCAGCGCTCTATTTCGAGAGGGAGAGGTTTTGCTATCATAGTAAACTACACAAAATAACATCATTTCAGATGACATTCAGTCTAACTTACCTGTTCTCGAGGCTGGAGGGGAAATGAGTAGCTTAAATTTCAGTATGGTGGCTACACACAAGGTAGAGGATCTAGATGGAATTGAGGTGATTAAAACCAGTGCGGCGTTGGGTTCGCCTAATACATATGTTTATACTTCCAGAGTTTGGCCCTTCAAGGCAAGATTTCCGGCGGTGCCGTCTCTGCTGGTGGGAATGGCTACCAGAGGATACGTCAGAGGTAGATTTTCAATTAGAAACACTCTTTCTCAACTTTCCTTGGCGCCAGGGTCAATTTTTGTAATACCGCCCAACACAACTTTTGATGCCGAGATTGAATCCAATGCGGAAATCATTCAAATATATGTTTCCGACCGTCTTTTTAAAAACATAGAACAAGAGTTTTTGGCGGCGAATGAAGGTCTTTTTAATCTAGGCTCCAGATTCTCTATTTCAGACCAGTTTCTGACCCAGACGATCCTATCGATTAAGGAGATAGTAGAAAGGGGAGGGACGTTCGCGCGAATAGAACTTGAATATTTGACCAGGGTGCTAACCGCACGATTGATCGCCAAATATTCAAATAGCCGCGAGGAAGAATATGGTGGAGAGGGCAGTCTGCCAGCAAACATCCTGCGTGATGTGATTGATTTTATAGATAAAAATATCGGCCGTCGTATCACTGTAAATCAGTTGTCGGCAATGGCGGGACTAGGCCCGGCACAGTTTGCTCGATTGTTCAAGCGATCAACGAATGTGACGCTGCATCAATATATTATAATGCGCAGGATAGAACGCGCGCGGGCTTTGCTCGAGGAAACCGATCTACCCATTGTGGAGATCGCCCAGGAATGCGGTTTTTCCGATCAGGTGCACCTCTCCCGATTTTTTAGCCGCATTATTGGGACCAGCCCGGCTTCTTTCAGAAGGAAGGCGCGAAATCGATTGCCGGGTCAACGTCATAGTTCGTGAGCAATGTCAATTTTGTGCAAACGTGTCGATATCTGCATAGAAATTAATTTAGACATCTATACTTCTTTGTCAGACAGGTCTGGCAATGAATAAATGGATTTGCAGTCAAATCTAGAAGAGAGTGTGACATAAGCGCCAATTGAAAAATTGATGAGTTTTTTACTCAAAGTAAAAATAGTCTCATCATGTCGTTAGACTCATCAGTTAAAATGAGTCTCTCTCTTTGTGACTGCAATTCTTCTCTCTTTGCCGGTCGTATTGCCGAGGAGGGGCTCATTATGGTTGTTGTCACGAACAAAGCGACCGGTTCATCCAGTACAGTCGCGGGTAATAGCATTGTTCTTTCGTCTCCAAGTGTTGTTAGGCTGTCATTAAGCCCCCGCGCAATTGCTGATTACCAGAAGGTCGGCGACGATCTCGTCATTCGACTTCACAACGGCGAGACAATCCGAATTGTTCATTTTTACGCTCATTATCCGAATGGCGATGATAATGATTTGGTCCTGCAAGATGAGGACGGGAAACTATGGATTGGTCAACACGGTGACGGATTAGCAGATTTCAACTTTACAGAAATTCAGTCGGTTGACCAATTGATGGGTGGCGCAACGGGCGGTGTAAGTCCCGTTCTCCTCGGACTGCTTGGCCTTGGCGCGGTTGGTGGGATTGTTGCTGCGGCCTCGGGTTCCGATGGCGACGACGACAATGACAACGGCGCAGGTGTTGATAGGGATCCCCCGGCAGCGCCCGCCGCAGCCCTGGAAAATGATACCGGCGTTCCAAATGACGGTATTACTGGTGATGGAACGGTCATTGTAAGTAATCTCGAGGAAGGCGCAACCTGGCAGTATAGCACAGATCGGGGCAAGGCCTGGCATGACGGGAACGGCGCCAGCTTTGAACTTCAGTCTGGCGCCTATGGTGCTGGGGATATTCTGGTTCGCCAGATAGACTCTGCAGGGAATGTTGGCCCTGCGACTTCACTCGGACCTGTAAATGTCGACACAACCCCACCGACGACCACGGTCGCCATCACCGATCCGGAAGGCGACAATATCCCGACGGCTTCCGGCACGACGGAACCGGGTTCGACGGTTGTGGTGACCTGGCCGGGCGGCACCACGTCTGAGGTGGTGGCCGATGGTGCGACCGGCAACTGGACGGCGACGGCGCCAGGTGCACAGCCCAACGGCAATGTGACGGTGGCGGTGACCGACCCTGCGGGCAATCCGGGAACGGGAAGCGGCACGTGGACCACCGACACGACCCCGCCGGATACGAGTGCCACCACGGTGACGGTTGGTGCGATTGCCGGTGACGGTGTGGTCAATGCCGCCGAGGCATCGGGCAATGTTCCGGTGACGGTGACGATCACCAATCCGCCTTCGGATGCTGCGACGACGACGGTGAACGTGGTTGTCGATGGCGTGCCTTATGCGGCGGTCGACAATGGCGACGGGACGTGGACGGCGCAGGTTCCAGGCAGTGCGCTTGCCGGTGCGGCGACACCGACGGTGACGGCGGAAGTGGTGTTTGCGGATGCAGCCGGCAATGATGCCGCGCCTGTGACCGACACGCAGACCTATACGGTCGATGTCACGCCACCGACGACCACGGTTGCCATCACCGATCCGGAAGGCGACAATATCCCGACGGCTTCGGGCACGACGGAACCGGGTTCGACGGTTGTGGTGACCTGGCCGGACGGCACCACGTCTGAGGTGGTGGCCGATGGCTCGACCGGCAACTGGACGGCGACGGCTGTCTTGGCCCAACCGGCTGGCACTGTGTCGGTTGCCGTGACCGATCCGGCAGGCAATCCGGGAAGCGGTTCTGGCGGCTGGACGCCGAACACCACAACGCCGGGTGCGGCTGATGATCTAGCCACCGCAAGTGTGGACGTCGTGCCGACAGAAACGGCAGTCGATAATGGATCTACGACCTATCTGCTGGGCATTGGTATCGGTCTGGGTCTGATCGATCTCCAGGCTACGGTCCTCGGTGTCCCCTCCGTCGGGTTCACGATCGCGGACGGACATACCCAGGACCTGACCTTCGCTTTCGGCGGTCTGGCCGATGTCGGGGTGCTGGGCGACTATCAGGTTGTTGTCCAGAAATGGGATGCCTTGACGGGAAAGTGGACCAATATCGATGGTTCCGCCACAGGCGGGTCTATCCTCAATATCGGTCTTCTCGATGGGGGCGCGAATGGCGTTGTGATCCCCGACATGGATGCGGGCCAATATCGCGCCTTCATGGTCTATAATGGTGTGGGACTGTCGGTACTGACCACCATGACCGTAAGCGGCCTGGATCACGACTATATCAACACGAGCATCGTAACCGGCGAAGCCAGCGGCAATGTGCTCGACAATGATGGCGGCGCTGCCGCTGCCGGACATATCGTGACTAGCGTGAACTTCAATGGCACCGATTATCCGGTGGCAGCAGGACCAGCTGGCACCACGATCATCGGGCAGTACGGACAACTCGTCATCCATCAGGATGGCAGCTACACCTACACGCCGAATGCGGACGGTACCGCAATCGGCAAGGTGGATCATTTCGTCTATACGCTCCATGATCCGGTAGCGAACACGGATACTCAGGCGAACCTTTATGTTCGTATCGACAGCGAGGGTCAGGGCTTGGTGTGGAGCGAGACCGATCCCGCTGCGGATGCGACCTACAGCGTTGCTGCTACCAATGATGCGGCGGAAATCGACATTACGTGGGTCAACCCGACGGATACCGCGTACTTCGACCAGTCGCAGTCTTTGACTGGGCCGCTCGTGTTTGGAAGCACGGAGGCCAACAGTAACCAATTCGTCATCGATGCCAACATGGCGGTAAGCGGTACTGTGACCGTCGCGGCCACTTTGGCGGTGCTCTCGAACGGGACGGTTACACTTCAGGAATTCGTTGGTGGCGTATGGCAGGACGTTCCAAACAGCCAGGTTGCGTTCCCTATTCTGGCCGGTGTTTTGGGAACGGTCGCGACCATTGATCTCGGAAGCTTGGGTCTCGATGCCGGGACTTATCGGGTTCATACAACGCTTAGCGGCGCGGCATCCATCGTGTCGATTACCACAGACGTGAACGTTACCCATCTGGATCAGCACGTGATCTCCGGCGATCCGTCGATCAGCGGTAGCCTGGTCGCCAATGATGGTATCGTGCCGGAAGGATCGAGACTCGAGGTTTCAAGCGGCGGCACTTTTGTCGACGCGACCATCACGGGAACCGTCATTCATGGACTGCACGGCGACCTGACCGTCTATAGCAACGGCACATACAAGTATGAGCCGCTGGACACGCTCGCTTATGCCGACCGGGAAGCGACGGACACCTTCACATACAAAATCGTGCTCCCCGGCGGTTATGAAACCACGGCGGAACTGGTTGTCCAGCTTCATGACGGTGCGGCCGTAGCCTTCACAACCGCGTCGGCTGAGCCAGTATCGGCAGAGAGCTTCTCGGCAGATACATCTGGCGATGTCGTGGCGCTTGACGGCCTCGCCGGATCGGATGCTTCGGATAGCTCGCCCGAACCGGCGCAGCAAAATCTGTCGGAAGCTCTTCTCCTCGATGACGGTGGCGGCGAAATCGTTCTGCCTTCCAGCGATAGCGAAGCGGGCGGGGGCAGCTCTGCCGATACGGCGGTAAGCAGCACCGGTGCCGATTTGATAACGGTCGACGATAGCAGCGCGGTCACCGATCCGTTGGCTTATCTGACGCCCGATCCGCTGACGCAGGAGGACCCGCTCCACTCCACACATATGGTTTGATCGATCCACCCTGCCGCCGGTTGGTCGGCGGCAGGGTTTCATCCGATAATTTTCAGGCTTCGGCCGGTCATAACGGATATTAGATGCGCAAAAACCGGGTCTTAAATCATTCACCGATCATATTGCTCAGTTCATGCCTTCTGGCTGCATGTCAGACCACTGCAATTGACCCAGCCCCGGAAAACAAGCTTTCTGCACGGCCAATGAAGAAAATCGAGGCTCCCCAGCCCCTGTCAACAGCGCGTTCCGTTCCCCCAGGTCCTGCTGTTGACGGGGGCAGTCCGGCTCGAAATGATGCGTCCCGGATGCAAGCCTCCAACGGGTCCCTGACGATGGAAACCGCCGTTCGGCGTGCCATCGGATGGCACCCCGCAGTGGACGAGGCGACAGGCCGGATTTATCAGGCCGATGAACGCATTCGGGCTGCACAGGCAGGTTATTATCCCAAGCTCAATGCGGGTGTTGCTTCCGGTTATCAGAGTAGCAACCGGGAGGGCTGGCGGCCGAATTTCAATGTTTCCGCGTCGCAGATGCTCTACGATTTCGGTAAGGTTTCCAGTTCGGTCGAGATTGAACGGGCCGTGAAGGGTATAAGCAATGCTCGCCTCCTTCTCGCTATCGATGACCTATCGCGCGATACTGCGAACGCCCTTGTCGAGGTGCAGCGCTACAAAAGGCTTTCGGCGCTGGCGCAGGAACAGGTGGCAGGAGTTAAAGTCATTGCCGGTCTTGTCAATCAACGTACGGACAAGGGGGCGAGCACCATGTCCGACAAGGTGCAAGCCGATGCGCGCGTCGAGTCCGCGCTGGCTACGCAGTTGCAATATCAGTCCGAACTGAGCCGCTGGCAGGTAGCTCTCGGCGCTTTGATTGGTGGCGGTTCTCCGAACCCCGTTTCCGGTGAACCCGGATGGCTCGGCAAAGCCTGTGAAGCGGCAACCCCGGACTGGGAAGAAGTGCCTGCAATGCTGCAGGCCAAGGCAGAGAAGGAGGAGGCTGAGGCGCAACTGGCAGCCAGCCGCGCCGAGGCTCTCCCGACCGTATCCCTTGAGGCGATGACCGGATACGATCTCAACGCGTCGCGGGACGATACAAGAAGCAATGACCGTCAGCCGGAATATTCCGTAGGTTTGAATGTTTCGTCGAACCTTTACAACGGCGGCCAGACGGCTGCGCGCAAGAGAGCCGCCGCCTATGCGCTCCAGTCGGCAGAAGCGGCCATCAGTACCGCTCGCTACGATATTGAGCGCAATCTCATGGAGGCGAGAAGCCAGATTGGTACATTGGGCCGATTGATGGGGTCACTGGAATCGCGCGCCGACATGATGGTCAAAACGCGCGATCTTTATCGCGAACAATATTTGGAACTGGGCACCCGAACACTTCTGGACCTGCTCAATGCGGAGCAGGAATTGCATGAATCGCGGTTCCAAATAGCCAATACGGTCCATGACCTGCGACGGCTCAACGTAAGCTGCCTTTATAATTCCGGTAAGATACGTCGTGAGTTCGGCATCAATCCGGCGATGGTGCGAGGAGGCGTGGTCAACCTATGAAACACGGCGAAATCCCTCCCGAAATGGGGTCAGTCTTGACCTTTGAACCAGCAGAACACGCGCAGAAGCCAGAGTTTCGTCAGGAACGCTGGCTGGAAGCCTTGCGGCTCGTTGCACAATATTACCGACTTCCGCTTTCTGTTCATGGGGTAAAACTCGCCGCCGCTTCCGTAGACCCCAAAGCCACCGACCAGATGAAGCTTCACGCGATGGCCCGGCGCATGGGGCTTGGCATCAAGCTGGTCGATCCACAAAGCATCAGTCTTTCAAACTGGCATGTGCCTTTCATTCTTGAATTGACGGACGGGCAATTGGCTGTCGTTCACAAGATTTCAAAGGACCGGGAGGCTGGTGTCTGGCTGAGCGACGAACAGGGGCTGGAACATGCATTTCCCCTCGATGAACTTGCGGCGCAAACCCGTCATGTGTTGCTGGCTCGTCCGGCGCGGACCGTTCCTGATGCGCGCGTCGATGCTTATATCAAGCCTTTCGAGGAAAATTGGCTAAGGCGGATCATCTTTCATGATCTTGGGTCCTACAGCCATGTGCTGGTCGCTTCGCTGATCGCCAATGTACTTGGGCTGACGGGCATCATTTTCTCGATGCAGGTCTATGACCGGGTGATCCCGGCGCAGTCGTTCAATACGCTATATGTGCTGTTCAGCGGTGTCGTGCTGGCGATCTGCTTCGATTTCATGATGCGTCGCGCGCGGATGGGCATCATCGATATGCTTGGGAAGCGCACCGACCTGCAAATGTCAGATGTCGTTTTCGGTCACGCGCTGCGGGTGCGAAACCGTGCCCGCCCGACCTCCACGGGTTCTTTCATCGCGCAGTTGCGCGATATTGAACAGGTACGTGAATTGTTGACCTCAACGACCGTTGCTGCGATTGCCGATCTGCCGTTTTTCCTTCTGTTTCTGGTGCTGTTCTGGTGGCTGGCGGGGCCGTTGGTCTTTATCCCGCTGGCCGCGATCGCAGCCCTGATCTTGCCCGGTGTCTTTCTGCAACGGCGCCTGCGCCAGCACGCCAATGAGGCCATGCGCGAGTCATCCTTGCGAAACGCCATGCTGGTGGAAACAGTGCAGGGCATAGAGGACATTAAAAGCCTGCAGGCAGAGGATCGCTTCCAGCAGCAGTGGAACCATTTCAATGCTGTTACGGGCGAGGCGCAGATCAGGCTTCGCTCGGTCACAAACGGATTAAGCGTTTGGACCCAGAATGTGCAAACCGGCGTTTATGCGCTCACGGTTTTTATCGGTGCGCCAATGGTCATCAGCGGCGACATAACCACCGGCGCGCTTGTGGGCGCGTCCATTCTTGGCTCGCGCATGCTGGCGCCGATGGCGCAGTTTACCCAGATTGCCGGGCGTTTGCAGCACGCGAGGATCGCGAAACAGGGCCTCGACCGACTTATGCAGATGCCGGTCGACCATCCCGACAGCGAAACCCGGATTCACTGCCCGCATATCAAGGGCTCGTATCTTCTGAAGAATGCGCTCTTCCGCTATGGCGATGAAAGCTCGCCTCCCGCGCTGCTGGTGCGCGATCTCAAGATCGAACACGGGGAACGGATCGCGCTTCTCGGGCGAAATGGGGCAGGCAAGTCCACACTCCTGCTCGCCTTGTCGGGGCTTCTGGATGCAAGTGACGGGGAGGTTCTGCTGGACGAGCTTTCCTTACCGCAAATTGACCCGGCGGACGTACGACGCGATGTCGGCCTTCTGACACAGAATTCGCGCCTGTTCTTCGGTACGCTGCGCGACAATATCACGATGGGCGCGCCAGACGCTTCCGACGATGAGATTCAGCGTGTTCTTGCCATGGTCGGAGCTGACGGCTTCATCCGCAAACTGCCGCAAGGGCTGGAACATCTTGTTCAGGAAGGCGGAAGCGGTCTTTCGGGCGGTCAGAAGCAGGCGATATTGCTGGCGCGTCTGCTGATCCGCGACCCTTCGGTTGTGCTGCTCGATGAGCCGACATCCACAATGGATGAGGCAACCGAGCGCCATTTCATCCAGCAATTCGCACAGTGGAGCGCGGGGCGCACGGTGGTCATCGCGACACATCGCACGCGGGTACTTGAACTGGTCGATCGGCTTATCGTCGTCGAGAACGGACAGATCGCACTCGATGATGCGAAAGAACGCGGGCTGCAAACCCTGCTTGGCGTAAGCAAGGTCGAAGCCCCCAAAAAAGCATAGATCATCGAGGCTCTGTCTTTTGTTTTAACGCGCATCTTGTTCCGGAAACTTCTGGGGATGCGCTAGCCGGAGGAAAGGAACATGGCGGCCCTTGGCGAAGATTTCGGCGACTGGGTGAATGGAAGTGCCGACGGGGCACGGCTGAAACGTTCGAAGCGTTTTGTCCGGCTTGTATTCTTGTTCTTCGCGGTTCTGCTGGTCTGGGCTTATCTGGCGATGCTTGATGAGGTGTCTACCGGCACCGGCAAGGTAGTTCCGACATCGCAAGAGCAAGTGATCCAATCGCTGGAAGGCGGTGTTCTTGCAAAGCTTTATGTTCGCCAGGACGATGTCGTCGAACCGGGCAAGATACTGGCTCAGCTCGATCCGACAGTCACTGAAGCGACGGTTCAGGAAAGTTCTGCCAAATACCGCGCCGCGCTGGCCAGTTCGGCTCGTCTGACAGCGGAAGTCAATGGGAGCGAACTGGGGTTTCCTGACGAACTGGATGCATTTCCCTCGCTCAAGGCATCCGAGACCCGGTTATATGAAGCGCGCAAACGCAGCCTCAAGGAGTCGCTCGATTGGCTTGCGGAGTCTAAAAAGCTTGCGCAGGACGAACTCGCGATCAGCCAGTCCCTGACCAAGATGGGGGCTGCCAGCAATGTGGAAGTCATCCGGCTGAAGCGGCAGCTTGTCGAGCTTCAACTCAAGGAAACGGAGATCCAATCCGACTATATCGTCAAGGCGCGCGAGGAACTTGCAAAAGCCAACGCGGATGTTGAATCGCTCTCTTCTGTGATCCGGGGCCGTGCAGACGCGCTCGCGCGACTGACACTGCGGTCTCCTGTCCGTGGCATCGTGAAGAACATCGAAGTCTCGACAATAGGCGGCGTCGTTCCTCCCAACGGCAAGTTGATGATCATTGTCCCGCTCGATGAACAGCTTCTTATCGAGGCTCGCATCTCACCGCGCGACATTGCCTATATTCATCCTGACCAGCCAGCAACGGTCAAGGTAACGGCCTATGATTATGCTATATATGGTAGCTTGAAAGGGAAAGTTGTCAGTATTTCACCGGACACAATTCAGGACGAAGTTAAACCGGAAGAGTTCTATTATCGTGTTTTCATAAAAACCGAAGCGGACGCGCTTTTCAATAAAAGTGGCGAGCGCTTTCCAATCGTGCCCGGCATGGTCGCCACTGTCGATATACATACGGGTAGCAAGACCGTTATGGATTATCTTATCAAGCCGTTCAACAGGGCGCGGGAAGCGCTGCGGGAAAGATAGTTGGCCTGGAGTTTCCCTGTCCGGATGATCGAAGCGGCTCCCATGGTCCGCAACCCGTTCGCCTGTGACAACCGCTCGTCTTTCCAGGCCTTTGCCGAACTCGTAGCATAGTTGCGCAGAAAAATTTGCGACAGAACCCTTTCTCGGAAAGGATTGGCGCCGCTCCAACTATTTGTTTTGTCGCATTTTCCAGCGCAAAGCCGTTTCACACTTTTGCTGGAAATGCGCCAGCGGCGCGCTGAAATATGTCAGCTATTGCTCGACCTCAGGCAATGAGGGCAGGTTTACAGGCTCGCGAAAGGTTCGTTGCAGTTGGCCCCAAGCGGGATCATGCATATGGTTTTGCAAGCCCGCTCTCGCCACCAGTGCACGCGCTTCTGCTTCGCCGAAAGCCAGCGCTTCATGCATATTGGCGGTCAGCACCTTGCCGTCCTCCATGAGAATTTTCCTGTCCACGATAACGGTATCCACATCGCTCCCCAATACCTGATGGATCAGCCGGTGAACCGGCATCCAGTTGGGTGTCAGATGGGGCTTGCGCATATCGATGATGGCGATATCGGCTTTCTTGCCCTTTTCGAGAGAGCCAATCTCGTGATCCATGCCAATCGCGCGCGCCGCGTCGATGGTGATCATTTCGAAGACCTTGCCCGGTGGCAGGAGATAGCGGTCGTGATTGTGCAGGATATGCTGCGTCGACTGGGCAATGCGTGCGATCTGCAGCATGTCGAAATGGCGGCTGGGAGCGGCGCCGTCCGAAGTAATGGCGACCGGCACGCCGCGCGCCATCATCTGCATGATCGGCGTAGATCGACCGGGAGGGGCATGAGTGACATGCGTGCCTGTTTCAGCGAGGATATCTATTTCCTCATGCGAAATGCCCCAGCAATGCTGGAGGTGAACGTCAGGCCCGAGCAGGGCATTCTCCTTGTCCTGCGCGGCCATGCGGATCTGTCCGGCGAAGGCATCGGAATGAATGCGCACGCCCCATTTGCGGGCTGTTTCGCGGATGCGCCGCGCCTGCATCCGGTCGTCCTTGGTCAGGTTTACGGCGAAGTCTGGCGTCGAGGCATTCGACGGCTCAACCGAGGGGACGATGGTGAATGGAGTCAGAAACACCTTGATGCGTCCGTTGGCAGTTCCGTTCAGGCTTTCGATAACGGCCTCTGCACCCTCAATCATCTCCTCGAAGGAAACGCTGTGCCGCTCCGGCTTGCCGCTTTCCCAGCGTGTAACCGATTGCGGCCATGGCAGGCCGGCAGGGCCAACGCAGATGATCTCCCGCAAGCCGAGTTCCGAATAGGCGCGGGCATGATTGATTGCGAAGGCCGGATCGTCGCTGCGCGGCATGGAGGTGATGATGCTGGCAGACGTCGTTACGCCAGCGCATAGTCTTTCGAGGCCGGAAACGAGACCATCCGCGTACCAGTAGTCTCGCGTGACATAGTGATAGTAGGTTGGCGTGACGATCCGCATCCACAGCGAATTGGTGTCGGCACCAATGCTGCGGATCAAGGCATGACCCGCATGCCCGTGGGCGTCAATCAGCCCGGGGATGATCAGTTTTCCCGTGCAGTCGATTACTTTTTTTCCGGCATGTCGGGCGTGGAGTTCTTCGGCGGTACCGATATCAACGATCCTGTCGTTTTCTATCGCCAGACCGCCATCCTCGATAATCCGTCGGCCTTCATCAACGGTGACGATTGTACCGTGCAGTAAAAGAAGTCCACCCATTTCCATTCCCTTATTGTTTTGAATTGCGCGGTTCGCGCATGTTCAACATTGAACTGTCGATGTTTTGAATTATAATTGCCAACAATATCGTTGACAATAACATAAGCGATTACGATACTAACCAAAAATCGGACCCAAAAAGGCCGGTAGGGCTCATCATCCGCGAGGGGAAAAAAAGCATGACGCGTCTCAACAGATTTCTCATATCGGCATTGACCGCAGCGGCTATTGCCGCTCCACTCGCGGTCTCATCGGCAGGTGCTGCGACATTGCGGTGGGGCAGCCGCGCGGACATCTACTCCCTTGATCCGGATTCGGTTCCTTCGACGTCCAATCTCGCTTTTCTGAACCATATTTACGAGGGATTGATCCGCTACGGCCCCAATTTCGAGATTGAGCCGGCGCTAGCCACCGAATGGAAGCTCATCGACAACAAGTACTGGCGCTTCACCTTGCGCAAAGGCGTGAAGTTCCACAACGGAGCGGACTTCACCGCTGACGATGTAGTCGCCTCGATGAACCGTGTATCGGACCCGACCTCGCCCCTGCGCGGCAACATTCCGCTCTATGTCGGTGTCAAGAAAGTCGATGACTTCACAGTCGATATCGAGGTTTCGGCGCCAACCGCATTGTTCCTGAACGATATGACCAATATCTTCATGTTCAATGCGAAATGGCTCAAGGATAACAATGCCGAAAAGCCGACCGATATTGCCTCCAAAACCGAAAACTATGCCACCCACAACACCAACGGCACCGGCCCGTTCAAGCTCGACAGCCGCGTCCCGGATTCAAAGACGGTTCTGCTGGTCAACGACCAGTGGTGGGATGAGAAGAAACATAATCTCGACCGTATCGAGTATGTTCCAATCTCCTCTGCTGCAACCCGCGTTGCCGCATTGCTTTCCAACGAAATAGATCTGGTCGATTCCGCTCCTATTCAGGATCTTCCTAGGCTGGAATCCTCACCGGGTATCAAGGTGAGCAAGCGTACCGAATTGCGCACGGTCTTCATTGGTTTCAACGGCAAGGAAAAGCTTGAGGATGGGCGCCCGAACCCTTTCCTGGACGTTCGCGTTCGTCAGGCTGTGGAAGCGAGCCTCGACCGCGATCTCATCAACAAGAAGATCATGCGCGGTCTGGCCCGGCCTTCCGGTTCTCTCATTGCACCGGAAATCGCTGGTTATGCCAAGTCGCTCGACACCTATCAGCCAGCCGATCCCAAGCAGGCCCAGAAGCTGCTTGAAGACGCCGGACAGAAGGGGCTGGCCTTCAACTATCTGTGCATGAATGACGAGAGCATCAACGAGGAAGATATCTGCTCGGGCATTGCAAACATGCTGAAGCGTGCCGGTTTCGCGCCGACCATTGATATGGGCCCGCGTGCAGTGCAGCAGCCGAAGCGGACCAATGGCAAGGCCGATATGTTCAACCTGAGCTGGGCCAACGAACCGACGCTCGATGCCTATTCGCTACTTTCGCAGGTTCTCTCCACGCGCAGCGGCTCGACCGGGGTTTCCAACTATGGCGGGTGGTCCTATCCAGAACTCGATGAGCTGGTGAAGAAGGCTGCGCAGGAAGCCGACACCACCAAGCGTCTTGCGCTGGAAGAACAGGCATTGAAGATCGCCAAGGACAACGCGATCCTGATTCCGCTCCACCAGCAGCCTATTGCATGGGGCATGCTTGATAAGGTCCAAAGCGTGGACTTCCGCGCCGACAACAAGCCGCGCCACTGGCACACGATGATGGCGGAATAATCTCATATTTTCAGTAGGTTAACAAATGGGGCGTTTCATTCCGGTGAAACGCTCTTTTGATATGCAACGCGGAGATATGCGATGAAGCCTGAACTGGCACATGAACTCGTTTTGGGTGAGCGGCCACAGGGGCGGACCCTGTTGACAGCGGAATGGGTTCTTGCCTGGCGCGACGAAGGGCATTGGCTCATTCCCAACGGCGAGATCGTCATCGAAGGCAATCAGGTGCTTTATGCCGGGCCGCATTTCGAAGGCGAGGTGGCGCGGCGCATCGATTTTGGCGCGGCACTGGTCAGCCCCGGTTTGATCGACCTCGATGCATTGTCGGATCTCGACACGTATCTGCTGGTTCATGACAATCAGCCGGGCTGGGCGAAGGGGCGCATCTGGCCGCGTTCCTATGTGGAGCGGGGGCCTTATGAAATGTATTCGGAAGAGGAACTGGCATTCCAGAAGCGCTTCGGCTTCGGCCTTCTTTTATTGAATGGCATTACGTCAGCCGCTCCCATCGCCTCGCTCTATTATCGAGAATGGGCGGAAACGGTGGCGGAGTTCGAGGCGGCGGCAGACGCGGCAGGCGACCTTGGCTTGCGTGTTTTTCTTAGCCCAGCCTATCGCTCCGGCGGCATGATATTGGAGGAACCGGGGCGCATCGAGCCGATGTTCGATGAAGAGCACGGACTCAAGGGTCTCGCTGACGCCATCGATTTCATCGGGCGCAATCACGGTCGTCATGGCGGACTGGTCAACGGGCTGCTCGCGCCCGACCGTATCGAAACCTGCACATTGCCCTTGTTGCAACGCACCATGGCGGCCGCACGCGATCTCGACTGCCGGGTTCGGATTCATATGGCGCAGGGCAAGCTGGAGCTGGATACGATGCACAAGCTGCATGGTGTTTCCGGGCCGCAATGGCTGGCGGATAACGGGCTGATGAGCGAAAGGCTCTATGCGCCGCACGGAACCTATGCCTCGGCGCAGGACTTGCAGCTTTATGCGCAGCATGGTGTTTCCATTGCGCATTCACCGCTGGTTTCGGCGAGGATGGGCAGCATCCTGCAATCCTTTGCTTCCTGTCGCAAACTCGGCATCAATATCGGTATGGCCACCGACACGGCGCCGCCCGATATGTTGATGAATATGCTCGTGGGATTGATCGCCTGCCGTATCGGCGAAAAAGCGTCAGACGCGGTTTTCTCGAAAGACCTGTTCGACGCGGCCACGCTGGGTGGGGCCAAAGCGCTCGGACGCCAGGACATCGGAAGGCTTTCCGCAGGCGCAAAGGCGGATATTGCCGTCTTCCGCCTCGATGATCTTTACATGACGCCGAGTATCGATCCCATCACGACGCTGGTGGTTGGCGGTTCCGGCAAGGTCACAAAGGCGGTTTTTGTCGATGGGCGCTTGTCCATGCTGGATGGCAAGGTTGCCGGAATCGACATGGCGGCTGCGCGGGAGCGGGCGCAGCGGCAATATGAAGGACTGATCGCCAAATATCCCGACAGGAGCTGGCAACACCCGCCAGTCGAAGAGATATTTTCGCCAAGCTATCCGGTATGGAAGTCGGAATAAACCGACGGCTCTGCGGCTCCGTTTGTCGACATGCCGGACGCGCAAATATAATAATATTGTCAACAATCGAGTTGACAACTTTTGACCAATAGACATACTGTTCCCATGGCCGAGGAAGAAGCCGGAAAGGCGGGGCCATATTGGAGGGAGGAAATCACACTCAATTTTGAAGCGCGCCGAAAAGGGCGCGAACCACCGACATCACCGCGCGAGCGATGGTTGCGGCGATAAATGAAAACAGACCCCGAAAAAGGGGCGCAAATTTCCAGAAGCGGAGCAAATCAATGTTTAAAAAACTGGGCCTTGCGGCCACGCTGTTGGCTGGCCTGACGAGCTTGACCTCACCGGTACAGGCTGCAACGCTGAAATGGGGGGCGGCACATGATATTTACTCGCTTGATCCCTATTCTTACGGCGACAGCTACACGCTGGCTTTCCTCAATCACGTTTATGAAGGTCTGGTGCGGTATGACGCCAACCTGAAGATCGAACCGGCACTGGCCGAATCCTGGGAAAATGTTTCCGAGACGGTCTGGCGTTTTCACCTTCGCAAGGGCGTAAAATTCCACGATGGCGCGGAATTCACGGCCGATGACGTGCTTGCTTCACTGAAGCGTGTCAGCGATCCGGTTTCGCCGCTGCGCGGCAATCTGCCCGCGTATAAGTCGTCCCAGAAAGTGGACGATTACACCGTCGATATCGAGCTGAGCGGCCCCTATCCGCTGCTGCTCAACGATCTGACCAACATTCATATTTTCGATGCCGGATGGCTCAAGGCCAACAATTCGGAAAAACCGACCGACGTCGGCGCGAAAATCGAAGGTTACGCCACTTATCACACCAACGGCACGGGACCGTTCAAGCTGGAAAGCCGCACGCCGGATTCCAAGACGGTTCTGGTGAAAAACGCGAACTGGTGGGACAAGTCGAAGTCGAATATCGATCGCATCGAGTTCACACCAATCGTTTCGGCGGCGACGCGTGTGGCAGCGCTTCTGTCGGGCGAGATTAATTTCACGGAAAATGCGCCGTCGCAGGATTTGCCGCGCCTCCAGGCTCAGCCGGAGCTGAATGTGATGGAGCGTACTGATCTGCGCACCGTCATGATCGGTTTCAATCGCAAGCCGAAGCTTGCCAACGGTTCGGAAAACAAGTTCAACGATCTGCGCGTGCGTCAGGCTTTTGCTCATGCTCTCGACCGTGACCTGATCCAGAAGCGCATCATGCGCGGCAAGTCGCGCACGGCAGGCGCGGTGGTTGCACCGGAAATTCCGGGCTACACGCCTGACCTCGACACGACGTTGAAATACGATCCGGAACTTTCAAAGAAGCTTCTGGCCGAAGCCGGAGCCACTGATTTCCCCTTCACGCTGGTCTGCACGACCGACGCCTATGTGAACGAGGAAGAACTCTGCCAGGGTCTCGCCAACATGATGAGCCGTGCCGGTTTCAAGCCGCAGCTTGATATCGCGCCAGTGGCCGCGCAGACCCCGAAGCGTACGGAAGGCAAGGCTGACGTCTATCTGATCGGCTGGGCAACGGAGCCGATGCTCGACAGCTATTCGATCCTGTTGCAGATGATGGAAACCAGAACCGAGAAGGCAGGCGTGTTCAACTGGGGTGGCTGGAGCTATCCGGAGATCGACAAGCTGACCGAGCAGGCTTCGACCGAGATGGATCGCACCAAGCGTTTGGCGTTGCAGACCGAGGCGCTGAAAGTGGTGAAAGACGAAATCGTGATGCTGCCTCTGCACCAGCAGCCGATGGCGTGGGTCATGTCGAAGAAGATCGACCAGATCGTGCAACTGCCGGACAACAAGCCGCGTCACTGGCTGACGCAGTTCGCCGAATAATTCAATCATGATGCTCCGGGGGAATCCAATCTCCCGGAGCGCCCTGCTGTTACCGAGGGAACCCCAATGCTGGTTTTTATCATTAAGCGCCTGGCAAACGCCGTTATGGTGATGTTGGCCGTCGCTTTGCTTGCCTTTCTGATTTTCCGGCTGGCGGGCGACCCTGTCGAAATGATGGCCAACGAGCAGATGACGCAGGCCGACCGCGATAATCTGCGCGAGCGTCTTGGTCTTAACGATGGCCTGATGACGCAATATACCCGCTTCGTGGTCAATGCGGCGCAAGGCAATTTCGGCATATCCTACCGAAACGGCCAGGATGTGCTGGGCCTGATCGGCGAACGCTTTCCCGCGACGCTGGAGCTGGTGCTTGTCGCCACGCTGATTTCGCTGCTGGTTGGTCTGCCATTGGGCGTGCTGACAGCAATCAAGCGCGGCAAATGGTATACGGAGGGATTGCAATTCCTCTCCATTGTCGGTGTCTCGCTGCCGAGTTTCGTGGTCGGCATTCTGCTGATCCTGGTCTTTTCAGTCTCGCTCGGCTGGTTCCCGGCCTTCGGGCGCGGTGACGTGGTCCAGCTTGGCTGGTGGTCAACGGGCCTGCTGACGCCTTCGGGACGCGCCGCGATCCTGCTGCCTTCCATTGCGCTTTCGCTTTATCAGGTCACGCTGGTCATGCGTCTCGTGCGTGCCGAAATGCTGGAAGTGCTGCGATCCGATTATGTCAAATTCGCCCGCGCTCGCGGCATTCCGCGCTGGCGCATCTATTTCCGCCATGCGCTGCGCAACTGCCTGATGCCGGTCGTAACGATGACCGCCATGAATGTCGGCTCGCTGATCGCCTTCGCGCTCATCACCGAGACGGTGTTCCAGTGGCCGGGCATGGGCATGCTGTTTATTCAGGCTGTCACCTTCCTCGATATTCCGGTGATGGCGGCCTATCTCTGCATCATTTCCTTTATCTTCGTCGTGCTCAACACGCTGGTGGACATTGCCTATGCGGTAATCGATCCCCGCTTGCGCACTGCTCGCTGATCCAACGGGGAGTCCATATCAATGAGCACCCAAACCTCACAGGCCACACCCGTCGTGCGGCAGTCGCTTTTCCAGCGCATTCGTAAAAGCGATCTCTGGTGGTCTTTCACGCATAGCAAGACGGCCATGTTCAGTGCAGCACTTCTGGCCCTCCTTATCCTCACGGCCCTTTTCGCGCCGCTGATCGCGCCGCAAAACCCTTATGACGGCGCTGCGCTCGATATGTGGAAGGCAGAACTGCCGCCGGTATGGGAGGAGGGCGGTGAATGGCCGTATCTTCTCGGCACCGATACGCAGGGTCGCGACATGCTGTCGGCCATTCTCTATGGCACGCGCATTTCCATCGTCATCGGCATCGCCTCGGTGGTTCTCTCGCTTGTGATCGGCATGAGCGCGGGGCTTGTGTCCGGCTATTTCGGCGGGTTCATCGACAATCTTTTGATGCGCTTCGGCGACATTACCCTGTCGATCCCGACCATTCTGGTTGCCATTCTGGTCTCGACCGTCGTGCGCCAGATGCTACCCGTCAGCCTGCGCGAAATTGGTGCTTCTGCGGTTCTTATTTTGGCGATCGCGCTTTCAGCATGGGTGCAATATGCCCGCACGGTGCGCGCGCAGGCCATCGTCGAAAGCGGCAAGGATTATGTGTCGGCAGCGCGACTGATCGGCGTGCCGGCGCGGCGCATCATGGCCAAGCACATCCTGCCCAACACGCTGACGCCGATCATGGTGGCGGCGACGCTCAATTTCGGCATGGCCATCCTCACCGAAGCGACGCTCTCGTTTCTCGGTATCGGCATGCCGCCGAGCCAGCCGTCTCTGGGAACGCTGATCCGCATCGGCAACCAGTTCCTGTTCTCCGGTTCCTGGTGGATCGTGCTCTTCCCCGTCATTCAGCTCTGCCTGCTGGTCGTGGCCGTCAATATGCTCGGCGACTGGCTGCGCGATGCTCTCAATCCGAAACTGAGGTAAGTCTTATGAACAATCTTTTGCTCCGCAACGTCCGCCCGATGGCAGGTGAAACCTGCGATATCCTCATCAGGGACGGAAAGATTGCCGGTTTCGGACAGTTTGAAGCAGAGCCGGGAATGGCTGTGGAAGATGGCGGCAACGCCATCGTCGCACCCGGGTTGATCGACGCGCACACCCATCTCGACAAGACCACCTGGGGCATGCCCTGGCATGTCAACAACCGCGCTGCGATCCTGCGCGAGCGCATTGATTTCGAACGCGAGCATCGGCTGGAAATCGGCATTGATCCGCATCGCCAGTCGATGCGCCACGCCATCGGTCTGGTCGCACATGGCAGCACGCATATCCGCAGTCACGTGGATATCGATCCGACCCACGGCCTGTCGCTGGTTGAAGGCTTGTGGGAAACGCGCGAGAAGCTGAAAGGCATCATCGATATTGAAATCGTGGCCTTCCCACAGTCCGGCCTGATGGTCATGCCGGGCACAAAGGAGCTGCTGGATGAGGCGCTCGGGCAGGGCTGCGAAGTGCTGGGCGGCATCGATCCGTGCGGCATCGACCGTGATCCGAAGGGCCAGCTCGATATCCTGTTCGCCCTTGCCACCAAGCATGGCGTTCCGATCGATATTCACCTGCATGAAACGGGTGATCTCGGTGCCTTCACGATGGAGCTTATTTTCGAGCGCATCCGCGCCAATGGCATGGAAGGCAAGGTGGCGATCAGCCACGCCTTTGCGCTTGGCATGAACGACTATCTGCGCGTCGGTCAATTGATCGAACAGCTTGCTCTTCTCGATGTTGCCATCCTCACCACCGGCGCGCCTTCGGCCACGGTGCCATCGATCAAGCGGCTCAAGGAAGCAGGCGTGCGCATCGGCGGCGGCTGCGACGGTATTCGCGATACATGGGGTCCGTGGGGCCAGCCGGACATGCTCGACCGCGCCAAGATTATCGGCATGAAGAACGGCGTGCGCTCCGATCACGATCTGGAGCATCTGCTGCACATTGTTTCGCAGGGCGGCGCGGACGTCATGCGACTTGAAAATTACGGGCTGAACGTCGGCTGCAATGCCGATTTCACCCTTCTGACCGGCGAGACGCTGGCCCATGCGGTGGTGGATGTCGCCCCGCGTCCGCTGGTGGTCAAGGGCGGTCGCGTTACGGCCCGTCAGGGCGTTGCCGTGGTGGAGATGCCATGATGAACAAGGCATTGGAAACCCTTCCGCTTGGATCGAGGCCGGAAGGCCGCACCCTGATCACCGCAAGCTGGGTGGTCGGGCACAAGGACGGTAGCCACCGGCTTCTCCGCAATGGCGAGGTCGTCTTTGAGCACGGCGAAATCCTGTTCGTCGGTCATGGTTTCTCCGGCGAAGTGACCCGCCGCATCGATTTCGGCAATGCGCTGATCAGCCCCGGCTTGATCGACCTAGACGCGCTGTCCGATCTCGACACCACTATCCTTGGCATCGACCATCATCCCGGTTGGGCCAAGGGCCGCGTCTGGCCGCGCTCTTACGTCGAGGCTGGTCCCTATGAAATGTATAGCGAGGAAGAACTCGCTTTCCAGAAGCGGTTTGCTTTCGGCCAGCTTTTGCTGAACGGCATCACCACTGCCGCGCCGATTGCCTCGCTGTTTTACCGCGAATGGGGCGAAACAGTTGCCGAGTTCGATGCTGCTGCGGAAGCCGCAGGCGATCTCGGCCTGCGCGTCTATCTCAGCCCCGCCTACCGTTCGGGCGGCATGGTGCTGGAAGCACCGGGCAAGATGGTGCCGGTCTTCGACGAGGAACGCGGTTTTCAGGGCTTGAAGGACGCCATCGCTTATATCGAACGCCAGAATGGCCGTCATGGCGATCTGGTTCGAGGCATGCTGGCGCCGGATCGTGTTGAGACTTCAACGCTCGGATTGATCCAGCGTACCGATGCCGCCGCGCGCGATCTGGGCTGCAAGTTCCGCCTCCACATGGCGCAGGGCGCGATGGAAGTCGATACGGTGCGGGCGCTGCATGGTTCGACCGCACCGGTCTGGCTTGCTAAAAACGGCCTGCTGAGCGACCGTCTCATTGCGCCGCATGCCACCAACGCCACCGACGAAGATCTGGGCCTTTATGCGGAACATGGCGTTTCCATCGTCCATTGCCCGCTGGTTTCAGGCCGTGGCGGTTCGATCCTCAAGTCGTTCTCCGACTGCCGCGAGCGCGGGATCAACATTGCCATGGGCACGGATACGACGCCGCCTGACATGCTGATGAACCTGCTGGCCGGTCTCATCACCGGTCGTGTGGCCGATGGCGCACCAGATCGTCTGCGCGCCAAAGACCTGTTCGATGCCGCGACAATCGGCGGTGCAAAGGCGCTGGGGCGTTCCGATCTCGGCCATCTGTCGCCGGGTGCCCGTGCGGATATTGCGGTTTTCCGTCTTGATGACGTCTTCATGGCGCCATCCATCGATCCGATTACCACCATCGTCACAGGCGGTTCGGGCAAGATCACGGAGGCCGTTTTTGTTGACGGTCGTGTCTCCATGATGAACCGACAGCTGGCTGGTTTCGACATGCAGAAGGCCCGTGATCAGGCGCAGGCGCAATATGACGGGCTGATCGCCAAATATCCTGAACGGAGCTGGAACAACCCTCCGGTCAGCGAAATCTTCCCACCCAGCTATCCTATAGAGGAAAATGAAAATGGGTGACATGCAAGAACCAGTCGTTGAGGTGCGCAATCTGCGCGTGGATTTCCCGGGCCGTCGCGGCACGGTAACCGCGCTGTCGGATGTCAGCCTGTCGATCCGCCCGGGTGAAATCCTCGGCGTGGTCGGTGAATCCGGTGCAGGCAAATCCATGACAGGCCTCGCCATTCAGGGCCTGCTCGAAGCGCCCGGCCATATCGCTGGCGGCGAGGTCTGGCTTGGCAAAACGCGCATCGACACGCTTGATGATCGCGCCATGGAAAAAATCCGCGGGCGCGAAATCGGGGCCATTTTCCAGGACCCGCTCACCTCGCTCAATCCGCTGTTTACGGTGGGTGCGCAGCTTGTTGAAACAATCCGGCGGCATCTGGGGCTCGGCAAGGCGGAAGCCCGCGCCCGCGCCGTGCAATTGCTGCGCGATGTTGGTATTCCCTCACCGGAAGAGCGGGTCAACCAGTATCCGCACCAGTTTTCCGGCGGCATGCGCCAGCGTGTAGTGATTGCGCTTGCGCTCGCCGCTTCGCCAAAGCTTGTCATCGCCGACGAGCCGACCACGGCGCTCGACGTGTCGATCCAGGCGCAGATCATCTCGCTCCTGCGCAAGTTGTGCAAGGAAAAGCACACCGCCGTCATGCTCGTCACTCACGACATGGGCGTGATCGCCGAGGCGGCTGACCGCATCGCGGTCATGTATGCCGGGCGGCTGATCGAGATCGGGCCGGTGGCGCAGGTGCTGCACCAGCCGCGTCATCCCTATACGCAAGGGTTGATGGCCTCGATCCCGTCGCTTGGCGCACGTGTCGAGAAGCTCAACCAGATTGACGGTTCCATGCCGCGTCTCGATGCGATCCCCCAGGGCTGCGCCTTCAATCCGCGCTGCAAGATGGCGGGGCCGCGCTGCCTGCGCGAGCGCCCGGAACTCGTATTCTCCGACCAGACCGCCAGCGCCTGCTGGCTGAACGCGGGAGGCATCGCATGACGAAACCGTTGCAAAAAGCTCCGGCCCTTACCGTTAATCGACTGGTCAAAACCTTCGATGTGTCGGCGCCATGGCTCAACCGGGTGGTTGAACGCAAGCCCCGGCAATATCTGCAAGCCGTCAACGACATCAGCTTCACGGTGCCTGCGGGCGGCTGTCTGAGCATCGTCGGTGAAAGCGGCTGCGGAAAATCCACCGTTGCCCGCCTCGTCACCGGTTTGCATCGTGCGACGAGCGGCGAAATGCGCTTTGCGCCGGGCAAGAGCGGCAAGCCGCTTTCAGCGCAGATGATTTTTCAGGATCCCTATGCCTCGCTCAATCCGCGCTGGCGGGTGAAGAACATCATCGCCGAGCCGCTGCGTGAACTGAAGCTGCGCGACACCGCCGCCGAAGTGACCGAGCGTGTGGAGGAACTTTTGCGCACGGTCGGGCTTTCGCCCTCCGATGGCGAAAAATTCCCGCATGAATTTTCGGGCGGCCAGCGCCAGCGCATCTCGATTGCCCGCGCATTGGCGAGCGAGCCTGAATTCCTCGTCTGCGACGAGCCGACTTCGGCGCTCGACGTGTCGGTGCAGGCGCAGGTTTTGAACCTGATGCGTCGGTTGCAGGACAAGCTGGGCCTGACCTATCTCTTCATCAGTCACGACATGAGCGTCGTCCGCCACATGTCGGATCGCATTGCGGTGATGTATCTGGGCCGCATCGTGGAGGAGGGCGACACGGAAGAGCTGTTTGCCGCGCCGCGTCACCCCTATACGCAGCTCCTGTTGCAGACCATCCCGAATATTGAGGCCCCGAACCGCAACCGCGAACCGGCCAGCGGCGAAGTGCCAAGCCCGCTCAAGCCTCCGTCCGGCTGCACTTTCCATCCGCGCTGCCCATTCGCCATGGAGCGCTGCTCAAAGGAAGTGCCCGCAATGCAGATGCTGCCGAACGGCACTCGCGTCGCTTGTCATCTGGTCGAAACGGAAGCTTGAAGAAGAAAGCCAGCGAAGAAGCCGGTATCCGGCTTCTTCGCTTCACGCCAATGCTGCTCGCAGATCGTGGGAAAGATCGCGTATCTCGCTCAGATCCAGTTCGGATTCCACATGTTCCAGATGATGCGCCATAAGATGCACGGCCTTCTGCACCTCTTTTGCCGAAATCGCTTCCACGATCTCGGCATGTTCGTCGGGGCCGCAATTGAACCGGGCAGTGTTTCGATAAACGGCGGTGATAAGCGAGCTGCGGGCAATAAGGTCTCGCATCGTTGTGAACAGGAAATCGGAACCGGTCAGTTCTGCCAGCAAAAGATGGAAGCCACCGGACAATTTGATGATGTCGGTGGTGCTGTCTTCGGCGTTTGCAACCCGCTCCTGATTGACGTGATCGCGAAGCCTTTTCACGCTGTCTTTCAGCGTCGAGGCGCAGAGCCTTTCAACGATGCACCGTTCCACGGCCTGTCGAACAAAGAAAACATCTCGCGCCTCTTCCACGGACGGCTTGCTGACGAAAGCGCCGCGATTGGGAATGATGGTCACAAGGCCATCGCGTTCAAGGACCGTCAATGCCTGACGGACACGGGCGCGACTGACGTGAAAGATCGAGGCCAGCTGTTCTTCTTTGAGTTGTACGCCAGGACGCAATCGCCGTTCAGCGATCGAAAGCCAAACCCTTTCAACTATCTGCTCGACCGACATTGCGGCTGGTGCGTTCATCTGTGGTTTCTCCTTGTTGACGCAGACAATCGCCATATGCGTGAAAAAGTCAACTCGCGGATTTAATTGCTTGCAGTATTGTCGACAATATGAAACATTATTGTAGATAATAGCGCTAATATCTGGACCGCCCATGGAATTCGATTTCGAAGCGATTGAACCGCAGAGCCGTTATAGACTGCTAACGAATTTCATTGGTCCGCGTCCGATTGCGCTTGTGACGACACGATCGGAAGCGGGGCATAACAATGCTGCGCCGATGAGCTTTTTCAATGTGTTTTCCCATGATCCGGCCATCGTCGTATTGGGTATTCAGCCGCGTCTGACAGGAGAGCAGAAGGACACGATGGTCAACATACGTCGGTCCGGTGAGTTCGCCATCAGCATGGTCGATATGGCTTTGTCTCAACAAATGCTGATTTGCGGGCTCGGTTTCGACAGCGAGGTGGACGAACTGGAAGTTGCAGGATTGAGCCCCGTTCCGTGCCGCAAGATCAATGTCGCTTATCCTCAGGAAGCGCCATGCGTTTTCGAGTGCAGGGTCGAACGTCTGATCGAATACCCGCGCCGGACCCTGGTTCTGGGCGAGGTGGTGCAGATGCACGTGCGCCGCAATTGCCTTGATGCCGAGGGCCATTACGTGGATCCGGAAGCCTATCAGCCCATAGCCCGGCTTCATGCCGACAATTATGTGACATCAGACCGCCAGTTCGTTTTGAAAGCTCCGCCGATTGGCGATTTCAAGAAGCCGAAACAGTAGGTTTAGAGCCAGGTAACAGAGAATACCATTATGCATATTCATCTCATCAATCCCAATTCCACCGCTTCCATGACGGCGCAGGCGCTGGAAAGCGCCTTGCTGGTCAAGCATGATCATACGCATATCTCCGCCGCAAACCCGAGCGACACGCCTGTCAGTATCGAAGGTGGCGCGGACGAGGCGATGGCCGTGCCGGGAATGCTGGCAGAGATCCGAAAGGGTGAGGTTCTGGGGGTGGATGCCTATGTCATCGCCTGCTTTGACGATCCCGGCCTGCATGCCGCGCGCGAAGTGGCGAGAGGGCCCGTGATCGGCATTTGTCAGGCCGCGATACAGGTGGCCATGACGATCAGCCGCCGCTTTTCAGTGATAACGACGCTTCCTCGCTCGGTGGCTATCATCGAGGATCTCGTGAGCGATTACGGTGCTGATCGGCACTGCCGCAAGGTGCGTGCGATCGACCTTCCGGTGCTGGCCCTCGAGGAAGATTCGTATAAAGCGGAACAATTGTTGCTGAGAGAAATCGAACGCGCGAAGGCCGAGGACGGAGCAGAAGCTATCGTGCTGGGTTGCGCAGGAATGTCATCCCTGTGTGATCGTCTGAAGGAGGCGACTGGTGTGCCGGTGATCGATGGCGTAACGGCTGCGGTCAAAATGGCGGAAGCGCTGGTTGGCGCCGGATACGCAACCTCCAAGGTGAACAGCTATGACTATCCTCGGGTCAAAAGCGCGCCCGGTTGCAAGGTGTTTACTCAAGAGGGATAACCTTCAATCATTGTTGACAATATTGTCCTCTTTTCCCGGTGATGATGGTTGACTTTTATTGTCGCATCAAGCTTGGTGACAAGGAAGGGGAGTATGGCTCATGGCAGAGCAGAGGGGTGCATCGGCACAGCAGATTGTTGAGAAAGTCTGGCTGTCTATTGCAGAAAGGCGTTTGCGTCCGGGCGTGCAGCTCAAGGAAGAGCAGATGGCGGAGATTTTCAATGTCAGCCGCGCGCGCATCCGGCAAGCGCTTGCCGCCCTCAAACGGGAGGGGCTTGTCGATATCTTTCCCAATCGCGGTGCATTCGTCTGCAAGCCCACAGTTGATGAAGCTCGGGATGTGTTCTTTGTACGGCGCACGGTTGAGAGTTGCGTCGTGGAGCGCCTTTGCCGGTCAGCAACGCGCGGCGATCTTAAGCGGCTCAGCGATCACGTTGCCAAGGAACGGGTTGCCAACGCGAAGAATATCACGACTGACATCATCAAATTGTCGGGTGGTTTTCATCTTCTTCTGGCTGAACTGGCATCTTCGGATTTTCTGTTCACGATGATGCGTGATCTCGTATCTCGAACATCGCTTATTACCGCAGTCTATCGCAAGGCAGATTACTTCAATTGCGGACCGGACGAACATGCCGAGATCGTGGATGCGATATTGCAGAAAAATGTGGCGAACGCGGTCCGTCTCATGGCGCATCACCTCGACCATGTGGAAACTCAGCTCGATCTTCGCGAAGTTAATGAATATTCGCATGATTTGAGTTCCGTCTTTGCGTAGATGGTGGCTCCGAAACCGGAGACCCGATGATAGCGCGTTCATAATCTGGATGACGTAAAGACACTCGTATCAAACATTATTTGTGCCTGCGTGACTGACGATTTTCTGCCGCTGCGAGCAGTCAGATCATGCCGACCCCCACCTGCATTTCGTCGGCCTGGATATGATCTGGCCACCGATCCGCCGGTGCAGCTCGAAATCGACTGCAACTATTCTCGTTTCATCGAATTCACATGGAGCAGTGGAATGCGCGGCGCAGATATTTTGGTGCAAATGCTGATTGGCTACGGTGTGGAGACAATCTTCGGGGTGCCCGGTGATACGAACGTACCTTTCTATGAAGCGCTCCAGCAACGGGAAGGCGAAATTCGCCATATCATGGCGCGTGATGAACGCTCCGCTGGTTACATGGCCGATGCCTATGGCCGCTTTTCCAATAAACCGGGTGTCTTCGAGTGCCCATCAGGCGCGGGCGCTATGTATTCCCTGCCGCCAGTTGCTGAATCTCATGGTTCATCTGTCCCGGTCATCCTTTTGACCATCGACATTCCATTGCCCGGCGAAGGACGTGGTGTGCTTACCGAGCTTGACTGCGCCAAACTGTTTGAGCCGGTAACAAAGCTTTCGGTGCAGGTGAAGTCGGCGGAGAAGCTTCCTGAAATTATCCGCCGTGCTTTCCGTGTCGCTTGTTCGGGAAAACCCGGTGCGGTGCATCTCCAAATTCCTGAGGATATCCTGCTCGCGGAGATCGATCCAACGTGCATTTCGCTCCATGTTGAAGAAGAGTGCAAAACCTTTCCGGCTTTCCCGACCCTTCCGCCCAAACAGAAACTCAACGAATTGCTGGAGCTGATTGCGAAGGCTGAGCGGCCTTTGATCGTTGCAGGTGGTGGCGTCAATCGCGCTCGTGCCGGAGGATTGATTACCAAGCTCGCCGAGCGCTTTGATATTCCAATGTGCACGACAATGACCGGGCAAGGTGCGATTGATGACGATCATCGTCTTGCTATCGGCGTGATCGGAGACAACGGATATCATCCCCATGCCAACTGGGCGCTGGAGCATTCTGACTTCACATTGTTCGTTGGATCGCGGATTGGTTCGGTTGTTACGATTGGCTGGACGTTTCCGAAGATTACACTCAATCGACGTCTCGCGCAGATCGACATCTCGCCTGAGATAATGGCCAATAATTACGAGAATCTTCTTTCTATTCAGGGCGACGCGTCGCTGGTCCTGGAGGAGTTGTTGCAGATCGAGCAAACGTCTGAACCAAGAAAGAACAACGATTGGATTGAGCGGCTGAATGCGCATCGTCGAGAGTTCTGGGAACATGCCGAAGAAGCTTTGAGCGATGAACGTGTACCGTTACGCCCTGAACGTGTTGTGCGTTCCTTCAACAATGCTCTCAGCCAGTCGGAGCAGCCTGCATTCATTTATTCAGATGCGGGCACGCCAACGCCCTATATGACCCGTTTTTTGAAAATCAACGATAGTGAAACGCATTTTGCGATCCCGCGTGCTTTCGGCGGTCTGGGTTCGGCTTTGCCAGCAACGGTTGGTGCCTGGCGTGCTGGTCCCGATAAGCGACCAATTGGACTGTTTGGCGATGGCTCATTCGGCATGACGGTGGGTGAGCTGGAGACATTGGTGAGATTGCAAGTGCCGGCCATTCTGATCTTGTTTAACAACGGGACTTTCGGCTGGATCAAGGGTCTGCATCGTCTCAAAGGACATAACCAATGTTTTGGTGTCGATTTCCTGGCCCCAAAAGGGCAAGCAATTGCTGAAGCCTATGGTTTGAAAGCATGGACGGCTAAGACTGCAGACCAATTAGATGCTGCGATGACAGAGGCCTTTGCATGGAAAGATGGACCATGCTTGATTGATGTCCATGTTGAATCGATTGCTGATCGCGTACCGCCTGTCTATTCGTGGCTTTTAACGCGCGGTGAAGACCCGCTTAATCTCAAGCCAGTCGAACATTCCTATATCTGATTGACAGACGCCACAGACAGATGATGCCTGTGGCGTTTTGCTTCTGCAATGAACCCGTCACGAAACAGGCGTACATTCTTTGATCCCTGACGGGCTTGCGCAGTGCAGAGAAAATAGCTTTCTCCCGATGTTTGCACGCGATCCAGCGCAAGCTTGAGTTTTCCCGACCGCAACTCGTCTTGAACGAAAATTCTGGGGGCAATGGCTAGCCCCATGCCAGCGATGGCGCATTCAATAATAACGTCATGCGTTGGCAGGCGCGGACCAAAAATACGTTTATTGTAATGGATGCCGGCGCCGCGCAACCAATGCAGCCAAAGACTTGGTCTGTTTGAATTCTGAATTAGCGGAAAGTCGAGCAATTCGACATCTCCGGCCAACCCATTTTCAGGCACGATGTCCGGTGAGCCGATGACGACAAGCTCTTCCGGGAAGAGCAGATGGCTTCGAACATGGGCCCAATTGCCGATTCCGCGCAACACGGCTAGATCAAGGTCGGACTTGCTCCAATCAAGATCATGAGAGCAGGGAAACACTTCGAACCATATTTGTGGATATGACCTGGCAAAAATACTGATGATGCCCGGCGCCCATTTTCGCATCAATGTTGGCGGTAGCCCGATCTTGAGCAGGCTTTGGGTTTTATAGCCACGCACGGCATCCATCGACACTTCTTCAAGTTTTGCGAGAATACGCGAGACTTCCTCGTAATAGCTCTGTCCTTCTTCTGTCAGAACCAGGCGCGGTCCCGCACGCTCAAACAGCTTAAGACCGAGAAAGGATTCGAGATTCTGAATCTGACGGCTTACGCCACTTTGCGTCATGCCGAGATTTTCTGATGCCCGCGTGAAGCTCAGGTAACGCACTGAAGCATCAAACGCATGGAGTGCAGAAAGCGATGGAAGAAAGCGGCGCATCGGGCTCCCCTTACGTTTCATCATGAGTTTAAGTCATGCATAATCCAATTTTCAATGCTTTTATTTGATGAGAAAGCGCCGCATGCTCATTAAAAATAAACATAAGGGAACACGATGGACTACGGTGATAGTATCGACCGCAATCTGGTCAGTATCCTGGAAGAAAACGCGCGGATGCCTGCGAGTGAATTGGCGCGGCGGGTAGGTCTTGCCCGGTCGAGCGTTCAGGAACGGATAGGTCGGCTTGAGCGGCGCGGCGTTATATTGGGTTACCGTGCCATCGTGCGCCGGGCAACGGACGATAACAGCATTTTCGCCTATCTGTTCATCACCGCCTCGCAGCGCCTTGTGCAACGCTTGTTCGCAACATTGCGTGCCTATCCGGAAATCGTGACTGCTGATGCCATCAGCGGCCCGGCCAATATATTGTGCCGGATTCATGTGGGTTTTCTTGAGGACCTGGAGGCTTTGATTGAAGAGTTGGCGCAGATCGAGGGGGTCGAAAACGTCAGTTACTCGGTAGTACTTTCCAATAAGTTCAATAGAGAAAGCAGCCTGGCGCATTCCAGCGCACAGTAAAGCTTGCTTCAAAAAGAGGGAAACAACAATGAATAGACGTGAGTTTATCCAGACAACACTTTTCGGTAGCGCGGCGGTCATGTTCGCACCTGGATTATCCTGGGCTGTTGACGGGGGCGCGACGCTGAAAGCCATCAAAGAGCGCGGTGTTTTGCGCATCGGCGTGTTCAACGGCACAGCCCCATACTATCAGAAAAATCTTGCGACCGGAGAATGGGCCGGCTTTTGCGTATCCATGGGCAAGGACCTTGCAGAATATATTGGTGTGCAGCTGAAAATGGTCGAAACCACCTGGGGCAACTCGGTCATGGATCTTCAGGGTGACAAGATCGACATCATGTTTGCATTGAGTAACAATCCTGAGCGCGCAAAGGCTGTCGATTTCACTCAAGCGATGATGGATAACGTCTTCACCATCATTACCAGCAAGGATCGCGAGATTAAAAACTGGGAAGATCTGAACAAGCCCGAAATCCGCGTTACGGTCGATCTTGGTTCGACCCAAGACCTTTTCGCCCGCAGAACCTTGCCGAACTGCACACTCGTTGCGCTCAAAGGAGCCGACGAAACGATCATTGCGCTGCAGTCTGGCCGCGCCGACGCAATCTTGCAGGTTGCGCTCATGTCGGTTGTCACGACGCATAAACTTGGTGGCAAATACAAGGTCTTCATTCCTGAGCCGCAGGATAGTCAACCTACAACGATCGGCGTCCGTAAAGACGCAAATGGTGAATTCCGAGACTACGTTGATGTCTGGCTTAAAAGGCGTCGTGAAGAGGGGAAGGTCAATGAATGGATCGTCGGCAGCCTGTCGCTGGTGGGTGTCCAACCGTCTGACCTGCCACCGACTTTGAAGTTCTGACCCGTCGACCGTCATGCAGCGTCAGCCAGGATCACTCGGTATCATCATGCTTGACACTGACTTTCCGCGTCCGCCCGGAGATGTCGGCAATCCGGCGTCATGGGAGATGCCGGTAAAGTTCAAAAAGGTAAGCGAAGCTTCGCCTGAGAGGGTCATTCGTCAGGGTGGTGCCGGGTTGATCGAAGACTTCGTCATCGCGGGCGAGACTTTGATCGGCGAAGGATGCAGCTCGCTCGTTACGTCTTGTGGCTTCATGGCGCGTCACCAGAGCACGCTGAGCAGGAAGCTGTCGGTACCCATTGCGACCTCCAGCCTGCTTCAGTTGCCAATGGTCAGCGCCTTGATTGGCCCGCAGCGGAAGGTGGGAGTCATCACCTACGATGAAACAAGCCTTGACGATGCGATCTTTACTGCTTGTGGTGCCGACATCAGCACACCCAGAATTGGCATGCCAGTCGGCGGCGCCTTTCGTGAGTTGATCGAAGGCGGTGGAATTTACGACCGCCCGGGGCTCGAAACCGAAGTCGTACACGCGGCACGGGAACTGAAGACACGGAGGCCTGATCTTGGCGCCATCGTCCTTGAGTGCACGAACATGCCGCCATTCGCGCAAGCGGTCACAACAGCATGCGGCGTGCCGGTGTTCGATATTCTGTCGCTGGGACATTGGCTGTTCAATTCGACCTATTGCGGAGCCTTCGCCGGGAAGTCAGAAAGAGTGAAGTAATGGATTATCAATGGGACTTTTCCGGCCTTTGGCAATATCGGGGATTATTCCTTCAGGGTCTGGCCTATACTGTCGGTTTCACGATCATAACCGTATTTTCGGGAATTTTCGTCGGGACAGTCTTCGCTTTGGGCAGGCTTTCCGGCAACAAAATCATCACCGTGCCCATTATGGCGGTTGTTGAGATATTCCGCTGTACGCCGGTGCTGGTGCAACTGGTCTGGTGCTATTACGCACTTCCAATGTTGATTGGTTTTGAAATTTCGCCGGCCATGGCGGCTTTTATCACACTTACTTTTTACGGCGCTGCATTTTATGCGGAAATCATTCGTGGCGGCATCGTTTCCATCGAGGCAGGCCAGTGGGATGCAGGACGCGCAATCGGAATGCGCCGCGGCCAACTCATGGGGAAAATCATATTACCGCAGGCCCTCCGCCGCATGGTGCCGCCATTGGTCAACCAGTCCGTGCTTCAGCTTAAGAACACATCGCTTTTGTCGGTTCTCGCCGTGCCGGACCTTCTTTACCAAGGCCAGCTTGTTACCTCGGCCACCTATCGGCCGCTCGAAACCTACACCTTGATTGCACTGCTTTATCTCGCAGTTCTTTTCCCTCTGACACGGCTCGCCCATGGGCTGGAGGGGAGGTTGAAATGACGGACTGCACGAGGCAAGCAATTCTTGGGGAGAGAAGCTATGACTGCTGAACCGATGATCGAAGTACGCGGGCTGAAAAAGTCTTTCGGCGAAATCGTGGTGCTTCGCAATATCAGCCTCACGGTTGAGCGCGGACAGGTGGTTGCGCTTATCGGGCCAAGCGGCTCGGGCAAATCGACACTGTTGCGCAGTCTTAATCTGCTTTCATTGCCAGACGCGGGTTACATCTCAATTGGCGAGCAGAAGATAGATTTCTCGTCCGGGCGTGTGTCTCTAAAGGACAGATATCTGGCGGCATTTCGCGCCAATACCGGGATGGTGTTCCAGAACTTCAATCTGTTTCCGCATATGAGCGTTCTCGATAATGTCATGATCGGGCCTGTGACCGTTCTCAAACAAGACAAAAAGATTGCCAGCGAATTGGCTATGGAATTGCTGGATAAGGTCGGACTCGCAACCCGCGCGGATTCCAGGCCGGAGCAGTTGTCAGGAGGTCAGAAACAGCGCGTTGCGATTGCAAGAGCGCTCGCAATGCGTCCGGATGTGATGCTGTTTGATGAGGCGACATCGGCTCTCGACCCGGCCCTCGTCGGCGAAGTCCTCGCGGTTATCCGGCAATTGGCCGAACAGGGCATGACAATGATCCTCGTTACCCATGAAATGGCCTTCGCTCGTGATGTCGCTGACAAGGTCATTTTCATGCAGGATGGCTATGTCGTTGAAACCGGTGATGCTCGCCAGGTGATAAATGAGCCGCGCGAAGCCGCAACGCGAGAGTTCCTGAGCCATTTCCATGGCGGCCTCGCATAAATGCACGTACAGAACGGATAAATGTCATGACAGGCAATGTCATTGTCGTCGGAGCTGGCATTATCGGCTCCACCACCGCCTTGCGGCTCGCTGAGGCAGGCATGAAGGTAACGCTGTGTGATGGTTCGGAACCCGGTGGCGAACAAAGTGCCAGCTACGGCAATGGGGGCTGGATTAGCCCTGCTTCGATCATTCCGATGAGTATGCCGGGACTGTGGAGGCAGGTTCCTGGGTTCCTTCTGGATCGCAACGGGCCGCTGACCCTTGACTGGAAATCGGTTCCTCGGCTGACGCCGTGGCTTTTGCGCTTCCTGCTTGCTGGTGCCACCAGATCACGAGTTACAAAAACTGCTGCGACGTTGAACTGGTTGCTCAATGACGCTCCGAAACGGCATCTTGATCTGGCTAGCAAGACCGGGCAGGCACATCTCATCGTGCAGAGGGGCCTGCTTTACGCTTACCCTGATCGTGCTGCTTTTGAGGCTGAAGCGCTGAGCTGGCAGTTGCGTCGCGATAACGGCATTCTGTTCGACGAGTGGGAAGAGGTGGAACTGCGTGAACGTATCCCGGCGCTTGGAAACAATTTTCGCTTTGCCATTCATGTGCGGGAAGGTGCGCATTGTCTCGATACCGGGAGCTATGTTGCCGGTATCGCCGCGCAGGCGGAAAAAGTGGGCGTTCATCGCATCCGCAAGAATGTCATCAGGGTACTTACCGGTGTCTCTCCTCGTGTCGTCTTCGACAATAATGAAAGTATTGCCGCGGACTATATCGTGCTCGCGGCGGGCATTCATTCCGGTCGCATCATGCGGGATCTTGGCTTCTATGTGCCGATGCAAAGCGAGCGCGGCTATCACGTGACGTTGCCGATGAATGAACTTCCCTTCGACATACCGATCATGCCGAGTACCGGCCGTATGGGCAATACGCCGACCAACATGGGTTTACGTTTATCCGGTCAGGTCGAACTTGCAACGGTGGAGAAAGCTCCCGACTGGCGACGTTCGGAGGTACTGCTTAAGCACGCATTGGCGAGTTATCCCAACCTGGCAAAACAGGATCTCCAGCATCTCAAACTCTGGATGGGGCATCGCCCGTCACCCGCAGATGGCGTTCCGGTGATCGGCAAACTTTCCCGCCATCCCGGGATTATTGCTGCCTTCGGTCACGGTCATATCGGGATCGCGGCGGCCCCCAAAACAGCCGATATGGTTTTCGAGGAAATCAACAATGTTGCCTCCGAACGCGCTCGCGATTTTTCCCCGGCGCGTTTCGGCCACTAAATTTCAAAGGAAGAAGCAATGATGCTCAAAGGTGGCTTCACAAATTATGGCCAGCAGATCGGCGTGCTTATGCTGGACACGATTTTCCCACGTCCGATCGGCGATATCGGCAATGCGCTCTCCTATGATTTTCCGGTTCGCTACAAGACGGTGAAAGGAGCTCATGCTACGCGGATCATGGGTAGCAATCCTGATCCAAAACTAATCGAACCATTTATCGAAGCCGCTCGTGAACTGGAAGCGGAAGGTGTGCGTGCCATCACCACGAGTTGCGGTTTTCTGGGGCCGTTCCAGCAAGACATAGCGGCGGCGGTTAATATTCCAGTCTTCACGTCCGCATTAATGCAAGCGCCGATTATCCATGCCATGCTGGCTCCAGACAAAATCATCGGTATTTTTACCGAGCGAGCGCATCACATGAATGAGGCGCATTTTAAAGGCGTTGGCTGGTCATCCGATGTGATCCCGGTGCAGGTGCAGGGGATGAAGGCAAATGCGGAGTTTCCGCAGACGTACATCGAGGGCCGCGATTATCTCGATACAGAAGTGCTTAAAGAAGAAATGCTGGAAATGACGCGCGAGTTCATGAAAAGCTGCGAAAATCCCGGCGCTATTCTGTTTGAATGCACGAATATGTGCCCTTTTTCATCCCATGTTGCGGCTGAATCCGGTTTACCGGTGTTCGACATCAACACGCTGATCAGCACTTTCTATCTGGCCGCAAATCCACGTCGTTATCTGTAAGCTCAATCCGACAAACTGAATAGCCCCGAGATTTGTAGACGCCTTCTTTCCTAATTTTGAGGCAAGAAGAGCATCATGAGCAAATCGAATTTCAGCGAAGATTTTAAACGCGATGCTGTGCGTCAGATCACTGAGCGGGGCTATCCGGTTGCGGAGGTTTCTCAACGGCTGGGCGTTAGCCAGCATTCGCTCTATGAATGGAAGAAGAAGTTTGCTGCCTCGAACGCGAAGGGCAGCGATGAGGCCGAGAAGATCAGTCTGTCGTTTGTCCTCGCTGGCTCGTTCGCTCAGCGGAGTCATCAGCCAGGCGTAAAATCCACTCGGATAAACTTGCAAAAGGCGGCACAGAGGTGGCTCGGTTTGTTTGAACAACTTTGTGCGGATTCTAAGTGGCTTCCGGCACTGGTTAAGCCGTCGTAGTCTCGTCTGATCACTTGCGTTGACCGAGCTGGTCGAATGGCTAGGTGTTCCAGTCTGCCGCACATCCAATTTGCGTAAGGTTATATGATACAAGACTATGCAATGATTCACGATCAGAAGAGACCGAGGGTCCTCAACAAGCCTTCAAATGTATGTTGATGATAATCTTTTATAATTCCCCGCTCCGCAGGAGGAATTTGATCTACAATAGAATTTTTCCTGTATACGCTACTCGGGCTATAACCGAAATATTGTGTAAAAGTGCGGCTGAAATTGGCCGAGGATTCGATGCCAATCGCCAGTCCGATGTCCGCAATTTTCTGGCTACCCGTAGGATCTGCCAGCATGGCATGAGCAGTGAGAAGGCGACGTCGGCGGATATAGTTGGCGACACCGCCGGTAACTTCAAATAACTCATAAAGCCGCGTCCTGGAAATCGCCAGTTCCTTGCAGAGCCTGTCGATGTTCAGATCCGGTGAAGAAATATTGTTTTGGATGAAGCGTCTGGCCCGGGTCATTAATCCGACTTGAGAAAGCTGATCTTTGCTCTCAGTCCGATCTACCAAGGCAGTAACAGCATCAAACACCATTTCTTGCAGGCGGACTTTCACAACTGCCAAATCGTCATGCGTGAAACGTTCGAGGTTGGCTTCAACGCTTGAAAGATAGTCCAGAAGCAGACTAACCCGATGCCCTCCTATAACGGCATTGTTGCTGGCTGGCGGTAAACCACCCTGATCAAAAAACAGGTCAACGGGGATAACCAGGCTTATCGTTGTCACAGCCAGGCTTCGCCCACGAAACGGTCGGCCGAGCGAACGAACTTCCATCATGCCCGGCTCATTTTGTGCAACATGGCCGTCCACTTCGGTCCAAGTGCGACCTGAGCGGAGGAATGCGATGCGCCAGTGATCAATCGGACTGAATCGAATCTTTTGGGGCGAGCGCTCGTATCCATAGGCCGGAACGGTCTCCTGAACGACTAACATGCCTCCCAGATTCCACACCGTCTGCTGGACAATAAACCCGTTCTGAATATCTGCGCCGTCCGGCAACCGGCAATCCAGTACGGGGGCCATATGCTCCTGCCAGGCAGGAAACTGCTGGGATTTTGGAAGCTCTGCTGTTCCAAATCGTAATGGAACCAGAATGCCCTTCCTCTCCTTATCGATTCCAAGCGGAGCATTGGACACGCGTGGATGACGGCGGCGTTCAACAAATCCCGGTTGTAACAGATCCTCCTTGCCACTCATAATCCTACCTCCAACTTCATAGTTCCAATGAGTGCGTCCATTTCTGGAACGCATTCTGCGACATCCAATGGATGGTGTAGTCAGTCAGTCATTACTTACCCAAGCTGAATGGCTCATGAATGGTTTGTGTCGCCGCTGATCAGCCCTCCAAAGCCCAATGCATGGGGTGCGATTGTCCAGAACACATCTGTGATTTACGAAATCACTCGCTTGTCCGTCTCCTCGCTGACATTTTCTATTGCCCGCAAAAATGGACGTTTTGAAAACTTTTCCGGACAAGTTGATATCGCCATGCTGAGTTGTAACGGATATCTAGATGGCCGTCAAAGTTGATTTCAAGAAAAATGTCTGAACAAGAAAATACGTTTTGAATCGAAGAAAGTATCTTCGTCCATCTGTCAATGGCGACCAACAATCCTTCCTGCCATCGGAGGCTTTCGTGGGTAAAGTAACTAATTCAGCAAGCGGTAATTCTCATCAGAAATCGGTGAGACGCATTCTTGTGGCCGGTGGTGCTGGTTTTCTTGGCTCACATCTTTGCGAAAGGCTTCTGAACGAGGGGCATTCAGTTGTCTGCGTGGATAATTTCTCCACCGGCAGGATGGAGAACTTGCAATACCTTCTGAGCTTTGACACGTTCAGCTTCGTGCGCCACGACATTGTGGAGCCTCTCGATCTCCCCGTTGACGAAATCTATAACCTTGCGTGTCCGGCTTCGCCGCCGCACTATCAGGTAGACCCTGTTCATACGATGAAGACGAATGTGATTGGCTCGCTCAATCTTCTGGAATTGGCTGTTCGCTATCAGGCGCGGATTTTCCAGGCCTCAACGTCGGAAGTCTATGGTGATCCCCATGTGCATCCGCAGCCCGAGAACTATTGGGGCAATGTCAATTCTTTCGGTCCTCGCGCCTGTTATGATGAGGGCAAGCGATCCGCTGAGACCCTGTTCTATGATTTTCATCAACAATACGGAGTCGATACCCGTATTGTGCGCATCTTCAATACGTATGGACCGCGTATGCGCCCGGACGACGGTCGCGTCGTGTCAAACTTTATCGTACAGGCACTGAAGTCCCAGGATATCACCGTCTATGGCGACGGTTCGCAGACCCGTTCCTTTTGCTATGTGGATGATCTCATCGAGGGCTTCCATCGACTAATGTATAGCCCCCGGGCGATCCATACGCCGGTCAATATCGGCAATCCCGGTGAGTTCACCGTCGGCGAACTGGCGAGGCAGATCATCGATATGACCGGTTCACGCTCGAAAATCGTCTATCGCCCGCTGCCGATAGACGACCCGCGCCAGCGCCGCCCCGATATTGAAGTGGCGCAACGGGAACTCGGATGGGAACCCGCCGTGGCGCTTGCCGACGGTCTGACGTCAACGATCGCTTATTTTGAGCGGCAACTGACCAATCCTATCGGGAAGTTCGCGGAGGCAGCGTAAGTCACCTCCGAACGGGCATGGCGTTGCGACTGACAACGCCATCCAACCACCAGACCCGCAAATGTGAAACTGATGAACACTGCGCATTAGCGTGCGCAGATACTTCTATGCGTTCCAGGAAAAGACAGCGATGACTAAGAAAACGGTGTTGGTTGCCGGTGGGGCAGGCTTTATCGGCAGCCATACGGTCAAGCTTCTTGCCAGGCAGGGTTATGAGCCTGTTGTCTATGATAATCTCTCGACGGGACATCTGGCATCCATCCGCTGGGGAGACTTTGTCGAGGGCGACATCCTCGACACACGTTTGCTGATCGACACGATCGAAGAACACGATCCCGCTGCCGTCATTCACTTCGCCGCGTCCGCCTATGTCGGTGAGTCTGTCGAAAACCCCGCCAAATACTATCAAAACAATGTCAGCGGGACGCAGTCTTTGCTGGAGGCATGTCGCAGAACCGGCGGACGCAATGTGATTTTCTCTTCCAGCTGTGCGACCTACGGGATTCCAGATCAATTACCGATATGCGAAGGCGAAGTGCAGCGTCCCATCAATCCTTATGGGCGGACAAAGCTGATCGCTGAGGAAATGCTGGCCGATTATGCGGCCGCTTACGGAATGCATTATGTTGCCTTGCGCTATTTCAACGCCTCCGGCGCAGACGTAGAAGGCGAACTGGGCGAGGCGCACGATCCGGAAACACATCTGATTCCGCGTGCCATGATGGCGGCGGTCGGATGTATTGATGTTCTGGAAGTCTATGGCGACGATTACGATACAGCGGATGGTACCTGCATTCGCGACTATATTCATGTCACCGATCTGGCACGTGCGCATGTGCTCGCTGTTGAACATCTGATCAACAATCGTGGCAACCTTGCAGTCAATCTCGGCAGCGGGCGGGGCACCTCCATCAAGGAAATCCTTGATGCCATCAGCCGGGTGACCGGCCGCGAAGTGCCGGTTGCAATGCGCGCGCGGCGTGCGGGCGATCCGCCCGTGCTCTATGCTGATCCGTCGCTTGCTGCGGAGAAGCTTGGCTTCAAGACGATTTACTCCGATCTCGACACGATCATTCGCACAGCTGCTCCCTTCTTCGGTCTGGAGGTACTCTCTTGAGAACTTTCAGGAAAGACGACGGCGCTGTCCACACAGTGCCGTTGATGGTGCCGATTTTTACCGGCTGGCAGCGGGCTGAATACCTGTTCGGCGCGGGACTTTGGATGGCGGCGCTGCTGTATTTCTGGAGTTGGTGGCTTGAACCTGCCAACCATATTCAGCTTGGCGGCACCGTTGTGGTTACGGCGATCCTGATGTGGGTGACGCTGTTGCCAATCTATTTCATCGTGCTCTTCTTTCGCGCGACCCGTCCGAACGGGCCGCTGAACCTGCCGAAAGGCAGCCGGATCGCAATGGTCGTGACGAAAGCTCCGTCAGAACCATTCCTCGTGGTAGCAGAGACCCTGCATGCCATGCTGGCGCAAGACGTACCGCACGACACATGGTTGGCCGATGAGGATCCGTCTCCCGAAACGATTGCCTGGTGCAGGGCGAACGGGGTTTTCATTTCTACCCGCAAGGGACGCACCGATTATCATCGACAAACCTGGCCGCGTCGTACTCGCTGCAAGGAAGGCAATCTGGCCTTCTTCTACGATCATTACGGTTATGAACTTTATGATTTCGTGGTGCAGCTCGACGCCGATCACGTTCCTGAACCGGGTTATCTGTTCCAGATGCTGCGCCCCTTTGCCGACCCTGCGATCGGTTATGTTTCAGCTCCCAGCATTTGCGACCGCAATGCTGCAGAGAGCTGGTCGGCGCGAGGGCGCCTTTATGCAGAAGCCAGCATGCATGGTTCGTTACAGGCTGGTTACAACAACGGTCTCGCACCGCTTTGCATAGGATCGCATTATGCCGTCCGCACCATTGCCTTGCGTGAGATTGGTGGTCTTGGGCCGGAACTGGCGGAAGATCATTCCACCACGCTCATGATGAATTCTTATGGGTGGCGTGGAGCACATGCTCTCGACGCCATCGCTCACGGTGACGGGCCGCGCACCTTTGCTGATCTTGTGACCCAGGAGTTCCAATGGTCTCGCAGCCTGGTGATGCTCCTGCTGCAATATTCTCCGAGGTTCGTCCGCACTTTGCCCCCGCGACTGAAGTTCCAGTTCCTGTTCTCTCAGTTCTGGTATCCGCTATTTTCGTTCTTCATGGCATTGATGTTCATCTTGCCTATAGCGGCCTTGGTGATGGGCGAGAATTTCGTCGGCGTGACCTATCCCGATTTCTTGAGCCACTTCCTGCCACAGGCGATCATATTGATCCTTTTGGCATACCGCTGGCGCAATTCGGGAACTTTCCGTCCTTACAATGCGAGGGTTCTCAGCCTTGAAATGACGTTTTTTTTGTTCGCACGCTGGCCATGGGCGCTGGCTGGCACGCTTGCTGCCGTGCGTGACTGGGCAACGGGTTCCTTCGTGGATTTCCGCGTGACACCGAAGGGCGCAGCCGACGTGGATCCACTTCCATTGCGTGTGCTAGCCCCGTATGGCTTCCTCGCTATCACCTCGATCATGCCGGTATTGCTCATACCCGACGCCAGCGATGAATCTCGGGGGTTCTACATCTTCGCGATCATCAATGCGCTGATCTACACGGTGCTCCTATTCGTCATCGTCGTACAGCATGCAGGCGAGAACACGGTTCGCTACAAAACACGCATCTATCGCCCAGCTCTCGCAGCAAGTCTTGTTGCTCTCGTCGCGCTGCCGGCCCTTGCATCTGTCGAGCGTGGACGCGAGGGCATCGAGGCGCTTGCATGGGGAACTCGGAGCTTTTCTCTCTTCGATGATCGCTTTGCTGTGGCCGGTGCAGGGGTCGGGGGGCGTAGCATTCGTCAAAGCATTTTCAACCCACGCTGGCGCACCGATGCCGGCAACAATTCAAATCGCAAGTAAGAGACAATTACATATGAAGATTGCTGTTATTGGAACCGGCTATGTCGGATTGGTCAGCGGGACTTGTTTTGCAAGCTGGGGCCACGAAGTCGTGTGCGTCGACAAAAACCAACAAAAGATTAATAGTCTTAAAAGCGGAATCTTGCCGATCTATGAGCCAGGCCTGGATGAACTCGTTGAATTCAACGTGGCCGAAGGGCGTTTGAGCTTCACTGGTAATCTGGCAGAGGCAGTGAAGGGTGCAACTGTCGTCTTTATCGCTGTTGGTACGCCGCCACGGCCCGGTTCCGGAGATGCAGACCTTTCCTTCGTTTACATGGCGGCACGCGAACTGGCGCCGTTGATCGACAATCACACGGTTGTGGTGACGAAATCCACCGTGCCTGTCGGCACCGGCGACGAGGTGCAGAAAATCATCGGCTCGGTCCGCAACGCTAGCACTTTCTCGGTGGCGTCAAATCCCGAATTTCTGCGCGAGGGCGTTGCCATCCGTGATTTCCTGGAGCCGGACCGCGTCGTTATCGGCGTCGAGGACGAGCGCGCCCGCAAGGTCCTCATGGAACTCTACAGCGCACCGCTTGAAGCGCAAAATGCTCCGATCGTTGTAACGCAGCGCCGCACTTCGGAATTGATCAAATATGCCGCCAACGCGTTTCTGGCGACCAAGATCACCTTCATCAATGAGCTGGCTGATCTCTGTGAACAGGTTGGCAGCAATGTTCGTGAACTGGCGCTCGGAATGGGCCTCGACAAACGGATCGGAACGAGTTTCCTCAATGCCGGACCCGGCTATGGTGGCTCCTGTTTTCCCAAGGACACAATGGCGCTTTTGCGCACGGCTCAGGATTATGGTGTCGCCGTGCGGATCGTACAGGAAACGGTTACAGCAAATGAAGCGCGCAAGCGCCGCATGGCTTTGAAGGTCATGGATGCGCTCGACGGCGACATCGAGGGGCGGACGATTGCTGTTCTGGGGCTCACCTTCAAGCCGGATACCGACGATATGCGTGACGCGCCGTCGGTCCCGTTAATTGAAACATTGCAGCGTTTCGGCGCAAGCGTTCGGGCGTACGATCCCGTGGGGATAGAAAACGCAAGCAAAATTCTCACCGATGTGGAGTTTTGTGATGACGCCTACGAATGCGCCCGCGATGCCGATGCAATCGTCGTCATCACGGAGTGGGACAGCATCCGCAGGCTTGACCTGTCGCGTTTGAAGAAGCTCGTGCGCCGGCCGGTTCTGGTGGACCTTAGAAATGCTTTCGAACCCGGTGCAGCTGAAGAGCTCGGCTTTCATGTTTCGGCAATCGGACGCCCAACACCGGTCCGGCATCTTAGCGATGCGAAGATCGCATTACCGCAAAAGGTCAGGCGGACCCATTCAGAACGAGCAAACGGTACTCACATCGAACTGGCTGGAGGTTCCATTGACAATCCTTAAATCGGAACGCTCGCAGAACCGCAGCGGTATTCGAATGATGATGGCTATTGTTACAGCGGTATTTACGCTTGCGGGGCCGGCTTATGCAGAGGTGCCGCAGAATGTTGTGTTGCCCGCTGGAGCCCGCGCCATGACGGCGATCGAGATATTCAAACTCTATAGAAACAAGAGCTGGCAGTGGGAGAATGGTGCAGGCCGGATGAAGGTTGCAGGGCGCCACTTCAGCGCATGGATCGACAGTGACGAGGGCAAATCGTGGGCTGAAGGCCGATGGGTTATCACCCATACCGGCCAGATGTGTCTCAAGGCGACATGGCATTCGGCAAATGGCGCGGCTCCGGGCAGCGTTTGTTTCTCGCATAGGGTCCATGATGGAACTGTCTATCAAAAACGAGAACCCGATGGTGGGTGGTATGTCTTCCGGCATTCCAAGCCCCAGGAAGGTGACGAGGCCAGCAAGCTCATGACGTCCGATCTGGTGTCCGAACGGCTGGAAGGTATGAAGGCTGTGCTTTCTTCGACACAAACATCCGAACAATAGAAGGGAGGGGGCTATGAAAGGTCTCTTGAAAGTCATCGCGGGATTGCTCGGGAGTGCGGTTGTTTGCGGTGCAGTCTTTGCTGCCAGCGGCGTGTCGGGTGCCAGCGTCGACGGGCGCCCGTTTCATGACAAGCGCCCTGTAATAACGGAGCGATCAATCACGCCCGGTGCCTATGATCCGCACGGGGACTATACCAATGATCCGAATTCGAAGATCGAGCACCTGTTCCTTCCCTGGGAGGACGTGGATCTTGCGACACTTAAGACGGCAGACGAATATGCACGTCAACGCGGGCGCTCCTTGCTGATTACTATTGAACCCTGGTCATGGGCCCGCGACTGGCGTGTCAGCCCGGAGGACCTCCTGAGTGGAATTCTGGCGGGGCGGTACGATTCCAATATGGCTGCGGTCTGTTCTGAAGCAGCAAAGTTGAAGAGCCCGGTCACCATCCGCTGGGCACAGGAAATGGACGACAAGGAGGGACAGTTCACCTGGGCCTACTGGAAACCGGAAGGCTACGTGAAGGCCTACCGGCATGTCATCGACATCTGCCGCAAGCATCTTCCAAACGCGCAATATATGTGGTCACCGCGAGGAGATGCCCAGTTGGAAGCCTATTATCCGGGTGACGAATATCTCGACATCGTCGGTCTGTCGGTGTTCGGCTACCAACCCTATGACAAGCTGGTTGTCGGGCGAGACACGACATTCGTCGAGCGCACCAAGCCGGGATATGATCGTGTGGCAGGTTTTGGCAAACCAGTTGCCATTGCCGAGCTCGGTTATGAAGGCAGTGATAGCTACGTACGGGACTGGGCGGCGGAAGCCAACAAGCCCCACGCCGAGTTTCCGGCCCTGACCGCCGTCATCTACTTTAACGACCGTGAAGTCTACCCATGGCCGCGTGGTGTCGGACGCCCGGACTGGCGCGTTGCAAACCATCCGCTCGATTGATCCGTGTAATTCAACCGGAGCGGCTTGTTATTTGTGAAAACGCCGCCGCTCTTTTCTTTGCATTCTTGCAGTTCCGCCAAGCCAGCTTGCTGGAATTGCTCGATCAACAGGAAGAAGAAAATGCGATTGAAGCATTTCATCATTGCGAGCGCTGCGATGTTAGCGCTCTCCCTGGCAGGCAACGCCAGTGCAGCGCCAAAGCCGGCGACGGATAATACCGTCACCCAACTGGCGGCCGCGGCCTCACCGATGAAAGGCCATGCGCTTGAAAAGCTCTATGCCGGTCGCACCTGGAAATGGAAAACCGGCGGCGGATTCTTTTCCAGTGAGAAAGCCCGTGGCTGGCTTCTTTCTGGGGAACAGAAACAATTCTCCGCTTGGTCCGGCAAAGGCGCGGCCACAACCCATGCTACAGGCTATTGGTATGTGACCGATGGCGGAAAGCTCTGCTTGCGCGCGCTCTGGAGCAGCCAAGGCGATAGCAGCGGCGCAGTCACCTGCTTCCTGCACCGCGAGAAAAATGGCGTGATCTACCAGAAACCCGCTCTTGGCGGAAAATGGTATGTCTTTGCGCACAATCCAGTTCGGAAAGACGACGAAATACGCAAACTGGTCAAAGGTGATCGGGTAGGCGCAGAAGTGGCGCGGCTGAAGGCTAATCGCCGATAAAGAACGATAGTGCGGGGGCTTCTCGAGCGTTGCTCGGGAACTCTGGCCTGTCGTTAATTTAACAGATGAAAAGTTTCACGTAGAGGGCGAAAAACGATGTTAAAGACCAACGAATTCCCACATTTTAAATCACGTATCGGAAAGACCTGCATGACAATCATGGCGGCGTCGGTGGGCGTGATGATGGCGTGGTCCTCAGCAGTGGCTGACGAATTAACCTGTAGCGCTCCAGAAAATGGCGAAGCGCGGGTCAGCCTGCGTTTGCCGGAGAATGCACGGCCAATGACGGCAGTGGAACTTCATGAACTCTACCGCGACAAGAGCTGGAAATGGTGCGATGGCGCCGCTTACATGCAGGACAAGGATCGGATATTCAAGGGATGGGCAGGGTCGGGTGCCCGTGCTTCCTGGGCCTTGGGACATTGGACCGTGGCCGACACCGGAAGGATGTGCCTTGAGGCCGACTGGCATGCTCCAAATGGCACATCCAGCGACAGGACGTGTTTCGAGCACATGATCGATGGCCAGACCATCTACCAGAGGAAGGAACCGACCGGCGGCTGGTACGTGTTCAAGCATTCCGAACTGCAGGATGGCGATGAATTCACCAAACTTGTCCCTGAGGACCTGGTTTCGGAGAAGCTGGAGAAACTCCGCAGTCAATAATTGCGGGACATATTCAACGTAGAAAAAGCTGCCGGACTTTCTGATCGGCGGCCTACGATAAAAAGCCGGTTTGGCGGATGGTATCTGCCACCGGCAGCGTGTCTGCTCCTTGATACGACGATGGCTATTTCCCCTTCCAGACAGGATCGCGCTTTTCGGCGAAAGCTCTGGCGCCTTCCAAATTATCCTCCGATCCATAAAGAATGTCGACCGTCGCCAACTTGCGCCGCATAATGAGGTTCATCATGGTTTGGAAGTCCTCGCTTTCTGCGCGCCGAACAGTCTCCTTGATCGCGGCGTAAACGAGTGGAGGACCGGAGGCGAGCAGACGGGCGATCTCCCAAACGCGTTCCTCGAGCCTCTCCTGAGGCAGGACTTCGTTGACGAAACCCCAGCGATGAGCTTCTTGAGCGTCGACCCACCGGCCGGTCAGCAAAAGTTCCATGGCTATGTGGTATGGAATGCGTTTCGGAAGCCGGATACTTGCTGCGTCTGCAATGGTTCCGGAGCGAATTTCGGGAAGCGAAAAGGTCGAATGGTCCGAGGCATAGATCAGGTCACAGGACAGCGCCAGTTCGAAGCCCCCGCCTGCGGCCATGCCACTGACACATGCGATGACAGGTTTGTTCAGGTCTCGCAGTTCCTGGATGCCGCCGAAACCGCCAATTCCGTAGTCGCCATCGATAGGCGCGCCTTCTGCCGCGGCTTTCAAATCCCAACCGGCAGAAAAGAAACGGTCGCCAGCGGTCTTGAGGATGGCGACACGTAATTCCGGGTCATCGCGGAAGGCTGCAAAAATTTGACCCATCGCGCGCGATGTCGGCAGATCGATGGCGTTGGCCTTCGGCCGATCCAGCGTAACTTCCAGAATAGCACCGTCCCGGCGGGTTGTTATGGCGCCTTCGGCATATGTGCTCATTTCATCTGCCTTTCCATACGGGATCGCGCTTTTCGACCGCTGCGCGCGGTCCTTCCAGCGCGTCTTCGCTTTCGATCAGCGATTTGAACAGTGGGAAATTACCAGCCCGCATGGCGGCGTAGCTTTCGGTCAGGCTCATATGTTCGGCCATACGCGCTGTCTGTTTGGCTGCGGCAACAGAAAGCGGTGCGGAGCGCAGGATACGGGCAGCGAGCCTACGGGCAGCACTCATCAGCTCTGCCTGCGGCACCACGTCATTGACCAGACCCCAGCGGAGGCAGTCCTGCGCGCTGAAACGCCGCCCTCCATAAAGAACTTCGTTCGCTATAACCTTGGGCAGGAGCTTGGGCAGAACGAATGAGCCGATATCCGGCAAAACCCCGAGCGAAGTTTCCGGCAGCCAGAATTGCGCGTGGTCGGCGGCAATGACGAAATCGGCAGTCAGGAGAATTTCGAAACCCGCGCCGATGGCATAACCGTTGATCGCGCAGATGACAGGCTTCTCCAATCCGGGCAATTCGGAAAAGCCATAGATTCCACCCTGACCATAGTCGGCGATATACCCATCTCCGCCGGTTGAAGCCGCTTCGTTCAGATCCCAGCCGGCGGAAAAAAACTTCTCGCCCCCACCTGTGAAAATAGCAACGCGCAGATCCGGGTCGTCTCGAAACATGGCGAAGACATCGCCCAGCTTTCGGCTGGTTGGCTGGTCGATGGCATTGGCCTTTGGCCGGTCGAGCGTAATCTCCAATATCTGACCGTTGCGAACGGCCTTCACCTCGTCAGTCATCAAGCTCTCCTGTTGCGTATCAGGGCATCGACGGCGATTGCATCATCCGCTGTGACGATGAGTGGGTTGATGTCGAGCTCCTCAAGTTTCCCTGCCTGTTCGAGCGCATAGTTGCCAATCTGCCATGTGGCCTCGACAGCGGCTTCGATATTGGCTTTTGGCCTGCCGCGAAAGCCGGTCAGGAGGGGGGCGGAGCGCAGGGAAAGAAGCGCCTCGCGGATTTCATCGCGGCTCGCAGGTAAGAGCAGCGAACGTGTATCGTTCCAAAGCTCAACCATCACGCCGCCCGCGCCAATGGTCAGATAAAGCCCGAATTGCGGGTCGCGCGCGATGCCGATAATCAGTTCAGCTACACCGCCCTGAACCATTTTCTCGACCAGAAAATCGCATTTCAAAGCAGTAAGCGAAAGAGCGGCAGCGCGTACTGCTTCGGCATTCGCCAAATTGAGGCACACCGCCGCCATTTCCGTTTTGTGGAGCAAGTTCTCACCAACACCCTTGAGAACGACGGGGTAACCCAGCTTTTCGGCAAGGGCGACAGCATCGTCGATAGTCGATACTACGCCGCCTGTTGGGGTTATCAGGCCGATTTCGCGCAAGGCGGATTTCGATGACCACTCGTCCATTGCGGTGGCTGCAGATGGCGACGCTGGCGCTTGGTCAGCCAGCATTGGAGATTGCGGTTTCGACCAGATTTCGCCAATCCAGGCAGCATTGGCTGCTGCCGCAAGCGCAGTTGCAAGCCCCATCATCGGGGCTATTCCTGCTGCTATCAGACGTTCGGCATGGGCTTCCGTCATGTTCTCCGGCAAACTGGCAACCAGCGCAAAGCGACCGCCTCCAGCTTTGTGCGCCGCTATCGCGGCTTCGAGCGATGTTTCGCAACCATTATCAACACAGCGGTCCCCACGGGGAAAATCGAGCACCAGTATGGTCAGGCCGAAATTGCCGTCGAGCATGGCGCGATAGGTCTCAGTCAGCGACGGTCCGTTTCCCCATGTAAAGGTGTGATAGTCGAGGGGGTTCGAGATGGTGACCATCTCGGGCAGGGTGGCGCGAAGCCTGTTTGCCTCGTGCGGCGCCAGCGGTCTGAGATCGAGACCCGCGGCGTTTGCGAGATCGCCGACGAGTGAGGCTTCGCCGCCGGAACAGCTCATAGAGCCGAGACTGTTGTCCGGTGAGGGGCCAAGCACATGCAGAAGCTTCAGCGTTTCGATAAATTCGTCGAGCGTTCCAACACGGACGACGCCACACCGCGCAAAAAAAGCGTCGGCAAGCGTGTCGGCTCCAGCTAGCGATGCCGTGTGTGAAAGGGTCATCGCCTGTGCAGCGACGGAAGTTCCGACCTTGATGGCAACAACGGGCTTTTTCATCTCACGCGCTCTGGCGAAGACACGTTCCAACCGTGAAATATTGTCGAAGCCTTCTATATGCAAACCGAGAACAGTAACCCGCGGGTCTTCGAGCGCGGCTTCCGCCATTTCGGAAAGACCGGTCTGTGCCTGATTTCCGGCTGTCAGCACATAGGCAATGGGAAGACCTCGGCGCTGCATCGTAAGATTGATAGCTATGTTGGACGATTGAACGACGATGGCGGCGCCGCTTTCCACCCTCTTGCCGCCATGCTGGTCAGGCCAGAGCAGGGCTCCATCAAGGTAGTTGATGAAGCCGTAGCAGTTGGGGCCGAGGATCGGCATTTCGCCTGCTGAGGTCAGCAGGGCCTGATTGCGTTCGGCGCCGTCGGATACTTCGTTGAAGCCAGAGGCAAAGCACACTGCGCCGCCACTTCCCCGCGCTGAGAGCTGGCGAACAATATCGATTGTTCCGTCGCGGTTGACGCCGATGAAGCTTACATCCGGTGCGCCGGGAAGGTCGGCGACAGATCGATAGCAGGGAATGTCGTCGATAGTATCGCGGGTGGGGTGGACAGGCCAGAGTTCTCCCTCAAAGCCCATTTTACGGCATTGCCTGAGGACAGCCGTAGACCATCCTCCGCCAAAGATGGCGATGGAACTGGGACGCAAGACACGAGACAGGTTCTTTTTGCTCACGATCAGGCTCCGAGCGGGCGAAGGAGGTCGCGGGCGATGATATGGCGCTGGATCTCGCTTGTGCCGTCCCATATCCGCTCGACACGGGCATCACGCCAGAAGCGTTCCAGCGGGAGGTCGTCCATCAGGCCCATGCCTCCATGCACCTGGATAGCCCGATCAGTGACGCGAGCCAGCATTTCGGAGGCGTAGACTTTCGCCGAGGCGATCTCGCGGTTTGCCGGCAATCCCTGATCGAGACGCCAGGCCGCTGCCAGCGTCAGCCAGTCGGCTGCGTCGATTTCGGTGACGGAGTCGGCAAGCTGGAAGCCGACGCCCTGAAAGCGGCCGATAGGCTGGCCAAATTGCTTGCGTTGGGCAGCGTAGTCGACCATCAAGTCGAACACGCGGCGCGCGCGCCCCACCGCCATCGTCGCAACTGTTATGCGGGTCGCGTAAAGCCACTCATTCATGACCGCAAAGCCGCCATCCACCTCTCCGAGAACCTGCGTATCGGGAAGACGGCAGTCGTCGAATTCAAGTATCATGTTCTTGTAGCCGCGATGGCTGACGGATTTGTAACCCTCGCGGATGGTGAAGCCCGGTGTTCCTCGGTCCACCAGAAAGGTCGTGATTTTCTTCTTCGTTCCGGCGGAGGACTGTTCCTCGCCTGTCGCCATGAAGACAATGACGAAGTCGGCGTGCTCGGCGCCGGAAATGAAGTGCTTGGTGCCGTTCAGAACCCAGTCGCCACCATCGCGACGCGCACTGGCTTTCATACCGCGAATGTCGGAGCCGGCATCGGGCTCGGTCATGGCAAGTGCATCCATCCTTTCGCCGCGCACCGCTGGCAGGAGGTAGCGCTCGATCTGCTCACCCTTGCAGGCCATCAGGATATTTTGTGGGCGTCCGAAAAAATGAGTGAGCGCCATCGACCCGCGCCCCAACTCGCGTTCCACCAGCGCGAACTCAAGATGGGAAAGTCCGGGGCCTCCCGCCGATTCCGGGAAATTGCTGGCATAGAAACCAAGTTCGACGGTCTTCCGCTTGATTTCGTCGCCGATCTCCACCGGCACGTAACCAAGCCGCTCGACGGTCGTTTCATGCGGATAAATCTCGTTCTCGACAAAGCTCCGAACTGTCGAGACGATCATTTCCTGTTCTTCAGTCAGTCCGAAATGCATAGCGTTCCTCCCAGTCGCTTTGCCAGACCGTCCCGGCCTATGGCGTCGTTATTTCTATAAGTGCGGGCCCCTCGACAGCCTGGGCGCGGTGAAGCGCCCCGGCGAGTTGCGTAAGGTCGAGTGCGCCTGGATGAAGCGCATCCTGATTGTCTTGATTGGTCAGGCGGATATGTTCACCCGGTATGCCATAGGCCTGCGCGAGCTTGAGAAAATCGGGAGGTGTCGGGCGAACGCCCACGGGCTCGATATCCCGAGAAAGCATGTAATCTTCGATTTCCTGATAACCATGATTGTTCCAGACGACGAAAATCACCGGCGCTTTCTCGTCTGTGGCAGTGCCGAGGGTGCCGAGACAGAACTGGAAACCGCCGTCTCCCACTAAGCAGACCACCGGTGTGTCGGCCTGCGCAAGACTGGCGCCCACTGCGGCCGGGGGACCAAATCCGAGCGCGCCGTACCCCGTCGAAGCATTGAACCAGCTTCGTGCGCCATCGGCTTCGAAGAAAAGGTTGCCAGCATAGGCGAGCTGCGTGGAATCCCCGACTATGATACAGCCGGGCAGGGCATTCCGAATGGTGTCCAGAACTTCGGTCAAAGCCTGCATCTTGGGTGAAAGGAAGTCGTATGCCGCAGCCTTAGCCGCCGTTGCGCGCTCCTTTCCGTCCTCACGTGGTGCCTGAGGAAGAAGCTGCAGAACAGAAATGAGTTCTGCCGTTATTGGGGCGGCATCGCCCACGATCATCAGGCCAGCCGGAGCGCTGGTTGCCTCCGCATCCGGGTCGATGTCGATGCGGATCATGTCGGCAGGAGGCTCGAAACCTCCGTCTACATACATGTCGTAATCGGTCGGACCGAACTGGGTTCCTATCGCAATGACTAGATCGGCATCGGCGATCAGCTGGCGGATAGGCGGCAGGCTAGGGCTTGCCTGCACCGCGAGCGGATGACGGCCAAGCAAACCACGGGCGTTCGTTGTGGTCACGACCGGGGCGTCAAGCATCTGCGAAAGGACGAAAACGGCATCACCCGCCCGGTTGGCGCCTCCACCTGCGAGGATCAAAGGACAGCGGGCTTCGGCGCAAAGTGTTGCAGCGGCTTTGATTTTGTCGACATTGGAATCCACAGCCGTAGCGCTCGCAACTGCCGGGGACCTGCGCAAGTTTCCTTCAAACGGGGCTTCCATAAGGTCCGTCGGGATTTCAATATGGACAGGGCCCGGACGTCCGGATTTCATCCGGGCGAAGGCACGGCCAACCAGTTCTGCAAGATCGCCGGGCTGTTCCAGTCGTTCTGACGACAGGGCGATTGTTCGCATGGTCGCGGACTGGTCGGGAAGCTCGTGCAGGTGCCCCTTATATTGTCCAAGCGTGTGGCGCGCGTTGACGCCTGAGATGACGAGCATCGGTATGGAATCGGCTCGCGCCTGGGCCATCGGGGTTATCGCATTGGTAAGCCCCGGTCCCGTAATCAGCAGGCAGATACCCGGCTTGCCCGAAACCCGCGCATAGCCATCTGCCATGAAGCCCGCATCCTGTTCGTCGCGCGGGGTAACATGCCGGATGCTCGATCCGGCAAGGCCACGATAAAGTTCGGCTGTGTGCACGCCCGGAATGCCAAATACTGTATCGACATCGTATGCTTCCAGAAGGCGGATCAGCGCTTGCCCGACCGTTATTTTGCTGCTCATGAAACCAGACTTTCCGCTCTGTAGTTCAGGCTGCGGGCAAACCGGGCAATGCGGTCACAAGCCTCGATTATGCTGTCTTCAGGAACGGTGACGCTCATGCGGACCAGATTCTTCGCGACCTGGCCGAAAGACGTGCCGGGCATCGTCGAGACGTAGTGTTCTTCAAGCAGCCGGCTGGCGAATTCCTCACCATTGAGGCCAGTGCCGCCAATATCCAGCAGCACGAACATGCCAGCTTCCGGCATCAGGGGCTTGATACCCGCAACGCCTTGCAAACGCTCTACGATCAGCTCGGACCGCGCCTTATACTCCGCGCGCATGATTGAGGCCGTCGGCAGATCATGTGTCAGCGCATAGGCTGCCATGTCGGCGATGAAAGGCTGTCCACCGAAGAGCATGGATTCGGAGAAAGGCAGCAATCTCTGGCAAAACTCCTCCGAACCCACAGCCCAGCCTGCACGAAAGCCGGGAGCTGCGTGTGACTTCGATATGGAGGAGACCACGATGGTGCGGTCCGCCATTTCCGGAAGATCGAGCGGCGACGCAAATGCGGCGCCGAAAGTAAGCTCTTCATAGACCTCATCGCAAACGATCCAGAGATCGTGCTTGCGGCAGACTTCGCTGATCGCAGCAATTTCGGGTTTTGTGAGAACCGCTCCGGTCGGATTGTGCGGGTTGTTGAGAAGCAATACCCGGCAGCCGGGTGTGATTGCCGCTTCCAGTATTTCCGCTCGAAGATGAAAGCCATCTTCGGCCCGCAGTGGCACCGGGACGATATCGGCTCCGGGCGCCCGTACCACGCCTTCATAGGTTGCATAATAGGGATCGGGGACGAGAACCTTGTCGCCACTCTCGACCAATCCTGTCAAAACGGCATAAAGCGCTGTTTGGGTTCCAGGAAAATAGAGGACATTGTTGGTCGTGATGGCACGGCCGGTGCGCTTTGAATATTTTGCCGCCAGCGCCGCCAGCACCGCCGGTTCGCCGCGACCGTTGGAATAGCGGGTGCGTCCGGCGCGCATGGCGTTATTGCACGCTTCGAGCAGCGAGGAATCCGGGGCAACGTCGGGTTCGCCGATCGTAAATTCTATGACGGGATGGCCAAGCGCGCGCAGTTCCCTGCCTCGTGCATGGACCCGCCATTTGTCCGAACCCAATCCTGAGAGTCTATCGGTGATGGAGGCGTAATGCATGTCAATTTCTCGGAAGTGGTGGCGCAGCGGGAAGCTCGATGCCGAGAAGAGCGCCGATTGAGCTTAGTCCGATGCCAATTTGCGTGGTTTCGTCGATTTCAGCCGCGCTGAGACAGCCTTCGATCCAAAGGCCGTCAATCAGGGCGTTGACTGCGATGGCAAGGTTTCGGCACGATTGCGGGGCCGGTTCCCGGCCTTCTGCCGATAACACCTCGGCAATCAAGGTCTCTGTCGCCCGCCGGAAAGCGAGATAGCCTTCGCGATGTTCGTGCTCCAGATCCGGATCAAGATGAACCTGGCTGACGAAAGTCGCCCAGAGCGAGAGCATCCGCGGATCGGCCACAGCTCCGCCGAGGCTAGCTGCGATGAACCGCGTCAGCCGGTCGTGGGGCGTGCCGCCATCCGATTCCAGAACGCTCAGCGCGGGCAGGGTCATCATTTCGATCATGCGCTGGTAGGCGGCGGCGATGAGATTGGCCTTCGATGCGAAATGATGGCGGATCAGGCCATTGCTCACGCCTGCACGCGCCGCAACGGCACGAACCGTTGTCGCCTGTATTCCGAGATCGGCAATGCAGTCGAGCGTAGCCTCTATCATGTCCGTGCGACGATCGAAGTCCGGCGCACGTCGAAACGATGCGGTCATCCTCTCCTCCCTCGATGTCTGACTATGCACTTGCGCAATACTTATTCAAGTGTATAGTCAACGTCAAGGGAACGGTTGGCCGCTTGTCGAGAAGTCAAAAGAACTCCGAAGTGGCTGATAATAAAGCAATATCCAGGTGGCTTGCGACAAACCGCAAGGGTGTCGGGCCAAGGGAGGTTTGTGCCGCATGAGTCAAGGCGAAGAGGCGATCTCCGTCGTCGACCTTCACAAGCGTTTCGGTGATCTCGAGGTGCTTAAAGGCGTTTCACTCAGGGCGCTCGAGGGCGATGTCATCGCCATTATTGGCGGATCTGGCTCCGGCAAATCGACATTTCTTCGCTGCATCAACATGCTGGAACTGCCAACATCGGGGGCGGTCACCATCCACGGTGAAACCATCGCCATGCGAAACACTGGCAATGGTGGCCAGATACCTGCGGACCGAAGGCAGATTGAGCGTATTCGCACGCGGCTTGGAATGGTCTTCCAGAGCTTCAATCTCTGGCAGCACATGACCGTCCTGGAGAATGTGATCGAAGCGCCTGTGCATGTGCTGGGTGTGCCCAAGGCCGAAGCGACAGAGCGGGCCGAAGCGCTTCTAAGGCGCGTCGGGCTTTACGAGAAGCGAGACGTCTATCCCGCTTTCATGTCCGGTGGCCAGCAGCAGCGTGCCGCGATTGCGCGGGCGCTGGCGATAGAGCCATTGGTGATGCTTTTCGACGAGCCGACATCTGCGCTGGACCCTGAACTGGTCGGCGAGGTACTCACTGTTATCGGCGATCTGGCCAAGGAAAAACGCACGATGATCCTGGTTACGCACGAGATGAAGTTTGCGCGCAAGGTCGCCAATCATATCGTTTTTCTGCACAATGGCAGGATTGAGGAAGAGGGACCTCCCGAAGAGGTCTTCGGGGCGCCCAAATCCGAGCGATTGAAGAAGTTTATCAGTTCAACACACTGAAATGGGAATGGGAGGAGTACCAATGAAGTGTCTTTTGGCTAGTCTGTGCGTGGGTGTAACATTTGCCGTTGCGGGAGTGGGGGCGGCAAGTGCCGAACAGGTGAAGCTCGGTATCGCAGCAGAACCTTATCCCCCTTTCACGGAACCTGACGCCACGGGAAAATGGCACGGCTGGGAAATCGATTTTGCGGATGCAGTCTGCAAAGAGGCCAAGCTTGATTGCGTGATAACGCCGGTCGCCTGGGATGGCATCATCCCCGCACTTACCACCGGCAAGATCGACATGATCGTCGGCTCAATGTCGATGACGCCTGAACGTCTCAAGACCATCGATTTCTCTGACAAATATTATAATACACCGACGATCGTCATCGGCACCAAGGATCTCAAATTCGACGCGACGCCGGAGGGGCTGAAGGACAAGACGATTGGCGTGCAGGTTTCGACCATCCATCAGGCCTATGCGGTGAAGCATTTCGCGCCCGCCGGTGCCACGATCAAGGAATATCAGACGCAGGACGAAGCCAACAACGACCTCACCGCCGGGCGCATCGATGCCGTGCAGGCGGATTCTCTGGCTCTGCGGACGTTCCTTGCGACGGATAACGGCAAGGCATGCTGCGAGGAAAAAGGAACCGTCGCTCAGGATGTGGAGGTTCTGGGGCCGGGCGTGGGCATCGGATTGCGCAAGGGCGATACGGAACTCAAGGACAAGCTGAACGCCGCGATCAAGGCCATCCGCGCGAATGGAACCTACGATACCTTCACCAAAAAATATTTCGATTTCGACATTTACGGCCAGTGAGTTTCCTGGCCAGCCGGTTTCTCTTCGGCTGGCCTCCCCGATTTCAGCATGAACGGAACTGCCCATGGATGCACCACTGATCAACTGGAGCCTGCTTGCTCTCAATCCTCCGGGATGGGGAGGGGTGCTTCTGCAGGGTTTCTGGCACACGCTGCAAATTGCCGTTGGCGGTTATTCGCTCGGTCTGTTGATCGGCATGTTCGGTGCGCTGGGCAAGCTCTATGGCGGTCCGATCATTCGCGACCTTCTGGAAGTGTATACGACAGTGGTCCGCGCCGTGCCGGAGCTGGTGCTGATCCTTATCCTGTACTACGCAGGCACCGACCTGTTGAACCAGTTGCTTGCTCTGCTTGGCCACGGCAAGGTCGATATCAGCGGGCTTGCGGCCGGTATTTTCGTCATCGGTGTCGTGCAGGGCGCATATTCGACGGAAGTCCTGCGCGGTGCGATCAATGCGATCGCGCCCGGCCAGATCGAGGCAGCGCGCGCATTCGGCATGCCCCCGTCCAAGATGCTCAGACGCATCACGATACCGGCCATGTTGCCCTTCGCCACACCTGGCCTTGCCAATCTGTGGCTTATCTCAACCAAGGATACAGCTCTTCTGGCGGTTGTCGGCTTCAGCGAACTGACCTTGGTGACGAGACAGGCAGCGGGCACGACCAAGCATTATCTACTGTTCTTCATGGCCGCTGGCGTGCTGTATCTCGGGCTTACCCTGATTTCGAATGTCTTCATCGGCATTGTCGAGCGGCGCGCGCGCCGTGGTTTCGCACGGATTGACTGAGATGAGCACATCTTCAGCAGTATTGGAAAACCGGATATCCGTCAGAAACTGGCTCGAACCGCACCGCCTTGTGCTGATTGTCATCGCGATAGCGCTGTTTGCCTCGGCGGTGGTGCTTGGCCGCTGGGACTGGCTGCCGCAATACCTGCCTCGTCTGGGTTCCGGCATCGTGGTAACTCTGTTCATGCTTTTCGGGTCTGCAATTCTGGGGTTTATGCTGGCTCTTCCCCTCGGATTGCTTCAGGTGACTGGCCCATGGTGGTTGAGCTGGCCAGCGAAGGCGTTCTGCACTGTCATCCGGGGGACGCCGTTGCTGTTGCAGCTGTGGCTGCTCTATTACGGCCTTGGGTCGCTGTTTCCCTCCATTCCCGGCATTCGCGGCTCGTTTATCTGGCCTTATCTGCGCGAGGCATGGCCATATGGACTTGCCGCGCTGACGATCTCCTTCGCGGCCTATGAGGGGGAGGTCATGCGCGGTGCGTTTGCTGGCGTGCCATCCGGCGAGCTGCAGGCCGGTCGTGCCTTCGGCATGTCACCCTGGAAAGTGTTTCGCCGTATCTGGCTGCCGCGCGCGATCCATCGCGCCCTGCCGACACTGAACGGCGAAACGGTCCTTCAATTGAAATCGACGCCGCTGGTGGCAACCATAACCGTCGTCGATGTCTACGGCGTCGTTTCGCGGGTGCGCCAGGAAACCTATCTCACTTATGAGCCCCTTCTGCTGCTGGCTTTGATCTACATGATATTGACCGCAGGCCTGGTCCTGTTCTTCCGGCGTCTTGAGAACCGAATTCCGACAAGAGGTGCTTGAATGCGCGATTTTTCGACTGCTATTCGCAACAACCTTCCAGAGCTGACAGCGTTGCGGCATGACCTTCATGCTCACCCTGAACTGGGGCTCGAGGAGAAACGGACTTCCGAGATCATTGCGCGGCGGCTCGAGGCCCTGGGATACAAGGTCACGCGAGGAGTTGCAAAAACCGGGGTCATTGGGACTTTGACGAATGGATCGGGCCGGAAGTCGGTCGGCATTCGTGCCGATATCGACGCGCTTCCCATTCATGAGCAGACAAATCTGCCCTATTCTAGCAAGTCCCCGGGTCTGATGCATGCCTGTGGACATGATGGCCATACGACGATGTTGCTCGGTGCTGCCAAGGCTCTGGCTGAACGGCGCAATTTCGACGGAACCATTCATCTGATTTTCCAGCCGGCGGAAGAGAATTTCGGCGGTGCCAAGATCATGATAGACGAGGGATTGTTCGACCGTTTTCCTTGCGATGCTGTTTTTGCCCTTCACAACGATCCCGGCATTCCCCTCGGCAAGTTTGCCTTCCGCGATGGGCCGATCATGGCGGCGGTCGATGAAGCATTTATCAGGGTGAACGGCTACGGCGGTCACGGCTCGGAACCGGAAAAAACTGCTGATCCCATAACCGCGGGCGCTTCGATTGTGATGGCCCTGCAGACCATCAAGTCCCGTAACGTGCCAGCGCTCGATCCGGCGGTTGTGACGGTTGCCGCATTCCATGGTGGTTCGGCCAGCAATATCATTCCATCGACGGCAGAAATCGTGGTCGGCATTCGCACTTTTTCGCCTAGCATTCGCGATCAGATCGAGCAACGCATCAAACGTGTTGCAGCGCATCAGGCAGAGAGCTTCGGGCTAACTGCTGAAGTGGAGTATCTGCGCAGTTATGATGCGACGATCAACCATACCGCGGAAACTGATTTCGCGCGCTCACTGGCGGTGAACTCGTTTGGCGCAACGAACGTGATCGATCTGGAACGACCTTTCATGGGCAGCGAGGATTTTGCCTATATGCTCCGTGAGCGACCCGGAACCTACTTCTTTTTGGGGGGCGGCAAGGGAGAAAACGATTTCCAGCTCCATCATCCGTCTTACGATTTCAACGATGATCTGATTCCCATCGGCGCGGCCTTCTGGACCGAGCTTGCTGAAGCCTATCTCAAACCCGAGTGATTTCCATGACCGCCGTTTATCAATTCAATGCAGCCATTGTCCGCACGCCGGGACAATCCGTCGTCAATGGTTTGCGCGCCGATGACAGGGGCAATCCGACCTACGAAGGTGTCAGGGAAGAACACGAAGCCTATGTGCAGGCGTTGCGAAACGCTGGTGTCGAGGTGACGGTTCTGCCGCCGATGGAGGATTTTCCGGATTCGATATTTGTAGAAGATCCGGCGCTGGTGTTCCACGAAGGCGCAGTTCTGCTGCGTCCCGGCGCACCATCGCGCATGGGTGAGACGGCTGAAATCGAACCGGTTCTGCGTTCGCTCTTTGAGAATGTCGTGTCGCTCCCTTCACCCGGTTTTGCCGATGGCGGTGATGTGCTGGTGACGCCCAAGGTGGTGATGATCGGCCTGTCGGCGCGTACCGACAAGAGTGGCGCCGAAGGGCTTCGGGCTGCACTGACGGCGCTCGGACGTGCCGCCGAGATTGTCGAGACGCCGAAGGGTGTACTGCACTTCAAGACCGACTGTTCGCTGCTGGACGAGGAGACGGTGCTTGCGACGCATAGGCTGGCGGGCTCCGGCTTCTTTCGAGGCATGCGTGAAATTGTGACGCCGGAGGGTGAAGAGGCAGCCGCCAATGCGCTTCGGGTCAACGATGTCGTTTTCGTCGGCGCGGACTATCCCCGCACGATCGATAAGCTTGATAAGGAGGGATATAAGGTTGTTGCCCTCAAGACAGGCGAAATCGGACGGATCGATGCAGGCCTGTCATGCATGTCGCTCAGGTGGCGGCGATAATCTGATACAGGTTTTACAATGGATCGGCGCGGTAATTCCGCGCCGATTTTCGTTTGAGGTTGCTCAGGCCCGACGCCTTAATGGTGACGCGTTCAACGCACGAGGGAACGTTTGAAGCGAGCTTCGAGCTTCGCCTGGCCATATTCCAGCACGACGGACAGTGCCCAGTAGATCATTGATGCCGTGATGAGCATCTCGATATGCCGGAACTCGGTTTGCCCCTGTGTGCGGGCAAGATACATAAGCTCCCATACGCCGATGACAGAGACCAGCGACGAGTCTTTGAGCATCGCGATGAACTGGTTGCCCGTTGGCGGAATGATGATGCGCATCGCCTGAGGAAGAATGACCAGCCACATCGTTTGCGACGGTCCCAGACCCAGAGCGGCGGCACCTTCCTGCTGTCCGCGCGGGATGCTTTCGATGCCCGCACGAAAGATTTCCGTCATATAAGCGCCGTAACACAGCGAAAGCGCCAGAATACCGGCGGGGATCGGCCCAATGACATATCCCACCTGCGGTAAGCCGAGGTAAATAATGTAAATCTGCATCAGCAAGGGCAGGCCGCGGAAGAGCGAGGTGTAGAACGTCGCCAGACCATAGACCAGACCGTTTTTCGAGAGTTTGGCCACAGCGCCGATCAGCGCCAGAACGGTTGCGAAGAAGATGGAAGCGGTGGAAATGTAAAGCGTCGTGACGACGCCCTGACTGATGAGAAATCCGATCTTTTTGGCGATGAATTCAAACGAGAGATTGAATGAATAGAAGAAGACCATCAGCAGCAGGAACAGTTCCAGCCATATGGCTATAATCTGCACCCAACGTGGAAATAGTCTCAAAAAGCTCCAATTGGCGAAGATCAGGAGGCTAAGCAGAACGGAGGAAAGCAACGTCGCTTTGGTGAAACCCGCCTTCGCGACCTTTGGATCTATGCCGAGCCAGTTCGTTATGCCCGAGAATCGGACATTCATGAAACAGAAGAGCGCTGTCAGGATAACAAAAAACGCTACCTGAACAGTTCGTTTAGCGGCCTCAGGCCGTGTCAGAAAAAACCTCCCGAGCATGTTCTCTCCCCTGTCAGCCTGCTTTTCGCTCGGCAAGCCAATCCTGCATCTGCAATTTCCAATAGGTCAACTGGGCGGCTGCGAGACCTGCGGCACCTCCCGCCCAGACCAGCCCGAATTTCTCGAAGAGCTTGTAGCGGTCACTTTGTCCGCAAATGGCTTCGGCGACGACCTTGCCGCCGATTGCGGTCGTGTTGAGCCCATGTCCGCCAAATGCCGTGCAGTACCAGGTGGCCCGATCGAGCTGGCCGATCTGGGGCATGAGATGTCTTGCGTAAGACATCAGGCCCGACCATGCGAGTTCCGTCTTCAGCGAAGCGAGCTGAGGGTAGGTCCCCACCATTTCGTTGCGCAGTTCCCGCACGACACCGGGCGTATCGGCTGCTCTTGTCGTGATGCGTCCGCCCCACAATAGTCTGCGCCCGCCATCAATCACGCGGTAATAGTCGCCCGCCCGGCGATTATCTCCAATCGCTGCGGTTGTGCGGATTGCCGATGCGATGAGTTCGGGCGCTTCTTCGCTGACCATCACATAAGTCGCGATGGGCAGATAGGCCCGCTTGATCCGACCAACCAGTCCATCGGTATAGCCTCCAGTGGTGATCAGAACTGCACCTGCCTTAACTTGTCCCTGTGCCGTTTTTATAAGCTTGCCATCTCTATCGTCGAGCAGCTGGACCACGCGGCTGTGTTCGAATATCCGCCCGTCAAGCCGTTCGATCTCGCGACCGAGCGCCCGCAGATAATTCAGCGGGTGGATATGAAACGCATTGGGGTCAGTGACAGACTGGAAATAACGCTTGGAATTCAAAATATTGCGGGTTTCGGCTGTTGTATGAAATTCGAGCTTGTAGCCGTAGTCGCGGTAGAGTTCGTCGGCGTAGTGTTTCAGGCTGTCGCCATCATCATAGCGACGAACGCTCATGATGCCGGGTGATAGCTGGGCTTCCTCGATGTTCAGCGAGGCAATGTTCTGGCGAACGAACTCGACGCCCTCGATCGACATTTCATGCAGCGTTCTGGCGACGGCATCGTTGGTGCGGGCGGCAATAGCATCGCCGCCGGTTGCAAAACCGGGGCTGACAAATCCGCCATTGCGCCCGGACGCGCCGAAACCGATGCTTTCGGCTTCAAGAACAACAACTTTCTTGCCTGCGCGCGACATTTGCAAGGCAGCCGACAATCCGGCAAGCCCGCCGCCGATCACCGCGACATCTGCTGTTATTTCACGCTCCAGCGTCGGACGCGCGAAGTCGTCCGCCTTGGTACGGCTGTAGTAAGTGACGGGATATGTCATCGTAACACCAAAATAAGGGTATCGGATGAGCCACCGCATGGATGGCTCATTTCAATATCGAAGCAAGAGACAGGTTAGTCGGCGCTGTAGTCCTTGCCGTACCACTTTGCGGTGAGGGTTCCGAGAGTGCCGTCGGACTTCATCTGCTTGATGATTTCGCCAATTTTGGCGGTCCAGTCGGGATCGTTCTTCTCGGCGATAACGACGAGCGGCTCGCGGAAGGCATAGTCGCCTTCAAGGATTTTTACGGGGTAGCCGTTCTTGATCGCGTTCTGAGCCGTCTGCTCCGGTGCGACAATCGCGTCGATACGAACGCCATCTCCCAGTCTCAGATCGTCGAACGGCAGCATGGAATCCGCGAAAGTGCGAATGTCGCCTGGTTCGAGCTTGTATTCGATCGGGGGAAGGCCGGGTGCGTCGATCTCCAACTGGTGACGCGCATAATCTTCCGAAGTGGTGGCCGTCTCGACGCCGATAACCTTGCCTTTGAGGTCTGCGACCGATTTCGCCTCACTATCCTTGTGCACGACATAGACGTATGGGCTGTAATAATAAATGCCCGCAAAATCGATGACATTGGCGCGCGCCTTGGTCGGCGTGACCGATCCGACGCCTACGTCATAGCGCCCTTGCCAGCGTCCGCCGGTCAAGGTTGCCCAGTCCGGTGTCTCGAAGGATACGGCGACGCCGAGACGCTTGCCGATCTCGTTGGCCACGTCGACGTCAAAGCCTACGAGCTGGTTGGAATCATCCAGAAAGCTTTGGGGAGGCCAGCCTGCATTGGTTGCGACTACCATGGCTTTCTTTTCCATGACGCGATCCAGCGTCTCTCCCGCATGAGCCGCGAATCCCGTTGCCAGAATGGCGCCTGCGATACCCATTATTGTTATGATTTTTCTCATCTTATCGACCCCTCCACTGGTCTGACGCACGAGCATGGCATAAACACGCAAGCATCGGCTAGGCTGCTCGCGGAAACGAATTATGAAATTAGCGTATGATTATATGCTAATCGCGCAGGAGTCAGGTCAGGACCGGACAAGTTCGGGGCCGTTCATATCCCACGGCCCCGAAGGCGAACTGTGCCGTGTGTCGGCGGCTACTGATTGCGGACGGCCATTGCCGTGACTTCAACCCGCATCTCCGGCGTTGCCAGCCCCGCAACGCCGACCGCGCAACGAACCGGAAAAGGTTTCTTGAAATAGCGCAGATAAACTTCGTTGAAGGCGGGGCGTTCGTTGATATCGGTCAGATAGATCGTCAGATGAATGACGTTCGCCAGGCTGCTGCCAGCCTTTTCAAGTGATGTTTTGAGGCTGTTCAGCGTGCATTCGCTTTGGGCGGTTATGTCGCCGGTTTCCATTGAGCCATCTGCCCGGATGGGAACATGAGTCGTTACAAGAAGATTGCCGATACCTGCGACATCGGAAGAAATCTCGCTTTCGTCCGTATCCTCAAGAAAATAGGGCATTGCGTTGTTTGTCATGGTCATTCTCCAAGCGGGCTCATCTGAATTTGCGAAGCGCTTGTCGAATAAATCGCGCGTTAAAACAAGCCGCCTGAACATCGTTACCGCTCAAACCGAACGCGAAACGTTTCCAATGGCAACATCTGAATGGCTCGAACGAGGTAGCAACATTGTGTATCCGCCATGCGGGCAACCTGTTGCGATGGGAAGCGGACAGGTCTAAGAAACGGGTCGGAAGCGAGGAGGCTTCCACTCAACGACGACCGTTCTGGTCTGAAAGCTATCCATGACAGAAAAACATTCTCATCGCGGGCTTGTTGTCGCTGCGATCATGGCAAGCATGGCCATGATCGCCGTCGAGGCAACGATTGTGTCAACTGCCATGCCGCAGATCGCAGCGCAGCTGGGGCAGCTCAATCTGTATTCCTGGGTTTTCTCGTCGTTCCTGTTGAGCCAAACTGCAACGACGGTGGTGTTTGGCAAGCTGGCCGACATATACGGACGCAAGCCGGTGCTTGTTTTCGGCATTGCGCTGTTCCTTTCTGCCTCGGTATTGGCCGGTTTCTCCTGGTCGATGCCTTCGATGATTGTTTTCCGGTTATTGCAGGGCATCGGGGCAGGGGCCATCCAGCCGGCATCCATGACCGTGGTCGCGGATCTTTTTCCGGGCGCGCAGCGCAGCAAGGTGCAAGGATATCTTGCAAGCGTCTGGGCGCTGTCAGCGGTTGTGGGTCCGCTGCTTGGCAGCCTGATCATTCATAATGTGAGCTGGGCCTGGGTGTTCTGGATCAACGTGCCGGTCGGCATCCTGGCGGCATCGGGTTTTCTTCTTTTCCTGCATGAAGAGAAGCGGACAAAGCCGGTTTCGGTCGATGTGCTGGGCGCGGCGCTTTTCGCCGTGTCCATATCTTCCCTGATGATTGCGCTCACTCTTACCGAAAGTGCAGTCTCGCTCGAAGCAATTCTGGCGTTCATTCTCTTCGGCTTGTCGCTGGTTGCCTTCATCTGGCAGGAGCGCCGTGCAAAGGAACCCATGGTTGCGCCCGGGCTGTGGCTGAAGCGTCCGATCGCATTCTCCAATCTGGCGGTCTTTCTGGCTAGCATGTCGATCATGGGGCTGACGACATTCCTGCCGATGTATGTGCAGACGGTTCTTGACCGGTCTCCGGTGGTAGCGGGATTTGCCCTGACCATGCTGCTGTTGGGTTGGCCTTGCGGAGCAACGATTGCTTCGCGGCAGTTTACGCGTTTCGGACTGCGCCCCATCATGATTGCCGGGAGCATTTGCATTCCCATTGGAACATCTCTGCTCGTCATGCTCACCCCATCAAGCTCGGCCATTTTGGCCGGAGCCGGTTCTCTTGTCATGGGGTTCGGCATGGGGCTGCTTAATATCGGGGCGCTGATCTTGACGCAGGACAGCGTAAACTGGTCAGAGCGCGGCAGTGCCACGGCATCGAACGTATTCTCGCGCAATTTGGGCAGCACCCTTGGAGCAGCCATTCTGGGAGCGATTCTGGCCTACGGCCTCGCAAATGCCAATCACGGTGAAGCGATTACCTCGGACCAACTCCGGGATCTTCTGAACGGCGCGGAGATGTTGATTGATCGGCAGGAGCTTCGGTTGGCGCTTCAACAGGCGCTGCATGCAACGTTTGTTGCGATGATGCTTATCGCCGCGTTGATCGTACCGGCCTGCCTCTGTGTGCCGGGGGTTAAAAAGACATACGAAGAAAACGTGGTGACCTGAGCGCTCTCGAATTTTTGCAGGCAAAGGGCTTGGAGCGGTTCCTATTTTTACGGAATCACCGGAACCGCTCTAACGATTTGTTTGTCGCATTTTCCAATGCATCGAAGCGGGATAAGAAATCAGTCCAGTGAACTGATTTCCCCGCGTAGACGTTTCACACTTTTGGCTCGAAAATGCTCCGGCCGATGATTGATTTCATGCCGGCTGAGCTTGCGCGGCTGCTGCAATCGCACCGGCGCACTTTGACGATGAAGAAAAAAGCCTGAAAAGCAAAAATCCCGGACAAAGCCGGGATTTTGTTGCCTATACTTAACGGAAAACTGGAGCGGGCGAAGGGATTCGAACCCTCGACCCCAACCTTGGCAAGGTTGTGCTCTACCCCTGAGCTACACCCGCTCGCGCCAGTCGTTTCCGTCAGGCAGGCGCTATATGAACCAACGCCCCGGAGATTGCAACAGGGAAATTGCAGGAAAATACAGTTTCAGTGAATTTAGCAGTCGGTTAAATCATAACTATCTGTAAATATTATCTTTTCCAGAGGTGTTTGTCAGGTTTTCGGCTGTGGTTTCTCCGCGAAACAGGAAAAAAGCACCTCTGCGGATGGCGGAATCAGGCGCTTGCGGCGCGAGTCAGCTCGTGGCGTTTCGAACGATCAATCCAATTTGCGTTGCATGGTTTCTAAGCATGCAGCCATGGTCTATAAGCGCTGTTGCGTGTCGCCGAACGTGAGGAGCGTGGTGACATGCCCAACATATCAGTGCCGAACAGAATGGGGTGGAAATCATGCCTTTGTCGCCGAGCGAGCTTCACGATTATCTTCAGAAACTTGGTATCGAAGTGAAAACGGTCGAACATCCTCCCTTGTTCACGGTCGCCGATTCCCAAAAACTGCGCGGTGAAATTCCCGGCGGCCATACGAAGAACCTCTTTCTGAAGGACAAGAAAGACAATTTCTTTCTGGTGACGGTAGAGGAAGATGCGGTTGTCGATCTGAAATCGATCCATCAATTGATCGGCGCGGCAAGCCGCGTATCGTTCGGCAAGCCGGAAAAGCTGATGGAATATCTGGGCGTGATCCCCGGTTCGGTCACCGTATTCGGTGCGGTCAACGATACCGCGCATAATGTGCAGGTCGTTCTCGACGCCGATTTGATGAAACATGATGTCATCAACGGGCATCCGCTGACCAACGAAGCCACGACCTCTATCAAGCGCGACGATCTTGTCGCTTTTCTGAAGTCCACGGGACACGAACCGCGTATTCTGGCCGTTTCCGAGGGTGCGAAGGTGGATGCTTCGGTATAAACTGATTTTCGAAACCGGTTGCCTTTTCACACATGGCGAACAGCGATTGAAGTGAGGCGCGGGAGCGCTAGATTACAGCGCAAATTGCCTGATCAACCGTCTTGAATTTCGCCGTTGAAGATACGAACTGAAAGATCGACACCGGCTTGCATGCGGACTTTGCATGGGGCGGAAAATACGAAGGAATTTCTCATGACCAGCCAGAACAATCCTTATGCCGGCGCAGGCGGCCAGATGACGGCGAATGTCTCTTTCGGTTCGGCGCCCGCAGCTTCGGGAAGCGCGGACCTTGTCAAGGACACGACGACGGCAGGCTTTCAGGCAGATGTGATCGCAGAATCCCGCAGGCAGCCGGTGCTGGTGGACTTCTGGGCGCCATGGTGCGGACCTTGCAAGCAGCTGACCCCGATCATCGAAAAAGCGGTTCGCGAGGCTGGCGGCGCCGTCAAGCTGGTCAAGATGAATATCGACGATCATCCGTCCATCGCTGGCCAGCTTGGCATTCAGTCCATTCCGGCGGTCATCGCTTTCGTCAATGGCCAGCCGGTCGATGGTTTCATGGGCGCGGTGCCGGAATCGAAGGTGAAGGAATTCATTGCCAAGATCGGCGGTCCGAGCGACGCGGAAACTGCGATTGCCGAGGCGGTCACAGCGGCGAATGAGCTGATGGAAGCCGGAGATTTCGTTCAGGCAGCGGAGATTTTCTCCTCCATTCTTCAGGCCGTGCCGGATAATGTCGATGCAGTCGTCGGACTTGCAACTTGCGTTCTGGAATCCGGCGATGCGGAAAAGGCGCGCGAAATTCTGGCCCAGGTTCCTGCCGACAAGCAGAATGCGCCTGCCGTTCGCGCACTGGAAGCGCGTCTTGCGCTCGCCGATCAGGTCAAGCTCATTGGCGATCCGATTGAGCTTGAAAAGCGAATTCAGGCCGATCCGAAGGATTATCAGGCCCGGTTCGATCTTGCGCAGGTGCGCAACGCGCAGGGGCGGCGTGAAGATGCAGCCAATGAGCTGCTTTTCATCATGAAGGCCAGTCGCGAGTGGAACGATGATGGTGCGCGCAAGCAGTTGCTCCAGTTCTTTGAGGCGTGGGGCAATGCCGATCCGGCGACGCTCGGCGCTCGGCGCAAGCTGTCGTCTCTTCTCTTTTCCTGATCGCATGCGGTCGGGATGTGGCGGGTAAATTGCGTTTTCCCGTCACACAGAATCCAACTGTTAGAACCACCCTGCGGTGGGCTCTAAAAGGAGGTTGCAATGCAGGTGGGCAATGCCCGTTATAGAACGGGCGCTGACATACCGGAAACCGTGCCGGTTTTTCCGTTGAAGGGGGCGCTGCTTCTGCCCGGCGGCCAGCTTCCGCTTAACATTTTCGAGCCGCGCTATCTGGCGATGGTGGAGAATGCCCTGGCGGGCAAACGCATCATTGGCCTGATCCAGCCGAAAATCGATGGCGACGATGACGAGAGGATCGACGAACTGGATGAGAGCTTTCGTCCCCAGTTGAGCAATATCGGTTGTCTTGGCCGCATCACGACCTTTGCCGAGACCGGCGATGGCCGCTTGCTGATTACCCTTCAGGGCATCTGCCGTTTTCGCGTGCGCGAGGAAGTCAACTGCCGCCAGCCTTACCGGCAATGCCGGATCATGCCGTTTCTGGCCGATCTGGAAGAAGCGCGGGATTCATCGGAAATCGACCGGGATGCCTTGCTGGGTGCATTCCGCGATTATCTGGAAGCGCACAATCTGGAAGCGGACTGGGACAGTATCGCGCGGGCGAACAACGAAACTCTCGTCAACGCGCTTTCCATCATGTCACCATTCGGCCCGGCTGAAAAACAGGCGCTTCTGGAAGCTCCCGATCTGAAGACGCGTGCAGCGACCTTGATCGCCATCACCGAAATGGTATTGGCCAAGGTGAAAGACGACGATTTCAGTTCGCGTTTGCAATAGATTTCGGAAACAGGACAATGGAAGACAAGACGGATACCGGCAATATCGACGTGCGCCTGCTGGAACTGCTCGTTTGCCCGCTCACCAAGGGGCCGCTGGAATATGATGCGGAACATGGCGAGCTGATCTCGCGCAAGGCAAAGCTTGCCTATCCGGTTCGCGGTGGCATCCCGATCATGCTGCCTTCCGAAGCGCGCAGCCTGACGGACTGACCGCAAGCCGGCTCATCGGTTGTGAAGCACGAGACGCTGAGCAGCGCATGCCGGATTGATGGTTATATAATTTCTGCACAAGCCCTCATCTTTTTCATAAGTTTCAGCCCTGCGCATTATTGCTTGTCGGACAACAGGGCTCTATAACCCTCGCGGAACTTGAAAAAGGCAGTAACGGAAGGCATCGCGCCGGTCGTTGATGCCGTGAATTCGAACGCAGAATTCCTGGCGAAACGGCTCTCCGTTTCGCGGAATATTCGAAATAAAACAGAGGCTTGGCATTATGGCATCCAGAAAACTCCTTCTCCTGCCCGGCGACGGCATCGGTCCAGAGGCGATGGCGGAAGTCCGCAAGATCATCGCTTTCCTCAATTCGGGACTCAATCTTGGTTTCGAAACCGAAGAAGGTCTGGTTGGCGGTTCTGCCTACGACGCGCATGGCCAGGCGATTTCCGATGCGGATATGGAGAAGGCTCTGGCTGCCGATGCCGTGCTTTTCGGTGCCGTTGGCGGTCCGAAGTGGGATAGCGTGCCTTATGAAGTGCGCCCGGAAGCCGGTCTTCTGCGTCTGCGCAAGGACATGCAGCTTTATGCAAACCTGCGCCCGGCCATCTGCTATCCGGCGCTGGCTCATTCTTCCTCGCTGAAGCCGGAAGTGATCGAGGGCCTCGACATCCTCATCCTGCGCGAGCTGACCGGCGGCGTCTATTTTGGCGAGCCGAAGGAAATCATCGATCTTGGCAACGGCCAGAAGCGTGGCATCGACACGCAGGTCTATGACACCTACGAAATCGAACGTATCGCCGATGTTGCCTTCGAGCTGGCGCGCACGCGCCGCAACAAGGTCACGTCGATGGAAAAGCGCAATGTGATGAAGTCGGGCGTCCTGTGGAACCAGGTCGTGACCGCGCGTCACAAGGAAAAGCACGCCGACGTGGAACTGGAACATATGCTGGCCGACGCTGGCGGCATGCAGCTCGTGCGCTGGCCGAAGCAGTTCGACGTGATCGTGACCGACAATCTGTTCGGCGACATGCTGTCGGACGTTGCCGCGATGCTGACCGGCTCGCTCGGCATGTTGCCATCGGCTTCGCTCGGTGCGGTCGATTCCAAGACCGGCAAGCGCAAGGCGCTGTATGAGCCGGTTCACGGTTCCGCGCCGGATATCGCCGGCAAGGGCGTCGCCAATCCGATTGCGATGATTGCCTCGCTTGCCATGTGCCTGCGTTACTCGTTCAATCTCGTTGAAGAAGCCGACCGTCTGGAAGCAGCGATTGCTCAGGTGCTGGATGACGGTCTGCGCACCGCCGACATCTGGTCGGAAGGTACAACCAAGGTCGGCACTGTCGAAATGGGCGATGCCATCCTCGACAAGTTTTCAAAGCTCTCGGCTGAATAAGCGCGACAAAATCATAAGAACGGAAGCCCGTCATGCTACTCGCATGGCGGGCTTTTCTTTTTTGAATAAGTGCCCGATTTGAGGCTGTAAATTCATGGCGTGCTGCATAAGAATAGCGGCATGTTGTTCACGCTCCCTGACCAAGACAAACTTTACGATGCGCTTGTCGCCCGCGATGCCGCTTATGAGGGCAGGGCCTATGTCGGCGTAATCTCAACCGGAATTTTCTGCCGCCTGACCTGTCCGGCGCGCAAGCCCAAACAGGAAAACTGCCGCTTCTTTGCGTCGGTTGCCGAATGCATGGCCGATGGCTTCCGGCCCTGCAAGAGATGCCATCCCCTGCAACCGGCAGCGGAATCCGAACCTGCGGTGAAAATGCTTCTCGATGCGCTTGAATCCGATCCTGCGCGGCGCTGGAGCGAAGAGGATGTGGCCCGAATGGGGCTTGATCTATCGACTGTTCGCCGCAGTTTCCGCCGCCATTTTGGAATGACGTTTCTGGAAATGGCGCGGCAGGAGCGTCTGCGGCACGGATTTCAGGCGCTTGCCGATGGCGGACGTGTGATTGATGCGCAGATTGACGCGGGATTTGAATCTCCCGAAGCTTTCCGCAATGCCTTTGCGCGCATTCTTGGGCTTCCGCCTGGCAAATTGCGGGGCGATGGTTTGCTGCGTGCCGACTGGATCAGGACGCCGCTGGGCACGATGATCGCCATCTGTGATGCCCGAAACCTGCATCTTCTCGAATTCGTGGATCGCAAGGCGCTGCCCGCTGAACTGAAGAAGCTCCATGCCACCTGTCGCGGTAATCTGGGGATCGGTCGTTTTGAAACGCATGATCTGGTGGAAGGTCAGCTGAATGCCTTTTTCGAGGGTAATTCTCCGACGTTCGACCTGCCGCTGGTCCTGCATGGCAGTGCTTTTACGCAAGATGTCTGGCGTGCGCTGCAGAACATCCGGGCAGGCGACACACGCAGCTATAGCGAGCTTGCGCAAGCTATCGACAAGCCGCTTGCCGTGCGTGCGGTTGCGCGGGCCAATGGCGCGAACCAGATCGCGATCATCATTCCCTGCCATCGCGTGATTGGCGCGGACGGATCGCTGACGGGCTATGGCGGCGGTCTCTGGCGCAAGCAGAAGCTGATCGAGATCGAGGCGCAATATCGCCGATAGTGCACCATACGAATATGAAAACGCCGCCCCTGGAGGCGGCGTTTCGCATCGTTTTTTGCGGGATCAGTCGACCTTGTGCAGATCCACGCCCTTGGTTTCCTTGACGAAGATCATGCCGATCACAAAGGTGACGGAGGCGATGATGATCGGGTACCAGAGACCGTAATAGATGTCGCCCTTGGCGGCGCTGAGTGCGAACACGCCAGCCGGAAGCAGGCCGCCGAACCAGCCATTGCCGATGTGATATGGCAGCGACATGCCGGTGTAGCGGATGCGGGTCGGGAACATCTCGACGAGGATCGCGGCTATCGGGCCGTACACCATCGTCACATAGATGACGAGGATGGTCAGGATGGCGATTGTCAGGACCCAGTTCACCTGTGCAGGGTCGGCAACCATCTTGAATGCGCCAGCATTCGGGATGGTGTAGACGGCCTGCCCGGTGCTGACGCCAAGGCCGTCAGCTTCGGTCTGGGTCAGAAGCTTCTGCTTCACCAGATCGGCAGCCGGAACCATGGATTTGTCGCCGGCGCGGATGGCTTCGGCATTCAGCTGAAGCTCCGGATTGGCAGCGACGAATGCTTCGAGCTTGCTGTCCGGCACTTTCGCGGGGTCGCGAACGAGCGGGAAACCGGCTTTTTGCAAAGCAAGGTTTACGTCATGAGCCAATGCCGACTGCTTGGTCGCAGCATCGGCTCCGGCTTGAACAGCGTCGTAGGACGTGATCGTGCTGTCACCGATCGTGACGGTTGCAGCAGTGCCAGCCGCCGCCGTCTGGACGATTTCGTACGGCACCGAGGTCTTTGCGAGGAAGCTTGTTGCGACATCGCAAGACGTGGTGAACTTGGACGTGCCGGTGGCGTTGAACTGGAAGTTGCAATCGCCGGGCGCAGCCGTCACAGTTGCCTTGATTGTCTGTTCAGCCTGTGCCAGTGCCGGGTTGGCGGCATTGGTCAGCGCCTTGAACAGCGGGAAGTAGGTCACAGCCGCAAGAAGCAGGCCCGCCATGATGATGGGCTTGCGCCCGATCTTGTCCGACAGCCAGCCAAAGAAGACGAAGCCGCTGGTGCCGATCAGGAGCGCGATGGCCACCATGATATTGGCCGACTGGTTTTCCACCTTCAAGACGTTCTGCAGGAAGAACAGCGCATAGAACTGGCCGCAATACCACACGACGGCCTGACCGGCGGTGAGGCCGAAGAGGGCGATAAGTGCGATCTTTGCATTCTTCCACTGGCCGAATGCTTCAGAAAGCGGAGCCTTGGAGGTTTTGCCTTCTTCCTTCATGCGCTTGAAAGCGGGTGACTCGCTCATCTGCATGCGAATCCAGACGGAAATGCCAAGCAGGATGATCGAGACGAGGAACGGAATGCGCCAGCCCCAGGCCGCGAAGGCTTCCTTGCTCATGGCTGACTGGATGCCGAGGATGATCAGCAGCGACAGGAACAGACCGAGCGTCGCAGTGGTCTGGATCCATGACGTGAAGAAACCGCGGCGATTGTTTGGCGCATGTTCCGCGACATAGGTGGCCGCACCGCCATATTCACCGCCGAGTGCGAGGCCCTGCAACATGCGCAGCGCGATCAGGATGATCGGGGCGAAAATGCCGAGCGTGGCGGAGCCGGGCAGGACACCCACGAGGAAAGTGGATGCGCCCATGATGACGATGGTAACAAGGAATGTGTACTTACGGCCGACGAGATCGCCGATGCGCCCGAAAACGAGCGCGCCGAACGGACGGACGAGAAAGCCTGCCGCGAAGGCGAGCAGAACGAAGATGTTTCGGGTTGCTTCCGGATATTCGTTGAAGAAAGCCGCGCCGATGAAGGCAGCGAGCGTTCCATAGAGATAAAAGTCGTACCATTCGAAGACGGTACCAAGCGATGACGCAAAGATCACCTTGCGTTCTTCGCTCGTCATTTTCTGCGTGCCCACATCGGCACTTGACGAGACTGCCATTAATCTGTCCTCCCAAACAGAGCCCCTGACGGGCAAATGTAAGACGATCCTTCTTCACCGGGTAAATGAAGTTCGCCTGATGCGCCGGGAACAGTTCCTCTCAACTGTCCGGGCGCTCTCCTCACACTTGCATGATGAACCGAAAAAGGGGATTCGTGCAGTAGTCTTTAGTATGAGACAGAATTGACGGCTTGAAATACTGGAAGAAACAACAAAGCGTCGAAAAATACGCTCCTTGAAGCGTTGGAGAATTGACTCCATCTATAAACCGCGTAAAAGCAGTGGCGAACGAAGGAGAACCCGCGTGGATCGCGTCAACGTAGCGTCAGTTTCGCTTGGAACTGCCGGCATTCTTGCCGGGGCAGCGCGCATGCCTTCGATTTTCAAAACACTCACGGCCATTACCAAAACGACCACGAAAACGGTCTGATTCCCTTGGCCTGCTCGCCCTCTCCCCGGGTCTGGCCCGGGGGCGGAAGTCCCGCGTGGCCTGCGGGGTTCCGAATCTGGAAGCGGAGAGGGACAGGAGACGAAAAATGGGTTTCAAGGTTGCAGTTGTCGGCGCTACCGGAAATGTCGGGCGCGAAATGCTCAATATCCTCGAAGAACGCGGCTTCCCGGCTGACGAAGTTGTTGCGCTCGCATCGCGCCGCAGCCAGGGCACGGAAGTGTCCTATGGCGACCGGACGCTGAAGGTCAAGGCGCTCGACACGTATGATTTCTCCGATACCGACATCTGCCTGATGTCTGCCGGCGGCGAGATTTCCAAGGAATGGTCGCCGAAGATCGGCAAGCAGGGCTGCGTCGTCATCGATAATTCCTCGGCCTGGCGTTATGACTCGGAAGTGCCGCTGATTGTGCCGGAAGTGAACCCGGACGCAATTGAAGGCTTCCGCAAGAAGAACATCATCGCCAATCCGAATTGCTCGACCGCCCAGCTCGTCGTGGCTTTGAAGCCACTGCACGATGTCGCCAAGATCAAGCGCGTCGTCGTGTCGACCTACCAGTCGGTCTCGGGCGCTGGCAAGGAAGGCATGGATGAACTGTTCGAACAGTCACGCGCTGTTTTCGTGGCCGATCCGGTCACGGCGAAGAAGTTCACCAAGCGCATTGCGTTTAACGTGATCCCGCATATCGATGTGTTCATGGAAGACGGCTACACCAAGGAAGAATGGAAAATGGTGGCCGAAACCAAGAAGATGCTTGATCCGAAGATCAAGCTGACGGCAACGGCTGTTCGCGTTCCAGTCTTCATTGGCCATTCCGAAGCGGTGAATATCGAGTTCGAAAATCCGATTACGCCTGAAGAAGCGCGCGAAATCCTGCGCGAAGCCCCAGGCTGTCAGGTTGTCGACAAGCACGAGAACGGCGGCTACATCACGCCTTATGAATCCGCTGGCGAAGACGCGACCTATATCAGCCGCATCCGCGAGGATATCACGGTCGAAAACGGTCTTGCCATGTGGGTTGTTTCCGACAATCTGCGTAAGGGTGCTGCTCTCAACACGATCCAGATTGCCGAACTTCTGGTCGCACGCGGCCTCATCAAGCCGAAGGCGCTTGCCGCCTGATCTGTTTTCTCAGTACTGAGATTGAAAAGCGCCGGTTTTCCGGCGCTTCAGCCTGCTGACAAACCCCTGGCTATGCCGGGGGTTTTGTGATTCTGTGGGTCATGTTGAAGAAACCCGCCGCCGAACAGACCGCGCTCGAGATGGTGACGCTCGATCAACTGGTCCCGAAAGATCATCTGCTTCGCAAG
>NZ_JBVPGS010000025.1:0-1609 GCF_055816855.1 Ochrobactrum sp. PL_is483
GGGGGTGCGGACGAAAACTTGGACTATCATGGAGGTAGTTCATGTATTCCTACGAAGACCGGATGAGAGCAGTTGCGCTTTACATCAAGCTGGGCAAGCGCCCGAAAGCTGCTATTCGCCAGTTGGGCTATCCAAGCAAAAATGCTTTGAAGGGCTGGTACCTGGAATATGAGCACCATCTTGATCTGCGTTTAGGATTTGCGCCCCGAGCGCCTAAGTTCACACAGGCGCAGAAGGAAGTGGCTGTTGAGCACTACCGCACGCATGGTCGTTGTGTTTCTGCAACGATGCGCGCTTTGGGCTATCCCGGTCGTGCAACGTTGACAGCATGGGTTCGTGAGGCGTTTCCCGAAACTAGCAAAGCTGTCACTGGAAGAACTGGACGTCCACGATACCCTGATGCGCTGAAGAAGGCTGGCGTCGTCGGACTTTATAATCGGCAAGAAAGTGCACAGGCTTTGGCCGAAAAGCTCGGCGTATGCAGACCGACACTGTATAACTGGAAAAACCAGTTACTTGGTCCGGAGGCTCCCGCAATCATGAAACGCAAGAACAACTCACCGCCAGCGCCAGAGCGAAAAGAATTAGAGCGCCAGCTCGAAACACTGCAGCACGATATTCAGAAACTGCAGCTTGAGCACGACCTTTTGAAAAAAGCGAATGAAATTCTAAAAAAAGACCTGGGCGTCGATCTGCAACTCCTGAGTAATCGGGAGAAAACGCTGTTGGTTGACGCCCTAAAAGGTCTTTATCAACTCCCTGATCTGCTTGCTCAGTTGGGACTGGCGCGCAGCTCATATTTTTACCATCGAACTCGCATGAGGATAAGCGACAAGTACCTCACTATTCGTCAGAACATCACCGAAATCTTCGAAGCCAACCGTCGATGCTATGGCTACCGCAGGCTACAGGCGTCATTGGCCAAACAATCCGTTATAATCTCAGAGAAGGTTGTGCAGCGCTTGATGAAACAGGAGAACCTGATCGTTGCCACGCCAAAGCGACGGCGATACCGCTCTTATCTCGGAGAAATCAGTCCAGCGCCTGAGAACCTCATTAATCGCGACTTCCAGGCCTCAGCCCCAAATGAGAAATGGCTGACCGATATCACTGAATTCCATATCCCGGCTGGCAAGGTGTATCTCTCACCCATCATCGATTGCTTCGATGGCTTGGTCATCAGTTGGTCGATTGGAACGAAACCAGATGCGGAATTGGTCAACACGATGCTCGATGCCGCCATAGAAACTGTGACCGACGCAGATAATCGGCCAATTGTTCATTCTGATCGCGGTGCACACTATCGCTGGCCGGGTTGGCTATCGAGGATTAGTGATGCGCAACTGGTGCGCTCAATGTCCCGTAAGGCGTGCTCCCCAGATAACGCTGCATGCGAAGGTTTCTTTGGCAGGCTAAAAACAGAGTTCTTTTATCCCAGCGATTGGAAGAACATCACGCTCGAGCGGTTTATCAATGAAGTTGATGGCTACATTCGGTGGTACAACGAGAAACGGATCAAGATATCGCTTGGCGCTCGAAGCCCAATCGAATATCGAAACAGTCTTGGCTTTGTGACGTAAAACCAGTCCAAGTTTTTATCCGCACCCCC
>NZ_JBVPGS010000032.1:0-320769 GCF_055816855.1 Ochrobactrum sp. PL_is483
GTAGCTCGTCAGGCTCATAACCTGAAGGCCGCAGGTTCAAATCCTGCCCCCGCAACCAACGATCCAAAACCCCGTTGCCCACGCAGCGGGGTTTTTGCGTTTCCAGAGCAAACATGACACCAGCGGACAATGACGCCTTTCACTTTAGGCGTAGAAACTGAAGGGGGGTGAGATCTTCGCGATAATGGATGGTCTGATTCAACTACGAGACAGGCAATGGGCCCCCTCCGCTTCCTGAATAACGCCATCGTAGAGGTAAATTACGTGTTGTTCAGCGTGCTGCCCATCTTGCCTGAAATTTGGTACTGCGAAAGCAATTCACCTCGACGGATGAAGTTGCTATAGGCGGACGGGACTCAAGGCCTGGGTTCTATCTTTCGCAAGGCCGGGCATCGGGGAAAACTAATCAAGAAGATGTTGCTGCGATCAATAAAGGGCAGTTTGAAATATCCGCTGATCCGGGCCGGGCTGGAGGCTATCGCCCTTTCCGGCGCGGCAGCGCTTTACCCATCAGCTGGCGGGCGCGGCGTCGTTTTCACGATGCATCACGTCAAGCCTGAGGATGCGGCAGATCGGCTGGACCCCAACGCCATTCTCTCGATTACGCCGCAAACGCTCGAAATGGCGATAGAGGCAGCATTGGAGACCGGTCTCGTCCCAGTGCACCTGCATGATTTGCCGAAGCTGCTTTCCGGGCCGGATAGCAAGCGGAAATATGTCGCATTCACGCTGGATGATGGCTATCGGAACAATGCCGAATTCGCGGCTCCCGTATTTGCGCGGTACAATATCCCATATACGGTTTTTATCACGACCGGCTTCGTGGAACGCAAGCGATCAATGTGGTGGAGAACCACCGCCGCTCTGGTGATGGAGGCCGACAGCTTTGAGTTCGATTTTGGCAGCGGTGTCGTCAGTGTCCGCTCCGCAACCCCGGCTCAAAAATCAGCGGCTTTTGCCCGGCTTGTTCAATTCGTGCAATGTTTTGATGAAGACAAGGCGGTGACCCGCATCGATGCGGCCGCGCAGGCGGCAGGAATCGACGCAATCGCTCTTGTCGACGAATCGGTGATGAGCCCCATGGAGTTGCGGAGCCTTGCTCTCGACCCGCTCGTGCATTTTGGCGCACACACGGTCACGCACGTCAATCTGCGCCGTGTCGATGACAAGCGGCTGCTACGGGAAATCGCTGATTCGACCGCCTCAGTGGAACGCTATGCCGGTTACAGGCCTCGTTCCTTTGCTTATCCCTATGGATGGAAGGCGGCGGTCGGCGAGCGTGAAATCAACGCGGTTCTGGATGCGGGTTTCGATGCGGGCGTGACCACGCAGCCGGGTGTGCTACCGCAAGCTGGCGTTATGCCAGCCACGGCGATCCCGCGTATCTCGCTCAACGGCTATTTTCAGAAGAAACGCTATATCAAGGCCCTTGTTTCGGGACTTCCGTTCAAGCTTCTTTAGGGAGGCGAAATCAGTCCGGTGAACTGGTTTTCCCGCAGACGGCCTCCCTTTGGGGAGACACGCTTTGAATGGAATTCGAAAACGGGCTTCAGAAACACGAAAGGCCGCCTGTCGGCAGCCTTCGTAAAACCTGATCTGTGAAACTGGAGCGGGCGAAGGGATTCGAACCCTCGACCCCAACCTTGGCAAGGTTGTGCTCTACCCCTGAGCTACACCCGCTCGCGCCAGTCGTTTCAGAAACCGTTCGTTTCCGTCAGGCAGGCGCTATATGGACCAACGCTTCGCAGATTGCAACAGGGAAATTTGCTTCTTTGTGCAAGATATTTGCCAGTTCCTCTCAAAGCTGTGGATGAAATTAGTGTCCTTAGCACCTGGTGCCCGCACGCTGCTTGCATGGCAGCAGCGGGAGCCAACGTCAAACTGGCCGGGCGCTGCTATCATGCGCCATTTTCCGCCTGAGCCGGCAGTTTCATCACATGTGCATATTTGCGCGGATTGAAGCTCAGATAGAGCGGAAAGATGCTCGCGACCAGAACGAGGTGCAGAATCCAGCCCGATGCGAACGAGCCGGTCAGTCCATGCAGGAACGCGGTGGCGACGGGGCCGAGTGCGGCAATGAGGAAGCCGCCGCCCTGCATCATGGCGGCCAGAGCGCCTGCTTCTTCCGGTCTGGGAGGTGGTCGAGCGATGTAATCATCGCAAGGGCGAAGCTGCCGCCGAGACCTGCGCCGCAGATGATCGACCACAAGAAGGGCGAAAGCTGCGGTGCGAAAGCAAGGCCTGCGAAGCCTGATGCCTGCATGGCCAATGTCAGCAGCAACCATGGGCGTCGGTCGGTGCTGCGGCGGGCAAGAAGCGGCAAGCCGAAAGCGGCAAGCGCCTGCGCTATGGCCATTGCTGCGATCAGATTGCCGGTGGTGGAGGCCGCAAGCCCCAGCGACTGGTAATAGGGGGCGAGCCAGGCCACCATGGATGAGTAGCCTGCATTGACGAGGCCGAAAGCGGCCATCAATACCCATGTGCGCGGACGCCGCAGCAGATGCCCGGTGATTCCGGATTTTCTGCCCGACGATGATGTTTCGCGAAGAATGGGAATAGCGGTCAGCAGGGCCAGCACTGCGGGAATTGCAAGGACGGCAAGGGCGAAGCGCCAGTTGTGCTCTGCACCCGCCAGCCATGGTGTCAGCCGTGCGCCGAGCGCGCCGCCGCCCATGATCATCGCGGAATAGAGCCCGGTTACCGTGGCGATGGTGGATGGGAAATTGGCCTTGATGAGGCCGGGCATCAACGCCTGGATTACCGCAACGCCTGCGCCACACAGGATGGCGGTGAGCACCAGCGCAACGCCGTCCGGCGCAAAGCCCCGCAGAAGGGAGCCTGCTCCAAGAACGGCAAGTGCTGCGAACATGCTGCGGCGGATGCCGAACAGTGACTGGATGCGCGGCGCGGCGAAAGCGCCAAGCCCCATCAGCATCATTGGCAGAAAGGTGAGCAGCGACAGCGCGCCGAAACCCATGCCGGTATCGGCTGCGATGTCCGAAAGCACCGGCCCCGGCGCGGTCAGGAACGGACGCAGATTGAGGCCGACTAGGATGACAAGCGCGATGAGAGCAATGTTTGCGGTGTGCTTGCTGCCGGTTGCCGGATGGGTGGTTGTTTGCATGTCTCAGGCGCCTGCCTTGTTCTTGCTTTCCCAGGCTGCGTAGAGTTCAGGATCATTTTGCCGTGGGGAGTGCTCAAAGCTGATGCCGGTCTGTTCGCTGACCGGCTTGGCGAGTTCAGCAGCGATTTTCGCGGTTGAAAGGCCAAACGGTTCGGCCTGCTCGTTGGAATAGGCAAAGCGTATTTTTTCGACGCCCGCCATGCGCATCGCGGCAAAACACATGGGGCAGGGCTGGCCGCTGGCATAGACTTCGCAGCCATCGAGACGCGGCGATTGCAGCGCCTTGCCCGCCGCACGCAACGCCAGCAATTCGGCATGGGCGGTCGGGTCGCAATCGGCCTGCATGCGATTGACGCCTGTGGCGATGATCTTGCCGCCCTTGACGACCACGGCACCGAACGGACGACCGCCTGCTTCAACATTGTCGAATGCCAGTTTTATAGCCTGATCGAGAAATGCATTGTCGCTGCTCATTTTGCGCCTGCCTTTTCCAGTAGTGCCACCATGGGCGCATAGCCGCGGCTGCGGGCATGCTGAAGCGGGGTTACACCATCATTGTCTGCCAGATTGACGTCGGCTCCGGCATCGATGAGAAGCTTGACGATATCGACATGGCGCTGGCCGCCATCGCCCAGCATGATGGCTTCGAGAAGCGCCGTCCAGCCAAGATTGTTGACGTGATCGACCTTGACGCCAGCCTCGATCAGCGTGCGCACGGTTTCGACATGCCCGCGTTCGGAGGCGGGAATGAGCGCCGTTCCGCCATAGCGGTTTGTGCTCTTCAAATCCGCGCCATGCGCAAGCGTCATCTTGAGAATTTCGAGATGTCCGCGTGCGCCCGCATAAAGATAGGGGCTGTCCTTGATGGCATCCTTGGCATTGACGTCTGCCCCAGCGTTGATGAGCGCACGGGCGACATCGACGTGATTGCCATGGGTTGCGGCTAGAAGCGCCGTCTCACCGTTGTTGCCGCGCGTCTCAAGGTTCGCGCCAGCCTTGATGGCCGCGTTGACGGCGGTGAGATCACCGGCCGCTGCGGCTTGAAGAAGAGCGGTTTCGGCCTGAGTTGCGGCCTGCGCTGCCTTGGGGCCGGGCAAAGTCGGTTCGGTCATAACGGTCATCCCTGCAATCAATGCCAAGGCACTCAAGCTGAATATTGTTTGACGCATCGGCTGGTTCTCCTGTTTGTTGCGTTTTTACAGACAGGGTGTCATATTTGGAAATTAAATGTTTAACTGATATCCAGTTGATTTATGAATACTGTTTTCAATCTCGATCTTTTGCGGGCCTTCGTGGCTGTTGTCGACAGCCGCAGTTTCACGGTAGCGGCCTTGCAACTGCATTCGACACAATCGACCGTGAGTCAGAAGATTATCCGGCTGGAAGAAGCTGCCGGACAGGCGCTTCTGCAGCGTGCCCGGCATGATGTGCGCCCGACCGACGCGGGCGAAAAGCTGCTGGGCTATGCCCGCCGCATATTGCACCTGCATGACGAAGCCGCAGCCGCCATGACCGGCACGGCGCTCGCCGCCGTGTTCCGTCTCGGATTGCCGGAAGATTTTGCGTCGCGGCTCGTCACGCCCGCGCTGGCGCGTTTTATGCGCGCGCATCCCAATACGAAGCTCGAAGTGACAAGCGGCCTCAGCCGTGATTTGCAGAAAGGTTTCGAGACTGGAGAATTCGATCTGGTCATGGTGAAGCAGAAGCGCGGCGAAACGGTCGGGGTCATGCACTGGCCTGAACCGCTTTCATGGCTCGATAGCGCCGCTTTCCCTGTTTCCCATGCTGATCCGCTGCCGCTTGTCGCGTTCCCGCCCAACGGTCTTTACCGCAGCGACATGATGGAAGCTCTCGACCGGCTGGGCAGGCGTTGGCATGTGGTTTTTACCAGCTCCAGCCTTGCCAGCATTCAGAGCGCCGTTGCCGAGGGGCTGGGCGTCAGCCTGTTGCCGACACGCGTGGCGCTGCCCGGTCATCGTGTCGTGCCTGCCGCTGCGGGATTGCCATCCGTTGAGCCGATAGAAATCGTCATTCGGCATATGGACAGTGGGCCCGACCAGATCCGCCAGCTTGCCGAAATGCTGGCGCAAATCGTTGGCGAGTGAGAATTTTCGGGCGGGTTTGCCCCAGCGCTATTCCCAGAGACGTTTTGACGATTTGCATCGTTTCGCGCGCCGTTTACGAAATTTCCGGTCTTTTCTTTCCTCCTTAATTTCTGAAAAGCATATCCGTTTTCAGATTGACTGATTTTGTATCCAGGATATTCTAATTCGAAAAGTTGGGAGGCTTTTCTATTGGCGGCTTTTGAATGGCGCAGTCAGACCCGTTTGCTGGACGAAGTGGCAGAGGCGCTTCGCGAGCGAATTTATGCGGGTGATTACGCGCCGGGCGCGATACTCAGGCAGGAACATATTGCGGCTGAATTCGGCATCAGCCGCACGCCGCTGCGCGAAGCCTTGCGTGTTCTGGAGCGTGACGGGCTGGTCATTCACCTGCCGGGGCGGGGCGTTCGTGTCGCATCGGCCGATCTTACGCGCCTGATCGATGCCTATGCGGTGCGCGAGGTGCTGGATGGTGTCGCCGCGCGCTTTGCCGCCGAACGGGCGACCGACGCGGATATCGCAAAGCTGCGTGCGCATGTTGCGGGACAGGGCGCGGTTGTCGATCCGTGGGACCCGAAAGCCTATACCCAGTCCAATGTCGATTTTCATATGGCGGTGATGAACACGGCGGGCAACGCCTCACTGATTGCCTTCGTGCCACTGTTGCGTATGACATCGCAGGTTTTTGCGCCTTCCTTTTCGCTGTCGGTCGACCGGGCGCGCGATGCAATCCGCGAGCATGGAGCCATTGTCGAGGCTATTGCCGCGCGTGATGGTGAAGAGGCCGAGCGGCTGGCGCGGGCGCATATCCGCGCAACCACGGCAAGACTGGAGGCGGGAATGCCGCTTCGGGAGAATGAAGATGAAGCATGAGAACAAGACGGGAGGAGCCGGCTTGCTCCGTTATGGCAATTTCATCGCGGGCGAATGGCAGGATGCCGTTGGCGGCGAGCACATCACACTCAAAAACCCATCCGATGGCAGCGATCTGGCGCTGATTGCGCGCGGCGCCAAGGCCGATATCGACCTGGCGGTAGCTGCGGCCCGCAGCGCGCTTTCCGGCGATTGGGGCAAGCTGACGGCGACCGAGCGTGGCCGCGTGCTGCATCGCATTTCGGACGAGGTCTTGAAGAATATCGACCTCCTGACCGATCTGGAATCGAAGGATGTCGGCAAGCCGGTCACGCAGGCTCGTGCCGATGTGGTGGCGCTGGCACGTTACCTTGAGTTTTACGGCGCATCCGCCGACAAGGTGCATGGCGATACGCTGCCCTATCAGAACGGCTTTACGGTTCTGTCGATCTATGAACCGCATGGCGTTACGGGCCATATCATTCCGTGGAACTATCCGATGCAGATTCTGGGCCGCAGTCTTGGCGCGGCATTGGCCATGGGCAATGCAGCCGTGGTCAAGCCTGCCGAGGAAGCCTGCCTCACGATCCTAGAATTTGCGAAGATCGCCGAAAAGGCGGGCTTGCCGAAAGGCGCGCTGAACGTGGTGACGGGGCTTGGCGCGGAAGCCGGTGCGGCGCTCTCCGAACATCCAGATGTCAATCACATCTCATTTACCGGATCGGTGCGCACGGGCGAGGCGGTGCAGGCGGCGGCGGCGAAGAACACCGTGCCGGTAACGCTGGAACTCGGCGGAAAATCGCCGCAGATCGTCTTCGCCGATGCCGATCTCGACCGCGCCTTGCCGTTTCTGGTCAATGCAGGCATCCAGAATGCCGGTCAGACCTGCTCGGCCTCGTCACGCATTCTGGTCGAGCGCAGCATTTATGAAGACGTCGTCGCCCGCATGAGCGAACGCTACCGCGCATTGAAGGTTGGTCCGGCCAGCGCTGACCTGTCTGTCGGCCCGGTCGTGTCGCAGCGCCAGAAGACGATTGTCGAGAACTATCTGGAACTTGCAAAAGAAAGCGGCTTGGCCATTGCCGCGCAAGGCGTGCTGACCGACGATGCGCCCGAAGGCGGCGCCTATGTCCTGCCGACGCTGATCCGCGACGTGCCTGCCGATCATCGGCTGGCGCAGGAGGAAATTTTTGGCCCCGTACAGGTCATCCTGCCTTTCGACACGGAAGAAGAAGCCATCGCGATTGCCAATGGTACATCCTATGGCCTTGTCTGCGGCATCTGGACCAAGGATGGCGGACGGCAGTTCCGCCTCGCGCATGCCATCCATTCCGGTCAGGTCTTCATTAATAATTACGGTGCTGGTGGCGGCATCGAGTTGCCGTTCGGCGGCGTGAAAAAATCCGGCCATGGCCGCGAAAAGGGTTTCGAGGCGCTCTATGGATTCGCCTCGCTGAAGACGATTTCTGTATATCATGGTTAGGGTAAAGCACGATGTCGCTTGAAGGTAAGGTCGCGCTCATCACGGGAGCAGGTTCGGGGTTTGGCGAAGGCATGGCAAAGCGCTTTGCCGATGGCGGCGCGAAGGTCATCATCGTTGACCGCGACGAGGCGGGCGCGAAACGCGTTGCGGGTGAAATTGGCGATGCGGCGCTGGCCGTTGCTGCCGATATCTCCAAGGAAAGTGATGTCGATGCGGCGGTGGAAGCTGCCCTGTCGAAATTCGGTAAAGTCGATATTCTGATCAACAATGCCGGGATCGGCCACAAGCCGCAAAATGCCGAACTGGTTGAGCCGGACGAGTTCGACCGCATTCTCGGCGTCAATGTGCGCGGCGTCTATCTGATGACGCGCAAGCTCATTCCGCATTTCAAGGAGAATGGTGCCAAGGGACAGGAATGCGTAATCCTCAACGTCGCTTCGACCGGAGCCGGGCGTCCGCGTCCGAATCTTGCCTGGTACAATGCCACCAAGGGCTGGGTCGTGTCGGTCACAAAGGCGCTGGCCATCGAGCTTGCACCCGCGAAAATTCGCGTTGTAGCACTTAATCCGGTTGCCGGCGAAACGCCGCTGCTCACCACCTTCATGGGTGAGGACACCGAGGAAATCCGCAAAAAATTCCGCGATTCCATCCCGATGGGCCGCCTGTTGAAACCCGACGATCTGGCTGAAGCTGCGGCTTTCCTTTGCTCGCCTGCTGCCTCTATGATTACAGGGGTTGCGCTCGACGTGGATGGCGGGCGCTCGATTTAAATCAAGAAGGAAACAGGGGAACCATGGGTAAGCTGCTGAAAGCCGGGCTGGTCACAGCCGCGATGCTGGCATCGATCAACGGTGCTTTTGCGAAAGATACGCTGGTGGTCGGCGAAGTGCTGGAACCGCCGGGGCTTGATCCGACGGCCAACGCCGCCGCCGGCATCCGGCAGGTTACCTATGCGAACCTCTATGAAGGTCTGGTGCGTATTGTCGAAGACGGTACGGTCAAGCCGCTTCTGGCTGAAAGCTGGACCGTCTCCGACGATAAGAAAACCTATACGTTCAAGCTGCGTTCCGGCGTGAAGTTTCATGACGGAACACCGTTCGACTGCTCGGTCGTGAAATTTTCCTATGAGCGCGCGGTGGCGCCGGATTCCACCAATGCGCAAAAGGGGCTGTTCGAGCCAATTGCAAGCACGGAATGCCCTGATCCCGCGACCGCCGTCGTCACGCTGAAGCGCCCGACATCGAACTTCCTGTTCAATATGGGCTGGGGCGATGCGGTGATGGTCGCGCCGAATTCGGCAGCGGACAACAAGACCAAGCCGGTCGGCACGGGGCCCTTCAAGTTCAAGCGCTGGGTGCAGGGCGACCGCGTCGAGCTGGAACGTAACCCGGATTACTGGGGCGAGCCTGCGAAGCTTTCCGCCGTCACGTTCCGCTTTGTGAGCGATCCGTCGGCTGCTGCCGCTGCCATCCTTGCCGGTGACATCGACGTGTTTCCGATGTTCCAGGCGCCGGAACTGATCAGCCGCTTCAAGAGTGACGACAAGTTGCAGGTCGAAGTGGGCGATACGGCGGGCAAGGTTCTGCTGTCGCTCAACAATGCCAAGGCTCCATTCGACAATGTGAAGGTACGTCAGGCGCTGGCTCATGCCATCGACAGCAAGGCGCTGATCGAAGGCGTTTATTCCGGCTTCGGCACGCCGATCGGCTCGCATTATGCGCCAGTCGATCCGGGCTATGTCGATCTCTCGCAGACCTATCCGTATGATCCGGCGAAGGCGAAGCAGTTGCTGGAAGAAGCAGGCGTTCCGGCAGGCACGTCGATCACCATCACGCTTCCGCCACCGGCCTATGCGCGACGCGGCGGCGAGATCATCGCAGCCATGCTGGCGGAAGTTGGCATTCAGGCCAATCTCGTCCCGATCGAGTTCGCCCAGTGGCTGGATCAGGTGTTCAAGCGGTCGGATTTCGACGCCACGATCATCGCACACACGGAAGCGCGCGATCTCGATATCTACGCCCGCGACAAATATTACTTCAACTATCAGAACCCGGAATACAAGGCGCTCTACAAGGCCTATGCCGAGGCTGGAAGCGATGCGGAACAGCTCGAACTCGTAAAGAAGCTGCAGGAAAAGCTTGCCGCCGACGAACCGAACGTCTTCCTCTATGCGCTGCCGAAAATCGGCGTCTGGAACAAGAACGTAAAGGGCCTGTGGAAGAACATGCCGATCCCGGCTGACGATCTGACGCAAGCCTATTGGGCCGAATAAAAACATCCGCCCCGGCGCTTTGGCAAAGGGGCGGATAACAACACGAATGGCTGTACGTCCCATAAAGACAAGGGGAGGGTGTGCGGCAGATTGGAATGTGAAAAGCGGATATCCGTCTTTTCAAGGAGGTCGTTTTGCTGGCTTATATATCCGGGCGACTGGTTTCGCTCCTGCTTACGACGCTCGCGGCTTCAGTCATCGTCTTTCTGCTGATGCAGGTGTTGCCGGGCGATCCGGCAGCGGTGATCCTGGGTATCAATGCACAGCCTGAAACACTGGCCGCGCTTCACAAGCAGCTTGGCCTCGATCAGCCGCTCTGGTGGCGCTATCTCACATGGATTGGCGGCTTTCTGAAAGGTGATTTCGGCACCAGCTACACCTATTCCGTGCCGATCAGCGAATTGCTGGGACCGCGCATCATGGTCACGCTGCCGCTGGCGCTTCTGTCGATGGTCCTGTCCGTCGCGGTCGCCATTCCGGTTGGTGTCTATGCCGCCTCCAAGCGCGGCAAGACCGGCGATGTGCTCTCCATGGGCGTGGCACAGGTCGGAGTCGCGATCCCGAATTTCTGGCTTGGCCTGCTTCTGATCCTGCTGTTTGCCTTGCAGCTTGGCTGGTTTCCGGCCTCAGGTTTTGCGGGGTGGGAAGGCGGGTTCTGGAACGGTATCCGTTCGCTGTTCCTCCCCGCCCTGGCGCTTGCCCTGCCGCTTGCCGCCATTCTAGCCCGCGTGACCCGATCAGCCGTCATCGAAACCTTGGGCGAGGATTTCGTGCGGACCGCGCGCGCCAAGGGCCTGACGCGCAAGGCCGCGCTCTGGCGTCATGCGGTGCCCAATGCGCTGATCCCGGTTGTCACCATCATCGGCCTGCAATTTTCCTTTCTGCTGGCAGGAACCATCATCATCGAAAACGTCTTCAATCTGCCCGGCCTTGGACGGCTGGTGTTTCAGGCCATTGCGCAGCGCGATCTCGTGACCGTGCAGTCGCTGGTGACGCTGCTGGCGGCTTCCGTGATCGCGGTCAATTTCATCGTCGATCTTGTCTATGGCTTCATCGACCCGCGCCTTTCGACGGGAGGCAGCCGATGAGCGAGGCGCAGGCTTTCCCTAAACCGGGCATATTCAAAACGATATTGACCAGCCGCAGTCTGGCCGTCGGCTCGCTCATCACGATCATTCTGATCGCAATGGCCGTGATCTCGTATGTCTGGACACCTTATTCGCCGACGGCGATGAACTTCCGCGACAAGTTGCAGGGGCCGAGCTTCAATCATTTGTTCGGCACGGATAATTTTGGACGCGACGTGTTTTCCATGATCATGGTCGGCGCACGCAATTCCATCGCCGTATCGATCATCGCCGTGCTGGTGGGTGCGGGCATCGGCATCCCGCTCGGGTCGCTTGCGGCGGCGCGCGGCGGGCTGATCGACGGCTTCGTCATGCGCATGACCGATCTCGCCTTTGCGTTTCCCGCCCTTCTGACCGCTGTCATCATTACCGCCATTTTCGGGCCCGGTGCGGTCAATGCCATGATTGCCATCGGCATTTTCAACATCCCGGTTTTTGCGCGCGTGACACGCGGCGCATCGCTCGGCCTGTGGAAGCGCGAATATGTGCAGGCGGCGCGTTGTGCGGGGCGCGGCGATATTTCGATCACGCTTTTGCATGTGCTGCCCAATATCAACCACGTGCTGATCGTGCAGGCGACGATCCAGTTCGCGCTCGCCATCGTTGCGGAAGCGGGCCTGTCCTATGTCGGGCTTGGCACCCAGCCGCCGATGCCGAGCTGGGGCAAGATGCTCAACGATGCACAGACTTTCATCTACGACGCGCCATGGCTCGCCATCTTCCCCGGCCTCGCCATCACGCTCGCCGTGCTTGGCCTCAACATGCTGGGCGACGGATTGCGCGATGTGCTTGACCCGCGCGTCAGGAGGCAGAGATGACAACGCCTTTGCTTGAAATGGACACTATGTCCGTCGAACTGCCGATCGGTCTCAAGGTCGCCGATATCGTGTCCGACATTACCCTGACGCTCAATCGTGGCGAGCGCCTCGGCGTGGTGGGCGAATCCGGCAGCGGCAAGTCGATCACCGCTCTTGCCGCCATGGGCCTGCTGCCCGACCGGATGCGCGTGCGCGGTCGCTTGCGCTTCGATGGCGAGGATTTGGCGAACAAGCCGGAAGCCGAACTGTGCAAGATGCGCGGGCGGCGCATGGCGATGATCTTTCAGGAGCCGATGACGGCGCTCAATCCGGTCAAGTCCATCGGCGCGCAGATCGCCGAAGGCCGCCGCCTGCATCTTGGCGAAACCCGCGCCGATGCGGAGCGTGAAGCGCGCCGCCTTTTGGATCGCGTTGGTTTGCCTGCGCCGCGCTTCAATCTCGATCTTTACCCGCATCAGCTTTCCGGCGGGCAGCGCCAGCGCGTGATGATCGCCATGGCGATTGCCTGCGAGCCGGACCTGCTGATCGCCGATGAGCCGACAACGGCGCTCGATGTGACGGTGCAGGCGCAGATTCTCGACCTGATGGACGAGTTGATCGATGAAACCGGCACGGCCCTGATGCTCATCACCCATGACCTTGGCGTGGTTTCGGAAATGACCGACCGCATCGCCGTCATGTATGCGGGCCGCATCGTCGAGACCGGACGCACGGAAGCGGTGTTCAATCGCATGGCGCATCCTTATGCGCGGGGGTTGTTCCAGGCTTCCCCACATGGTGCCGCGCTGGTGCGTAGCCACGGCAGCGGACGCCAGCGGCTCGCCGCCATTCCAGGCGTCGTGCCGGACCCGCTGGCGCGTCCGCCTTATTGCACCTTTGCCGACCGTTGCGCATTCGTGCAGGACGATTGCCGCAGGGCGATACCGGGGCTGGATCTGATCGGTGAGAACGAGGGGATTGCGCATCGCGCCGCCTGTATCCACCCGCGAGACGGCGAGGTGCTGGCATGAGCAACATGATCTTGCAGGTGCGCGATGTGGTGCGTGAATATCAGCTGCCGCGTCCGTCGTTTTTCTCCAAGCCCAGCGCATTGCGGGTGTTACACGGCGTGAATGTCGAGATCGAAGCCGGGAAAAGCCTAGGTATCGTGGGTGAAAGCGGTTCGGGCAAATCCACGCTGGCGCGCGCCGTGATGGGGCTGGAGCGTCCGCAATCGGGACAGGTCCTCATCAACGGGCAGGATATTTATGCGCTTGATCGCGCCGGTTTGCGGGAGGCGCGCAAGGGCTTTCAGGCGATCTTTCAGGACCCCTACGGTTCGCTCGATCCACGCCATACGGTGAAGCGCATCATTTCCGAACCGATCGTATCGCTGGAAAGCGGCACGAGCGCCAAAGACCGCGACGACCGCGTGGCGGAAGTGTTGGAAGCGGTTGGCTTGCCGAAGGCATCGGCGGAAAAATATCCGCACGAGTTTTCCGGCGGGCAGCGTCAGCGTATCGCCATCGCACGGGCGCTCATCACCAAGCCGGCGCTGATCGTGGCCGACGAGCCGGTTTCGGCGCTCGACGTTTCCATTCAGGCGCAGGTGTTGAACCTGATGATGGATTTGCAGGAGAAATTTGGCCTGTCCTATCTCTTCATCAGCCATGATCTTGGCGTCGTGCGTGCCATCACCGACCGCGTGGCCGTGATCTATCGCGGCAATATTGTCGAGCAGGGGCCGACGAACGAGGTCTTCGACAACCCGCAGCACGATTATACGCGGGCGCTGGTCGATGCCGTGCCGAAGCCGTTTTCCGGCCGCCGCAAGCGAGTGCGGCGCTCAAGCTCCACACTGAAATTGCCTGAGTGATTTGAGGAAATCCCAATGTCGAATCTTGCCGATTTGTCAGCCGTCGAACTCGTGTCCGCCTATAAGGCGAAGTCGCTTTCGCCGGTCGAGGTCACGGACGCTGTCATCGCCCGTATCGAAGCCTATGAGCCGAAGCTGAATGCGCTCTGGGCGTATAATCCGGATGCTGCGCGGGCGGCGGCCAAGGCCTCCGAGGCACGCTGGGCAAAGGGTGAGCCTGCCGGTCCCATCGACGGCGTGCCGCTGACGATCAAGGAAAATATTGCGACCGAAGGAACGCCTGTACCGCTTGGCTGCGCGGCGCTGCCGTTGAAGCCTGCTGCCGTCGACGCGCCGCCCGCGGCGCGCAGCCGTGAGGCTGGCGGCGTGCTGCTGGCCAAGACGACTATGCCGGATCTCGGCATGTTGTCTTCGGGCCTGTCGAGCTTTCACAAGCTGGCGCGCAATCCGTGGGACTTGAACACCAATCCGGGCGGATCCAGCGCCGGTGCGGGAAGTGCGGCTGCCGCCGGTTACGGCCCGTTGCATATCGGCACCGATATTGGCGGCTCCATCCGTCTGCCTGCGGGCTGGTGCGGTCTCGTCGGCCTTAAGCCGTCTTTCGGGCGCATTCCCATCGATCCGCCGTTTCTCGGTCGCGTGGCCGGGCCGATGACGCGAACGGTGGCCGATAATGCGCTTTACATGTCGGTGCTGTCGCGACCCGACCGTCGCGACGCCATGAGCCTGCCTTATCAGGACATCGACTGGATGGACCTCAATATCGACGTCAAGGGCCTCAAGATCGGCCTGTGGCTCGATGCCGGTTTCGGTGAGCCGGTGGGCGCGGAAACGAAGGCGGCCGTGGAAGCGGCTGCGAAGCTGCTTTCCGATGCTGGCGCGATTGTCGAGCCGGTTGCGCCGTTCCTCAACCGCACCATGATCGACGGTCTGGATCGGTTCTGGCGCGCGCGTTCCTGGTCCGACATCAAAAAGATGACGCCGGAAAACCGGGCGAAAATCCTGCCGTACATCTATCAATGGACCGAAACTGCGGAAGGGCTTTCCGGCGAGGACGTCTATCTCGGTTTTGCCCAGATGGACGCCATGCGCAACGCCGCCCTTGCCGCATCGAAGGGTTTTGATTTCATCATTTCGCCAACCGCGCCGATGCCGACCTATCCGGCGGAATGGGCCTCTCCGATCAACGATCCGCAGCGCCCCTTCGAACATATTGCCTTCACCGTTGCGATGAATATGTCGGAGCAGCCTGCGATTTCAATCAATTGCGGTTATACAGCAAAGGGCTTGCCAATCGGCTTGCAGATTTTCGGCCAGCGTTTCGACGATCTGGGCGTTTTGCGATTGGCGCGGGCTTATGAGGAAATGCGGCCTGAACAGAGGCCGTGGCCTGTTATTGCGTGATCGCCAAATCCCGCCCCTCATCCTGAGGGCCGCCGCAGGCGGCGTCTCGAAGGGCGAGAGGGCGGGGTTATGGAAACGCAGCTTTTTTACTTCTTTGCCCGTAGCGGCGCCCGTTCCTTGTAACGATCCATGGCGGTGAGCTTCTGGATCAGCGGATCGGCGTCGCGCCAGCCGTAAATCTCGGTGCGCAGATATTCGAGTTCGGCTTCGAGTTCTTCTTCGCCGATTTCCGTCCACCATGATTTCGGACGTCCATCGCTGCCATCCGACCAGCGATAGCCGCGGGCCTTGAGGTGATCCTTCATTTCGAAAGGGCTGTTCTCGGCATAGATGCGCATCCGAGCGCGCTGGCTTGCCTTCAGCAGTTCGGCAAAGGGCGTGGTCCCGCCTGATTGTTCCTTCAGCACTGCGAGCAGGGCCTGGCAATCGTCTTCGGCCCTGTGGCCGTTGTGAAAATAGCCGCTCTGGCCGATCAGGTAACCAAGCTTGGTGCCCTCAAAGCCGCGTGCGGTCCAGTCGATCTCCTTGACCGAACAGGCCCATGGCTTGTTGGCGAAGGCGATGGAAAAACGTTCAAGAAACGGGCGGTCGAAACCGGCATTATGCGCAATGATGATATCGGCCTCGGCGACAAGCGCGTCGAGTTCCTCGCGCGGGATTGTCTGGCCTTTCACCATGTCGTCGGTGATGCCGGTGATGCGGGTAATGTCAGCCGGGATCGGCTTCGATGGCTGTTGCAGCGCGCCGAAGGTGGCGCAGATATCGCCTATCGACCCGTCATCGGCGTAGCGAAAGGCCACTGCACCGATTTCGATGATTTCTTCCTGCGCCGGATTGAGGCCGGTCGTCTCCGTATCCACAACCACGCCGAGGCGCGGGAAGGCAACCCTGTCGGCATCGGGAACAGTCGGTGGCGGATCGAGCCGCTGCAAGATGCGGTAACGCCCACTGTCGTTCAGGCGTTTCACCATTTCCGCTTCATCGATGCTGCTCGTCTTGCCGGGCCTGCTGCGGGCAGGGCGCAGTTCTGCCTGTTCTTCTCCCGCCGGGGAAGGAGCAAAAAGGTCGAACTGATGGCGCATGTAACTTCTCCGCATGGGGGAACCGGATTTGGCAAAGAATGCCATTTTGCGGTGCTGCAACCAAGGCTGCAATCGTATAAGTAACAGGTAATCGTCCTGTCGGGCAGTAGCAAGGCAGGGCGCTTGCGTCGGAAAAGGCATGAGGAGGGGACTTCGTGGCAGACTATGATTACTGCGTCATCGGCGGCGGCATTGTCGGGCTCGCGACAGCAAAAGCCATGCAGGAAGCCGAGCCGGGCGCAAGGATCATCCTGCTGGAGAAGGAAAGCGATTTCGCGCGTCACCAGACGGGACACAATAGCGGGGTCATTCATGCCGGAATCTATTACCAGCCGGGTTCGTTGAAGGCGCAATTGTGCCGGGCAGGTGCGGAAGCCACGAAAGCCTTTTGCAGGCAATATTCCATCCCGTTTGAAACATGCGGCAAGCTTCTGGTCGCGACCTCTGCGCAGGAGGTTGAACGCATGGAGGCGCTCGCCAGGCGCGCAGTCCAGAACGATATCGCGTTCCAGCATGTCGACCAGCAGACGCTGCGCAAGATCGAGCCTGCGGTTTCGGGCCTCGCGGCGCTTCTCGTTCCCGCGACGGGCATTGTCGATTATGCTCGGGTCTCGCGGGCGATGGCGGCGGAGATTGTCGAGCGTGGCGGCATTGTGCGGCTCAACGCCCCGGTAACCGCAATCCGGGAGGACGACAGAGGTGTCACGGTAACGACAGATGGGGAGATCGTGCGCGCTTCAAAACTCGTTGCCTGTGCCGGGCTGCAATCCGATCGCGTGGCCCGGCTTGCCCGGCTGGACATCAGCCATCGCATCGTGCCGTTTCGCGGTGAATATTTCACCCTGCCGCAATCGAAGGCGCATATCGTCAACCATCTGATCTATCCGATCCCTGATCCTGATCTGCCGTTTCTCGGCATTCACCTCACGCGAACGATCGATGGCGGCGTGACGGTCGGGCCGAATGCTGTTCTGGGCTTCTCGCGGGAGGGTTATGCCAAGGGCAGTTTCCGTGCTGGCGATGTCGCGGACATGTCGGTGTTTCCGGGCTTCTGGAAGATGGCGATGAAGAATTGGCGCTCGGCCCTGTCCGAGTTCAGCAACTCGGCCTCCCGCGCCCGATATCTGAAGGAATGCCGCAAATATTGCCCGTCGCTGGAACTCTCCGATCTTGGCGCGCCGGGCGCGGGCATCCGTGCGCAGGCTGTCCTTGATGACGGTACGCTGGTGCATGATTTTCTGTTCAAGGAGACCGAGAAAATGCTGCATGTATGCAATGCGCCGTCACCAGCGGCGACGTCTTCCATACCGATCGGCCGCATGATCGCGGAAAAGCTTCTGGGGATAAGTTCACAGATCAAAATTGCGTGAAAATAGATTTTCGTCCGAGGATGTTGTTTCCGATTGTTTTTTAGCAATCGCTTATTCTTAGAATCTCTCTTTTATATTTTAGTTTTTATGAATATTGCGAACTAAAAACTTGACTTTGCGTCCGGTTTGTAATTGCACATTGTGTTCAATTTGAAATAGCGCTTTTGCATTCTCGCTTTCAACCGATTCAGGACCTATTCGTGAAGTTCGTACCGCCGCTGGTAGTATTGCTGTTTGCTGCGACGATGTTGGGCGTCTGGATGCTCGACACGAAGCGCAGGCATCTTTTGCTCTTCGGTCTGAGCTTCGCCTGCTTCGCGCTCGGCCTTCTGGTGCCGATATCGTTGATCTCGAACAGCCTGCCCGTGGCTTCGCCGCCGGCGGCAACCCTCCATTTTATGGGCGGCTGGCTGCTTTGCGAAGGTGTGATGCTACGCATGGGAAGGCATTATTCGCGCCTAGCGTCAGCCCTGATCGGGTTCACCTTTCTTGTTGCCATGATCTATTTCATTGCGAATGATATGGGTTATTCGCCGATCGCACTTGCCATCCAGCTGACCCTAGGCAGTCTGGTGGCGGTTCTTTGCATCGAGGCGCGCGATCTTGCACGCCGAAGCTGGATCGATCGCGTGTTGTTCGGTGCATTGCTTTTATTGGCGGTGCATTTCTACGTGCAGGCTGGATTGGCACTCGGGCTTTCTGGAGAAATTGCACGGCCGTCCGAATTGATACATTCCCGCTATTGGCAGGGCGTGATGATATTTAGCGCCTTTGCAGGCGTCTCTGCCGGCCTTGTTCTCCTGGTGGTGACGACTTCCGACGTGGTAAAGGAATTGCAGGCGGAGCGTGACGCCGATCCACTGACTGGCGTTTTCAATCGTCGCGGTCTTGAGCGCCGTGCGCATCTGCGTCTGGCGGAAGCCCAGCGTGGTGATCATGGGGTCATCATTGCCGATATCGATCACTTCAAGTCGATCAATGACGAGCTGGGACATGCCACCGGCGACCGGGTTCTGATTGAGTTCGCCCGTATCCTGCAAATGGCTGCGCCAAATACCACTATCGTTGGCCGTGTTGGCGGCGAGGAATTCGTTCTTCTGGTCAGCGGCGACGCCGAAACCTGCGAGCGTCTGGGCGAGAGGCTTTGCGGAATTGTCGCGCGGCATCGGTTTGCCATGTTGCCTGCAGGTCGCGGAATGACCTGCAGCTTCGGCATCGCCATGGTGCGCGGCGGCGAAACCTTGTGGGAAACAGCGGCACGAGCCGATCTTGCCCTAATGCGTGTGAAACATCGCGGGCGCAATCGCGTTGCCGTCGAGGGGCTGGAATTTCCAAGTGCCAAACAGGGCGCTTATCTGCTGACGGCCTGAACCGGTTTTCGAGACCGCGAAAACGGATTTCTCCCCCCTGTAAAGGATTTGGTTACCATAATTGGCGATGCTGGAGGCGACCTTCCAGTCACCGCCTTGCCATGTCTTGCTCGTCTTTCTGCCGAAATGACATGCAAGGCGGTGCCGTGAGAGGTGATCTCTCCACTCGGATTTGTATCATGGCGTGTGTAACAGAAGTGTATGGCGGCGCAGCACGGCGCGGCAATGGCACCAGACTTCGATTCGGTTTCAAAGGCTTTGCGCGCATTGCGGTCTTCGCTGCGACGGGCCTTGTGGCCGGAAGCTGGATGATGACGGCGCTCGGCACGCTGGAAACGGTGGTGCCAGCCTTTGCACCTGTTGCCCCGGTTATGCGTCGCGTCTCCCTGACCGCGCCGCAGGCACTTGCGGTCGTCGACCACAGGCTCGCACCGTCGCAGCGCATCAGGCGAGGCTTCATCGAGGCCTATACCGCTGACGCCGCTTATTCGAATCTCGATTGGCGCCGCGCCAAAAATGCCGGTGATGAACCGATCATTGCCGACATCGGACCCGATTCCGTAATTGAGGACAAGCCTGTCGATACGGCATCTCTTGTCGAATTGCGCGCCGACCGCGTGCGACGTGAAGAACCGGTTGTGGCAAATATCGAGCAGGAACCTGCCGCAACAGTCGGTACGACGGTGCTGGCCTATGCGCCAGTGCCCGCTGCACCGGCCGCGGTTGCGGCGTTCAGCAGGATCGAGCCGCTTTCGCGAGCAGAAGAGGCGGATGCTGCCACTGGACAGGCCGGTCTTCCGGTTGGCAATGCCGTTCCTGTGCCGCAGCTTGCGCCGGATCAGAAGGCGGACATGGCCGCTGATGCCGACGCCGCCCGCGACGCATTTCTGCCCGACGATGTGCCGGTGCCGGGGGCGAAGCCTTCTCTCCGCCGCTCGCGCATGCGTGAGAAGACCGAGCTTGCCTATGCGCCGGAAAGCGGTGCCACGGAAGAACCGCGTGCTGGCCTCTTCAGCCCGCTTCTCAATCAGGCTTCACGCAGCAAAGTTGCTATTTATGACATTTCCGCAGCGACCGTTTACCTGCCTGGCGGCGAGCGACTGGAGGCGCATTCCGGCCTCGGTCCGATGCGGGATAATCCGCGTTACGTGAACCAGAAGAATCGTGGCCCCACGCCGCCGCATACCTACGATCTGCGCATGCGCGAGGCATTGTTCCATGGTGTCGAGGCAATCCGCCTTACGCCGGTCGATGGCAACAACCGCTATAATCGCGATGGTCTTCTCGCGCATACTTTTATGCTGGGGCGGCGTGGCGATTCCAATGGCTGTGTGGTGTTCAGGGACTATCCACGCTTCCTGCGCGCCTTCAAGCGCGGTGAGTTCAACAAGATGGTTGTCGTAACGAGCATGCAATCCTCCAAACCTGCACGGATCGCATCGCTTTTCTGATAAATAACCTGTTGCCGGAAAATATTTCGAATATCGGAGCGGCACAAAGAAATGTGATCCCTGATTTCTTGCGGGAGCGAGTAAAATTGATACATATCTTTCATCGAAACCGATGGGAGATATCCATGAAACTTTACTACAAGGCAGGTGCCTGTTCGCTCGCGCCCCACATCATCCTGAAGGAAGCGGGCCTGCCTTATGAGCTGGAGGCCGTGGACCTCAAGGCCAAGAAGACGGCTGATGGCAGGGACTATTTCGCGATCAATCCGCGCGGCGCGGTTCCGGCGCTGGAAGTAAAGCCCGGCGCCGTCATCACGCAGAACGCCGCAATCCTGCAATATATCGGGGACCATTCCGACGTCGCGGCATTCAAGCCAGCCTATGGCACGATGGAACGTGCACGCCTGCAGGAAGCCCTGGGCTTCTGCTCGGATCTCCATTCAGCATTCAGCGGGCTGTTTGCGACCGATCCGAGCGACGAAGTGAAGGCTGGCGTCATCGCCAATATCAATCGCCGCATGGGGCAGTTCGAAGCCATGCTGTCGGACAGCAAGGCTTATTGGCTTGGCGATGATTTCACGCAGGCCGACGCTTATGCATCTGTCGTCATCGGCTGGGGTGTGGGACTCAAAGTTGATTTGAGCGCCTATCCAAAGGCGTTGAAACTACGCGAGCGCGTGCTCGCCCGCCCGAATGTGCAGAAGGCTCTCAAGGAAGAAGGCCTGAACTAAGAATCATAGCCGGAGGCGCAAACCTCCGGCTTTGTTCCGGTGCTCACATACCTTTCTCGGACGTATGGTCCCGAAAAGCCTGCAACTTTTCGGGACTATGCTTGCAAGTACGCCCTGCTCCGGTACTCGAAAATCGCTCCCGAGAAGCGCAATTATCCAAATGCCCAGACATCTTCGCAATAGATGCCAACATCATAATCGGCCGCTTTCATCTTTACGATGACGTTGCCGACATCAGTCGGGGATAGAGCGCCAACTTCGACTTTGATCAGGCCGGGGCGATAGCGCTGCAAATCAAGCTGGTCGAAGACAATCCAGTCCGCGCCCTCGCAGTCGACCAGGAATGCATCAATATATTCAACATTATTGCGATCCAACACGGCTTGCAGCGTATCTGAAGCAACCACGATTTCCTTCAGATGTGGAGCGAACTTATGGAAATTGGGATCATCCGGGCCCCATACATTCTTGCCAGACATCAGATTTGTATCTGTGACCGAAGAACAACCTATGAATTCCAGGGGCAAACTGCCTTCTTCCAGGGCTTTTGCATCGAAAGTCTTGACGGTGATCGAACCTTGTTCCCGGGTGACGGCAATCGGTTCGATCCTGAACCGCTCGGCATCCGGATAGTTTTTGCGTAGTCTGATCAAGTTATACGGTACGGGTTCGACCAGAACTGCTTTGGATCGGGGTATCCGGTGAAGCCAAGGGGTCACGTCATCAAAAAGGACACCGTCGCAGGCGCCAACATTTACCATCTGGAAAGGACGTCGCTTACCGGATTTGGCGGCACGGGCGGCATCGGCCAAAAAGCGCGTTCCGCGCAACGCGGCGCTGCGGTTCAAAATGCCATTGGGAACACTGCGCGCTGCCAGCGTGCGCGCATATTCTCTGAATTTCGAGGCTTCCGGAGCATTCATGCCCTTGCCCTTTCATATGGGGTTAAATGAGGAAAGCAGGAAAACCTGAACTCATCTGCGACGGCTGATTTGACGAGTTTCCCGCCGGAATAAAACGGAAATGGGGGCAGGCGGAACGAGTGCTTTTCGGGCGCCGAGAGCCCTGTCTGTTCGACAGCGTGGTAGACGCTCCATCCTTGCGGTACATCGACAATTTCCAGTTGCGAGCCGAACGCACTGCCCAATTCCATGCGGGTTGTGTCATTCGATACGAGACTTTCGGTCGCCAATGTGTGCTGAATCAATAACCCTCCCATTTTTTAGGGTATGGCTACGATATGGCGAATAAAAATGTCAACCTATACGTGTTTATCAGTGAGGATTTAAATATTACGCATATAATATATTAAGTAAGTCTAATATATTTTGAATTGTTCTGTTTGGAGTTCTACTGGCTCAATGAATTTTATTCAGATTCAGATAGGTCGATTTGACGCGATCGGCGGTTCATTTGAGGGGGGCGGGCTTGTGGCCTATTGCTCGGCCTCAATGTATCTTCATAAATTTCTTTTGATGGAATATCTGGAATGCACGGTGCGGCCACGATGGTGAGGCAGGTTAGTGCGACTGAAGCGTAGTACGCGGAACAGGCGGGAACATGCTCAATCGACTGATTCTACGTGACTATTCCAGGAAAGAATCAAATGGCGGAGAGAGAGGGATTCGAACCCTCGATACGGTTTCCCGTATACACGCGTTCCAGGCGTGCGCCTTCAACCACTCGGCCACCTCTCCGTCTGCCTTGCTGTCGGGAAACCGTGTCTCACGGTGAAAACTGACTGCAAACGTGACACCGCTTTTCGAAACAGGCGCTGGTTAATCGCCAACTAGCGGGTGCGGCGCGAATATAGCCAGAAAATGCATATGTTCAACAGCTATTTGCAAGTTTTTGCGTCTAAATCACCGAGCCTGTGCAAAGAACGTCTTCCATGATCTAACTCCATGAAATTTATCGGTTTATTTTGATCATATAATTGTCATCCAGCTTGCCTTTGAGCCTGATGGGTTCTGTGTGCTATGCTTTAGCAACATCAAAAAGACAAATCTTCGGCAGATCGGGCTCAAAACCGGTGCCGGAAACAGGGCAGGAAATCCGAGGCGGAGAATCGTGATCCGATTTGTATTGCGTAGTTTTGCGGTTGTTTTTCTGGCTTTCGCCGTGATTTTCGCCATCCTTGACGGAGCGCGGTCCGTCGGCGCGTCGCAGTTTATCGCCAAACCGCTTTTGTCCATGTGGTCGCGCAACGCGCCCGAAACATTGGCCGATGCAGAAAGCTTCGTGGCGCACTATATAGGGGCAGGAGCCTGGGATGCGGTCTGCATTCCGCTGCTAGAGCAGCCCGGCTGGCTGCTTTTCGGCATACTTGCCTTTTTATTCTATGCAATCGGTCATCGCCGGGAGCGTCCGCTGGGCCGTTTTACCGCCCGATAATCAGGAGGTGGAAACCATGAGTTTCTTCGACAGCTATCGCAAGAAGATCCAGATGCCCTCGGCGGCTGAGGCATTGCCGGGACGTGCTGCGCCGATCCCGACCTCCGCCACTCATTTCGTGAACGGTCGCCCGCTGAAAGGACCGTGGCCTGATGGCTATAAGCAGGTTCTGTTCGGGATGGGCTGTTTCTGGGGTGCCGAACGCCTGTTCTGGCAAGTGCCGGGCGTATATGTGACGGCCGTCGGTTATGCGGGCGGCGTTACGCCCAACCCGACCTATGAGGAAACCTGCACTGGTCTTACGGGCCATGCGGAAGTCGTGCTTGTAGTCTATGATCCGAAGGTCGTGAGCCTTGACGAGCTGCTGACCCTTTTCTGGGAGGAGCATGATCCGACCCAGGGCATGCGGCAGGGCAACGATATAGGCACGACCTATCGTTCGGTCATTTATACTTTCGACAAGGCTGATCGTGACGTGGCGGAAAAGAGCCGCGAAGCCTATGCGCAGGCGCTGGCCGCTCGCGGTATCGGACCGATCACGACCGAAATCGGGGATGCGCCGGACTTCTATTATGCCGAGGACTATCACCAGCAATATCTGGCGAAGAATCCCAACGGTTACTGCGGCTTGCGCGGTACCGGCGTGAGCTGCCCGATCCCGCTTGCGCGATAAGGGCTGTCATTACCAGAAAATCCCGCGGTTTTACCGCGCGATTTTCTTTTGCATGATCAGCATTCCGGCATAGTCGCCTTCCAGCGTCTCGAAATCGCTCCAGCCGATCTGGCGGTACAGGTCGGGCTTGTTGGTATAAAGATAGGCTTCTCCATAGCCCTGTTGCCGGGCAGCATCCTCGATGGCGCCGACAAGGCCCTTGGCAACGCCTTTGCCGCGATGGTCGGGCGCGACGAACACGCTCGCCACCCAAGGCTTCAGATGAGGATGCGTTTCCAGGTCGCTGTGGATCAGGAGCACAAGCCCGGCCGGCTCCCCGTTCCAGAGCGCAACACGCGCCGCCTGTCCATCGTCCTCGCGAGAGAGGTCGCTAAAAGCCGTGGCGGTCTGTTCCAGGGTGGAGCCGGTAAATTCACCCCATTCCCCATGGTTCCATGCGGCACAGACGGGTACGAGATCGGGACGGTCGGCAAGGGGGATGATCTGAAGCATATTGTTTTACCAGTGTGGAGGTTTGGTGACCGGCACGTCCGGCGCGGTCTGCTCTTCCAGTTCCAGAAAGCGGTCGGTCAATGCGCCGAGCTTCTTGGAAAGCTGGTCGATGGTTTTCCATTGTTCGGCCAGAACGGATGACAATTCATCGATGGTCTTTTCCTGTTCGGCTACGCGAATTTCGAGCTCGGTCAGGCGCTGGTCCGGTGTCATGGCTGGCTTCCATCGGTATTGGGGCTTTATGGTCATTGGATGTAACCGCTTTTGCCCTGTATCGGAAGTACGCTATCACATCATTGCGTCAACATGAGCGTGCCATTCGATACTTCATAGTGACGCAGACGCTTCAGAAAGCTCATGCCGAGCAGCGTATCGGAGAGCGCGTCGTCCCGCAGGATCATGGCTTCCACGTCCTCCACCCGTATCCGTCCGATTTCGATACCGGGCAGGATGGCGTGCGCCGCAAGGGTTTCGCCATTTGCAGTCGAGACGCGATACCTGAAGTCATCGGGTTTGAGCGACAGGCCGATGCGTCTTGCCGCGCTGGCGTTGATCGCAACGACACTCGCTCCTGTATCGACCATGGCGCGAAGGGTCTGACCGGCGATTTTTATATCCGTGATGAAATGGCCGCGCCCATCAGGCGCAATCTGCGTGCGGCGCCCGCCATAGGCGGCAGGTTTTTGCGAAGGAGCGGTTGAAGCTGTCGCGGATGCTCCGGCGTTCGGCCGCGGACTGAATTTCTCAAACAGAAGCGGGAAGGCGATTGCCAATCCCGCGAATACCAGAAGGATCGTAAAAACCCGCGCCATGCTGCCCCCGTTTCCAGGCATGATAGCAGGCGCGGGCTGCGCTGCCTTGTTTATTTTAGCGCGCATCTCTCCCGAAAACCGCTTCACACTTTTCGGGATGCGCGCTGGTGCTTACTTCGTGCCGTACATGCGGTCGCCGGCATCGCCGAGGCCGGGAACGATATAGCCCTTTTCATCGAGGCGTTCATCGATGGAAGCCGTGAACACGTCGACATCGGGATGAGCTTCGGTAAAGCGCTTGATGCCTTCCGGCGCCGCCAGCAGGCAGAGGAAGCGGATATTGGTCGCGCCGCGTTCCTTCAGCTTGTCGATGGCCGCGATTGCCGAATGTCCCGTGGCCAGCATCGGGTCCACCACGATGATGAGGCGATTGACGATATCTTCCGGCGCCTTGAAATAGTATTCGACGGGCTGCAACGTGTCATGATCGCGATAAAGGCCGATATGGGCAACGCGTGCGGCGGGCACCAGATCGAGCATGCCTTCCAGAAGGCCGTTGCCGGCGCGCAGGATCGAGGCGAAGACCAGCTTCTTGCCTTCAAGGATCGGTGCGTCCATCGGCATCAGCGGTGTTTCGATCGGCATGGTGGTCAATTCGAGTTCGCGCGTCACTTCATAGCAGAGCAACAGCGATATTTCCTTCAGCAGCCGCCGGAAGCTGGCTGTGGACGTTTCCTTCTTGCGCATGATAGTGAGCTTGTGCTGGACAAGCGGATGGCTGACGACTGTAACGCCCATGATCTTTCCACTTTTCTCGTTATATTTTTAACTTTAGCGGCAGTTTGCGCCGGAGAAAACGCCGGGCCAAGCGCTCACGCACAGTTTTATGTCTCTTTGGCCATTTTTAAACGCTAACGCAAGACGGTTCGCAAGGTCCCTTCACAAAAGGGGTAGTGGAGGGCGGTCTCTGCTTGTATCGTCCAGCACAAGCTTTATATGCATTACGGAAATCGTTTTCGTCTTAATAATCAGAAGCAGGATGAGCTATGAGCCAGCAGAACGGCAATGCGGACCGCGTGGGCGCACAAGGTGGCATGGAGCATTCATTCGGCTTCAAGGCGGTGGACGAAAACGAAAAGCAGGGCCTCGTCAACGACGTTTTCCATAAGGTCGCCAGCAAGTACGACGTGATGAACGATCTCATGTCGGCGGGCATGCACCGTGTCTGGAAAGATGCGATGATCGCATGGCTGGCGCCGTCGAAGCGCCCAGGCTGGACCTCGCTCGATGTTGCGGGCGGCACCGGCGATATTGCGTTTCGCATTGTCGAGGCTTCGGGCCGTCAGGCCCATGTCACCATTCTGGATATCAACGGCTCAATGCTGGGCGTCGGTCGTGAACGGGCGATCAAGAAGGGCCTTATCGACAATCTCGAATTCGTGGAGGCCAATGCCGAAGAACTGCCTTTTGAGGACAACCGTTTCGATGCCTATACGATTGCATTCGGCATTCGCAATGTGCCCCACATCGACAAGGCGCTGTCGGAGGCTTACCGCGTCCTGAAGCCGGGCGGACGTTTCCTCTGCCTTGAATTTTCCGAGGTCGAATTGCCGATCCTCGACACGGTTTATGACCAGTGGTCGTTCCACGCCATCCCGCGCATCGGCAAGATGATTACCGGCGACGCGGATTCCTACAGCTATCTGGTCGAATCGATCCGCAAATTCCCGAAGCAACAGGATTTTGCCACGATGATCGAGAAGGCCGGTTTCGAGCGCGTCAGCTATCGCAATTTCACCGGCGGTATTGCCGCGCTTCATTCCGGCTGGAAGCTCTAGCATATGGGTAATGTTTCAGCTGCTTTCCGGCTGATGCGGGCCGGCTGGATATTGACGCGTGAAGGCGTCATCAGTGCCTTGCCTGTTGAGGGACTTTCCGGTCTTCCGGCGTTCGGGCACAAGATTGCGGGCATGCTGGCGCGTCCGCGCGCACGCCACATGCAGCGTTCCGAGCGCATGTCGCGAGCCATGAACAAGCTCGGGCCATCCTACGTGAAGCTGGGCCAGTTTCTGGCAACGCGGCCTGATATTGTCGGGCGCGATGTCGCCGCCGACCTCGAGCTTTTGCAGGATCGTCTCGATTTCTTCCCGCAGGCAGACGCGGTGGCGGGTATTGAAGGTTCGCTTGGCCGCAAGATCGATGATCTTTACCTGCAATTCGATGCGCCGATAGCGGCGGCGTCAATGGCACAGGTGCATCCGGCGGAAGTCATGAAGGACGGCGTGCGCCAGAAGGTTGCCGTCAAGGTCATCCGTCCCGGCGTTCGCCAGCGTTTTGCCCGCGACCTTGAAGGTTTCTACATGGTTGCGCGCATGCAGGAACGCCATGTGCCCTTCACGCGCCGCCTGCGACCGGTTCAGGTGGTCGAGACGTTGCAGCAGACGACGCGCATCGAGATGGACCTGCGGCTTGAGGCGGCAGCGCTTTCCGAGATTGCCGAGAACATCAAGGACGATGCGGGTTTCCGTGTTCCCAAGGTGGATTGGGAGCGCACGGGCCGCGATGTGCTGACGCTGGAATGGATCGACGGCATCAAGATGTCGGATATTTCCGCGCTTGAGGCGGCGGGTTTCGATCTTAAGAAACTGGCCGAAACGCTGATCCAGTCCTTCCTGCGCCATACGCTGCGCGACGGCTTTTTCCATGCCGACATGCATCCGGGCAATCTGTTTGTGGACCATCAGGGGCTGATCGTTGCGGTCGATTTCGGCATTACGGGGCGGCTCAACAAGCAGCAGCGGCGTTTTCTTGCCGAAATCCTCTATGGTTTCATCACGCGTGACTATATGCGCGTGGCGGAAGTGCATTTCGAAGCCGGCTACGTGCCGCATACGCATGACGTGGCAAGCTTCGCACAGGCCATCCGCGCCATTGGCGAGCCGATCCACGGCCAGCCCGCCGAAACCATTTCCATGGCCAAGCTTCTGACCCTTCTCTTCGAAGTGACCGAGCTTTTCGATATGGAAACCCGGCCAGAATTGCTGATGCTTCAGAAAACCATGGTGGTTGTGGAAGGCGTGTCGCGCACGCTCGATCCGCATTTCAATATGTGGAAGGCGGCGGAACCGGTGGTTGGCGACTGGATACGCAAAAATCTCGGGCCGCAGGGCATGCTTCTCGACGCCAAGGACAGCGCTTATTCGCTGCTGCATTTCACGCGCAAGACGCCGGAACTGGTCGCGCGCGTGGAGCGTGTTTCCGTGGCGCTGGACGATATGGCCGCAAATGGATTGCGCTTTGACGAGGCGACGGCGGAAGCCATTGGCCGGGCCGAAGCGCGCCATTCACGCTGGGGCCACATCGCGCAGGTCGTGATTGCGATTTCGCTCGCTGCGATTGCAATCAAGCTCTATATTTGGCTATGAAATCACTTTTAAGGTGACAGCGAACTTTTAAAGTGATTTCAATGATTGCACTTGTAACAGGTGCAATCAAATGGCCAGCATTACCATCCGTAATCTCGATGATTCCGCCAAGGAACGGCTGCGCATCAGGGCGGCTCATAACGGGCGCTCCATGGAAGAAGAGGCGCGCATCCTGTTGGCCGGGCTGAATGAAGCCGCGCCGGTCGTGGCAGCACCGCCGGGGACAGGGGCTTCACTGGCCGGAAGACGTATTCTTCTCATCATCGGCGGTGGCATTGCCGCCTACAAGACGCCGGATCTGATCCGCCGTCTGCGTGAGCGCGGCGCGCATGTGCGTCCGTTGATGACGGAGGCAGCGCAGCAATTCGTGACGCCGCTGACCATTGGCGCGGTTTCCGCCGATCATGTCTTTACCGATCTGTTTTCCCGAGAGGATGAACAGGATGTAGGGCATATCCGGCTGGCCCGCGATGCGGATTTGATTGTTGTTGCACCTGCGACCGCCGATCTGATGGCCAAGATGGCCAATGGGCTTGCCGACGATCTGGCGAGCGCCGTGCTGCTGGCCCGCAAGGTGCCGGTTCTGATCGCCCCCGCCATGAACCCGGCCATGTGGGACAATCCCGCCACGAAACGCAATCGCGTGACGCTTGAAAAGGACGGCGTGCGTTTCATAGGTCCCGAGAAGGGCGAGATGGCGGAAAGTGGCGAGGCCGGAACGGGTCGCATGAGCGAACCGCTGGTAATTGTCGCGGCCATTGAAAACCTCCTTGCACCGCAGGCAAGACCGCTTGCGGGCAAAACCATCGTCATGACTTCCGGGCCGACGCATGAGCCGATCGATCCGGTCCGCTATATCGCCAACCGCTCCTCCGGCAAGCAGGGCCATGCCATTGCGGCAGCACTCGCGCGGCTTGGCGCGACGGTGCATCTGGTGTCGGGGCCGGTTAACATTCCCGATCCGGAAGGCGTCGATGTCACCCATGTCGAGACGGCACGCGAAATGCAGGCGGCTGTGGAGCGGCATTTACCCGCTGATGCGGCGGTGATGGTTGCAGCGGTTGCCGACTGGCGCACGGAGAACGCTTGCGATCAGAAGATCAAGAAGAAGCCCGGTGAAAGCGCACCCACACTCGCCATGGTCGAGAATCCCGACATTCTGGCTGGCGTCGGGCATAGCGACAAGCGTCCGGGCCTTGTCGTCGGCTTCGCAGCCGAAACGCAGGACGTGGCCGAAAATGCGAGAGCCAAGCTCGAAAAGAAGGGCGCGGACTGGATCGTCGCCAATGATGTTTCCGGCGACGTGATGGGCGGCGACCGCAACCGCGTGCGAATTCTAAGCCATTCCGGCATCGAGGAATGGCCTGAAATGGACAAGGGTGAGGTGGCCGAAAGGCTGGCCGGGAAGATCGCGGAGCGGCTTCTGGAAGCGGGAAATTAATTTTTTTCGCGAGGCATGTCACATTTCACGAGCCTGTTTCGTCTTGATGGTGAACGACAACAAATCGTAGAACCAAGGAGACGTACAATGGAAGCGAGACTCGTTCCGTATAAGCTGGCGCCCAAGATCATGCAGGCCATGATCGAACTGGAGAAGGCGGTGTCCGAGGGCGGACTGGAATATAGTCTTTATGAACTCGTTCGCATTCGCGCTTCGCAGATCAACGGATGCGCTTATTGCATTCACATGCACACGCGCGATGCCCGCAAGGCCGGTGAGACCGAGGAACGCCTTTATCTCGTGGCGGCCTGGCGGGAATCGCCGTTATTCACGCCGCGCGAACGGGCGGCGCTCGCCTGGACCGAGGCATTGACGCTTGTTGCCGAGACCCGCGCTCCGGACGAGGATTTCGAGGCCCTGAAGGAACACTTCACCGATGAGGAGATTGTGAAGCTCAGCATGGCGATCAATGTGATCAATACGTGGAATCGTGTGGCAGTCGGGTTCCGCACGGTGCATCCGGTGACAGCCGATGCGGCAGCAGCCTGAAACGGGCAAAACTTTTGATGCGGACGTGTTCGAGGCTCTGCGGCCTCGGCTCGTTCGCATCGCTTATCGCATGATCGGTTCCCATGCGGAGGCCGAGGATATTGTGCAGGAAGCCTGGTTGCGCTGGAACAGGGCAGCGCGGGACGCTGTCCGCGAACCGGAGGGCTGGCTGGTGCGCGTGGTGAGTCGGCTTGCATTGGATCATCTGAAATCCGCGCGTGTGCGCCGTGAGACCTATCCCGGTTTATGGCTTCCCGAACCTCTGGTCGAGGAAGAGGAAGACCGGAGCGATGATATCACGCTGACGCTCATGCTGGCGCTTGACCGGCTGTCGCCGCTGGAACGGGCGGCTTTTCTATTGCATGATGTTTTCGGCATGGACTTTGGGGAAGTCGCGCAAGTGCTCGACCGTGATGCGGCGGCCTGCCGGCAGCTTTCAAGCCGTGCGCGGGTGCATGTGCGTCAGGAAAAGCCGCGCTTCATTTTGCCGGAAGATCGCGGACGCACCATCGCGGAAGCCTTCTTTCAAGCTTCGCGCAGTGGCGACATTGCCGCGTTGCAGGCGCTTCTGGCGGAAGATGCCATAATGTATTCAGATGGCGGCGGTGTTCGCAATGCGGCGCTCAACCCCATCTATGGGCGGGCGAAGATCATGCGCTTTTACGAGGGCATTTCCCGCAAAGCGGATGGCGTGCCTCCGGCAATCCGGCAGTTCGCAGTATTCGACGGCCTGCCGGGGCATATCAGCATGGAAGCGGATGGACTGCCGCAGGTCGCGGCACTGGAGATCGTCGACGGACAGGTCCATGCGATTTATCTCGTGCGCAATCCCGAAAAACTCCGCCATGTGCGGATCGGTAAAGGGGCGCCGATCTGATCCAATCAGATCGGGCCGCTCTATCTCCCTGGTTTTTTTAAAAGAACTCGTCCAGCAGACGATAGTAGGTGATCTTTGCTTCATCGATGGCGGGCCCGCCATAGATGTCGAGGAAAGGCTGTACCCATTCCTCGCCCAGATTGTAGCGGATGCTCCAGCAGGCAAGCGCCAGATCCTGATGACGGTCGGCGAGGCCCAGTCTGCCGCAATCGATGAAACCGGAAAAAGCGTCGTTGTCAGCCATGAAATTCGGCAGGCAGGCATCGCCATGGGTGACGACAATGTCTTCACTTGCAGGTTTGAGGCGAAGCAGTTCTTCGAATACTCCCTGAGCGGTCCGTCCTTCTCGTTCCTCGTCGAAATCCTCTTCGTCCACCGCACCGGCTTCGACGCGCTTGCGCGCATCTTCGATGCGAAACTCCAGCCGATGATCGAACGGACAGGATGCCGGGTCGATGGCATGCATCGATTTCAGGGCACTCGCCAGAATATCGACAATCCGCTCCGGCGTAAGCGTGCCGACTGCCGAAGCCAGATCCTGACCCGGCAGGCGCGTCATCAGCAGAAAACTGTGTGCCGGGGCGATTTCGAAAGCGAGAACTTCCGGGCAGGCGAGATTTTGCTGCCTGATCCAGCGAAGCCGCGCCGCTTCGTCGGCAAGTTCGCCGACCGGGCTTTGCGGCTCCACCTTCAGAACCAAAGGTTCACGTTCGGGATGGTCGAGCAGATGCACATTGGCCGTTGAGCGGCCAAGCTCATCCTTTCGACTGCGATATTCCCGCAATTGCTGCCGCAGCGCCTCGGGCAGATCGAGCGCAGCCAGAACCGGATCGGTCATTTTTTCTCCAAAGGATCAGGCTTTGCCGCGGACCTGATAATCCTTGACGGTGGCAAAGCGAATGTCTTTCCAGCGCTCAGCCTCGTAGTTGAGCGAGAAGCCGTTCTGGGCGAGAAATACCGGGTCACGGTCAAGATCGTGTGCGATATCGGCGCGATGGGAAGCGATGAAGCGGTCGACTTCCGCCGGATCGTCGGCGGAAATCCACCGGCAGACCGAGAAGCGCGACATTTCAAAGCCGACCGGCAGCGAATATTCGACCTTGAGCCGTTCGGTCAGAACATCGATTTGCAGCGCGCCGACGACGCCGACAATGGCCGGAGAACCGTCATCGGGCAGGAAAAGCTGCACGACGCCTTCCTCGGCCATCTGCTGCAGCGCTTCGCGCAGCTTTTTGGCTTTCATCGCATCGTCAAGACGCACGCGACGCAGGATTTCCGGCGCGAAGTTCGGCACGCCGCGGAACAGGATGTCCTCGCCCTCGGTCAGCGTGTCGCCGATGCGCAAGGTGCCGTGGTTCGGGATGCCGACCACATCGCCCGCAAAGGCTTCGTCGGCAATCTGGCGCGAGCGCGCGAAGAAGAATTGCGGTGCCGACAGGCTCATCGGCTTGCCGGTGCGCACCAGCTTCGCCTTCATGCCGCGCGACAGCTTGCCCGAGCAAACGCGCAGGAAAGCGATGCGGTCGCGATGGTTCGGGTCCATATTGGCCTGAATCTTGAACACGAAGCCGGTCATCTTGTCTTCGGTCGCCGCCACCATGCGGGCATCCGCCTGCTGGTCGCGCGGGGAGGGGCCGAAATCGCAGAAAGCTTCGATGAGGTCGCGCACGCCGTAGTTTTTCAGCGCCGAGCCGAAATAAACTGGGGTCATGTGGCCTTCGCGGAAGGCCGCAAGGTCGAACGGGCGGCAGACGCCGCGCGCCAGTTCCACGCCTTCAAGCCATGCTTCGCGTTCGTTTTCCGGCAACAGGGCGGCGGCATCTTTCGGTCCGCTCACCTTGGTCGGCTGTTCTTCGTTGTCCTGACGGCGCAGCGTGTCGTTGTGCAGGTCGAAGGTACCTGCAAAACTCTTGCCCGAGCCGATAGGCCAGGTGATCGGGGCCGTGTCGAGCGCCAGCTTTTCCTCGATCTCGTCGAGGATTTCCAGCGGGTCGCGCGCCTCGCGGTCCATCTTGTTGACAAAGGTGACGATGGGAATGTCGCGCATCCGGCAGACTTCGAACAGTTTCAGCGTGCGCGGCTCGATACCCTTGGCGGCGTCGATGACCATGACGGCGCTATCAACGGCGGTCAGCGTGCGGTAGGTGTCGTCGGCAAAATCTTCGTGGCCCGGCGTGTCGAGCAGGTTGAAGATGCAATCCTTGTACTCGAAGGTCATCACCGAGGTGACGACGGAAATGCCGCGGTCGCGCTCGATGTTCATCCAGTCCGAACGGGTCTGGATGCGGTCTTTCTTGGCCTTCACCTCACCGGCGAGCTGGATGGCGCCGCCGAACAGCAGCAGCTTTTCGGTCAGCGTGGTCTTACCGGCGTCCGGGTGCGCGATGATCGCGAATGTGCGGCGCTTGGAAACGGGATGGTCAGCGGGCATGAAGAAACTCGTAATGGCAAAGGGACGGGCAGCATGAACCGCCGCAAAGATTGGCGGTTCATCTAGCAGTCCTTTGCCAAAAGGTCGAGTTTAAATGCTTTGCATATATTATCGGCTCTTGATGCCAAGGCCGAAGGCGATGAAGGACCAGCCCTGGAAAATCAGGTCTATCGCCAGAAACAGGCCAAGGATGAACAGGCTGTTGACCGGCCATTGCATGGCGATGATGAGGCCGAGCAGCATGGTGATGACGCCCGCCGCAACGATCCAGCCCCATCCTGCGGACGGTTTCGACTTGAAGCCGAGCCAGATGCGGAAAGCACCGGAACCCAGAAGCGCCGCCGCCAGCAGGAAGGTCAGCACACCGGCTGCAAGCACAGGATTGATGAAGGCGACAATGCCGGCTGCCGTATAGAGCAGGCCGCTCAGGAGCCAGAAAAAGAAGCTGCCCCAGGTTTTGACGCCAAAGGAGTGGATGATCTCGATGACGCCGCCGATCAGCATCATCAGGCCGACGTAATAGACCGAAACGACGGTGGCCAGCACCAGATTGCCGAAGGCGATGCCGCCGAGGATCAGAAGCGCGACCCCAAGGGCGACGAACCAGCCCCACTTGCTGGAAAGTTCCTTTGGAAAGGTCGGGCGGTCGAAATCATTATGAGCTGTTGCCATGAGACGTCCCTCAAATTGTCATGCCTCGTGAACAATATAAGGCATGTCCCGGATTTGGCCAGCTTTGCGATGAACCGGTGAGAACGCCAATGCGCACACTGTTCGTCGCGACGATCTCCCATTATATCTCTTTGCTATTGCAGTCGTGTTCCGCTTAAAGTTCATGTGATGTTCGATCTCGTTTCCCACTACTGGCCGCATATCCTGTTTGTCCTGTCGGTTGTTCTCGGAGCGATCGCCGCCATTCACGCGACCATGACGAAGGAGGAAGTCCGGACAGCCATCGGCTGGGTCGGCGTGATCGTGCTTTCGCCCATCGTGGGAGCGGTTGTCTACGCGATTGCTGGCGTAAATCGCATCCGGCGTTCGACGCTCAGCCACCAGCGCGCCAATATGGGCAAGATCGCGCTTTATCACCTGTCGCATTTCGATACGACGAACGATCTGGTGCGTGCCGCCTTCGGACGCCAGTTCGGGGCCATGAAGATTCTTGGCGATGCCGTCAGCCTTTACGATTTCACCAGCGGCAACAGCATCGAGATGCTGGAAACGGGCGACGAAGCTTATGCCGCGATGCTCGACGCCATAGGCCGCGCCGAACGCAGCATCATGCTGGAAACCTATATTTTCGACCGGGACGGAATTGGCGAAGTATTTGCCGATGCCCTGGGCGATGCGGTCAGGCGCGGCGTGGAAGTGCGGGTGCTGGTGGATGCCGTTGGTGCGCGCTATTCCTTTCCAAGCATCGTCAAGCTCTTGAAGGACAAGGGCGTCGCGGTTGATGTGTTCAACGGTAATATCATCATCGGGCTGCGCCTGCCTTACGCGAACCTGCGCACCCACCGCAAAATCCTCATCGTCGATGGCAAGATCGCCTTTACCGGCGGCATGAATATCCGCGCGGGCTTTGTGCGAAGGATAGCCGGCGACGCGGTGGCCTTCGATACGCATTTCAAGCTGGAAGGACCGGCTATCGCCGATCTCTTTCATATCGCATCGGAAGACTGGCGCTTTGCCACCGGCGAGCTTCTGACCGGGGAAGCCTGGAAGATCGCGCCGCCGGAGAACCCGCCGGGAACGGGAACGCTGGTGCGTGTCGTCGGGTCGGGGCCGGACAAGAACGTCGAAACCAACCAGCGCATGATGATGGGCGCCTTCTCGATTGCCGAGCAGCATATTCTCATCATGACGCCTTATCTTCTGCCGGACCGCGAATTGATCAGCGCGCTGGTGACGGCGGCGCGGCGCGGCGTGTCGGTGGATATCGTCGTGCCGGGCGTCAACAACCTGAAGCTGGTGGACCGCGCCATGCGCGCGCAGTTCGATCAGCTCTTGAAGGATGGTTGCCGTATCTGGCGGGCTGGCGGTGCCTTCAACCACTCCAAGCTGATGACCATCGACGGCGCATGGTCCTATGTCGGGTCGTCCAATATCGATCCGCGCTCGTTGCGGCTGAATTTCGAGGTCGATCTGGAAATCCTCGACCGCGACGTGGCGCGTCAGGTGGAAGAGCGCATCGGCAAGGTGATAGAGGGGAGCCGCGAGGTCAATCTTGCGCGGCTGAAGAACCGGCCATTTCTGGAGCGTCTTCTCGACCGGATTATCTGGCTGGGCTCACCTTACCTCTGAATATCATCCCGTTCGGCTGTTAAATATTTCCGGGCTGAGTTCTTCGAGCAGGCTCGTTGCCGATTTGAGGTCGAGATGCGCCTTGATCGGCAGGTGATCGGACGCCAGGCGCGCCAGCGGCGTGTTGTGCACTTCAACCGATGTGACCAGATTATGCGGCGCGCCCAGCACGCGATCCAGCGCGAAAACCGGGAACCGCGAAGGGAAGCTCGGCACTGCCGTTGCGACATGGTTGAATGTCGGCATGAGGGCGGCCAGCGACGAGCGCTTGCCGACGCGCCATTCGTTGAGGTCGCCGATCAGCAGGGTCGGCAGTGTGTCAGCCTCCTGCAAGACGGTAAGGATGCTTTCGGCCTGTTGCTCGCGGGAGCGTTTCAGAAGGCCGAGATGCGCGGCGATGACGCGGAGAGGGCCTGCCGGAAATTGCAGGTCCGCAACCAGCGCGCCGCGCGGCTCGACACCGGGCAGCTTGAGCTGCTGCACATTGCGCACCACCCCTTCGCGGAACAGGAGCACATTGCCGTGCCAGCCGTGGCCTTTGGGCATTGTCGCGGTAATGGGAACGGGGATGAGGCCATGACGGCGCTCGAGCAGGCCCAGATCGAGCAGGCCGGAACGCTCGCCGAAACGCCTGTCGGCTTCCTGCAACGCGATCACGTCCGCATCGATCTCGCTGATGACTTCGGCTGTTCGCTGCGGATTGAACTGCTTGTCGATGCCAATGCATTTGTGGACATTGTAGGATGCAATGACGACGTCACCGCCAGCAATATTGGCGTTGAGTGGCCTGTAACCCGGCCTGTTCCGGATCGCAGTCAGGATGGTCCTCGATATCCGGTTTGGTTCTTTCTTTTTCAGCACCCGTTTTTCACCAGTCAGCTATTCGGTTCCGAAAGACGATGACTTCTACAGTGAGATAAACTCGCATCCGTCTCTATATAGTCAGATTGTACAGCTGTTTGAATAGCAATTGCCTACACAATTCGGCGAGAGCCGGACGCGAGTGCACTGTTAAAGCGTTTTGTGCCTGATAAAACGGTTCCCGCTTTTTGGAGACATGCTTCAAGGTTCCAGGCCTCATCTTGCGATGAATCGGATCAGCCGGTCGATGAGGCCGGTGTAGGGTGGCCTGATGAGATCGCTCGGCGCCGGGGCATATTTGGTCAGGACGGGCATTGCCTTGGAGAAGGTCAGAAAGCCGTCATGGCCATGATACTGGCCCATGCCGCTTGCGCCCACGCCGCCGAATGGCAGGTCGCTACAGGCAAATTGATAGAGCGTATCGTTGACGCAGACCCCGCCCGCGACAATGCGGCTGAGCATCATTTCGATCTCTGCGGTGTTGTCGCTGAAACAGTAAAGCGCCAGTGGACGGTCGAGCTTCAAAACGAAACTGATGGCATCGTCGAGGAGGCGATAGCTGACGATTGGCAGAAGCGGGCCGAAAATCTCCTCCTGCATGATTTCGCTGTCGGCGGCGGGCTCCAGCACGAGGGCAGGTGTCATCAATCGCGGCTGATCGGAACCGGCGAGAAGTTCAATGACAGCTTCGCTCTTGTTCGCGGCATCGGTCAGCAGGTTCGTGAGCCGTGCTTCCTGCGCTTCATTGATGATGGTGGTTTGGTCTTTGGCTGCTGACGAGCCGCCATAGCGCGCCTGCATTTCAGCGCGCAGCAGGTTTACGAATTCGTCGCGCTGGCTCTGATGGACCAGAACATAATCCGGCGCGATGCAGGTCTGACCGGCATTGAAGAATTTTCCCGTCGCGATTGCCCGGGCGGCGCGTTTGAGATTGGCATTCTCGCTGACGATGGCGGGCGATTTACCGCCGAGTTCCAGCGTCACCGGCGTCAGGTTCGGTGCCGCCGCCGCCATGATCTTGCGCCCGACAGATGTTGAGCCGGTGAAAAAGAGATGGTCGAATGGCAGCGATGCGAACTGCGCGGAAAGCGATGCATCGCCAAGCGCCACGGTAACGCGGTCTTCCGGGAAAACTTCGGCAAGCAGGCTTTTCAGGAACTCCGCCGTGCGCGGCGTATGTTCGGACGGCTTCAGGAAAACATGGTTTCCGGCTGCGATTGCCGCGACAAGCGGTGCCAGCGCCAGATTGACGGGATAGTTCCACGGCGCGATGACCCCAACCACACCGAGCGGGACATAGCGAATTTCCGCTTTGGCCGGCCACATTTTCCATCCGGCCTTGCGGCGTTTCGGTTTCATCCAGCGCTTGAGGTTGTGCAGCGCATCATCGATTTCGGCAAAGACGACGCTGGCCTCGCCAAGCAGGGTTTCGTGCAGCGAGCGATTGCCGAAATCCGCGCTGATGGCCATCGCCATTTCATCAAGCCGCTTTTCGAGCGCCTGGCGCAGCCGCTTCAGATCATCCAGACGCTGCTCATAGGCCGGACGGTTCTCAAGCCAGGCGTGACGCAGGCGCTCAAACGACAGTTGCAGCGTCTGTTCTTCAACTGCCATAGGCAAAGTCCTCCGTGGAGCGGGCAAAGAGGAATTGGGCGGCATAATAGGTTGCCAGCACCCAAAGGCCATTCAGCGGAATGTCGAGGCTGAACCGTCCGAAGGCCAGCAGGGTGTCGCTTGCCATGAAGAACAGACCGCCCGCTGCGGCAAGCCATGCGGCGTAGCGTTGCGGCGTTTCCGGTTCGGTGCCGAGCGCGCGACTCATCGCCTGTGCTGCCATGATGCCGAGTGCAGCGGCATAGATGATGACCGGGATTTTCATGGGCGTCGGCAGTGACGACCAGAGGCCAGCTATGATGGCAAGGGCGGCGATGGCGAAAAGGACGAAAACGCCCTTATGCGCGGCAAAGCGCGTATCGCGGCAAAGCGCATAGATATAGGCGCAATGGGTGATGAGAAAGCAGATCAGTCCCGCCATGAAATAGTCGCCGGGCAGCATCAGGAAAAAATCCCCGAGTGCGGCGAAAGCCAGCCCAAAGGCGATGGCGAATCCGTAGGATTTCGATTTGGGGCGTCCCGCGCAAAGGACGGCGGCGAGCAGCAACAGGGTTGCGGTTGGCTTGGTCAGATAATGCAGCCAGCGCCAGCCTGAATCCTCGCCATTGTAGCTCATCACACTGCCCGCAATGGCGCAGATCGCGCAGAGCAGGAACAGGCCATAGAGCGTTCTGTTCCTGCCGAATTCCAGCAAGCCCTTTCGGCGCATGTTCGCTCCCCGTTATTATATTTGAGCACAGCGGGCGGATTGTGCCGCCAATTGCGAGAATAGCGCAATAGGCACAATTCATCGGGCTGTTGACAACACACTGTTGAAGAAGCTCAGGCGCGCCGCCAGACGGTCGGCTTGTTTTCCTGCCAGCCATTCTTGTGGAGCAGCGGGGTGTCATCATCCGCCAGCGGCCAGCCGATGCACAGATAGAGGCTGAAGTGCCAGCTGGACTGGACCTCGAAAAGCTTTTCCATTGCGTGCGGATCGAGAATGGAAACCATGCCGACGCCGAGCCCGAACGATCTTGCCGCCAGATTGAGGTTCTGGACTGCCATGGCCGTGCTGTGTTCAAGGGTAACGGCCATGGACTGCCTGCCGAGGCCATGCCCTTCGACGGGCGCGGTTTCGGTGAAAATGGCAAGCTGCACCGGAGCAATGCTGATGCCTTCCAGTTTCAGGTTCCGGTATTGCTGGGCGCGCTCGCCATCATAGAGCTCAGCGGCTGACCGGTTGGCTTCCAGAAAAATGTCGCGGACGGCTGCACGTGTTGCGGCACTTTCGACAGAAATAACGCGCCAGGGGCGCGCATTGCCGACGGAAGGCGCATAATCCATCGCTTTCTGCAAAGCCTCGATGATCTCATCATCTACGGCTTTGTCGCTGAAGTGACGGACGTCGCGCCGCCATTTCAGCAATTCAAAGAAAGCGGCGCGTTCGGAAGGAGAAAACTGCATCGTCTGTCAGAATACTGGGTGAATCGGGGGCGTAAAGCCTGCGGCCAGTGAACATCAACCCCAAACAAAAAAGCCCGCTTGCGCGGGCTTTTTGGGGTGCTTCAGAACCTTGGTAGTGGTCCGAAGACTTGGAAATGGTGCCCAGAAGAGGACTCGAACCTCCACGCCCTTGCGAGCGCCAGCACCTGAAGCTGGTGCGTCTACCAATTCCGCCATCTGGGCGACGAGGACCCATCTAAGGGGTCGGCCTGCCTCTGTCAATCGCGTTTTCGACATTCAGCCAGCTTTTTTTCAGCCGATGCTTTTTTGACGTTGAAAAAGGCGTCGGGCGCGCGGGCGCGCCCGATAAATTCACAGCCAAATAGCGATTACGCTTCAAGAATTTCCTTCGAGGCAACGGTCGAATCAGCATTGAGCCGGTAGATGACCGGAACGCCGGTGTTGAGTTCCTGCTTAAGAATCTGCTCCGGCGTCAGGCCGTCGAGCGCCATGATGAGCGCGCGCAGCGAATTGCCGTGTGCGGCAACCAGAACCGTCTCGCCGCGCAGCACATGCGGCTGCACGGTGTGCAGATAATAGGGCCATACGCGGGCGCCCGTATCTTTCAGGCTTTCGCCGCCCGGAGGCGGGACGTCATAGGAACGGCGCCAGATATGCACCTGTTCCTCGCCCCACTTGGCGCGGGCATCGTCCTTGTTGAGGCCGGACAGATCGCCATAGTCGCGCTCGTTCAAGGCCTGATCGCGAATCGTTTCGAGGTTCGACTGGCCGAGCTCATCGAGAATGTGCTGGCAGGTCACTTGCGCGCGCGACAGCGCGGACGTGTATGCGATGTCGAACTTGAGACCGGCGGCCTTCAGGCGCTGGCCAGCGGCTTTGGCTTCGGCATGGCCCTGTTCGGTCAGGCCCGGATCACGCCATCCGGTGAAAAGGTTCTTGAGGTTCCATTCGCTTTGACCGTGGCGGACCAGGACGAGAGTACGAGACATATGCAACGCTCCATTGGTAAAGAAAATCAGTCATTCAGCCCGAGAACGTCGAGCATGGAATAGAGACCGGGCTTTTTGCCATAGGCCCAGAGTGCGGCCTTGATCGCGCCGCGCGCGAAGACCGACCGGTCCTCGGCATGATGCGAGAGAACAACGCGTTCGCCGGGACCGGCCAGAATCACCGAATGGTCGCCGATGACCGAACCGCCGCGCAGCGTGGCGAAGCCGATGGAGCCGGTTTCGCGGGGGCCCGTATAGCCGTCGCGCACACGCACGCTGTTTTCCGCCAAAGCAATGTCGCGTCCCTTCGCCGCCGCTTCGCCGAGAAGCAGGGCGGTGCCGGATGGAGCGTCGACCTTGTGCTTGTGGTGCATCTCAAGGATTTCGATGTCGAAATCGGCCGGATCGAGCGCCTGCGCGGCCTTCTGTACCAGAACGGACAGAAGATTGACGCCGAGGCTCATATTGCCGGATTTGACGATGGTTGCGTGACGGGCGGCGGCGCGGATTTTCTCTTCGTCTTCCGCTGAGCAGCCGGTTGTGCCGATGACGTGCACGATGCGGGCTTGCGCGGCGAGGCCTGCAAATTCGACGCTTGCCGCAGGGCTTGTGAAATCAAGGACGCCGTGCGCCTTGGCGAATACCGGCAGCGGATCGTCGGTGATCGTCACGCCGAGCGGGCCGATGCCGGTGACTTCGCCGGCATCCCGCCCCAGAAGCGGTGAGCTGGACCGTTCGATGGCGCCGACCAGTTTCGCACCTTCGATGGCCTGGATGGTGCGGATCAGGGTCTGGCCCATGCGCCCGCCAGCGCCGACGACGACAAGGCCCATTTCGCTGCTCTCGGTTTCTCCGCTCATCGTGGTTCTCCTGTCCGCAATTCTTCTGCCGTCTTTTCGGTGATGATATCGCCATTGCCGCTCTGCAACTGATAAAAGCGCGCATAGACGCCATTCGGGATGGCGATGAGATCGTCGTGACGGCCTTCTTCCACCACGCGACCGGCTTCCATCACCACGATGCGATCCGCATTGACCACGGTGGAAAGGCGATGCGCAATCACGATCGTCGTGCGGTTCTGCATGATGCCTTCCAGCGCCTGCTGAACCCGCTTTTCCGATTCATTATCGAGGGCGGAAGTCGCCTCATCGAGCAGGAGAACCGGCGCATTGCGCACGATGGCGCGGGCAATCGAAACGCGCTGGCGCTGGCCGCCGGAAAGCGTCACACCGTTTTCGCCGACCGGCGTATCGTAGCCCTGCGGTTGTTGCAGGATGAAGTCATGCGCATGGGCAAGCTTCGCTGCCTCGATGATTTCATCATCCGTCGCGTCCGGGCGGCCATAGCGGATATTGTCGGCGATGGTGCCTTCGAACAGATAGGGCTGCTGCGAGACATAAGCGACGGCGTGGCGGAGCGACTGCTTCTTGACGTGCTCAATGTCCTGCCCGTCGAACAGGATCTTGCCGCGGTCGAGATCGTAGAAGCGCTGGACAAGGTTGATGAGGGTGGATTTGCCCGCGCCTGAAGCGCCGACCACGGCAGTGGTTTCGCCCGCCTTGGCGACGAAGCTCACGCCATGCAGCACCGGCGCGGTCTCGTTATAGGAGAAGTAAATGTTCTCGAAGCGGATTTCGCCGGGGCCTGCTTTCAGTTCCACCGCGTCCGGAACATCGCGCTGGCGCGGCTCTATATCCAGCACTTCATAGATCATGCGGGCATTGACGAGCGCCTTTTCCAGCCCGACCTGAAGGCGGGCGAGGCGGCGCGCCGGATCGTAGGCAAGCAGCATTGCCGTGATGAAGGCAAAGGTCGCGCCGGGGGGCTGTTGTTCGAGAATGGCGCGATAGCCGCTATAGGCCAGCACGCCAGCCACTGCAAAACCGGCCAGCATTTCAGAAATGGGCGTCGTGCGCTCGGACACCTTGGCGATCTTGTTGCTGCGGCCTTCCGACTGATCGATGAGCTTGCCGATCTTGGCGCGCAGCTGATCCTCCATCGTAAAGGCCTTGACGATGGCAATGCCCTGGATCGATTCCTGCATCGCGCCCAGCAGATGGGAATTAAGATGCACGAGATCACGGGTGACGGAGCGGATGCGGCGCGAAATATAGGCGACAGCCAGAATGAGCGGCGGTCCGATCAGGAAAATCGCGATGGACAGGACAGGGTCCATATAGAACATGGTGCCGACGAGACCGATCAGCGAAATGAGGTCGCGCGCGATCGACGAAATCGTCATGTTGAGAAGATCGCGGATGCCGGAAACATTCTGGTTGATCTGCGCCGCCAGATGGCCCGAACGGGTATCGTTGTAGAAATCGAGGCCGAGCCTCATCAGATGGTCGAAGATGCGCTTCTGATAGCGCGCGACCAGATTGTTGCCGATCTTGGCGAGTTCCACGGCCTGTATGTAGCCGGAAATGCCGCGCAATATGAAAATGACCAGCAATGTGCCGCAAATGACCCAGACCAGACCGAGATTCTGCTCGTAGAAAATCTTGTCGATCATCGGCTTCATCAGATAGGCCAGCGCGCCATTCGATGCGCCGACGATGAGCGATGCGAGAATGGCGATGAAATAGTTCTTCTTATATTCGCGGATGTTTTCCGACATCATGCGCCGGATTACGCGGGTGGCTTCGCCCGTATCGATCTTCTTGTTCTTCTTCTTGAATAGGCTCACGTGCAAAAGCGCTTTTTGTCTCTTTGCCCTCCGGCTGGACCGGCGGCTATCGTTGAAAATACGACTTCCCATACGGAAACGCTGCACTGATAAAGCCAGCGGCAATTTCAGCGCAGCGTTTCTATAACGTTATCCGTGCAGCTTGACCATCCTCAAGCTTTACTGCTCAGAGCGGGAGGATGGTTCAGCTTAAAAACATCCCGCTCTAAATTTTTGCTTGAGCATGATTTTACCCGGTCGAAGCAGGATCAGAAATCAGTCCAGTGGACTGATTTCCCTGCGTAGGCGGTTCCCACTTTTCGGAATCATGCTCCGATGCGCCAGCGGCGTCCTTCGGTCGCGACTTCAAAACGGGCAGGGGCCTGCGCAAAGGCGGAAAGCCCGGCAAGGGCAGCGAGCTGGTGCGTGATCACGCGGACAGGAATGTCGCGCATGATGGCCTTGTGCGGGGCCTTGTCCTCAAAAGCCTCGCGAAAGGCACCGGCTTGCAGCGCGGAAAGAATGCGCTGCGGAATACCGCCGGAAAGATAGACGCCGCCATGCGCCATGAAGATCAGCGCCAGATCGCCCGCCACCCGTCCAAGATAGGTGACGAACAGGTGCAGGGTTTCCTCGGCTTGCGCATTGCTGCCGTCAAGCCCGGCTGATGTGATGTCGGCGGGGGTTTCCAGCGTCGGCGTCACCTTGTCGGCGGCGCATATGGCCAGATAGAGGTTGCGCAGTCCGCGCCCGCAAAGAATCTGCTCGCCAGCAACGCGGCCCTCTATGCGCTCGATATGCGGGAAGACCTCATAGTCACGTGTCGTGCGCGGGCCGATGTCGATATGGCCGCCTTCGCCCGGCACAGGCACCCAGGCATGGCGGGTGCGGACAAGCCCGGCAACGCCAAGCCCCGTTCCGGGGCCAAGCACGACGCGGGTGGCGATCACTTCTTCGGGCTTGCCGCCGATCTGTTCCAGATGATCGCTGCCGAGAGACACGACGGCAAGCGCCTGCGCCTCGAAATCGTTCAGTACGGTCACGTCCTCGAAACCGAGATCGGCGATCATCTTTTTCGGGCGCACCACCCAGTCGCAATTGGTGAGGTCGATCTCATCCCCGTCGACAGGACCGGCCACAGCCAGAATGGCGGAACGCGGGCGGATCGAGGTGTGGTCGAGAATGGCGCTCTGTATCGCCTCATCGATTGTGGCGTAATTCGCCGTCTGGAGAACGGGAAATTCCTTCGGCTCTGCATTGGAATCCACGAGGATGGCAAAGCGGGCATTGGTGCCGCCGATATCGCCGACGAGCACCGGAAACGGGAAACCCTGTTCGGCGTGGCTAGTCACTTGCATGTCCTCTCCCTGGTCCTGTCTTCGCCTGCTGGTTGGTCGTGTCCGATCAGTCAAGCGCCTTGATCAGCCTTTCGGCAGTCGCACGATTGAGCGCCATCGGAATATCATAGACGCTGCCGAGGCGCGTCAGCGCCTTCACGTCGACATCGTGCGGAAGCGGCGACAGCGGGTCGATGAAGAAAATGAGCACTTCCACCGTGCCTTCCGCGATCATCGCGCCAATCTGCTGGTCGCCGCCGAGCGGCCCGCTTTTCACGCGCTGAATGCTGAGCGAGGGGCAGGCATCCAGAATGAGGCCGCCGGTCGTTCCCGTCGCCACGATGTCATAGCGGGCCAGTGCCTGTTCATGCGCTTTTGCGAAGGCGACCATGTCGTCCTTCTTCTGGTCGTGGGCAATCAGTGCGATGCGCAGGCGTTCCGTCATGAATAAGCAACCTTACGAGTTGATAACCTTGTCATTAGAGCATTTCCAGCAAAAGTGTGAAACGGTTTTGCGTGGGAAAATGCGATGGAACTTAGAGCATTTCCAGCAAAAGCGTGAAACGGTTTTGCGTCGGACAATGCGATTGAATAAAGAGCCGGAGCGGTTCCAGCGGTTCTGTTCGAACGGCACCGCTCCGGCTTTCTAAATCGTTTTAAGCCTATAGCGAAGCGCCAAAGGCCTGAAAAGTGCCAAAAGCCTCACTGCACGCCGTAGGTGACATCGGCGACCGAATTCGGCGCAGGACCATTGAGAACGGCGGCGCAAGACTTCGGCAGATCGGAGACCATCACCGGACGCGGCTTTTTCGGCGGTTCCTTCGATGGCTTTGCCGGCTTCCATGGTTCATCCGTAAACCACCAGGCGAGCGACTTGTCACAACCGTCACCGGCGGCGACCTTCGGCTGTCCCTTGCACTGGGGCGAACCGGGCTGGCAGGTCAGGCGCACATGGAAATGGTAGAAATGACCCCAATAGGGGCGAACCTTTCCAAGCCAGCTTCTGTCGCCGGTCACCGTGTCGCAAAGCTGCTTCTTGATGCCGGGATGCACGAAGATGCGCTCCACTTCCGGATAGCTTGCGGCGTGTTTCAGCAGGGCCGTGCGGGCAGGGGTCCATTTCTTCGGATCGACATAGAGCGAATCTTTTTGCAGCATCGATACGGCTGACACGCTCTCGCGCTCGGCGTCGGTAAAGCGCTTTTTCGGCATCGGCGTCAGCCAGATATCAGCGTCGAGGCCAACCTGATGCGAGGCATGGCCCGTCAGCATCGGGCCGCCGCGCGGCTGCGAAATGTCGCCGACCAAGAGGCCGGGCCAGCCGTCCTGTGCGGCATCGCGGGACAATTTTTCCAGAAGGCCGATCATGCGCGGATGGCCCCAGCGGCGATTGCGCGAAAGGCGCATCACCTGCCAGTTTGGCCCGTCCGTCGGCAGTGCCACGGCGCCGGCGAGGCATCCCTTGGCATAAAAGCCGATGGATTGCGGGTCTTGCGTAAGCACCGGCAGCACTTGTGCGCCAAAGGCCTGTTTGGCAGGCATGTCTTCCGCCATGGCCATGGGCACGAAGTCGGGAGCGATCATTGCGGCCAGCGAAGCTGCGAGAACGAACTTCTTCAATCTGTTTGCGATCATGGGGCAATTCCAGTTTTGCCAAAGGGCGCTGCGGCTGCGAATCAAGACAGCCGGATTGCGGGCATTATGCTGTGTCAACGGCGGGGCTTCAATGGCGGTCGGCAGTTTGTGCTGCCGACCGCCATTTCGTCAGCGCTGCCGCAGCCTTGCCAGCAAGGTCAGAACCAGCAATGGCATCGCTGTGCAGAAGGCGATCAGGGGCCATGCGGTATCACCGGCCAGGAAGATGACAAGCGCTGTTCCTGCAAGGCTGACGATCAGGCTCTGGATGCAGAAATAGACCGCGACCGCCATGCCCGCGCTGTCATCAAAGGCGGCAAGCGCACCGTTTGCCGTCATTGACGCGGTGAGAACGATCCCGAAAGCGGCAAGCCACATCGGGACGATAAGGCTCAGGAACGAGGGCTTGAGGAATGTTTCGCCGAGGCCCAGAAGCAGGGCGCTGGCGAGAAGTGTCGCCATGCCCAGCGCCACGCTGGTGCGCGCGCCCCATTTCTGCGTATGGCGGGGCAGGATACGCGTGGCGGCGATCATGACCACGGCAACGCTGGCGAAGGCGAAGCTGAAGCCGGTCTCGCCGAAGCCGCCGCGTTCGATCAGAATGCGCGGTGCGGTGGAAAAGAACACGAAGAACGTGCCCATGGCTGTCGCGAAACCAAGCGTATAGGTCCAGAAGCGGAAGTCCTTCACGATCCGGCTGAGACTTCCGGCTGCTGGCGCAGTGCTGCTCGGTCGCGTCTCGTGCCAGTGGCGCAAGGCGCGCCACGTTGCGGCGAGGCCGAACAGTCCGAGCGTGGCGAAGATCGCCCGCCATCCGAAACCCTTTGCAATCAGTGCGCCGGCAATCGGCCCAAGCGCCGGGACGAAGGAAAGCATGGCGCTGAACAGGCCATAGATCGTCGCCCCTTCGGGACGCTTTGCATAGACGTCGCGGACCGTTGCGAAAGTGGCCACAAGTGCCGCCGACGCGCCCGTCGCCTGTACGAAGCGAAGTGCCACAAATAGCGTGGCATTGTCGGTGATCGCCAGGGCGAAAGACGCAAGGGCGAAAACCAGCCCGCCGCCAACGAGGACCGGCCTGCGTCCGAAACGGTCCGACAAAGGGCCGAACAGCAACTGCCCGACGCCCAGCATCACCATGTAGAGACTGAGGGTCAGCTGCACCATGGCGGGTGTCGTTTGCAGGATGGCGGGCATGGACGGCACAACCGGCAGGTAGATGTCCATGGCCAGCGAGGCGAGAATGTCGAAAGGAGCCATCAGCGCCAGCGCGAACGGCAGGGAATAGCTCCACTGTGGAGTTTGTTTGTTATCAAAAGGCATGACTAAGCATCCGCTCGAGGAAAATCGGGCGGCGATCTGCCTTTTATAAACGCGCATCTTCGGGATGCGTTTTAGGGAAGTTGGTCCGGGGCAGACGCCGCAACAGGTCGGAAAGGCTGTTGCGGCTTATCTGGTTGCGAGTTCGGTACTGCTCATTCTGTGTTGTCCCGGTTCGATTGCAGGCTTGCTTTTAGCAGCAACACGGCTTCAGCGCCAGCTATCCTCGCGCCACATGGCCGAAAAGGCTGTCCGGTAGTCGGGATAGGCAAATTCGTAACCGAGATCCTTGATGCGGCGGTTGGAGACGCGTTTGTTCTCGCCATAGAAGGAACGCGCCATCGGCGTCAGTTCGGCCTCCTCGAAGGGGACTTCCGGCGGTGGCGTCGCGCCCATCAAATCTGCCGCATAGGTGACGACATCCTGCGGCGGGCTTGGTTCATTGTCGGTGATGTTGAAGATGCCGCCTGTGTCGGTGCCTGCCAGAAAGCGCAAGGAACCCGCAATGTCATCGACATGGATGCGGTTGAAGACCTGATCCTCTTTCACGATGCGCCGTGCGTTGCCGCGTTCCAGATTGATGAAGGCGTTGCGGCCCGGCCCGTAAATGCCGGAGAGGCGCAACACGGCCAGGGGCGTTCCATGCCGTTCGCTCAATTGCCCCCAAGCCTTTTCGGCTTCGACGCGCTCAAGGCTGCGGCGGGAGGCAGGCTTGCAGGCCGTGGTTTCGTCCACCCATTCGCCCTGATGGTCGCCATAGACGCCGACCGTCGACAGATAGCCGATCCAGCGGATGGTGTTGTCGGGACGGCGAAGCGCTTCCTCAACCACGGCGACGGCGGGATCGCCGCTTTCGCCGGGAGAGATCGAAACGACCACATGGGTCGATTGGGCAAGCCGGTCGAGAAGTTCGGGCGAGGGCGTTTGGCCGTCGAAAAGCAGGGGCTTTATGCCTGCCTGTTCAAGAAAAGGGAATTTCTGCTCGTGCCGTGTGGTTCCGTCGATGCGCTCCGCTTCGCCGCTCATCCTGCGCGCAAAGCCTTGAGCGGAATAACCGGCGCCGAACAGAAAAATACGCATCAAACTTCCTCCATATTCCACTCGGCCTGTACCGTAGCATCCTCTTCCGACGAGGCCAGGCGTTTCTGCATGCTGGCCACGTGATCGGGGCTTGCCAGTTGCTTCAAGGCCCATATTGCCGCGCCGCGCACGACCGGCGCTGCATCTTCCAGCAGGTGTTCGACATCCGGCAGAAGCGCGGCATCACCGGAATTGCCAGCGGCGATCAGCACATTGCGGATGAAGCGGTCGCGCCCGATGCGCTTTACCGGCGAGCCGGAAAAAAGCGTACGGAAAGCCGGATCGTCCAGCGCCAGCAGGTCACCGAGACGCGGCTCCTTCAAGTCGTCACGGGCTTGCAGCTTCATTTCGCTGGTCGCCTGCGCGAACTTGTTCCACGGGCAGACGGAAAGGCAGTCATCGCAGCCATAGATGCGATTGCCCATGGCTTTGCGGAATTCTTGCGGGATCGGGCCCTTGTTCTCGATTGTGAGATAGGAAATGCAGCGCCGCGCATCGATGCGATAGGGCGAGGGAAAAGCCTTGGTCGGACAGGCGTCGAGGCAGGCGCGGCACGAGCCGCAATGGTCGCGATCGGGTTGGTCGGGCGGGATTTCCGCCGTGGTGAAAATCGAGCCGAGGAACAGCCATGAGCCAAGCTCGCGGCTTACCAGATTGGTGTGCTTGCCCTGCCAGCCGAGACCGGCGGCTTGCGCCAGCGGCTTTTCCATGACGGGAGCGGTGTCGACGAAAACCTTGACATCCTTCCCGGCGCGCGCGGCGAAGCGGCTCGCGATGTGCTTCAGCTTGCCCTTGATAATGTCATGATAGTCGCGGTTCTGCGCATAGACCGAGATGGCTGCGCGATCTCGTTTGTCCAGAACGGCGAGCGGATTGGCGTCCGGCCCGTAATTCATGGCCAGCATCATGATGGAGCGGACTTCCGGCCACAGCACGCTCGGATCGGCGCGGCGGGCTTCGGTTTCCTCCATCCATTCCATGTCGGCGTGATGGCCGTCGGCAATATATTGCCGCAGCCGTTCGGGCGCTTGCGGAATTGCATCGGGCGTGGTGAAGGCAACGGCGTCGAAACCCACCGCCTTCGCCTCTTCGATGAGGAAGCGCTTGAGTTTTTGTTCGCGGCTATCAGAAATCGAGGTCGCCATAATGGGCCACCGGGGCAAGCCCGCGCACGCGGTCGGAGAGCAACGGGCGGAAAGCCGGGCGCGACTTCATGCGGGCATACCAGTCACGCGCCGCTTTGGTTTCGCCCCATTCGATTTCGCCCAGATAGTCGAGCACGGAAATGGAGGCCGCCGCCGCCATGTCGGCATAGCTTGGATGCGCGCCGCCAAGCCAGTCACGGGTCGCGGCCAGCCAGTCGATATATTTCATGTGCTGGCGGATATTGGTGCGGGCGGCGCGGATGGCGGTCGAATCCGGCGCGCTGCCGCCCATTTCTGCCGCCATTTGCAGCTTGAACACACGCTCGCGGGCGATGTGGCGCGTCACTTCGTTTTCGAATTTCAGCAGGAACCAGTCAACGAGGCGGCGCACCTCGGCGCGCTCCATCGGGCTTTCGGGCAGGAGGCGGCGGCTGCGCTTCAATGCGCCGCGCGTCTCGTCCAGATATTCGGCAATGACCGTCGCGCCGACCACCGGCAGGTCGTTTTCCGCCAGAAGGACGGGCAGGGTCGCAGCCGGGTTCAGCGCCAGAAACTCCTTGCGGCGCGACCACGGGCGTTCCTCGATAAGTTCCGCTTCAACGCCATATTCGCCGAGGATGAGCCGCACATAGCGCGAACCCGAAGACATGGGATGATGAAAAAGCGTAAGCATGATCGACGCGAGACTCTCGACTGAAGCTTGAATTGAACGTCCGGAGTTTGCACGGCGGCTGGCGTTTGCGCATGCAGCAGGCTATTTCCTGCTATCAAGCGATTCGACGCCGCCTCAACGGAATATAAAGTCTATAAGGGCTATGTTTGCGTGAGACAAGCAATCGCTGGAAATGCGTGTTTTCAGCCGATGGCCCGCTATCCCGCTCCGTCTTTTTAACCCGTCGCCGTGCCCACTATCCCAAGGTACTGACTTCATGGATATTTTCAATCTTCTGGAAGCTGCATTTCTCGGCCTTATCGAAGGCCTGACCGAATTTATTCCGGTTTCCTCCACCGGGCATTTGCTGCTGGTCGGGCATTTTCTTGGCTTTGAATCCACAGGAAAGACCTTCGAGGTGCTGATCCAGCTGGGCGCCATTCTGGCCATTCTGACGGTCTATTCGGCGAAACTTCTGAAAATCCTGACCGATTTCCCGCGCGATGCCCGCACGCGGCGCTTTGTCCTTGGCGTTCTGGTTGCCTTCCTTCCCGCTGCCTTCATTGGCGCGCTGGCGCATGGCTTCATCAAGAGCGTGCTGTTTGAAACGCCGATGCTGGTCTGCATCATGCTGATTATCGGCGGGTTCATCCTGCTCTGGGTGGACCAGCTCAATCTGCGCCCGCGCTATCACGATGTGATGGATTATCCGCTGCCTATGTGCCTCGCCATCGGCTTCATCCAGTGCCTGGCGATGATACCGGGCGTGTCGCGCTCCGGCTCCACCATCGTCGGCTCGCTGCTGCTGGGTGCGGACAAGCGTTCGGCAGCCGAGTTCTCGTTCTTCCTCGCCATGCCCACCATGGCGGGCGCATTTGCCTATGATCTCTACAAGAGCCGCAATATCCTGTCGTTCAACGATGGCGCGCTGATCGGGGTCGGCTTCGTGATGGCCTTCATCTCCGGCGTTTTCGTCGTGCGCTATCTGCTCGATTACGTGTCTCGCCACGGCTTCAAGCTGTTTGCCTGGTGGCGTCTGATTGTCGGATCTGCCGGTCTCGCGGCTTTGTTGATCTGGAACTAAAGCGTGTCGCCTTTTGTCGACACTTTTGCTGGAAATGCTCGAACCAAAGAAAAGGGGCCGCGAGGCCCCTTGTTCATTTCCGCCTTGACTATGGATCAGGCAAAGCCGGTCTTGGTGTACTGTCCGGCGACGCGGTAGCGCCACAGATAGGACGGCAGCACGGCGTCGACGCTTTCCGGCGTGATGCCAATGCCTTGCAAAGTGCGGCCTTCCTTGATGGCCTTTTCCGAAACCACATTGTCGAACTTCAACAGCGTCACCTGATCGTTGGTGAGCATCGGGTTCGGCAGCAGGCCGAGGATCGATGCCTGCAAACGGGCAACCCACCATGGCGTGGAAAGGATCACGCGCTTGCGCCCGATCACGCCGAGCATGTCCTTCATCCAGTTCCTGAACGGCTGCACGTCCGGACCGCCCAGCTCATAAATGCCGCCTGCCGTCAGCTTGCCGTCGACGGCACGCGCCACGGCTTCCGCCACGTCGCCGACATAGACCGGCTGGAGTTTTGTCTCGCCGCCGCCGATGGCCGGCAGGAAAGGCGAGAAGCGCGCCATATTGGCGAAGCGATTGAAGAAGCGGTCTTCTGGACCGAAAATGATCGACGGGCGCAGGATGACGCTATCGGGCAAGACGGACAGAATGGCCTTTTCGCCTTCCGCCTTGGTCCGTGCATAAGCCGACGGCGAATTGGCGTCGGCAGCAAGCGAGGACACGTGCGTCATGCGGATGCCTGCGGCCTTTGCGGCTTCGGCAATGTTTTTCGCGCCCAGCACCTGAACCGTGTTGAAACGCTGGCGGCCGCTTTCGGCCAGAATGCCGACAAGGTTCACCACATGGTCGGAGCCCTTGATCACGTGCTCCACCGAGCCGCGATGACGGACATTAGCCTGCACCATCTGGATCTGGCCGACATTGCCGAGCGGCGCCATGTAATAAGCCACTTCCGGCTTGCGCACGGCGACACGCACGCGATAGCCGCGCTTGGTCAGCGCCGCCACGACCGCACGCCCCACAAAGCCGGAGCCGCCGAAAACGGTGACCAGTTTCGGCCTGTTGTGGACTTCGTTCGGTTCGGTCTTCATCCTAAACTCCTGCATGAAAGCACGCTATTCGAGCGGTGATTTATCGCCTTTTTGCCACAAGGCAAAGGGGACTTGTTGTCACGATTGCGAAAGCTGCCGGTTTTCCCGCCTTTTGGCGCGAATACTCCTTTGAAATTTGGCGTCTTGCTGTTAAATCGCGCGCATGAGCACACCACTTGACCATATTCGCAATTTTTCGATCGTCGCCCATATCGACCACGGCAAATCGACGCTGGCCGACCGCCTCATTCAGCTGACCGGCGGGCTGGATACGCGTGAGATGAAGGATCAGGTTCTCGACTCGATGGATATCGAGCGCGAGCGCGGCATCACCATCAAGGCGCAGACCGTCCGTCTTTCCTACAAGGCGAAGAACGGCGAAGATTATGTGCTGAACTTGATCGACACGCCCGGACACGTCGACTTCGCCTATGAAGTCTCGCGCTCGCTGGCCGCGTGCGAAGGTTCACTGCTGGTGGTGGATGCTTCGCAGGGCGTGGAAGCGCAGACGCTGGCGAACGTTTATCAGGCCATCGACAACAACCATGAAATCGTGGTCGTGCTGAACAAGATCGACCTGCCCGCCGCCGAGCCTGAGCGCGTGAAGCAGCAGATCGAGGAAGTCATCGGCATCGATGCGGCGCAGGCCGTGCATATTTCCGCCAAGACCGGCCTCGGCATCGAAGATGTGCTGGAAGCCATCGTCACGCAGTTGCCCGCGCCAAAGGAAGGCGACCGCAACGCGCCGCTGAAAGCCATGCTGGTCGACAGCTGGTATGATAGCTATCTTGGCGTCATCGTTCTGGTGCGCATCATCGATGGCGTGCTCAAGAAGGGCCAGACCATCCGCATGATGGGCACTGGCGCGAAATATCCGGTGGAACGCACCGGCGTATTCACGCCGAAAATGGTTCAGGTGGACGAACTCGGCCCCGGCGAGCTTGGCTTCATCACCGCGTCCATCAAGGAAGTGGCCGATACGCGCGTTGGCGATACGATCACCGAAGATCGCCGCCCGACCGAAAAGATGCTGTCCGGCTTCAAGCCCGCGCAGCCGGTTGTGTTCTGCGGCCTGTTCCCGGTCGATGCGGCTGACTTCGAGGACTTGCGCGCTGCCATGGGCAAGCTGCGCCTCAACGATGCGTCGTTCTCGTTCGAAATGGAAACCTCTGCGGCGCTTGGCTTCGGCTTCCGTTGCGGTTTCCTTGGTCTCCTGCATCTGGAAATCATTCAGGAGCGTCTGGAGCGCGAGTTCAATCTCGACCTCATCACGACCGCGCCTTCGGTCGTCTATCGCCTGAAAATGACGGACGGTACCGAGAAGGAACTGCACAATCCGGCCGATATGCCGGATATTGTGAAGATCAGCGCGATCGAGGAACCCTGGATCAAGGCAACCATCATGACGCCGGACGATTATCTGGGCGCGATCATGAAGCTTTGCCAGGAGCGCCGCGGCATCCAGATCGACCTGACCTATGTCGGCCCGCGCGCCATGATCACCTATGATCTGCCGCTCAATGAAGTGGTGTTCGATTTCTACGACCGCCTCAAGTCGATCTCGAAGGGCTATGCCTCGTTCGACTACAATCTTTCGGATTACCGCGAGGGTGATCTGGTCAAGATGTCGATCCTCGTCAACGAAGAGCCGGTGGACGCGCTTTCGATGCTGGTGCACCGTTCGGCGGCTGAAAAGCGTGGCCGTGCGCTGTGCGAAAAGCTGAAGGAACTGATCCCGCAGCATATGTTCAAGATTCCGATCCAGGCGGCGATTGGCGGTCGCATCGTGGCGCGCGAAACGATCTCGGCGCTGCGCAAGGACGTGACGGCCAAGTGCTACGGCGGCGACGTGACGCGCAAGCGCAAGCTTCTGGAAAAGCAGAAGGAAGGCAAGAAGCGCATGCGCCAGTTCGGCAAGGTCGAAATCCCGCAGGAGGCCTTTATTCAGGCGCTCAAGATGGGCGATGATTGATTCAATTGCTTGACTGATTAATACCATCGTGTTCCCTTAAGGTGGGTTTGGGGGGGCTTAAATGTCGCTTATGAATAGAATTATACTGCGCCAAGGTATTCATATTGGAGAGCCAGCTGCAGAGGATGATCATCAGTTTTTATCGGAATGCTTTGTTGATTTGCCTATTGTTGAGCAATTAAAAGATTTCGATTCTCCAAAGTGTATTCTATTGGGTCGTACTGGCACTGGAAAAACTGCTATTTTAAATAATATAGAGGCAAATAATCGTAATTGCATCAGGCTTGATCCTAAGGATATTGCGTTTGATTATATAGCGAACTCCAATATCATATCTTTTCTTTTTGATAACGGATGTAATCTATCGTTATTATTTCAATATTTGTGGAAGCATGTATTCTGCACGAAAGTAATTCAGAAATATTTTGAAAGCAGGAGTATTTTTGATTTTGCTTTAGATAGTATTTCCCAGGCAAAGGTGGGGATGAGGTCATACCTAGAGAATTATTCTGATAAGTTTTGGATAGAGCATGACGTAGCTATCAGAGAAATTTCTGATTCTTTCTCTGGTCGTTTGGAGAGTGAACTGCGTAGCATGCTTGGTGTTGACTATGCAAAAATAGAGGCAGGAACGATATCTGAACTTAATCTTTCCTCGGCGCAGAGGAAAGAGATTATCTCTCGTACACAGAAGGCTGTCTCCGATATGCAAATGAGAGAGTTGGCCCGCGCTATAGATAGTCTAAATGAAATAATGAATAATCGTCAGAAGCAATACTATGTAATAATAGACGAGCTTGACCTAGACTGGGTCGATAGTTCTATTAAATATAGTTTGATAAGGTCTCTTATAGAGTCTGCTAAATCTTTACGTAAGTTAAGAAACGTTAAGGTGATTATTGCACTTAGGACGGACTTGTATGAAAGGTCTATAAATGACGATAGCGTTGAGGGGATTCAGCCGGAAAAATATGAGGGCATGATTTGCGATATTCGGTGGAATGAAAAAAGTCTCAGAAATGTCGTGGACAAAAGAATTGAATTTATGTTTAAGAGAGTATATACAAAGCAAGGTGTAAAATTTTCTGATATTTTTCCTTCTGACATCAGAAGAGTAGAGTCTTTTGAATATATAGTTGAGAGAACTTTATATAGGCCGAGAGATATTATTGCTTTTCTAAACTCAATATTGGACATATCAGCCGGATCTCCGATGATTTCCGCCAAAAACGTTACTGAGGCTGAAGCAAATTACTCTCGGAAGAGGTTTGATGCTCTTTGCCGAGAATGGGAAACACTCCATCCGCATCTTAAGATTTACCTCGGCTTTTTACGAGGCCGAACTGGCAAACAAGATGTTAGCACCATAGCTGTGCGGGAGATAATTATGGATGTTTGTTTGGCGGTAGATGATGCAGGTAGAGAGGGGCAGTTGAAGGATAGTGTTGAGCGACAGTGCGAGATTTATTCTAAGCGGGAGAACCCGTCGAAATTGAGGGATGTTGCTTCTAGCTTGCTCGCGGTCTTTTATAAAGTTGGAGCTGTGGAATTGAAGCTTTCAAAGGGTGATGTTTTTCGGGCCTGCTATAAAAATGAATCGCATATAGCTGAAAACCAAATTGGACTAGATGCCGCCTTTAAAGTAACTCCTATGCTTTGGAGAAGTCTTGGTATTACTCCTAATCTAGGGTAGATATGACTGATCTTCTCCACATCTCCATCACCTACTGCACTCAATGCAACTGGCTGCTGCGGGCGGCGTGGATGGCGCAGGAACTGCTGCAGACTTTCGGGCAGGATTTGGCGGAAGTGGCCCTACGTCCGGGCACGGGCGGGGTGTTTGAAATCCGCGTTCATATGCCGGACGGCAGCGAGGAACTCATCTGGGAGCGCAAGCGCGACGGCGGTTTCCCGGAAGCCAAGGTGTTGAAGCAGCGCGTGCGTGATCTCGTCTGGCCGGAACGCGATCTCGGTCATTCGGACCGGCCAGTCAGTTCTTGAGCGGCTTCCTATCACTGATCCTTGGAGGCTACGCTTCGCTCCGCACCTCAGGATGAGGGGCGGCAAGCCCGATGATATGAGGCCAACGATGTTAAACATCGACGCAGACGATTTAACAAAAGCACAGATTTTGTGAAGGTGAGTGGATACGCAATTCCCTCATCCTGAGGAGGTGCGTAGCACCGTCTCGAAGGACGAGGGAAAACAGGATCAATCCTCATCCACCACGCGCAGGCGTAGCTGACCCGGTTCGGTCGGTCTGGCCTGTGGCCGCGAAGGTTCCTCCGTGGGGGCAGGACCGAATTCCAGCGCCTCGATCTTCGCGCCGCGTTTCGTCACCTTGCTGGAAGAGACCAGAATATCGTCAATATCCTTGTTGGCCTGCGCGAAATGCGTTTGCAGCTTGCGCACGCGCTCGTCCAGGCGGCCGACATCTTCCATCAGGCGGATCACTTCGCCCTGAATGACATGCGCCTGCTCGCGCATGCGGGCATCCTTCAAGATTGCCTGAATGACCTGAATGGACAGCATCAGCAGCGACGGCGAGACGATAACGACCCGCGCCCGGTGCGCGCGCTGGATGAGCGCCTCGAAATGCTCGTGAATATCCGCAAAGATCGATTCCGACGGCACGAACAGGAAGGCGGTGTCCTGTGTTTCGCCGGGGATCAGATATTTGTCGGACACGTCCTTGATATGAATTTCCATGTCGCGGCGGAATTGCGCGACCGCTGTCTTGCGCGCCTCCGGTTGTTCCGTTTCACGCATCGAGTTCCAGGCTTCGAGCGGGAATTTCGCGTCGATCACCAGTGAGGGCGCGTTGTTGGGCATACGCACAAGGCAATCGGGCCGGGTGCTGTTGGAAAGCGTTGCCTGAAATTCGTAGGCGCCCTGTGGCAGGCCGTCGGCGATGATCGCCTCCATCCGCGACTGGCCGAAAGCGCCGCGCGTCTGCTTGTTGGCGAGGATCGCCTGCAATTGCACCACCTGACCGGCGAGCGACTGGATATTGTTCTGCGCCGTGTCGATGACCGCGAGGCGCTCCTGCAATTTGGCAAGGTTCTCATGCGTCGAGCGGGTCTGCTCGGTCATGGTCTGGCCGATGCGATGCGTCATGCCGTCGAGCCGCTCGCGGATCGACTGGTTCAATTCCGCCTGCCGTGAGCCGAATACTTCCGCCATGGTCTGCATGCGGCCCTGCATTTCGGCTTGTGCTTTCAGGATTTCGGCCATGCGATATTCCGCGTCGCGGGCGCGGTCCTCGGCCTGCGCTTCCGCCACTGCGCGAAGCCGGGCGGAACGCGCCGCAGCGATCAGAAAAAGGCAGAGGCTCAGCACCAGCACGACAATGCCCGCCAGCAGGATATTGCCGAGCGTGACGGATGTGGCGCCGAGCTGCAGAAGCGGCTCATTCAAGAGATTTTGGTTTTCCATGGGAAGAGCTTAGCTGATTCGTATCGCCTTGATGAGATCAAAACGGGAACATTTTGCAAAGTGTAATTGACGATTCCCATACGAGCGATTACGTGAAGCGCATGTCTGTAAAACCGCTTGTCATCCTTCCCGATCCCGTCCTGCGTCAGGTTTCCGCGCCTGTGGAACGCTTTGACGACCAGCTGCGCAAATTTGCCGGCGACATGTTCGACACCATGTATGATGCGCCGGGCATTGGCCTTGCCGCCATTCAGGTGGGCGAACCGATCCGCATGCTTGTCATCGATCTCGCCAAGGAAGGCGAGCCGAAGGAGCCGCATGTCTTCGTCAATCCGACGATCGTGCAGTCTTCCGACGAGCGCGGCACCTATGAAGAGGGCTGTCTTTCAATCCCGGATTATTATGCCGAGGTCGAGCGCCCCGCGACGGTCAAGGTCGAATATTTCGATGCCGACGGCAAGCCGCAATCCATGGAAGCCGACGGGCTGATGGCCACTTGCCTGCAGCATGAGATCGACCATCTGAACGGCGTGCTCTTCATCGACCATATTTCCAAGCTGAAGCGCGATATGGTCATCAAGAAGTTCAAGAAGCTCGCCAGCCAGCGCGTATCCGGGAAAGTGCTTTAATGCGTGTCGTTTTCATGGGGACGCCGGAATTTTCCGTGCCGATCCTCACCGCCATTATCGGTCACGGTTACGAGGTTGCCGCGGTCTATACGCAGCCGCCGCGTCCGGCGGGCCGCAGAGGCCTGGAGCTGACCAAGTCGCCGGTGCATGAGAAGGCGGAGCAGTTCGGCATTCCGGTGTTCACGCCCAAGAGCCTCAGAAACGCGGAAGAGCAGGAGATTTTCGCAAGCCTCGAAGCCGATGTCGCGATTGTCGTGGCTTATGGCCTGCTGCTGCCGCAGGCCATTCTCGATGCGCCGCGTCTTGGTTGCTATAATGGCCATGCCTCGCTTTTGCCGCGCTGGCGTGGTGCCGCTCCCATCCAGCGCGCCATCATGGCGGGCGATGTGGAAACCGGCATGATGATCATGAAGATGGATGCGGGGCTCGATACCGGGCCGGTTGCCATGGCGGAAAAGGTTGCCATCACGCCGGACATGACGGCAGGCGAGCTGCATGATCGCCTGAGCATGATCGGGGCGGACCTGATGATTCGCGCGCTGGGCGCGCTGGAACGCGAAAGCCTTGCCTTGCAGCCGCAGGCGGAGGAAGGCGTCACCTATGCCGCCAAGATCGACAAGGCCGAGGCGCGCATCGACTGGTCGAAGCCTGCGAAGGACGTGCACAACACCATTCGCGGCCTGTCGCCTTTTCCGGGCGCATGGTGCGAGATGGAAATCAATGGCACTGTCGAGCGCGTGAAATTGCAGCGCTCCACGCTGGGCGAGGGCAGGGGCGAACCGGGCGCGGTGCTGGATGATCGGCTGACGGTAGCCTGCGGCGAGGGTGCCGTTCGGCTTGTGACGCTACAGCGTTCCGGCGGCAAGCCATTGCCTGCGCAGGAATTTCTGCGTGGCGCGCAGGTCACGAAGGTTCTCTAAGCGGTGCCGCGCTACAAGCTCACTGTCGAATATGACGGCACGCCCTATGTCGGCTGGCAGCGGCAGGAAAACGGCCATGCGGTGCAGAATGCCATCGAGCTGGCGTTCAAGAAGTTCTGCGGCGAGGACCTGACATTGAGCGCTGCGGGCCGTACCGATGCGGGCGTTCATGCCACCGCGCAGGTTGCCCATGTCGATCTTGCCAAGGATTGGGACGCGGGCAAGGTGCGTGATGCGGTGAATGCGCATCTGGTCATGGCGGACGAGCGCGTCAGCATATTGAATGTCGAGAAGACGACCGACACATTCGACGCCCGTTTTTCGGCACGTAGCAGACATTATCTCTACCGCATCCACAATCGCCGTGCGCCTCTGGCTATCGATTATCAGCGCGCATGGTGGGTGCAGAAGCGCCTTGACGCCGATGCAATGCATGAAGCGGCGAAGCGGCTATTGGGCGAACACGATTTCACGACGTTTCGCGCTACGCAATGCCAGGCGAAAAGCCCGGTCAAGACGCTCGACCGGCTGGATGTAACGCGCAATGGCGACATGATAGAAATGCGCGTTTCAGCGCGGTCCTTTCTGCACAATCAGGTCAGGTCATTTGCAGGCAGCCTGATGGAAGTGGGCGTGGGTCGCTGGACGGCGGATGATCTGCAAGCTGCTTTGGAAGCGCGCGACCGCAAGGCCTGCGGGCAGGTTGCCCCGCCCTATGGGCTTTATTTGGTCGGCGTCGATTACGCCTTTCCGTACTGAGACCCGAAGCGCTCTAGGGGATCAAAAGCAAACTTCCGGATGATTTTCCCGTCTCCAGCGCGCGATGGGCCTGTGCTGCCTCGCTTAGCGGATAGGTTGCCCCAATCGTTCCAGTCAGTCCCTTTTCCATGATGTCGAAAAGCTTGGAAGCGGAGTTTCGGTAGTTATCCAGATCGTTGATGTAAGCGATCACGCTTGGCCGGACGAAAGAAAGATCTGCTTGATTGCCAAGTGCATCAATGACTGCCTCGGAGATTCTTCCACCGGCTTGACCGATGCTCGCCAGAGTTCCGAGATGGCGCACGCATTGCGCGGTTTTGGGCAGAGTTTCTCCACCGATGCCATCATAGGCGACGTGAACCCCCTGTCCGTTCGTAAGGCGTCTGGTAGCGGTGATAAAATCACAATCGCGCCCAACGAGCACATGATCCACGCCGTTCTCGCGCGCCGTTTCGGCCTTTTCTTCCGAACTGACTGTGCCGATTACCGTTGCTCCGAGAGCCTTGCCCCAGCGGATCAACAGAGTACCCAGTCCGCCTGCGGCTGCATGCACCAGCATGACCGTGTCCGAGCCCACGGGAAATGTATCGGTCAGAAGCATATGGGTGGTAAGACCGCGCAGCATTGTGGCTGCCGCCGTCTGCGCGGAAATTGTATTGGGCAGCATCAGGGCCCGTTGGGCGGGTAGAAGCCGGGTCGAGGCATAGGCACCCACCGGGAGGCCTGCATAGGCCACCCGGTCACCCGGCTTGAGAGCAGTTACGCTCGATCCGACGGCCTCCACCACGCCTGCGCCTTCGACGCCGAGCACAGCCGGAAAGGACGGCAGCGGATAAAGGCCGGTACGGTGGTAGATGTCGACGAAATTCACGCCGATTGCCTCGTGGCGGATGCGTATCTCGCCCGCACCGGGGCTTCGGGGTGTCTGCGGGACTGTCTGAAGCAGCCCTGCTTCACCGGTCTCGTTCAGAATGATCTCGTGGTCCATCAGTTTAGCCTCCGTTGCAATCCGGAGCAGTATCGTGGATAGAGAAACGGGAAAAAATTGCTGTTTTGATCGCAACGTATGGGAAAAATTTCACAATGGTGAATTGGGAGAGCGTACGTTATTTTGTAGCTTTGGCCGATACCGGCACTCTGTCGGGCGCGGCGCGGATGCTGAATGTAGAGCATGCGACGATAGCGCGACGTGTGGCTGCCCTGGAAAGCGAAACCAGTTTGAAGTTGGTTGACCGTCGGGGACGGCGTTTTCTGCTGACGGAAGACGGTGAACGGATCGCTGCAATTGCCCGCAAGATGCAAGACGAGGCGCAGGCTATCAGTCGGCTGGGCGCAGTCCGCGATACTGGTATAAGCGCTACCGTTACACTCACGGCGCCGCCTTCCTACGCGGTTGCGAGACTGGCCAGGCCGCTTGCTGCAATATCGGCGCAGTATCCGGGTATCCATATGCGTGTGATGGGGGAGGCGCGCTTCAGTTCCCTGAACCGTCGGGAAGCGGACATAGCTATACGCCTGACACGTCCGACGACCGGCGACCTCACCATCCGCAGGCTTGGCGAGGAAGCCTTTCGCCCTTACGCAAGTCGACACTATCTGGCGCGAACCCGCCCAGAAGAATGGCAGTTCATTGCCTATGATGAAAGTTTGGAGGACGCGCCGCAGCAGGCATACTTGCTTGCCTTGGCTGGCACCCGGCCAATTGCCTTGCGCGCCAACACGCTGGAGATGCAGCTCGCGCTCGTAAGCGAGAACGCTGGCATCGCCATGCTGCCGGATTTCATGGCTGAAACACAGGAGCATCTCGTGCCCGCGCTGCCGGATCATGCTCCGCTTCTGCGTGAGGTTTGGATGGTTGTTCACTCCGACATGAAGGCCGTTCCGGCTCTGCGCGCCGTCATGGCCGAGATTGCTGGTGCCCTCAATCATCCCATGCCGATATAACGGCTATCGTATTAGTAAGCCTGCGGATCGAAGCCGATCCCGAGTAAATTCTGCAGCAGGACGGTCAGGAACAGCGAGCCGAAGAAGATGCAGGCGAAGAACGGTGCGGCATAGGCATGCGGGCGCTGCAATGCGACGAATGTCAGCCGGTAGCTCAAAACGATGGATATGCCGAATATGATGAAGGCGAACAATGTCGACACATCGATCCGTCCCGGAAAGAACAGTTGCAGCAACGTGATGGGCGCGAAGATCCACGAAATCAGGGCGCTGCCCCAATTGGTGGCAATCACGAAAGCCGCATAGCGCTTGGCGATGCCGATGCGGCTTGCGAGCGCGCCGATGATGACGAGCGGGATAACCCAGGCGGCGATGTCCACGAAGGCGGCGCGGGTGACGATGGCAAAGCGCAGGCCCGCTTCCTCGCGGCCCGCCGTCAGGTTCGCCGCATAGGCCACCCAGCTTGCGAACATCGGCGGCAGCGCAATGGCGATCGCATAGAAAGACGACCAGAAGCCCTCGGCGGATATGTCGAGATAATTCAGGCCTTCCTTGCGCCCGAGCATCATTTTCCAGACGCCCCAGAAATATCTGAAAATATCGTCCAGGCTTGGCATGAGATTCCCAAACTTTCGCATAATCCGGCGGACAGGTCGTACGACTGTCCGGGGCTATGCACTACCCAAAGAAATCGGCCCAAAGAAATCGGCAATGAAGCGCTCATAAATCTGTGTCAGGCCTTCGAGGTCGGCAAGGGCCACGCGCTCGTCAACCATATGCATGGTCTGCCCGACAAGGCCGAACTCGACCACCGGGCAGTAATCCTTGATGAAGCGGGCGTCCGAGGTGCCGCCTGAAGTCGACAATTCCGGGCGCTTGCCGGTCACGGCCTCCACCGATGCGCTCAGCGTGCCGATCAGCTTTTCGTCGCGGGTCAGGAACACATGGCTCGGATGCTCGCGCCAGGTCAGTTCATAATTGATCGGCGTTTCGCGCCCCGGACGCAGGCGGTTGTCGCGAGCGGCCTTTTCGAGGCGCGCCGCGATTTCGGCCTGCAAGGTTTCTGCCGTCCATGTGTCGTTGAAGCGGATGTTGAACGAGGCGGTTGCCCTGTTCGCGATGACATTGGTGGCCTTGTTGCCCACATCGATGGTGGTGACTTCCAGATTGCTGGCCTGAAAATCTGCCGTGCCTTCATCGAAAGCCGGGTAAAGCAGGCTGTCGACCAGCGTTGTGATGCCGCGCACCGGATTTTCGGCCAGATGCGGATAGGCGGCATGGCCCTGCACGCCATGGACGGTGATCGTGCCGGAAAGTGAGCCGCGCCGTCCGATCTTGATCATGTCGCCGAGCGCGTTCGGATTGGTCGGCTCGCCGACGATGGATGCGTCCCAGCTTTCGCCGCGCTGCTTTGCCCAGTCGAGAAGCTTGACCGTGCCATTGATGGCCGGGCCTTCCTCGTCACCGGTGATCAGGAAGGAAACGCTGCCCTTGATGCTGCCATGCTTTTCAATGTGGCGGGCAACGGCTGCGACGAAACAGGCGACGCCGCCTTTCATGTCCACCGCGCCGCGACCGTACATCACGCCGTCTTCGATGGCGGCGGAGAAGGGCGGATGCTTCCAGTCGCCTTCATTGCCGGGCGGCACGACATCGGTATGGCCCGCGAACATAAGATGCGGGCCATTGCCTGACTTGCGGGCATAGAGATTTTCGATATCGGGCGTGCCTTCCTCGCGGAAGACGGGCCGCTCCACTGAAAATCCCATCGGCTTCAGCATGGCTTCCAGCGCCGTCAGCGCGCCGCCCTCGGCGGGCGTGACAGATGGGCAGCGGATCAGGGCGGCAAGATTATCGGCGGGATTGACGGCTAAACTCATAATGTCGGCTTCTGTTGACCAAGAATCGTCTGGACTGTGAGACTAGATCGGGATGCGTTCGGATGGAACCACAATCAATCAGACAAAGTCATGTCGCAATTTCGTTCACCGCGCGCTTTTCCATATAGGTCGCAATTTGAGAACGAAATTTCCTTGACCGATGGGGGCCTGTCATCGTTAGTTAAAAAAGAGTTGATAACGAGACCCGCAAAGGGCCGGTCAACGGGGACTCTTTTAAAATGGGAAATTGCGCATGCGTTTTGTCACTTCTGCGATAGCAGGCATGATGGTGCTCTTCGGGGCGACGACAATACCGGCCAAGGCCGCGCAATGGAGTGAAGCAGGCGCGCTTACAAGCATTCCTTACGGACACAAGGAATACTGCGATCGCAACAAGCGCGATTGCGGCGGGCATCGCGTGCTGCCGCCGATGAAGCTGACCCCGCAGCGCATGAAGCTGCTGCAATCGGTCAGCAGCTCCGTCAACCACCGTATCAAGCCGGTTTCCGATCAGGATAATTACGGCAAGCGCGACTACTGGACGCTTCCGGTCAACGGCAAGGGCGATTGCGAAGACTATGTGCTGATGAAGCGGGCGCAATTGATGGCGCGGGGCATCAGCCCGTCATTGCTGCTTGTCACCATGGTACAGGGCAGCGAGCCGCATGTGGTCCTCACCGCCCGCACCGATCACGGCGATTATATTCTCGACAATCTGCGCGACGAGGTGCTGCCGGTCGAGAAAACATCCTATCGCTATATCAAGATGCAGTCGCCAGCCAATTCCGGCCAGTGGGTTTCCATCGTCGGGCGCTCGGTCGCTGTCGCGAATAACTGAACGTACCAGCCGGTTTCCCGTATTCCATCGGTGAACCGTGAGCAAAAGAAGAGCCGCATTCGATGCGGCTTTTCTTTTGGCTCGTCGTTAGGCCGTCCTGCCGGGAGAGGGCCGGGCAGCCTCCTGTTTTCGGGAAAATGGGCCATTGTTCACTCTCATTGGACAATATATTCGGACAGACTGTTCGCGCTTCTTGAACAAAAATCACTGTGTAACAGTCGCGTGAAGATTAGTATATCAGCTATCTCTATGTTTTCATTTACAAAATTAGACTATTCTTGATTGGGTCCAAGATTTTGGATGCACAAATGTGTGATCTATTTAACATTTTCGTGACTGGAAATCCTAGGCACTGTCGCCCATCTGAGGTGCATCGGAACGACGAACAAAACGCCGCTCCACTTTCCAAGGAGATAGGAAAATGAAGAAGATTGTTCTTGCTGCCGCTGCTCTTGCTCTTACCGCCGGTGCCGCCTTTGCAGAAAACCCGCATGTGGGCGAGCCTGCCAATCTTTATGCAAACGACCGCACCCCGGTCGCTTCCCAGAAGCTTGACTACACCGCTCCTGCCTCGATCAAGGCTCCGGTTTATCAGAATGGTTCCGCTCACCGCTTCGGTGATGCGTCGCCTTCCTCTTATGAGAACTAAGAGCCCGTCAGGGCTTCCCGGTCCAGAAGGCCGGGGATGAATGAAATACCCCTGTATGTAATCCCGAAAGTGTCGGGGCATGTCCTCCCAGATGCGCCTGACACTCAGGGCGGGCCACGAAGGCCCAGTTGATAGCCAGTGAATAGAATGTCCCTTGCAGGCTTGAGACACGGTCTCAAAAAGCTGATCGGCGAATGCCGAAATCGGGGACACAATGAAAAAGGATTAAAGAAATGAAGAAGTTCGCTTTTGCCGCTCTTGCTGTCGCCCTTAGCGCCGGTGCCGCCTATGCAGAAAACCCGTTCGTCGGCCAGCCGGCAGACATGGCAGCCCAGGACAAGGCTTTCACTCAGCTTGGCCAGGCTCCGGTTGCTGCGCCCCGCGGCAACATTGATTACACGGCTCCGGCTTCCATTCGCCAGTCTTCGCCGGTTGAGCAGAACGGTTCGGCTCATCGCTTTGGCGACGCTTCCCCGTCCAGCTATCAGAACTAATTCTTTCTGACAGCTGGAAATCCCCAGGCCATCCCTTGCGTTTCTCCCCCTCACGCACGGGATGGCCGATGGAATGCCGGAAGGCGGTCAAGGCCGCAATCGAGAATCTCCCCGGAGGATGGCGTCTGTGTCTCCCCGGACTGCCCGGATCAGAGGCATTGCGCCATCCAAAGGGGCGCTCATGAAATGCAAAAGGCGAAGCTTGCGGGCTTCGCCTTTTTCTTTTCGGATGGCGTATTGTTAGAGCGGTTCCTGTTTTGACGGAATCGTTGGAACCGCTCTATCCATTTGTTTTTCCGCATTTCCGAACGCAAAACCGTTTCACACTTTTGCTGGAAATGCTCTAGTCAATCGCGCAGCAATTCGTTGATCGACGTCTTGGAGCGGGTTTTTTCATCGACGCGCTTGACGATGACGGCGCAATAGAGGCTTGGACCCCAGTTTTCGCCCGGAACGTTCTTGCCCGGCATGGTGCCTGCAACGACGACCGAATAGGGCGGCACTTCGCCGTAGAAGACCTCGCCCGTGGCGCGGTCCACGATCTTGGTGGACTTGCCGATGAAGACGCCCATGCCGAGGACCGAGCCTTCGCGCACGATGCAGCCTTCGACGACTTCCGAACGCGCGCCGATGAAGCAATTGTCCTCGATGATGGTCGGGCCGGCCTGCATCGGCTCCAGCACGCCGCCAATGCCGACACCGCCGGAAAGATGAACGTTCTTGCCGATCTGCGCGCAGGAGCCGACCGTCGCCCAGGTGTCGACCATCGTACCTTCACCGACATAGGCGCCGAGATTGACGAAGGAAGGCATGAGGATCGCGTTCGGCGCGATATAGGCCGAGTGACGCACGACGCAGTTCGGCACGGCGCGGAAGCCCGCCTTTTCAAACTCGTTGGCCGTCCATCCGTCGAACTTTGAAGGAACCTTGTCCCACCAGGACGACTGGCCGGGGCCGCCCTTGATGACTTCCATCGGGTTGAGGCGGAAGGAGAGCAGAACCGCTTTCTTCAGCCATTGGTTGACATGCCAGTTGCCGTCCGCCTGTTTTTCTGCGACACGGGCTTCACCGCGGTCGAGCAGAATGAGCGATTGTTCGACGGCATCGCGCACTTCACCGCGCGTTGCCGTATTGATGCCGTCGCGCTCGTCGAAAGCCTTGTCGATTGTCTTCTCAAGGGAGGCGAGGTCTGGCTTGGTCATAAGGTGCGGTCTCCATGATGGGGCGGCGGAAGGCAGGCGGGAAAGGTCCAGCCCGTTTGCTGGGAAATTGATTAAGCGATGGCGCCATATGGGTCAATCGCGTTCGTGATCCGATTGCGGCGCCACGTTTGAGACAGATTAAGCAATTAGCGCCAGAATGAATGTTCATTTCTTTGCATGGCGGAATGAAAGAGCAGGTGAGAAGCATGAACCCGATGGAGAAGTCCGGCTGGACGCCGTTCCCCAATTCCGAGGAAGCTGTCAAGCAGGCGCGCACCGTACCGCAGACGCCGCAGACCGAGGCTCCGGCCTATCGCCTTGCTTTCACTGACGATGACTTCATGACCCGGCGCGATTTGCGCCCGGTGCGGTTGCAGCTTGAGCTTCTGAAGCCGGAAATGATCCTCGCCGATCGCGGCATCAAGTCCACCGTCGTCATGTTCGGCGGCGCGCGCATTCCAGAGCCGGGCGGCGAGGCCTGGGCGGCCAAGAACGAGGTGCAGAAAAAGAACCTCGAAGCCAATGCGCATTATTACGAGGAAGCGCGCAAATTCGCGCGGCTTTGCTCGGAATATTCCGCCACCACCTATTATCGCGAATTCATCGTGGTGACGGGCGGCGGCCCCGGCGTCATGGAAGCGGGCAATCGCGGCGCCGCCGATGTCGGCGCGCCGACCATCGGCCTCAATATCGTGCTGCCGCACGAGCAGGCGCCCAACGCCTATGTCACGCCCGATCTCTGCTTCAACTTCCATTATTTCGCGATCCGCAAGATGCATTTCCTGATGCGGGCCAAGGCGATCTGCGTTTTCCCCGGCGGTTTTGGAACGATGGACGAGCTTTTCGAGGCGATGACGCTGATCCAGACCAACCGCATGGAGCGCGTGCCGCTGATCCTGTTCGGCAAGGAGTTCTGGACCAAGGCGATCAATATCGAGTTTCTGGCCGAGCAGGGCACGATTTCGCCTGCCGATATCGAGCTTCTGAATTTTGTCGAAACCGCTGACGAAGCCTGGGAGCAGATCAAGGATTTCTACAAGCTCTGATCCCCCTTGACAGGCTGTTGGAAGCGCCCGGCCAAAAGGTCGGGCGTTTTATTTTGCGCTTCTTCTTCGGCCCGGTAGGGCCGGGGGCGGTGAACGAGCGTCACCAGCACGACCGAGATAATCATCAGCAGATACCACGAGCCGAGCTTGCTCATCGATACCAGTTCAAAGCCGTTGCGCTGGTTTGGATAGAGCCAGGCCTTCGACCATGTGCCGATGTTTTCGGCAATCCAGATGAAAAGCGAGGTCAGCAGGAAGGCGATCAGCAGCGGCATTTTGTGCCGGAAGCGGAAGACGCGGTAATGCATGCTGGTGCGCCAGAAAAGGACAAAGGTCGCGGCGAACAGCAGCCAGCGCATGTCCCAGATGAAGTGGTGCGCGAAGAAATTGATATAGATCGCGGCCGCCAGAACCACGGTCATCCAAAGCGGCGGATAGTGGTTCAACCTTATATCGAAGATGCGATTGATGCGCGCCATATAGGAGCCGACAGCCGCATACATGAAGCCGGAGAAAAGCGGCACGCCGCCAATGCGGAAGAAGTTTTCTTCCGGATAGACCCAGGAACCGGCATGGGTCTTGAACACTTCCATCGCTGTCCCGACGACATGGAAGATGAGGATGACCTTGGCCTCCTCCCACGCTTCCAGCTTGAAAACCAGCATGGCAAGCTGGATCGCGAGCGCGGAGAGGAACAGGAAATCATAGCGCGTGATGAACCCGGCACCGCCATCCGGCCAGAACCAGCGGGTGACGATGATGAGCGCCAGCATCGCACCGCCGAAAAGGCAGGCCCAGGCCTGTTTCAGCCCGAAAACCAGAAATTCGATCAGCGCATCGCTGATCCGGTGCCGGGGCAGATTATCGAGAAGGCGGTGGGCTGCCTCGTCGATATGTTTTTCCAGTCCGGTGAAATGCCTATCTTCGCGCAATAATTTCTTCCAGAAACAGGGTCAGGTTGTCGGTCACATAGTCCACCTGATCGGTGAACTCGGGGTCGCTTTCCCATATTTCGGAAAATGTAGGCTCAAAATTGTTCGGCACGACCAGAACCGTTTTCATGCCGAGGGCCTTGGGGACAACCAAGTTGCGTGCCAGATCCTCGAACATCACGGCCTTGCCCGCATCGACACCGAAAGCGCCGAGGAAGCGGTCATAGGTGATCCGTTCCGGCTTCGGGGTCAGGCCAGCCGCGACAATATCGAAAATATCGTCGAAATCATCGAGGATTCCGAGCTGGCGGGCGGCGCGTTCGGCATGGCCGCGATCACCATTGGTGAAGATGAAGCGACGGCCCGGCAGCGCCTTGATGGCTTGTCCGAGCGCCGGATCAGGTTTCAGCCAGGAATAGTCAATGTCATGGACCTTTTGCAGAAAATCGTCCGGGTCGATCTGATGGCACTCCATCAAGCCTTTCAGCGTGGTGCCATATTCCAGATAGAACTGCTTTTGAATCTTGCGCGCTTCGTCGCGCGGCAGGTTCAACAGGGCCTCGACATAGCTCGTCATCTTGACATCGATCTGCGCAAACAGATTGGCGGCGTGCGGGTAGAGCGTATTGTCGAGGTCGAACACCCAGTCGGTGACGTGGGCGAAAGCAGCTCTGTCCGGAATATCGGTCATGATCTTTCCTTACGGCACGATCAACGTGCCGGCGCCATGCTCGGTGAAAAGCTCCAGCAGCACCGAATGCGGGGTCTTGCCGTTGAGAATGACAACGCCTTCCACGCCGCGGCGGATCGCGTCGATGCAGGTTTCCACCTTGGGGATCATGCCGCCGGAAATCGTGCCGTCCTTGATGAGCGCCTGCGCATCGGCAACCGACAATTCCTTGATGAGGTTCTTGTCCTTGTCGAGAACGCCCGGAACATCGGTCAGGAACAGGAGGCGCGTTGCGGCGAGCGCACCGGCAATCGCGCCTGCAAAAGTGTCGGCATTGATGTTGTAGGTGTGGCCGTCGCGGCCCGGCGCGACCGGCGCAATGACCGGAATCATTTCGGAGCGGGCCAGCAAATCGAGCAGGGTGCGGTCCACTTCCGCCGGTTCGCCGACGAAGCCGAGGTCCAGCACCTTCTCGATATTGGAATCCGGGTCGAGGACGGTCTTGTGCGCCTTCTGCGCGAAGACCATGTTGCCGTCCTTGCCGCAAAGCCCGATGGCCCATTCGCCTTCGGCATTGATGAGGGCGACGATTTCCTTGTTGATGGAACCGGCCAGAACCATTTCCACCACTTCGACGGTCTTTTCGTCGGTGACGCGCAAGCCGCCTTCAAAGCGGGATTCGATGCCGAGCTTGGTCAGCATGGCCTGAATCTGCGGGCCGCCGCCATGCACGACGATCGGGTTTACGCCGGACTGCTTCAGAAGCGCGATGTCGCGTGCGAAAGCCTTGCCCAGCTCCGGATTGCCCATGGCGTGGCCGCCATATTTCACGACGACATGCTTGTTCTCGTAGCGCTGCATATAGGGCAGGGCTGCGGACAGAAGTTGCGCTTGCATTTCGGGGTTTTCAAGTGTCGTCATCGCGGGCTCCATGGCAGGCGACAGGGCAAAAGAGGCAGTCATGTCTAGACCGGTTTGGCTGCAAATGGAATCCGTGAAAACAGAAATGCAGCCAGGCCGGTTATCAGTATTGCTTCAGAAGCAGGGCGATTGCCGCACGCAAATTATCAAGGCCTTCGCCTTTTTCAGACGATGTGGCGATGATGCCGGGAAAGCAGGCCGCGCGCTTGTAGGTAAGCTTGTGCGTTTCTTCCAGAAGGCGCGGCACACCCGCAGGCTTGATCTTGTCGATCTTGGTCAGCACGATCTGGTAGGAGACAGCCGCCTTGTCGAGAAGGTCGAGCACTTCCGCATCGTTTTTCTTGATGCCGTGGCGCGCATCGATCAGCACATAGACGCGCTTCAGCGTGGTGCGTCCGCGCAGGTAATCGAACACAAGGCGCGTCCAGGCATCAACCTGCGCTTTCGGTGCTTCGGCAAAACCATAGCCCGGCATGTCGACCAGTGCCAGCGGCGGCAGGTCGCCATTCTCGCCCGAATAGCCGTCCGGCACGAAATAGTTCAGTTCCTGCGTGCGGCCCGGCGTATTGGACGTGCGCGCAAGGCCCTTCTTGTTGACCAGAGCATTGATCAGCGACGACTTGCCGACATTGGAGCGGCCCGCAAAGGCGATTTCCACCGGGCCTTCCGGCGGCAGGAATTTCATTGACGGCACGCCGCGGATGAAAATCCAAGATTTCTTGAAAAGCAGGCGTCCTTCCTCGACAAGTGCCGCCTGGGCTTCCCGGACTGCATCCGCCGCTGCCTGAGCGGCCTTGATCGCCGCCTGCTTCTTATCCTGCTCGCTCAATGGTTCTGTCCCGATGGTGTATTCTATTGAATACACGCATCAATGTTATGAGCCGCATTGTCAACACGACGGCACAAAAAACCCCCAGGCCAGCGCCCAATTCTGAAATTCGCTATGGGCTCTTATAGAGTTGGTGCGAATTTCAGAATTGAAAGGCGCTGGCCGTAGTTTGTTTTCCAGTGTCGTTTTGATCCCAAAGTTCGCTGTTGAGCCCGATATAGAGCTTTGGCGAACTTTGGGACCACGACACTGAAGCGGGGTTCTTTCAAGTCTATTTCTTTGCTTCTTTCGGCTTCCGCTTGAAGAGGCTCTTGAGATTGTCGAAGAGCTCGATCTTCACGCCCTGGCGCTTCATGATGATGCCCTGCTGGGTGATGGAGAGCAGGTTGTTCCATGCCCAGTAGATCACCAGACCAGCCGGGAACGAAGCCAGCATGAAGGTGAAGATCACCGGCATCCAGGTGAAGATGGCGGCCTGCGTCGGATCCGGAGGCGTCGGGTTCATGCGCATTTGCAGGAACATGGTGATGCCCATCAGCAGCGGCCAGACGCCGATCATCAGGAAGGCCGGTACGCCGAATGGCAGGAGGCCGAACAGGTTGAACAGCGAGGTCGGATCGGGCGCTGCAAGGTCCTGAATCCAGCCGAAGAACGGCGCGTGGCGCATTTCAATGGTGACGTAGAGCACCTTGTAAAGCGCGAAGAACACTGGAATCTGCACCAGCACCGGCCAGCAACCGGCGAGAGGATTGATCTTCTCTTCCTTGTAGAGCCGCATCATTTCCTGCTGCTGCTTCATCTTGTCATCCGCATATTTCTCGCGGATTTCCGTCAGCTTCGGCTGAACCAGCTTCATGCGTGCCATCGACTTGTACGACTTGTTGGCAAGCGGGAAGAACAGGCCCTTGAGCAGAACGGTGACGACGAGAATGGCGACGCCGAAATTGCCCGAGAACTTGTAGATCCAGTCGATGAGATAGAACATCGGCTTGGTGATGAAGTAGAACCAGCCCCAGTCGATCAGCAGTTCGAACTGCTTGATGCCGAGCTTTTCTTCGTAGTTCTTGATGTCGGAAACCACTTTCGCACCGGCGAAGACGTGGTTCTTCAGCGTCTGTGCCTGGCCGGGCGCAATGGTCATCGGCGCGCCGAGGAAGTCGGTCTGGTAGCGCGGGCGATCATTGGTGAAGTGCGAGAAACGGCCGGTGAACTTTTCGTCCTGCGGCGGGACGAGCGTTGCCGCCCAGTACTTGTCGGTGATGCCGAGCCAGCCGCCGTTGACGTCCTTGAACGAGATGTCCTTGTCGTCTTCGACCTTGGAATACTTGATTTCCTGCAAGCCGTCCTGACCCATGACGCCGATCAGGCCTTCATGCAGCACATAGGTCGCGCTGGCATGTTCCGGCTGGTTGAAGCGGGTCACGCGGCCATAGGAGGCCAGCGAAATCGGCGCACCGGTATTGTTGGTGATCGTATCGTCAACGGAGAACATATAGGCATCGTCAACCGAGATGACGCGCTTGAAGGTGATGTTCTTCTCGTTGGTATAGGCCAGCGTGACCGGGGTGGACGGCGTCAGCTTGTTGTTGCCTTCGACGGTCCAGACCGTGTTCGGACCCGGAACCGGGCCGGTCGTGTCGTTGCCGGTAAAGCCGAGCTCAACGAAATAGCCCTGCTTCAGCGCCGATGGCGCAAGCAGTTCGATATTCGGAGAATTGTCGTCGACGGTCTCGTGATATTTCTTCAGGAAGAGATCGTCGAGACGCGCGCCCGTCAGGTTGATCGAACCGCGCAGCGAAGGCGTATCGATTTCGACGCGCCCCGTCTGGGCAATGGCTGCCTCGCGGGTCAGCGTACCGCCGGCGGCTGCGACATCGCCCTGGCCGGGAATGTTCCCGGATGCGGCTGGCATCTGCGGCGTGTCGCCACCCTGAGCCTGCTGTTGCGTCACCTGTTGTTTCTGCTGCTGCTCCTCAATGCGTGCCTGCTCGCGCTGGGCTTCCGTTTTCGGACCCAGATAAAACACTTGCCACAGCGTCAGCACGAGGATGGACAGGGCAATGGTGATGAAGAAATTGCGGTTATTTTCCATTGACGGGTCCTGATTCCGGTCTTTCCGTTCGGCGTTTCCCATCGCCCCGCCGTTCACCCTTCGCCTTGATGCGGCGGGAGAGTTCTTCGGTCAGTCGCGAAAAGGGCGCAGTGAGGGCTTGCTCGCGCGCTACGATCACATAGTCGGTCGAAGGAGCCATGTCACGCCCTGCGTGACAACGAACCGCTTCCCTGAGCCTGCGGCGGATGCGGTTTCGTATCACGGCGTTGCCGTTTTTCTTGGTTACGGTGAAACCTGCACGGGGTTTGTCGCCGATTTTGGCGGCTTGCGATTCCTCTTCGGTCCGTTCCCGGACTTCAAGAAGAAACAGTGGACCACGTCGCTTTTCACCATTCCTCAAAGCCAAAAACTCCGCTCTCTTGCGAAGGCGGAGTATTTGCTTTGGGGTCTTCATTCTTTTCGTCACCGCGCGACAGCGCGGGAAAAGATTAAGCGGAAAGCCGCTTGCGGCCGCGCGAACGGCGAGCGGCGAGAACCTTGCGGCCGCCGGTGGTTGCCATGCGTGCACGGAAACCGTGACGACGCTTGCGGACGATCTTGGATGGCTGGTAAGTGCGCTTCATTTATTTAATACCGCGGTGTGCGGCCCTTCTTGATTCTGTTTTTCCGTTGAACACGATCTGGTCCGAAAACTGTTTTCCACTTTCCGGGATCATGCTCTATTGAACAGGAGCTGGTTCTTTCCCTTGCGGCGGACAGCACAAAACCATCCGTAAACCGCGCGGGCGAACGTGACGCGGCTTATAGGGGCAGGGGAACAAGGAGTCAATGCGCGAAGTGGCTGCAAGTGGGCCACAAAGGCGGCGGCAAAATGATTGTCGTTTTCTTTTTGCTGAAATTGCGCCATTCGCACCGGCATTGGCATTGCCAAAGCAGGTCAGCTCTTTAATAAGGATGCGCAACATTTTCACATGCGGGACCATTCCCGCACAAGAGCAGTATCGAGAGGAGTCCACCATGAGCATCCGTCGCATCGGAGTAGGCCCGCGCATGAGCCAGGCCGTCATTCACGGCAACACTGTTTATCTCGCCGGTCAGGTGGGCAATCCGGGCGCCAGCGTCACCGAACAGACCAAGGCCGTTCTGGCCGAGGTGGACCGTCTTCTCAAGGAAGCGGGTTCCGACAAGACCAAGATCCTGCAGGCTATCATCTGGCTCGCCGACATGAAGGACTTTGCCGAAATGAACGCCGTCTGGGATGCATGGGTTGATCCGGCTCACACGCCTGCACGCGCCACCGGCGAGGCCGCGCTGGCGACGCCAGACTACAAGGTCGAGATCATCATCACCGCTGCGGTGTAATTTCCTCGCATCGATTCCAACCCCGTCGAAGCTTCGGTTTCGGCGGGGTTTTTCCAGAGCGGTTCCATAGAACCGCTCTATCCTTATGTTTTTACGCATTATCCTGCGCATCGAAGCGGGATCGGAAATCAGTCGCGTAGGCGCTTCGCACTTTTGGCTCGAAAATGCTCTAATCGCGGATGCGTTCCGAAAAGCCGTCGCGTCCGCCCGCGAGCGCCTTTGCATCGATCGATGCGCGGTGCCGCGCCTCCTCCAGCGTGCCGCCATTCTCAAGCCAGCCATGGTCGTAGAGATAGCCGGGCAGGTAGCCCGACAGGAGAATGCGGTAGTCGAACGGGAAGGTGGGGTCCAGCACCCGCGCCATCTGGTAGATGATGGTGGTGCAGTTGGCGGTCAGCGTATTGTAGAATTTCGGCTCTTCGGCCAGCTCGTTGCCAAGCTTCACATAGGACAGGAAGAGTTCGCGCGCGCCTGCGGGTGGCAGGTTCACGCGGTAACGAAAGACGTTTTCGTTGCGGATATTGGTGCGCAGGTAAACGATGTCGCGTTCTTCGGCGGCAATCATCGCCAGCTCATATTTGCGGAAGAAACCGGCAATGGGTGAATAGACCTCGTGATGCTCGCGGCGGATTTCGCCGGAAAACACCACATGACGGCCATCCTCGAAGCCGAATGAGAGAAGCGTATGGGCGATGGCCGGGCTCGACCAGTAGGACAGATAGACGTCCACCGTCGCGATCCTGCCGAGATCGTAGGTTTCCTCTTTCCAGTTGGGCGTAAAATCCTCCGTCGTGCGCCAGATGAAATCGCGGACATTGGAAAGGGTGACGATGTCGCCATTGATCTTTCCCGTCACCGTGCGGGCGACATCGGGCGCCCAGATACGGTTGAGGGAAGGGCGCACGGTGGTCCATGCGAGCAGCGTCAGAACAGCCAGAACGCTGAAGAAAAGCCGCTTGCGCCAGCAGCTATATTGTCTTTCCCCGAAGAGGACACCAAGCGTGATCAGAAGCCAGGCGGCGATGATCGATCCGCGCACGGCATCGCCAAAGGGCAGCTGGAACCACATGGCGAGGCTGGCCCATGCCGCAAAGACGAGAGCGAATAAAATGAAGACGAATTTGCCTGCGATGCGGACGGGAGCCGATTTCAGGAGAGAAGACATATGCATTCCATATTCGTCAGTTGCCGCCGCCTGGAACTATTCCATGTGCGGAAATCGCGGCGATACTGACATGATTTGCATCGTCATGTCATGGGGGTAAGCGTTGGGACGGGAAATTTAGGTTCTATATTAGAAGTTTTTAAAAATGGCTCCCGATGGAAGCTTATTTCTTTGCCGCGATTGCTTGGCCGCGCGGAGCGGCAACAGGCTTGCGATTGCGGGCGTGCGGGCGCACCAGACGCCACAGCAGAAGCGCGCCGACGATCCCGGCATAGATGACCGGCTCTGCGGGCCAGCTTTTCACCGACATGATGAAATGGATCGCGCCGCCCGCGATGGCCACATAGACCAGCTTGTGCAGGCTGTTCCAGCGCCGCCCGAGCTTGCGGATCGACCAGTTGTTGGAGGTGAGCGCCAGCGGCACCAGCAGCAGGAGGCTCACCATGCCGATGGTGATGAAGGGCCGCCGCACAATATCGGTGACGATGGCGGAAATGTTCAGGCCCTGATCCAGCAGCATATAGGTGGCGAAATGCATCAGCGCATAATAGAAGGCGAGCAGGCCGAGCGCCCGCCGGTAGCGCAAAAAGGCGATGCCGGTCAGGTCGCGGATCGGCGTCACCATGAGGGTGAGGATCAAAAAACGCAACGCCCACAGGCCGAGCGTATGTTCGAAGGTCTTGACCGGATCGGCGCCAAGATTGCCGCTTGCGCCCAGATAGAACGTCCAGACCGCCGGAACGAAACCGACCGCATAAAGCAGCCAGATTTTCCATTCGCCGGGCCGGGTAGTTTTCTTCCGCTCTGTCCGGGTCGCTGCCGCCATGTCAGTAATTCACCTTGAGGTCCATGCCCGCATAAAGCGATGCGACTTCCTCGCCATAACCGTTGAAGGGCAGTGTCGGGCGACGGCCCGAACCCAGAAAACCGCCTTCGCCGATGCGCCGCTCCGTCGCCTGGCTCCAGCGCGGGTGATCGACCTCCGGGTTCACATTGGCGTAAAAGCCGTATTCATTGGCGGCCTGCTGTTGCCACGAGGTGGGCGGCTGCTTTTCGACAAAGCTGATCCTGGTGATCGCCTTGATCCCCTTGAAACCGTATTTCCACGGCACCACGAGCCGGATCGGCGCGCCGTTGGCATTGGGCAATGTCTCGCCGTAAAGGCCGACCGAAAGGATGGTCAGCGGATGATTGGCCTCGTCGAGGCGCAGGCCCTCGATATATGGCCAGTCGAGAACCTGAAAGAGACCGGTCTGGCCCGGCATTTCTTCCGGCCGCACGACGCCGGTAAAGGCGATATATTTGGCCGAGCCAAGCGGCTCCACCTGCTCCAGAAGGCTTGAAAGCGGAAACCCGATCCACGGAATGACCATCGACCACGCCTCGACGCAGCGCATGCGATAAATGCGCTCTTCAAGCGGCATTTTCGCGATCAGCTCCTGAATGTCGAATTCCTTCGGCTGTTTGACGAGACCGTCGACCGTCAGCTTCCACGGCAGCGGCTTGTAATTGCCGGAATTGGCGGAAGGGTCGCTCTTGTCCGTGCCGAATTCATAGAAATTGTTGTAGGTGGTGACAGCTTCCTGCGGCGTCAGCTTCTCGTCCACCTTATAGGCGGAAGCTTTTGCCTTGAGCGGTTCGGCAAAGGCGGAAGATGCGATACCGGCAGCGGCAAGCGCACCGGCGCCGACCATGAAAGAGCGGCGGTTGAGATAGAGGCTTTTGGGGGTTACCGCATCATAAGTGAGACGGGCGGATGAAAATCGCCCCGGTTTGAAGCTGCTCATGGTCACTCCCATTAAAACAATTGGCCCGCTTCCAAACGGTTGCCTCTCAAGTTGCGTTATGATTCCACGTAAAGGCGTCAAAAGCATGGATAATTTGCGGACAGAGAGTTGTTCACGCATTGTTGAGGTCGCGTGATGGCGTAACAGAATTGTAACACGATGTAACTTTTCGTGCATTCTGCCATATTCTCGCTAAAACTCTGCTGTTAACCGCATTACATTAGCGCGACCGAAGGAGTGACTTCGGACTAAAATTCGCTATCGCCGGCAGGGGTGGGGACGCACCCGGGAAGAGCTGCCTTCAAACCTTCGTTAACGTCTCATTGGCTATGTTGAGATCATGGTAAAGAAGATGTTTATGGCCGCTCTGGCGGCAGCTGCATTCACGGTGACGGCGGGCTCGGCTCTGGCCGAAGGACAGCCTGTTTCGACGAACGGTCAGGGCAAGGCCCTGAACGCAATTGCCGCGTCGATGAAGGAAGAGCAGGGCGCTCCCAAGCTGGGTGAAGGCGTGACAATGCGCGAGAAGAAGATGGATACGGACACGACGCCTGAACAGAATTTTTCGCGCAGCAAGCAGTTCATCCACCGCTTCTACAAGCCGGAAAACGCCTCGAACGAGCTGGTGATCCTGCTGCATGGTTCGGGCGGGAATGAAACCAGCCTTGTGCCGCTGGCGACCAAGATCTGGCCGCGAGCCACGCTGCTTGGCATTCGCGGCCGCGTGATGCAGGATGGCGGCACGCGCTGGTACAAGCGCATCACGCCGGTCAAGTTCGACCAGAAGGACATCAAGCTCGAAGCCAATGCCTTCGTGACTTTCCTGACGCGCCTTGCCGACGACAAGGAGCTTGATCTCACCCATGCGACCTTCGTGGGCTACTCGAACGGCGCCAATCTTCTGGCGGCGACAATGATGCTGCATCCCGATCTGGTGAAGCGCGCTGTCCTGATGCGCTCGATGCCGGTTCTGGACAATGCGCCCGCTGCCAATCTGAGCAAGGCGCGGGTCCTGACCATCACGGGCGAAGAGGACAAGCTTTATTCGCCGTTCGCGCCAGCGCTTTCCGCACTTCTGCGCTCCGGCGGCGCGAAGGTCGATGCCCGCACCATCGATGCGGACCATATGCTCGGTGAAAAGGACATTGCCGCCATCAGCCAGTGGGTCGCGTCGCTCGGGCCGGATGGCGCGCCCGCGGTTGCGAGAAGGGGGCAGTAGGGTAAAAAGGCAATAAGGCAGTAGGGCAGTAAGGCAGTATGTTAAGGGAATAGGGGAGTAAGGGAGTATGTTTGGGTTGCGGATGACCGCGCCAACCATATTCTTCACTGCCCTACTGCCCTACTGCCCTACTGCCCTACTGCCCTACTGCCCTACTGCCCTACTGCCCTACTGCCCTAATCTCTTATCGAAACCACTCCACAATCCCCGGCCTCCGAGCCAAACACGAGGCGGTGGCCTTCATTGTCCCAGCCCATGCTGGTGATTGCGCCCTTGCCGGGGCGGCGCAGCAGCACTTCCTTGCCGTCGGCAAAACGCGCGATCAGGATCATGCCGTCATTATAGCCAATGGCCACGATGTCCTCGGCCGGGTGGCAGGCAACCGATGTCACCATGCTGTCGCCGCGAAGCCCAAGTTCCAGCGGGGCCTTGCCCATCGGGCCGTCCTTGCCAGCAAAAGGCCAGACGATGGCCGCAGGCGCGCCGGAGGTGGCGAGCCACTTGGCCTTGGCGCTCCACGACCAGTCCTTGACCTTCGCCGGATAGCCGGTCATGCGCATGTGCTTGGCATCTTCGAGACGCCAGCCATGCAGTGCGTTTTCCTGCATCGAGGTGATGAGAAAGCGGCCATCGGGCGAGAAGATCACGCCGATATGGGCGCCCTTCCATTCCAGTTCGACAGGCTTTGCCGCCGTGCCGGTCCAGATCAGCGTCGCGCCATTATAGCGCGCAATGGCAAGGCGCTGGCCCTTCGGCGCAAAGGCGATGCCTTCGACGCTGCGTTCCTGGGCAAATTCCTGCACCTTGCCATCCGAGGTGCGCACCCAGGCAGTGCGGCCCGATGCGAAGCCGACCGTGCCGCCCGGACCCGCCGCCACAGCCGTCATCCATTTGCGCGGAATCCTTGCCAGTTCCGTCACCGTTCCATCGGCATCCGTGCGGCAGACGCGACCGTCTTCGCCGCCTGTGACGAGCGACTTGCCATCAACCGAAACAGCCGCGCTCAACAGCCCGTCATGGGCTGTCGCGGTGCTGTTTGCGTTGTTGAGCTGATGGATCGAGCCATCGGCCATGGCGAAGGTGGGAATGCCGCCGACAAAGCGCGCATAAAGACAATGACCGTCAAGGTCGAGCGGAGCTACTGTAGGCATCGGCTTCCGGTATTTCTTGTTTTATTTTGCTTTTATTGCTGGGCTTTTATTACTGGGCTTGGCAGTTTTCGAAACCGGCCTTCAGGGCGGCTGGATCGAGTTCGCGCCCGATGAAGACAAGGCGGCTTTCCCGCTTTTCATCTTCCTTCCAGGCGCGCTGGTGGTCGCCCTCGATGATCATGTGCACGCCCTGCACCACATAGCGGTCCGGGTCGTCCTTCAAGGCGATGATGCCCTTGAGGCGCAGAATGTTCGGTCCCTGCGTCTGCGTGATGTTCTGAACCCACGGGAAGAATTTCGCCGGGTCGATTTCACCAGCCCGGAGCGATACCGACTTCACCGTCACATCGTGGATCGGCGAGGCATGATCGTGGTGATGGTGGTCATGGTCGCAATCAGGACCGCATACATGGTCATGGTCGTGATGGTGGTCATGATGATCGTGATCATGCGCATGGTGATGATGATCATGTCCATGATGGTCATGATCGTGATCGCAGTCGGGGCCGCAGACGTGGTCGGGATGATCATGGTCGAGGAAGTGCGGATCGTTGTCCAGAACGCGCTTCAGGTCGAAGGCGCCGCGGTCCAGCACGCGGTCGAGCGGGATGGAGGCGCGCTCGGTGCGATGGATGATGGCATGGGGATTGATGGCGCGCACCGTCGCCTCGATAGCGGCCAGTTCCTGCGGCGTCACGAGGTCGGTCTTGTTGATCAGCACCACGTCGGCGAAGGCGATCTGGTCTTCCGCCTCGCGGCTGTCCTTCAGGCGCAGCGGCAGGTGCTTGGCATCGACAAGCGCGACAACGGCGTCGAGGCCGGTCTTGGCGCGCACGTCGTCATCCATGAAGAAGGTCTGCGCCACCGGAACAGGATCGGCAAGGCCGGTGGTTTCCACGATAATGGCGTCGAAACGGCCCGGACGGCGCATCAGGCCTTCCACCACGCGGATCAGGTCGCCGCGCACGGTGCAGCAGATGCAGCCATTGTTCATTTCGTAGATTTCTTCGTCCGACTCGACGATCAGGTCGTTGTCGATGCCGATCTCGCCGAATTCATTGACGATGACGGCATAACGCTTGCCGTGATTTTCGGTCAGGATACGGTTGAGAAGGGTGGTCTTTCCCGACCCCAGATAACCCGTCAGAACGGTCACGGGAATGCGGCCAGCTTCAGTGGTCGTCTTCGTTTCAGACGGAGCTTCGGATTGGGCTTCAGCCTGGCTCATGGTCATGCCTCTTGAAGTTGTGGCCTTTTGGAAATCGAGGTGCGGGGCAGCCAGCACAAAGCGGCACGGCACCGAAACCTCGGACAGGACAATTCATATAAGGGAAGGGCGGCGTGAATGCCATATGCAATGCTATAATATTACATCACGTTCGCGCCATGACGGCGGGGCCGAGCCGGGCAAGGTCGAATCTGTCGACATCGCACAGCAATTCGATGAAACCGGCAACCGCGTTGGCGATCAGCTTTTCGCCTGCTTCCGCCGTTGCGGCGGCCGCGTTGCCTGCGACGCCTTCCGGGTTGAGGTCGTGCATCTTCCAGCCAAAGGCGTGCGGACCATAGGCGCGCAGGAACTTGAATTCCTCGGCATAGCGTGACTGGGCGTTGGAGAAGTTGCGCGCCTTCGACATATCCACCAGATCGGGGCGCAGCGCCAGCATCACCGATGTCTCGATAAAGCCGCCATGAATGTCGAGCGCCTTCTCCTCCGGCGCGATCAGCCCTTCCGGCAGGCCGAAGCGGGTCCAGCTCGTGGCGACGGCCAGCATGTCGAGCCTTGTGCGCAGTTCCGTCGCGACAATCGTCATCAATGGCGAATTTCCGCCATGCGCGTTCAGCATGACCAGCTTGCGGATGCCGCCCGCGTGAAGGTTCTCGCCGATGCCGATCCACTGGTTCACGGCCTCGGCAAAGGCGAGGCTCTGCGTGCCTTCCGTGTCCATATGCTCGATGGAATAGCCGACCGGCTGTGCAGGCAGAAAGTTGACATTCAGCTCGGGCGGCAGCGCATCGCTGACGCGCGCGACAATGCCTTCGGCGATGATCGTATCGGTTTCGAACGGCAGATGAGGCCCATGCTGTTCGTGAGCGCCAAGAGGCAGAACGACAATCATGTTGCTGTTCTGGTCGCGCAGATCGGTCATGTTTTCCTCACTTCATTCATTTCATCGGAGCCCGGAAGCGTAACGTCCATTAGCCATGACAGCAACAGGCGCTTGTTGTTTCATAAGTCGGACAATATTTTACGATATGAGAACAGGCGGGACTATCGATCGGGCGACAGCGTAACGTCGTAAAAAGGGCGAGGTGGCGATGAGCAAGGACAATAAGGCGGTTGTACTTTACCGGCTGCAATCCGTGGCGAGACTGTCGCGGACGGTGCTGGCCACCAGGCTTCTCGAACAGGGGCTTTATGCGGGGCAGGATGCCGTCATGCTGCAACTGGCTGCGGAAGACGGGCTTACGCCGGGCGTTCTTGCGCAGCGGCTGGGCGTGCGTCCGCCGACCATCACCAAAACCATTGCCCGCCTGCAAAGCCAGGGGTTTGTCGCCAAGCGCGCCTCGGAAACCGATCAGCGCCAGTCGCATATCTATCTCACGCAGGCTGGCCTCGAAACCATCAAGGCGATCGAGAAATCCATTCGCAAAACCGAAAAGGACATGCTGAAAGGCCTCGACAAGAAGGACCGCAAGACCTTCCTCAAGATGTTGAGCCGGATGGAGAGCAATCTCGCGCTGCGTGGCGTCGTGCGCCTGCCCGAAGAGCCGGAAGCGGAAGTGCTGGAAGAGGACGAGGTGGAATAAGCCCGCCGATCCTCAAGCTCTAACTATTTGTTTTGACGCGCATCTTGGCGGGAAAGCGTGAAACACTTTTCAGGTTGCGTGCTATCGAAAATGCTTCCAATTCAAGGATGGCAATGGCATAACCGTTCGCAGGACGAACGGTCGCGTCCCGCCTTGTCAGGTTGCGGCCGCGTCTCCAACTGCGGCACGGACCAATTTGGGGAGGCGACTTGGCCCAGAAAATAAAGCTATCGACCATCGCTGATGCGCTTGGTGTTTCGACAGCCACCGTTTCGCTCGCTTTGCGCGACAGCCCCCTCGTTGCCGACCAGACCCGCGAGAAGATCAAGGAACATGCCCGCGCCATCGGTTATATCTATAACCGGCGCGCCGCGAGCCTGCGCACCTCGCGCTCCGGCATTGTCGGCGTCGTGGTGCATGACATCATGAACCCGTTCTTCGCGGAAATTCTCAAATCCATCGAAACGGAACTGGACCGCTCGCGCCAGACCTTCATCCTGTCCAACCATTACGACCAGCTCGAAAAGCAGCGCACCTTCATGGATACGCTGCTGCAACTGGGCGCGGACGGGGTCATCATGTCGCCCGCCATCGGCACGCCGCCGGAAGATATCCAGCTTGCCGAGGACAATGGCCTGCCTGTCGTGCTGATCGCGCGTAGTGTCGAGGGCGTTCACGCGCCGGTTTTCCGGGGCGATGATGCCTATGGCATCGGCCTTGCCACCAATCACCTGATCTCGCTCGGCCATACGCGCATCGCGATGATCGGCGGTACCGACCAGACGTCGACGGGCCGCGACCGCTATCGCGGCTATGTGCAGGCCATGGAAAAGGCTGGCCTTGAGGTTCGCCCGGACTGGCGCATCGCCGGGCCGCGCACGAAGCAGGGCGGCTTTGAGGTCGCGCCGCAGTTTCTGGCATTGAAGGACAAGCCGACGGCTGCGGTCTGCTGGAACGACCTGGCGGCCATCGGCCTGATGAACGGCATCGCCCGCGCCGGGCTGGTGCCGGGCGAGGACATTTCCGTGACCGGCTATGACGATCTTGAGGAAGCGGCCATTGCGACACCTGCGCTCACGACCGTCTGGAACGGGCAGCGCGAAGTGGGACGCCGCGCGGCGCGCGCGCTGCTCGATCAGCTCAACGGCGTCGAGGTTTCCTCAATGCAGGAACTCATCAAGCCGGAACTGCATATCCGGCAATCGACCTCCAAGCCGAAACACGGCTGATTTTCCCCGCTTCGGGTCCGGTTGCGGCCTTTGGCTGGCCGGTCGCCGATCTTCAACGAACTGCCCCATGCTGCCCAGAGGAATATTGTCATGACCAAGCGCGATGCCACCATTCTTGTGCTCGGAAACTTCAACGACTATGCCGTCGAGCGCCTGTCGGGTGAGTTTTCGGTGCGCCGCATTCCGCGCGGCGACGCAACGCTGGTCGATGCTGCGTGGGCCAAGGACGTGAAGGGCATTGCCAGCATGTCGAACGTCGATGCGGGGCTGATCGATGCATTGCCCAATCTGCAAATCATCGGCAATTTCGGCGTTGGCTATGACGCGGTGGATGCAAAACATGCCGCCACCCGCAATGTGATGGTCACGAACACGCCGGACGTGCTGACCGATGAAGTGGCGGATACGACCATCGGCCTCCTGATCGACACGGTGCGCGAACTGTCGAAGTCGCAGGCATTCCTGCGCGCCGGCAATTGGGTGAAGGAAGGCCGCTACCCGCTGTCGAAGCTTTCTCTGCGCGGTCGCAAGATCGGCATTTTCGGCCTTGGCCGTATCGGCAAGGCGGTGGCCCGCCGGATCGAGGCATTCGGCCTGCCGATTGCCTATCACAATCGCCGTCAGGCAAGTGACGTGCGCTACGATTATTATCCAAGCCTCAAGGAACTTGCCAAGGCCGTCGACACGCTCATTCTGGTCGCGCCGGGCGGGGCGGAAACCGCCAGGGCGGTCAATGCGGAAGTGCTGGAGGCGCTTGGGGCCGATGGCGTGCTGATCAATGTCGGACGCGGTTCGCTGGTCGACGAGGATGCGCTGGTCGCGGCGCTGAACAATGGCACGATTGCCGCCGCCGGTCTCGACGTCTTCGCGAACGAACCGCATGTTTCGCAGGGGCTGCTCGATGCGCCCAACACCGTTCTGCTGCCCCATATCGCATCCGCATCGCAAAAAACCCGTCAGGCAATGGCGGATCTGGTGATCGACAATCTCATTGCGTGGTTCGACACTGGTTCGGCCCTGACGCCGGTGCCGGAGACGGCGCGGGTTAAGGCGGTAAGTTAAGGCAATAAGGCAGTAGGGCAGTAAGGCAGTATGTTAAGGGAATAAGGGAGTATGTTTTGGTTGCGCATGACCGCAACCACCACATTCTTCTCTGCCCTACTGCCCTACTGCCCTACTGCCCTACTGCCCTACTGCCCTACTGCCCTACTGCCCTACTGCCCTATGTTGGCGCACTGCATCGCCAAACGCCTCGAAAATCCTGCGGGAAGGGGCGTCGGAATGCACCCAATATTCCGGGTGCCACTGGACGCCGACGACAAATCCCTTCGCATTCTTCACCGAGACGGCCTCGATGGTGCCGTCTTCGGCAACGGCTTCGACTTCAAGCTGCGGAGCCAGCTTGTCGATGGCCTGGCGGTGCACGGAATTCACGCGAATGCTGTCTTCCTTCAGGATTTCTGCAAGGCATGAGTTCGGGTTGAGCTTGATCGGGTGCTGGATGGCGAAGCGTTCCGCCTGGCTTTCCGATTCCGGCGCACGGTGGTCCATCCGGCCTTCCAGTTCCTGGACTTCGGTGGCCAGCGTCCCGCCAAGCGCGACGTTCAGTTCCTGTATGCCGCGGCAGATCGCCAGCACCGGAACGCCCCTTTCAATGGCCGCGCGGATCAGCGGCAGCGACGTTGCATCGCGCGCATTGTCATAGGGCTCGAAGGCAGGACCGGCCTCTGCACCGTAGAGGGCGGGGTGAACGTTCGATTTGGAACCCGTGACGAGAATGCCGTCCACGGCATCCAGAATGGCGTCGAGGTCTAATTTGTCACCGAAGCTCGGCACCAGAAGCGGCGTTACGCCCGCAACATCGATTGCCGCTGACAGATATTGCTGGGGCGCGGCATGCCATGTGTAGTTTTCAAACGGCTTCACATCGGTCGGCACGGCGACGAGAGGGCGGGAAGTCTTGGGCATAGTGTTCGTTTCCACCAGTCGGATAATGCGCTTATCTGCGTTGACACTTACTTCTCCGCAATGGGCCGCGCAATCACGAACAGGTGTCGTCTTGCGGCTCTGCGGTTGCTCATTTGTCGCGCCTTCTGTGTATTGCGTTGATTTGAACCGATTTTTACGGTCGAAGATGGTTCAAATACTGCTCCCGATAATCTAGGAATGAATAAAGACGGATTGGCAGTTGAGGGGATGAATGACTGACGATCAGCTTTTCTCCGTCAGGGGCAAGGTCATTGCCGTGACGGGTGGTTCTTCGGGGTTGGGCCTGCGCATGGTTCATGTGCTGGCCGGGCATGGTGCACGCGTGATTTCGATCTCGCGCACCCATGCAGGCGAAAGCATTTGCCCATCGGGCGGCGAAGTTCTGGAAATCATGGCGGATGTAACCCATCCCGATGAAATCATGCGCGCTTTCGATGAGGCGGAAGCGCGTTTCGGACCGATAACGGCGCTCTTCAACAATGCCGGCGTTGCGCATATGGCGCGTGCGCTCGACACGACGCGCGACATGCTGGAACATATATTCGAGGTCAATGTCGCCGGAGCCTTTTTCGTGGCGCAGGAGGCCGCGCGCCGCATGATCGAGCGCGGCGAGGGCGGGTCCATCGTCAACACGACCAGCATTCTGGGCGAGCGCCCGCAGAAAGGTGCTGCCGCCTATTCCATGTCCAAGGCCTGCGTGACGCAGATGACTCGGGCGCTGGCGCTGGAATGGGCCGCGCATGATATTCGCGTCAACGCGATTTCGCCGGGCTGGTTTCCAACGCGAATCAATGAAGAACAGCTGCAAGGCCCGGCAGGGGGCTACTTCAAAGGGCGAAACCCGATGCGGCGTCTGGGCGAGCCGCAGGATCTCGACGGGGTTGTGCTGATGCTGGCTTCCGATGCCAGCCGCTATATGACCGGCTCGATCATCACCGTCGACGGGGGGCATCAACTCTGACAAAGTTGGAAGCTTTTTGCGGTTATTTCCCTTTTCTGGACCTTGGATGGCAGGATTTTTCTCTAAAAGTCGGGACTCTGGCGGCAGAATATCCATCCCGACTAATATGGATTAATTCTCAGCAAGGCGACAGTTAACCTGTCCTGTTCTCCAATCATGGCTGTTTCAGTAATATTAGAACAACTAAAACAATACATGCCTCTGGTTGTAATTACGGGCCGGGGGTTGTGCGTCTATGGTTTTCCTTAAAAAACATCTGAATACATCTTATGGTGGTTGGCATGACAGCTTGTGGTTTAATATCCCGAAAGATATTTTTAAGTCATTGGTGCGATATTGCTGCCCCATATAAGGGATTAAATGCATCGAATGTGGCAAAGCCGTAAACCTGAGATACCTGCAGATGTGCGGCTATCTTTTCTCAGAGCGCTGTATGGTAATCGTACGACGCTCTGGTTCGGCTTGCTCGCGCACGTTGTAGCCTGTGTCGTCATCTATGTGAAAACCGAGGACTGGCGTTATCTGGTCTTTGCCGGCGTGTTCGCGATCATTGCCGTCGGGCGCATCTTCGACATGCACAAGTTCGACCAGGCAAAACAGCAGCCGCTGTCCCATGCCGATCTCGACCGGTGGGAAACGCGCTATCTGGTCGGCGCATCCGCGGTGTGCCTGACGCTCGGCATGTTGTGCTTCTTCTCAAGCTTCGTGCTGCGGGATTCCTTTGCCGAACTTGCCAGCCTGACCGTGCTGCTTGCCTCTGTCGTCTCCATCGTGGGCCGCAATTATGCGTCGGCGAAGGCCGTCATCCTGATGTCGGCCTGCACGCTCATCCCGGTTCTGGCCGGGCTCATTCTGGCGGGGACGCCGTTTCACGTCATCATCGGCCTGCTGCTGATCCCGTATTTCCTGTCCAACATACAGATGGCCAACGGGTTGCGCGAGTTTCTCTTCGCTGCCGTCATGGGAAAGCGGCGGCTCTCCATCGTGGCCGGTCGTTTCGATGCCGCGCTCAACAACATGCCGCAAGGGCTTTTGATGTTCGACAGCCAGCAGCGCATCGCGGTCATCAACAACAAGGCCAAGGCGATGCTGCAGATCGCCGAGCATACCAAGCTGCATGGCCGCAAGCTCGATGTTCTTCTGCGCTACTGTGCCAAGAAGGGGCTGTTTCCGCAGAACGACCTGAAAAGCGTGCATGTGCGGATGCAGGACCTTCTGCTCGGCAGGCGCGCCCGCGATATTTTCCAGCTTTCAAACCAGCGTTACATTGAATGTATCGGCAACCAGACCCTCAATGAAGGGGCGGTGCTGATGTTCGAGGATGTGACGCAGCGCGTGGAAGCGGAAGCGCGCATCCAGCACATGGCGCGCTATGACGGCCTGACCGGCCTGCCGAACCGCAATTATTTCGAGACCATGGTACGGGCGTTGCGTTCCAACCAGAAAAAGGACACGCAGGCGGCGCTCGTCGTCATCGACATCAATCATTTCAAGCATGTCAACGATACGCTGGGGCATCATACCGGCGACGTGCTGCTGCGTCTGTTCGCCGAGCGCTTGAATTCGCTCGATCCGCAGCGTTTCGTCACGTCGCGTTTCGGCGGCGATGAGTTCGTGGTGTTCGTCTTCAACCTGCGCGGCGAGGCCGATGTCGCGGGCGTCATGGATCACATCACCGATGTCGTGTCCGGCGCTTACGATCTGGACGGCGATCAGGTTCATATCGACATCAGCGCAGGCGTGGCGATCGAGAATGTCGAAAAGGCCGATGTCGGCAGCATGCATATCAATGCCGATCTGGCGCTCTATGAGGCCAAGAGCAGGGAAGACAAGTCCTGGTCGATCTTCATTGACGCCATGGACACCAAATATCGCGGGCGCCAGAAACTCAAGGCCGATTTGCGGCTTGCCATCAGTCACGGCGAGATCAAGGTCGTCTACCAGCCCATCGTCAGCGCGCAGTCCTTGCGCGTTGTCGCATGTGAGGCGCTGGCGCGGTGGGAACATCCGGAGCTTGGCTTCGTGCCGCCGACCGAATTCATTCCGCTTGCCGAAGAAATGGGCATCATCACCGACATTACCCGCTTCATGCTGGAGCAGGCCTGTGTGGACTGCCAGTCATGGGGCGACCGGATCGGGGTTTCGGTCAATCTGTCGGCCATTGATCTGAAGAGCAACGATATTGCCCGCGATATCGCCAATGCCTTGCAGAAATCGGGACTTCCGGCGCATCGTCTTGAAGTGGAAGTGACCGAAAGCGCCATCATCTCCGACCGCAACAAGACGTCGATGGTGTTGCAGCGGCTCAAGAATGCCGGGATCAATATCGCGCTCGACGATTTCGGGACCGGCTATTCCAGCCTCAGCTATCTCAATACATTGCCCTTGACCAAGGTGAAGGTCGACCGTTCCTTCGTGCGCGACATCACCACCGACCGGCGCTCGCTGATGCTGCTGCGCGGCGTCACCCAGCTTTCGCATGAGCTTGGGTTGGGCGTGACGGTCGAAGGTGTTGAAACCGAGGAACAGCTCGCGCTGATCCGCGTGGCGGCTGGTGCCGATCTGGTTCAGGGCTATCTTCTCGGCATGCCGGTGCCGGTTGAGGCGATCACCGCCATGACCGCGAAGGCAGCGGCGCGGCGCGATAGCGGACGAAGCTTCGCCTGATCAGGCCCGTATCCGGGCGAGCGCCAATCTGCTTTGAAATGGCGCGTTTTCAAATTAAGGCAAAACCGTGAATTGGTCGGTAATTGGCGCATTTTGCGCTTATCGCCTGCATTCCGCGCAATAAAGTCCCGTCGAATTATGGCGAAGAAGTGTTTATCTCGGGGCTATAAGAAGGCGCCTCACAAAGTTATATCTTTACATGCTGATAAAGGCGCATATTCTGCACACTGATTTGCGGGGGTGCGGAAAATCGATTGCATGACGAATACAGCTGTTACAGGCGATAAACCGCCATTGTCCAACTTCGCGCGACAGCTGTTGCAGTTTCTCGACCGGGTGGAATATCGCCGCATCGTCCATGCAGAGGACCTCGAGGAAATCGGCCGCTTGCGCTACCGTTCCTACCGCACGCGCAATGTGATGCACGAGGCGGAAGTGCCGTCCATTGTCGATGATATCGACCGCGACAGCCATGCCTTCGTCTATGGGGTGCATGTGGACGGGCAATTGGTCAGCACGCTGCGCATCCATCACATCACGCCCGATCATCGGCGCGGCACCAGCTATGCGCTTTTCCCGGATATTCTTGATCCGCTGCTCAACAGCGGCATGCATTTTGTCGATCCGACCCGCTTCGCCGCCGATCCGGAACTGTTGAGCGAATATCCGGCCATTCCCTATATCACCTTGCGCATCGCGGCGATGGCTTCGGAATTTTTCGCGGCGGATCAATGCCTTGCTTCGGTAAAGCCGGAGCATATGGCGTTCTACAAGCGCATTTTCGGCACCTCTGTCATGGCCGATGCGCGCGAGCATGAAGGTTATGGGATCAGGGTCGGTCTCGGTGCCGCACCCATCCGCAATATCCGCGATGCGGTGGCGGTGCGCTTTCCGTTCTTCAAGTCGCAGCCGCATGAACGTCGCGCTATGTTTGCCGATATGCGGGACAGTTCCGTGCCGCTGACAATTCTGCCGACCGCGAAATATACCGGTCTCGGCGTATGAGTTTAAACAATTAAATATAGCCAGAAGGGTGGTTTCGCATTACGAAGATTGCGGAACCGCTTCTGCGGAGAGAGGGAAGCTGCGACGAAAAGCCATGCCGTCAATGCATGGGTTTCTTTCGTCGCGCATTGAAGATTGCAGTTATTTTCGCTTAGACTGACGGTATATAAGCGGAAATTCTGAATGGGTGGAACTAAAATGGCAGAACATCATACGACGGCTCCGGCTGAACTTGGCGCACCGATGGACTATTCCGAGCATGAGAAAACTTATGCCGGTTTCACGGGCCTGGTTAAATGGAGCACGGTGACGCTCGTCGCCCTTATGATTGCCATGGCTTTCGGCTTTTTTGCTGGTGGTTTCTTCTCCGCGACCGTTCTTTTCATTCTAGTCTGCGTCGCTGCCTGGTTCATTCTTTAGTCATGGCCGATGCCGGATGGAAACATCCGGCGCGGTGCCGCTGAACTGAAGCGCAAACCGGGATCAACCCGCACTATTTGATCGATTGCCTTGGCATGGGACACCGTGCCGGGGTTTTATGCATGTTTATAGTTCAGTTTATTTGAACGGGCTTCGTCCCGGAAGCTCGTAACTGTGCCTGACCGGAATCAACCCCGGAAGAACGCCACGAAAGGGAAACCAGCTTGGCCCAGACGTTATTTATCCCGAAAGAAAGCGACCCCAATGAAAGCCGTGTCGCGGCGTCGGCGGAGACGGTGAAGAAATTCATCGCGCTCGGCTTCGATGTCGTGGTGGAAAAAGGCGCCGGTGAGAAATCGCGCATTCCCGATGCTGAATTCACCACAGCCGGTGCCCGCATCGGCACGGCGGCGGATGCGAAAACGGCGGATGTCGTGCTGAAAGTGCGCCGCCCCTCGGATGCGGAACTGAAGGGGTATAAATCGGGCGCGGCACTCTTCGCCATGCTGGACCCCTATGGTCATGAGGACGCCGTTGCAGCGCTTGCCAAGGCCGGAATTTCGGCCTTCACGATGGAGTTCATGCCGCGGATCACCCGCGCGCAGGTGATGGACGTGCTGTCATCACAGGCGAACCTTGCCGGTTATCAGGCGGTTATCGATGCGGCGGAAGTCTATGACCGTGCCATGCCGATGATGATGACGGCGGCGGGCACCGTGCCTGCCGCAAAGGTATTCGTCATGGGGGCGGGCGTTGCCGGTCTTCAGGCGATTGCGACCGCGCGCCGCCTCGGTGCCGTCGTGACGGCCACCGATGTTCGCCCGGCTGCAAAGGAACAGGTCGCCTCGCTTGGCGCGAAATTCATTGCCGTCGAGGACGACGAGTTCAAGGCGGCGGAAACCGCTGGCGGCTACGCCAAGGAAATGTCGAAGGAATATCAGGCGAAGCAGGCGGCACTTGTTGCCGACCACATCGCCAAGCAGGATATCGTCATCACTACGGCGCTCATTCCGGGCCGTCCGGCCCCGCGTCTGGTTTCCAAGGAAATGGTCGCTTCCATGCGCCCCGGCTCGGTGCTGGTCGATCTGGCGGTCGAGCGCGGCGGCAATGTCGAAGGCGCGATTGCCGGTCAGATCGCCGAGGTCAATGGCGTCAAGATTGTCGGTCATCTCAATGTTCCGGGCCGTATCGCTGCAAGCGCTTCGCAGCTTTATGCGCGCAACCTGATCGCCTTTGTCGAAACGCTGGTCGACAAGGAAACGAAGCTTCTGAAAATCGATCCGGAAGACGAGTTGGTGAAGGCAACGCTTCTCACCCATCAGGGCAAAATCCTGCACCCGGCTTTCGCCAAGGCTGAAACGGCACCGGCTGCGGCCGCTGAAAAAGCTGTAAAACCGAAAGCCGCGCCGAAACCGAAAGCGGAGAAACCGGCCGCAAAGGCGGCAGCGAAGCCTGCCAAGAAAACACCAGCTAAAGCCCCGAAGACCCCGTCTTCCCCCAAAACTCCAGCTGATGGAGGAGAGGCATAATGGCCGATACAAATCTCGATAAAGCTCTTGAGAGCCTGAACCAGGCAGCGGATGCCGTGCGTCAGGCGGCGGAAAATGCTGGCGGTCTGGGCGATGCGGCGGCGGCTGCCGCGCATGCCGCATCGGGCGGCGCAATCGATCCGTTCGTGTTCCGCTTTGCGATTTTCATCCTGTCGATCTTCGTCGGCTATTACGTCGTCTGGTCGGTCACGCCTGCGCTCCATACGCCGCTGATGGCCGTCACCAACGCCATTTCATCGGTGATCGTGGTGGGCGCGCTTCTGGCGGTTGGCCTTTCGCTTTCGGGCTGGGCAACCGGTTTCGGTTTCATCGCGCTCATTCTGGCGAGCGTCAACATCTTCGGCGGCTTTCTGGTCACCCAGCGCATGCTCGCCATGTACAAGAAAAAAGAAAAGTGAGGCTGAACCAACATGAGCGTTAATCTCGCAGCCTTCCTTTATCTCGTCTCCGGTGTGCTGTTCATTCTGGCGCTGCGCGGCCTGTCGCATCCGACGACCAGCCGTCAGGGCAATATGTACGGCATGATCGGCATGGGGATTTCCATCCTCACCACATTGTTGCTGGCGCGCCCGAGCTTTGGCGGTCTTGTGCTGATCGTCATTGGCATCGCCATTGGCGGCGGCATCGGTGCTGTCATCGCGCGCCGCATCGCCATGACGGCCATGCCGCAGCTTGTCGCCGCCTTCCACTCGCTGATCGGCCTTGCCGCCGTGCTGGTGGCCGCCGCCGCGCTCTACTCGCCGCATTCCTTCGGGATTGGCGAAGTGGGGCAGATCCACGGTCAGGCGCTTGTGGAAATGTCGCTGGGCGTGGCCATTGGCGCGATCACCTTCACCGGCTCGATCATTGCCTTCCTGAAACTCGACGGGCGCATGTCGGGCAAGCCGATCATGCTGCCGGGCCGCCATGTCATCAATGCGGCTCTGGCCGCCGCTATCGTGCTGCTGATCGTCGTTCTGACCAACACCGAAAGCCATTTCGTGTTCTGGCTGATCGTGCTTCTGGCGCTTGCCTTCGGCGTTCTCATCATCATCCCGATTGGCGGTGCGGATATGCCGGTGGTCGTTTCGATGCTCAACTCCTATTCGGGCTGGGCAGCGGCGGGCATCGGTTTTACGCTTGGCAATCTGGCGCTGATCATCACCGGCGCGCTGGTTGGTTCGTCGGGTGCAATCCTGTCTTACATCATGTGCAAGGGCATGAACCGCTCGTTCATCTCGGTCATTCTCGGCGGCTTTGGCGGCGATACGTCCGGCGGTCCGGCTGGCGAGGTCGAACAGCGTCCGGTCAAGCAGGGCTCTGCCGACGATGCGGCTTTCATCATGAAGAACGCTTCCAAGGTCATCATCGTGCCGGGCTATGGCATGGCGGTGGCGCAGGCCCAGCACGCGCTGCGGGAAATGGCCGACAAGCTGAAGGCGGAAGGCGTGGAAGTGAAATACGCCATCCACCCGGTCGCGGGCCGCATGCCGGGGCATATGAATGTGCTTCTGGCCGAGGCCAACGTGCCTTACGATGAAGTGTTCGAACTGGAAGACATCAATTCGGAATTCGCGCAGGCCGATGTGGCCTTCGTGATCGGCGCGAATGACGTCACCAATCCGGCGGCGAAGACCGATCCGAAGTCACCGATCTTCGGCATGCCGATCCTCGATGTCGACAAGGCGGGCACGGTCCTGTTCATCAAGCGCGGCATGGGCTCCGGTTATGCAGGCGTGGAAAACGAGCTGTTCTTCCGCGACAACACCATGATGCTCTTCGCCGATGCGAAGAAGATGGTGGAGAGCATTGTGAAGGCGCTCGATCATTGAGGGAGGGGAGTAGGGGAATAGGGGATTAGGGGAGTATGTTTTTGTTGCGGAAGCTCAGGCCGACCGTATCATCTCCCTTACTCCCTTACTCCCTTACTCCCTTACTCCCTTACTCCCTTACTCCCTTACTCCCTTAACATATTGCCCTACTGCCTTATTGCCTTACTGCCCTAACATCTTGTCCTGCAATGCACGCAGTTCGGCTATCTTCGAGCCGGGCTTCGGGGCCGCATTGGCATAGGTGATGAGTTCGCCCTTTTTGATCGGCGCGATCACCGTGCCGTTCTGCAGCAGGCCGCAGGGGATGGCTTTGGCCGCGCGGGCTTCCGGCGTCGTCATGATCCATGAGCGGTAGCAATATTGGCCGATGGCATCGAGCTGGTCGCCGGGCTGCAAGTCCTTCTTGGCAACCGCGCAGACTTCCGCCACCGGCTTCGGCAGCGGCACCATATCGGTCTTGCCGTGCAGCACGACGCGCGCCACCGTCAGCGGCACTTCCAGCGAGGTGAGGTGGAACGGCCGGTGGAAGGTGAAATAGGGCCCCTTGCCCATTTTCAGGTCTTCCAGACGCTCGACCAGGCGCGGATGTTCCATCTTGGCAATGACGAAGACGCCCGGCGATACGCCGCGCCCGATGGAATAATCCACCACGCCTGTCTTGTTGAGGACGCCGCCGTCTTCCTTCGGGATCAGCGTGCGGTTCAATTCGTCGATTGCTGCCTTCGGGCCGTGCATGCCTGCAACATCCGGCACAAGCCCGGTGGCGTTGGCGATGGCCGCCATTTCAACCATCGTCTTGGAACCGTCGACAAATTCCACCAGCAGGCGGACATTCATGTTCCGGCGGTCGGCTTCTTCCTGATAATCGTCGGGGATCGCATCGAAATTGAGCGGATTGTTCTTGCCCTTGCCGGCGGCCACAACCTTGTGCCCCATGGCGGAAACGAACTCGATCAGTTCCATGCAGGATGAAGGCTCGTCGCCTGCGCCCAGCGAATAGATCACGCCCTGCTTGTCGGCTTCGGCCTTGAGATAGGGACCGATGGTGACATCGGCTTCCACATTCATCATGACGAGGTGCTTGCCGTTCCGGATGGCTTTGATGCCGGTCTCGGCACCCACTTCCGGAATGCCTGTCGCATCGATGATGACGTCGAGCAGCGGATTGGAAAGAATGAGGTCGTTGTCGTCGGTGACGGCGATCTTGCCCGCTTCGATGGCGCGGGTCATTGCGGATTCGGTGGCGGCCTCTTGCGCGTTGTCCTCGTCGCCATAGGCGGTGCGGACAGCCTTGAAGGTGTTCGGCAGCCTGCGGGCGGAGAGTGCGCCGACTTCGATGCCCTGCATCCGCGCAACCTGGGTTACAATGTCGGTGCCCATTTCGCCAGCGCCGATAAGACCGATGCGGATCGGCTTGCCGGTTTCGGCCCGCGCCGCGAGATCACGCGCCAGTCCAACCAGTGCCACATTTATCGTCATGAAAATCTCCGCAAAATCTCAGAACCCAGCAAGCGAGGTAATTTTGTCACGCTTGTGTTGATATAGGTGCGTAATAGATGAACAGTCTCTATATCAACACCGAGGGACGCGCACCTCCAAACTGCGCGACAAAATAGGCATGTCACTGGAGCCAAAATGAGCAGCGTATCCCCCTTCGATCTCGTGATCTTCGATTGCGACGGTGTGCTTGTCGATAGCGAGCCGCTTTCCTGTCTGGCGTTCGAGCAGGTCTATGCCGACCACGGCATGAAGCTGCCGCAGGGCACGGTTGCCAAGGGCATCGGCATGAAGCAGGCCGATATCATGAAGATGATCGAGGATATGACCGGGCATCGCCTGCCGGAGGAGGCGACGAGCCAGTTCTGGCCCGCGACGAAAATCCTGTTTGCCGAAGGCTTGCAGCCGACCGTCGGCATTGCCGACTTCCTGCGCGAGTTGCCGCAGAAGCGCTGCGTGGCGTCCTCGTCACAACCCGAGCGCATTGCGTTCAGCCTGGAAAAGACCGGCATCAGCCACTATTTCGGCGATGCGGTCTATTCGTCCAGCATGGTCAAGCGCGGCAAGCCTGCGCCAGACCTGTTCCTGTTTGCAGCCGACAAAATGGGCGTCGATCCGGCGCGTTGCGTGGTGATCGAGGATTCGCCTTTTGGCGTTGAAGGAGCCATCGCTGCGGGCATGACGGCATTCGGTTATACGGGCGGCGGACACACCTATGAGGGCCATGCGGAAAAACTGGCGGGCAAGGGTGCGCATCAGGTTTTCTCGCATTGGAACGACATTGCCCGGGAAATTCTGGTTGCCGCCTGAGCTTTATTGGTTAAACACAAGGCAAATCACATCAGCAGGAATAGCCAGCGAATGAAAGACGCAATCACGCTCGACCAGTTGCGCGAGGCAATCGGCACGGAAATCGGATGTTCCGAGTGGCGCGAAGTCACACAGGAAATGATCAACCAGTTCGCGGATGCGACCGACGATCATCAGTTCATCCATGTCGATCCGGAACGCGCCGCCAAGGAAACGCCGTTTGGCGGCACCATCGCGCATGGTTTCCTGACGCTGTCGCTGCTCTCGACGCTGGCCTATGAAGCGCTGCCAATGCTGGAAGGCGCCACGATGGGCATCAATTATGGCTTCGACAAGTTACGCTTCATGTCGCCGGTCAAGACGGGTTCGCGCGTGCGCGCCCGCTTCAAGCTGGCGGATGCGGATATCCGTCCGTCCGGTCGCGTGGTCAATCACTATGATGTGACGCTGGAAATCGAAAACTCGCTGAAGCCCGCTCTGACCGCAACCTGGCTGACGATTGCTGTGGTAGCGCCGCCCGAAGGCTAAGCCGCTTCGCGATACGAAGCCGGAAGCCGTCCTTCTTCATCGAGAGGGGCGGCTTTTCCTTTGTGCTCGGTCATCAGCTCGCGGAACAAGAACGGGCCGTGCAGGAACATGCCGAAATCATAGAAATTCTTCTTTTCCGCCCCGCGCATGTAAAGCAGATGCATCAGGAAGAAATTGCCCTTGGAGCGCTTGTAGCGGTTTTCGCTGTGCACATGCTTGAAGCGAATGCGGTGGATGAGCGGCGGATTGTCGGTCTTCAGCTTCAGCACCTTTGCCGGGTCGGAGCCGTAGAAGTGGATGATGTCGGTCAGCACCTGGAACTCCGACCAGAGGACCGGGCTTTCCTCGATCACCACGCGCACATCTTCGCGCAGGGACTTTGCCCTGGGGTGCAACGCGATCATCATCAGGCATGACCCGATGGCAAGCAGCGAAACGGGCTGTCTCGTCAGAAGGTCGGGGCGCTCGCGCTGGAGATCGGCAAGCGCCTCCACGGCCGGCACCGTGCCGAGACTATGCGCGACAATGATGACCTCATCGGCCTGGCTTTCTTCGATTTTCCGTTTCAGGGCTTCGGTAAAGGCCTTGCGCCGCTGGCTGAGCTTTTCGTTGCGGCCATGGATACGGTCATAGGCCGCGGACCAGTCGTCGAGCAGATAGGACATGAAAAACCGGTCACCGGGCTTGCGCACCAGCAAGGTGGCAATAAAGGCGGCAAGCGGAACCGACCAGAAAAGATGCAAGGCCGAAAAGCCTGCCGCCATTGGTGCGAAGACGATAAGCGCTGCGACAGCCAGAATCGCCAGCGACAGCAGGAAGGGCCACAGGAAAAACAGGACAAAGCGCCAGCTCGTCCTCAGATAGCGCCACAGCGTGCCTGTGAAGAGAATGTTCAAGAATGCGTGAAAACCGGTCAGCATGCGCTTCGGTGTCGAGCGCGCGGCGTAATCGTCGAAAATATCCGCCGTGCCGAACTGGCAGAACTCGGTTTCCGTCTGCCAGCCATTGCCGGTGGTGATGGCGGTCAACGTGCCGCAATCGTCAGGCTCCTCCACCATGGGGGGCAGCCTGGTCCTGGCGTTCCACAAGCGGTCGAAATCCTTCATTGCCTGCGCATGGCGCACGCGGACGGCCTTGGGGTGCAGGCCTTCATAGCCTGTGAACTGGATAACGAGTCGTTTGCGGAGAGGCATATGGAGAATCGGATAAAATGAGAGGGGGCATTATCGGTTTTCTGGCAAAGTGCTATAGGTCGCCATTGAGGCCGATTTATGCGAGAAACCTGTGCCGCTTAGCCTATTCTCGCAGTCGCGGCCATAGTAAATCGTGCGCAAGCCGGTATTTCGCGCAAGCCGGTGGGCAAAGTTGCATCTTGAGGTGGACAGGCCGGGCTCTTTCTGGTAATAGCCACGACCAATTTGCAGCGTATCCGTTGCGAAGCTTGGGAGCCTTTGGGCGTTGATCGGCCGGTCAGACCGGCTGTAATCGTTAAAAGACCCCCTAACGGCCTCAGGCTTAACCGAAATTCTAACCGATACGGGAATACACGTGCAGGTACTCGTCCGCGATAATAATGTTGATCAGGCTCTCCGCGCTCTCAAGAAAAAGATGCAGCGCGAAGGTATCTTCCGCGAAATGAAGATGCGCGGCCACTATGAAAAGCCGTCCGAAAAGCGCGCTCGCGAAAAGGCGGAAGCCGTTCGTCGCGCCCGCAAGCTGGCCCGCAAGCGCGCTCAGCGTGAAGGCCTCGTCGGCGGCCGTCCAGGCGCTCGCTGATCGACTTTGAAATCAGGCGCTGTTGAGCAGCGCCTTTTCTGCTTTCCGGTGTCGGCTTTTGCCTGCGCCGGATTTTGCATGTTTTGACATCAGGTTTGTGGGTTCGTTTCCGGCGCTAAACGAGGGCTGGCATCACTCATTCCAGATGTATTTTATTTATTCTGTTTCCAATTTTAATACGGCGTTACGAAAAGTTTCTGGACTTATCATGCGTCATTATGTGTAAAAACAAATAATTAGGATATCCGCCTGTCCGGCGCGCTGTCCGAAGCTGGGCCACGCTCAAGACAATGCCGCCTTTTTGCTGTTTTTATCTGCTGGTTGAGGCCAGTATAGTACCGTAACAGGCAGAATAGCCCGGCAGGAGCAAGCCCCGAATGGGGCCGGCACGGGATGGAGAAGAAGCACAAGGGTTTTGCGCCCTATGCGAGCTGAAAGGAATGCAATCGTTGCCCACACGCTTGAAGATGATGCAATCATCCGGAACGAAGGTTTCGGGAATTGAGGCATTGGGTGGAACAGGCCGAAACGGCCTTCTCATTGCCGCCGCACTTCTGGCTTTGACCGTTGCGGGCTGCCAAAGCTCCACGACGACGGCGCTGAGCACGGTGGACAAGGCGCAAGGGTCGAGCGAGAATATCAGTTCGCTGACGAGCGTGATCCAGAGCAATCCGCGTGACCCGGAAGGCTATAATGTCCGCGGTTCCGCCTATGGCAAGGCCGGGCGCTACAAGGAAGCGGTGCGCGATTTCGCTCAGGCGATCGCACTCAATCCGAATTTCTATCAGGCCTATTCCAACCGCGCGCTGGTCTATCGCTATATGGGCGACAGCGCCAAAGCCGCGCAGGATTACAGCAAGGCGATCCAGCTCAACCCGCAATATGACGCCGCCTATATCGGGCGCGGCAATGTCTATCGACAGGCAGGAAGGCTCGATCAGGCGCTCAGCGACTTCAATCAGGCTATTGCCTTGCAGACGACGGATGGCCGCGCCTATCACAATCGCGGCCTGATCTATCAGGCGAAAGGCCAGCACAAGCAGGCCATCGAGGATTTCTCCAAGGCGATCTCTCTCAACTCCACGGCTCCCGAGCCTTATAATGGTCGCGGCATTTCCTATGTGGCGCTGGACGACTACGACAACGCCTTCGATGATTTCAATACGGCCATCACGCTCGACCAGAACGTGGCGGAAAGCTGGGCTAATCAGGCACTCGTCTACGAACACAATGGCGACAAGGCCAAGGCCGCGAGTTCCTATTCGCGTGCCGTGCAGCTAGATCCGAAATATCAGCCTGCGAAGGATGGGTTGGCACGAACGCGCGGATAACCTTCTAGAGCTTGTTCCAAAAGTCGCCTGTGTGACTGCAAATGGCAATTTATCTGCGTTCCGGTGCTCATGTAGGTCTCAAAGACGCATAGTCTTATCCGAAAAGTCTGCAACTTTTCGGGACTATGGTTAGACGTACGCTCCGCTCCGGTACTCGAAAATCACCATTTTCGCACACACATCCCGCCTTTTTGATTCATGCTCTCACATTACCACTATTGAATATTGATAACGGCGCTTTCCAAATTGGGAAGCGCCGCTTTTCTTTATAATTGGCCGCGATATATTGCATCTTATGTCGCTCTTCGATCACATCGGTTTCAAAGCCCGTAACGTCAATCGCAGCCTTTCTTTCTACGAAAGCTGCATGCCCGAACTTGGCCTTGAGGTCATTGCCCGTTCAGGCACTGGTTTCTTCATCAGTGGGGGAGAGCGGGCCCCGGTTCCGTTTCTCTGGATCCATGGCGGCACCGATGGGGCAGGCGATGGGGAGGACAAGCCGGGCGACCGCCTGCACCTGATGTTTACCGCCGGAAGCCGCGAGGCGGTCGAGGCTTTTCATCAGGCAGCCCTCAAGGCAGGAGGCAGGGATAGCGGCGGCCCTGCCTATCAGGGGCCGGAAGAAATGGGCTATTACGCGGCGCTTGTCTTCGACCCCGACGGAAACACGCTGGAAGCGGGTTTCCGTGAGAGGAAGCGATAAGCGGGATTGGTCAAGCGCGCAGGTTGCGCTTGTCGAGACGGCTCACCAGCCGGTCGCCGATCCACTGGATGCCGCAAACCATGATGATGAGGATGATCACGACCGCGATCATGATCTGCGTCTCAAAGCGCTGATAGCCGTAGCGAATGGCAAGGTCGCCAAGACCGCCTGCGCCGATGGCGCCAGCCATGGCCGATGCGCCGACAAGCGTGATGATGGTCACGGTGAAACCGGCGATGATGCCGGGCAGGGCTTCGGGGACCAGCACTTCGCGCACGATGGTCCAGCGGTTCGCGCCCATGGAGCGCGCGGCTTCGATCAGGCCGTGATCCACTTCACGCAGCGACACTTCCGCAATGCGCGCATAATAAGGGATCGCGGCAATCGACAGCGGCACGATGGAGGCCCATGTGCCGATGGACGTACCGACGATGAAGCGCGTGACGGGAATGAGCGCCACCAGTAGTATGATGAACGGAACCGAGCGGAAGCCGTTGATGATCGCGCCGAGGATCGTGTTGACGGTCAGGTTCTGGGCAAGGCCGCCGCGCTCGGTCAGGATCATGATGAGCGCGAGCGGCAGGCCGACGACGAGCGAAATCAGGCTCGAAAAGCCGGTCATGATGATCGTCTCCCAGAAGGAGCGCCAGAGAAGATCAAGCATCGCCTGAGACATAGCCGAGTACCTCCGTGGCGTCTGCATGGGTGTCGAGATAGGTGATGGCGGCGTCAAGCTTCGCCTGGTCGCTCGCGGGCAGGCCGATGAAGAGCGTGCCGACCGGCTCGCCCTGGATCGTGTCCATGCCGCCATGGATCAGCTGCGGTGCTATTTGGGTGGCGGCGGCGATGTTATTGAAGAACGCGCCTTTTGCCGCCGCGCCCGACAGCTTGACTTTCAGCACGGCGAGATTGCCGGAATTTTGCAACCGGTCGCGCCAGACGACGGGCAGTTCCGGCGTCAGCACCTGCAACATGCTTTGCGTCACAGGCGACTGCGGATTGGCGAAGACCTTCCAGACCGGGCCTTCCTCGGCAATCGTGCCGTGATCGAGCACGATCACGCGGTCGGCGATGCGGCGGATAACCTCCATCTCATGCGTGATGAGCAGGATGGTAAGGCCAAGCTTGGTGTTGATGTCTTTCAGCAGCGCCAGAATGGACTGCGTGGTTTCCGGGTCGAGCGCGGATGTCGCCTCGTCGGAAAGCAGCACAGCCGGTTCGGCGGCAAGCGCACGGGCAATGCCGACGCGCTGTTTCTGGCCGCCCGAAAGCTGGGCCGGATAATGCGTCGCCTTGTCGGAAAGGCCGACAAGTTCCAGAAGTTCCGCCACGCGCCTGGCGCGTTCGGCCTTCGGCTTGCCCGCGATCTTCAGCGGCAGGGCGATATTTTCGGCGACGGTTTTGGCGGAAAGCAGGTTGAAATGCTGGAACACCATGCCGATGCGGCGGCGCACCGGGCGCAGGGCGTCTTCGCCAAGGCCGGTGATTTCGCGGCCTTCGATCAAGATCGAACCGGCATCCGGCTTTTCAAGGCCGTTGACGCAGCGGATCAGCGTGGACTTGCCAGCGCCGCTGCGGCCGATGATGCCGAGGATTTCTCCGCGTGCGACGGAAAGCGAAACGCCGTTGATGGCTGCCGTTTCGCCGAACATTCGGCGCACGTCTTTCATCTCGACGATGGGCGCTGACGTGGCGGGTGGCGAATTAAGGGTCACGGTCGTTTCTTCTATGTCTGGACAGGCCGCTGCGAGCAGCGACGAGAGATATTCGATAAGGCTTCAAGGAAGGACGATGCCTGGCTCAAGCCATCAGCTTTTGCTGTGGCGATGCTTTAGGGCAATTGTTGTCCGCGCGTCAACAAAAGCCGCGCCGGAAACGGTTCCGGCGCGGTCTTTGTGCCGCTGTGTTGATTAGTTCCAGGCCGGGATGCCGGTGCCTTTGTAGGCGCGGTCGAGTTCGGCCTTCACGGCGTCGTTCTGGAACGAAGCCACGAGGTTCTTCACCCATTCGGCGTTTTCATCTTCGGTGCGGACCGCGATGAAGTTGTTGTATGGGTTGTTTTCCTTCGATTCCCAGCCGATGGCCTCTTCCTTCTTGAGACCAGCCTTCGCCGCCCAGTCGTTGTTCACGATGGCTGCATCGAGATCATCGATGGAACGGCCGACGACACCGGCGTCCAGTTCCTTGATCTCAAGCTTCTTCGGGTTTTCGACGATATCGATCGGGGTTGCCAGAATGCCTACATCCGGCTTCAGCTTGATGAGGCCCTTTTCTTCCAGAACGCGCAGCGCGCGGCCTTCGTTCGACGGATCGTTCGGCACGCCGACGACCGCGCCTTCCTTCAGTTCGTCAAGGCTCTTGTGCTTGCGCGAATAAATGCCGATCGGCCAGACGGCGGTATAACCGGCAACGGAAATCTTGTAGCCGTGCTGCTTGATCTGTTCATCGAGATAAGGCTTGTGCTGGAAGGCGTTGGCGTCGATTTCCTTGCGTTCCAGGGCTTCGTTGGGCTGGTTGTAATCGTTGAAGGTCACGCGCTCGATGTTGAGGCCGTGCTTCTTGCCTTCTTCGGCAACGACTTTCCAGACGTCTTCGTCTTCACCGCCCATGATGCCGACCTTGATGGTCTTGTCTTCCGCGTGGCTCGGCGCCGACGCGAAGCCGACGGTCAGGGCGGCAGCGGTGAACAGAAGGGCTTTCAGACCAGCGCGGCGGGTCAGCGTATAGCGGGAAAGGACTGACGACATTTTGTTTTCCTTGTTCAAAAACTTTTGGAGAGCCGGTCCCGGAAAGCGATCTTTTGAGATGATCTTTCTCCCCCTGCCCACCTTGTTGCCGATAATTCCCTTTTACCGGGCAAGAAACAAGGAAAATTATTTCAGAATTTGCCAAAGGCGCAACGTTGAAATTGCGTTCACAGACAAGTGAGCGGATTGCCATTTCCGCCCATCCGGCTGGCTTATCGGTTGTCAGCAATAATCATCTGTGCGGCCTTCTCGGCGATCATCAGAGTGGGCGAGTTGGTGTTGCCGGACGTGATGGTCGGCATGACCGAGGCGTCGGCAACGCGCAGGCCCGCAATACCGTTGAAGCGCAGGCGCGGATCGACGATTGCCTCGGCATCCTGCCCCATGCGGCAGGTGCCGACCGGGTGGAAGATGGTCGTGCCGATATCGCCCGCCGCCTTTTCAAGCTGTTCCTGCGTTTCGTAGGCAGGGCCGGGCTTGAACTCCTCCGGGCGATATTTCTGCAAAGGCGCTTGCGCCACGATATGGCGCGTGAGGCGGATTGCGTCGGCAGCGACGCGGCGGTCGCTTTCGGTGGCCAGATAATTCGGCCTGATCGCCGGTTGCATGCGGTGATCCGGCGATTTGATGTGGATCGAGCCGCGGCTGTCAGGACGCAGATTGCACACGCTGGCCGTAAAGGCGGGGAAGGGGTGCACGGCCTCGCCAAATTTTTCGAGGCTGAGCGGCTGCACGTGATATTGCAGATTGGCGGTTTCATAGGACGGGTCAGACCGGGTGAAGACGCCGAGCTGGCTTGGCGCCATCGACATGGGGCCAGAGCGGCGCAGCAGATATTCAAGCCCGATCATCGCCTTGCCGACAAGTTTGCTTGCCTTCTCGTTGAGTGTCGGGATGCCGCTGACCTTATAGGCACAGCGCAATTGCAGATGATCCTGAAGGTTTTCGCCGAGCTGCCTGCGTTCCAGTTTGAGCGGGATGCCCGCCTGCTGCAGCACGTCGCCGCGCCCGATGCCCGACAGTTCGAGAATTTGCGGCGAGCCGACCGCACCGGCAGCAAGGATCACTTCGCGCCTTGCCTTGATGGTGCGGGTCGCGCCGTTCTGGTCGAAGGTGACGCCGGTGGCGCGCAGGTCCTCGATCTCGATGCGGCGGACATGCGCGCCGGTTTCGACGGTCAGGTTCTTGCGATCCAGTGCCGGGCGCAGAAACGCCTTGGCCGTGTTCCAGCGTATGCCGCGCTTCTGGTTGACCTTGAAATAGGAGACACCTTCATTGTCGCCGCGATTGAAATCGTCGGTGGCGGGAATGCCTGCGGCGACGGCGGCATCGCGGAAGGCATCGAGGATATCCCAATGCAGGCGGGCGCTTTCGACACGCCATTCGCCGCCCGCGCCATGCAGCTCGCTCGCACCGGCAAAATAGTCTTCCGATTTCTTGAACAGCGGCAGCACGTCGTCCCAGCCCCAGCCGTCGCAACCGGCCTGACGCCACAGGTCGTAATCGCGGGCCTGGCCGCGCATATAGATCATGCCGTTGATGGAGGAGCAGCCGCCCAGCACCTTGCCGCGCGGATAGCCGAGCGAGCGGCCATTCAGTCCCGGTTCGGCTTCCGTGGTGAAGCACCAGTCGGTGCGCGGATTGCCGATGCAATAGAGATAGCCGACGGGGATGTGAATCCAGGCATAATTGTCCTTTCCGCCTGCCTCCAGCAGCAGCACGGAGCGGTTGTGGTCTGCGGAAAGCCGGTTCGCAAGCGCGCAACCTGCCGTGCCCGCGCCAACCACGATGTAATCGTAGGTGTCGGTCATGATCTCATATCCAGTCAATTGGCGGGGTTTTCAGCCACCCCGCAGGCCATGTTTTAACCGAAGAGTTTCTTTCCAATCCGCGATGCATAGAACTCCCCGACGATCCCTTTGCGGAACAGGAGAACGCAGGCCATGAAGATGACGCCGGTTACGATCGTGACGGGGAAGTCGGATGTTGCGAGATAGTTCTGCAAGGCGACGACGAAGGCGGCGCCGACGATGGGGCCGATCAGCGTGCCAATGCCGCCGAGCAGCGTCATCAGGATCACTTCGCCCGACATCTGCCAGCCAACATCGGTGAGCGTCGCGAACTGGAAGACAAGCGCCTTCAGGCCGCCTGCAAGACCGGCCAGCGCTGCCGACATGACGAAGGCTGCGAGCTTGTAGCGATTGACGGAATAGCCGAGCGAGATGGCGCGGTTTTCATTCTCGCGCACCGATTTCAGGATCATGCCGAAGGGCGAGTTGATGATGCGCCAGATGATGAAGACGCCGAGCACGAACACCGCCAGCACGAAATAATACATGTTCATCGGCTGGTTGAGGTCGATGAAGCCGAACAGATATCCGCGCGGCACGCCCTGCAATCCGTCCTCGCCATGGGTGAAGGAGGCTTGCAGGCAGAAGAAGAAGAACATCTGCGCCAGCGCCAGCGTGATCATGGTCGAATAGATGCCCTGACGGCGGATGGCGAGATAGCCGATGACGAGGCCAAGGGCTGCGGCGGCAAGGACGCCGAGCACGAGCCCAAGCTCCGGCGTGACGCCCCAGACCTTGACCGTGTGAGCGGTGATATAGGCCGCGCCACCGAAGAAGGCGGCATGGCCGAAGGACAGAATGCCGGTATAGCCCAGCAGAAGATTGAAGGCGGAGGCGAACAGCGCGAAGCACAGCATCTTCATCAGGAAGATGGGATAGACCATGAAGGGCGCGGCCAGCAGCCCGACAAGGGCAATGCCGAGGACGACGGCGGAGAGGCTGTTGACGGCAGGGGCCTTGCCGTGGGCGGCGGTGGCCTTGAGAGCGGTATCAGCCATATCAGGCCTCCTTCCCGAACAGTCCGGCGGGGCGCACCAGAAGAACGATAGCCATGATGACGAAGATGACGATGCTGGAGGCTTCCGGATAGAAGACCTTGGTGAGACCTTCCGCCAGCCCCAGCACATAGCCGGTGATGATGGCGCCGAGGATCGATCCCATGCCGCCGACCACCACCACGGCAAAGACCACGATGATGATGTTGGAGCCCATCAGCGGGCTGACCTGATAGATCGGCGCGGCCATGATGCCCGCAAGACCGGCAAGGGCGGCACCGAGCGCATAGGTGAAGGTGAGAAGCAGCGGCACATTGATGCCGAAGGCTTTCACCAGCGTCGGGTTTTCCGTCGCGGCGCGCAGATAGGCGCCAAGCTTGGTCTTTTCGATCAAGAGCCAGGTGCCAAGGCAGACGATGAGCGAGGCGACGACCACCCAGGCGCGATAGTTCGGCAGGAACATGAAGCCCAGATTATGCCCGCCCGCAAGCGACGGCGGCACCGCATAGGGCTGTCCGGCAGCGCCGTAATAATAGCGGAACGTGCCTTCGATCACGAGCGCAAGGCCGAAGGTGAAGAGCAGGCCATAGAGCGGATCGAGATTATAAAGCCGCGACAGCGCCACGCGCTCCACGATTGCACCGCCCAGCCCGACGATGAGCGGAGCGAGGATCAACGCTGGCCAATAGCCGATGCCGAGCCAGCTCAACAGCAGATAGCCGACAAAAGCGCCAAGCATATATTGCGCGCCATGGGCGAAGTTGATGATGCGCAGCAAGCCGAAGATGATGGCAAGGCCAAGGCTCAGCATGGCATAGAACGAGCCGTTGATGAGGCCGACCAGCAACTGCCCGAGAAGCGCCTGCAAAGGTATTCCAAAAATCATTGTCATTCAGACCCCCAATGCATGCGTAAGTTCTGCCATGCGGGCGGGCAGTTCGGCGGTCGGGAAATTTTCCGTCACCACGCCATGATCCATGAGGTAGAAGCGGTCGGCGACCTTGGCGGCAAAGCGGAAATTCTGCTCGACCAGAAGCACGGTCATGCCGCGCTTTTTCAGCTCCACCAGCACATCTCCGATGCGCTGCACGATGACGGGCGCAAGCCCTTCCGTCGGCTCATCAAGGAGCAGCACCTTGACCCCGGTGCGCAGGATGCGGGCAATGGCCAGCATCTGCTGCTCGCCGCCCGAAAGCTTGGTGCCGGGGCTGTTGCGGCGCTCATGCAGGTTGGGAAAGAGTTCGTAGATCTCATCGAGCGACATCGCGCCCTGACTGCCCTTGGCGACGACCGGCGGCAAAAGCAGGTTTTCATGCACGCTGAGCGTGGCGAAGATGCCGCGTTCCTCCGGCACGAAGCCGAGACCCGCATAGGCGATGCGGTGCAGCGGCACACGCATGATGTCCTTGCCGTCGAGCGTAATAGTGCCGGTGCGCTTGCGGATGATGCCCATGATGGCGCGCAGCGTTGTCGTCTTGCCGACGCCGTTGCGGCCCAGAAGCGTGATCGTCTCGCCCGGCCAGATGTCGAGGTCGACGCCGTGCAGGGCATGGCTTTCGCCATACCATGCATTGAGCCCGCGCACGGACAGGAGCGGTTGGCCTCTATTCATGTTCGGTTCCCATATAGGCGGTGCGCACGCGCTCGTCCTTCGAGACAGTGGCATAATTGCCGGAGGCGAGAATCTCGCCGCGCTGCAGCACCGTGACGTGGTGGGCAATGTCGGCCACCACCTTGAGGTTGTGTTCGACCATCAGGACCGCGCGGTCCTTCGCGACATCGGCGATGAGGGCGGCAATGGTGTGGACGTCTTCATGGCCCATGCCGGCCATCGGCTCATCCAGCAGCAGCACCTTGGGATCGAGCGCCAGCGTGGTGGCGATCTCAAGCGCGCGCTTGCGGCCATAGGACAGATCGGCGGCCAGCGCATGGCGGGCATCGGCAAGACCGACACGCTCCAGAAGCGCGATGGCCTGCGCATCGAGCCGGTGGAGTGCCGACAGCGACCGCCAGAACTGCGTGGCAAGCCCGTTGGGGCGCTGCAAGGCGACCTTGACGTTTTCCAGCACCGTCAGATGCGGAAAGGTGGCTGAAATCTGGAACGAGCGCACCAGCCCCATCCGTGCCACTTTGGCCGGATCGGTCTTCGTGATGGTTTCGCCCAGAAGCGTGATTTCACCGCTCGATGGCTGCAAGAACTTGGTCAGGAGGTTGAACACGGTCGTCTTGCCCGCACCATTCGGCCCGATCAGCGCATGCACGCGGGCATGTTCCACATCAAGATCGACATTCTTGACCGCGTGAAAGCCGCCAAATGACTTGCCCAGTCCGCGCGCCGAAAGAACCGTCCGGCTGTCGGATGAGCCGCCATCGTGCGGCCCTGCTTCATGCAGGGCCGTCATATTGCCAGTTGCTGCGTTCATTCAACCAGCCTCTTACTGCGTTACCAGCGGGCAGCCGCTTTCTTCCGGCTTCATGTAGGCCTGATCGCCGGGAATGGTGGCAAGCACCTTATAGTAATCCCAAGGCGCCTTGCTTTCATCAGGCTTTTTCACTTCCATCAGATACATGTCGTAGATCATGCGTCCGTTGGGGCCGACCTTGCCGTGGCGGGCGAAGACGTCTTCGACCGGCATTTCATGCAGCTTCTTGGCGACAGCTTCGGTTTCGTCGGTGCCTGCCTCCTTGATCGCCTTCAGATATTGAAGGACGGCAGAGTAGGTGCCTGCCTGAACCATGTTCGGCATGCGGCCCGTGCGCTCGAAGAAACGCTTGCCGAATGCACGCGATTCGTCGTCGCGGTCCCAGTAGAAGCCTTCCGTCAGCGTCAGCCCCTGGGCGGCTTCGAGGCCGAGCCCATGCACTTCGGCGAGCGTGAAGAGCAGGGCGGCGAGGCGCTGGCCACCGGCGACAATGCCGAATTCAGCCGCCTGCTTGATGGCATTCGATGTATCCAGACCGGCATTGGCGAGGCCCACGACCTTCGCGCCTGACGATTGCGCCTGCAACAGGAAGGATGAATAGTCGGTCGTGCTGAGCGGATGGCGCACGGAACCCAGAACCTTGCCGCCCTTGGATTCGACGAATTTGGTCGTCTGCTCTTCCAGCGAATAGCCGAAGGCATAGTCGGCGGTCAGGAAATACCAGGTGTCGCCGCCCTGTTCCACCAGCGAGCCGCCAGTGCCAACCGCCAGCGCATGGGTGTCGTAGGCCCAGTGGAAGCCATAGGGCGTGCACTGCTTGCCGGTGAGTTCGGATGTGGCGGCGCCGGTGTTGATCGTGATCTTCTTCTTGTCTTTCGACAGGGCCTGCACGGCGAGGCCAACCGACGAACTCGTCAGTTCCATGATGGCATCGACCTGTTCGGTGTCATACCACTGGCGCGCGATGTTCGACGCCACGTCGGGCTTGTTCTGATGGTCCGCCGTGATGATCTCGATCGGCGCATCGAGCACCTTGCCGCCGAAATCTTCGGCAGCCATCTTGGCAGCCTCGAACGACCATTTGCCGCCGAAATCGGCGTAGACGCCGGACTGGTCGTTCAGAATGCCGATCTTGACCTTGCCGTCGGAAACTTCCGCCGCCGACGAGATAGCCGTGGCGGCGAAAAGCGCTGCCGTTGCAAGTGCGAGACATTTCATGAAGTGCTCCTCCCAATAACACTTTGAGCCATTGCGGAAAAACCGCACGGCATCCTCTTCCTCCAAGCAGTCCTTTCAGACGGGAAAACGGCCTGTCCTCTTTACCGTTCGTCCCTTTGCTTGCGCCCGGCTTGTTCCTCCATCCGGCCCTGGATTGAAACGGTAGCATTGACAAATGCGTACACGAACAACAATTTTTGAACATTGTCTGTTCAAAAATGTACAGATGCAGCGGCGGAAGCCACCGCAATTGTTTGGGAGGGGTACATGCGGCAGTTCACATGGGACGATCTGCAATATTTTCTGGCGGTTGCGCGCACCGGCCAGCTCTCCACGGCGGCGCGTCAGCTGCGCACCAGCCATGTCACTGTGCTGCGGCGGATTGATCGGCTGGAACAGGCTCTTGCGACCAAGCTTTTCGAGCGCAATCCGCGCGGCTATCTGCTGACGCCCATCGGCGAGCGGCTGGTGACATCTGCTGAGGTCATGGAACGCGAGGCGATGAAGTTCCAGACGGAAGCCACGGGCAATCTGGCCGCACTCTCTGGCGTTGTGCGCCTTTCGACGCTGGAAGGTTTCGGCAATTTCTTTCTCGCCGACCGTCTGCCGGTGCTGGCGCAATCCTATCCGAGCCTGTTTGTGGAAGTGGTGACGATCCAGCAGATCATGTCGCTGTCACGCCGCGAGGCGGAACTGTCGATCACGCTGCACATGCCGCGCACCGGCCCCTATCACAGCGAGAAGCTGACGCCCTATCGTCTCTTCATCTATGGTCATCGCGATTATCTGGAACGGCATCCGCCGATCAGGACACGCGAGGATATGGCCCGGCATCCGTTCATCGGCTATATTGACGACATGGTTTTCACGCCCGGCCTCGATTACATGCGCGAGATCCTGCCGGGGCAACGTTGTACCTATCAGAGCTCAAGCATCCATGCGCAGCTGATCGCCACACAAATCGGTTATGGCCTGTGCGTGCTGCCTTATTTCATCGCCAGCCGGCACCCGGAACTGGTTCCGGTTCTGCCGCGCGAGATGCATCTGGTGCGTGAATACTGGACGAGCTGTCACGTCGACGTGGTCGCCGCACCGCGAATCCGGGTGTTGAGCGATTTCATGATCCGCGCGGTGCGCGAGTCGTCAGCAATCTTCCTTGGGGAGCCCTTGCTGCGGGCATGATATATGACCGATTGCCGTTCAGATCGTGCCGCCGCCAATGGCGACAATGCAGGTGACGACGAGTGCGGTAAAACCGAACCCGATAATGAACAGGTTAAGTGTTTTCATGACCCCTCCCTTTCAACCCAGGGGCGTTATGTTCGACTTGCGGTGGAATGTCTACCGCAAATTGCAACTATCCAGACTAAAGTGGTAGAGCTGCTCTTCAGCCGTTTTCACGCTCGATATCCCGGCGAAGAACGATTGCCGTAGTGAGATCCTCTACCGTCTCGTGGGTGGCCATCAGATCGCGCAGGCGATTGAGGCGGTCGATGGAAGGAACTTCAACCTCCACGATCAAATCGAGCTGGCCGCTGACCGAGGAAACCCGGCGCACTTCGGCATGCCGTGCCAGTTCATCAAGCAGGCCGAGGGCCGGGGTGCGCTTGAGGCTGACCAGGATCATGGCGCGGATGATGTTGCTGTCGATCTGGCCAATATCTGCGCGATAGCCGCGAATGACGCCGCTTTTCTCCAGATTGGCGACGCGCTCGCCGGTAGCGCTGCGCGAAAGCCCGATGCGGCCCGCCAGCGTCTTCAGCGGTATGCGCGCTTCCTTGGAGAGAATGGCCAGTATCTCGCGATCCTTCGCATCCAGTTCCCGCATGGTCGGTTCTTTCGTGCTGCCGTAAATGTGCCGGTCCATTCCGGCAAAGTGCCGGTCCGACCGACCACTTGTCTGATGCCTGAAATTTGTCGACGTGCCAAGCTTTCATCTTGAGACGTCCCATTTGCATTCAACCCGTGAAGCGCTTCCCATGACCGATCTTTCGCATCCCGCCCCCGATTTTTCTGCGCACGAGGCCGAAGTTCTGGCCCGGCTTCATTTCGGGGTGACGGTCAGTGCCTCGCCGCTGGACAGCGAGCGCGACCGTAATTTCCGCCTGAAAACGGGCAACGGGTCGGCGGACTGGATATTGAAGATCGTCAATGCCAGCGAGCCGCGGGTCGAAAGCGAATTCCAGACCGCGCTGCTGCAACATCTGGCCAAGGCCGATCCGGCGCTGGCCGTGCCGCGCCTGAAATCAAGCCTGTCGGGCGAGGTGTTGGCTTCTGTCGATAAGGATGGGGGCAAGCCGCATGCGCTGCGGGTGGCAAGCTGGCTTCCCGGCACGCCGCTGGCCGAGGTAAAGCGCACCAAAGCGCTTATGAGAAATCTTGGCGCTGCGCTGGGCGAGCTTGACCGTGCCCTGCAAGGCTTCATCCATCCCGGTGCGCTGCGCGATTTCGACTGGGACCTGCGTCATGCCGGCCGTGCCCGCAACCGGCTGCATTTTATCGACAAGGCGGAAGACCGCGCCGTTGTGGAGCGTTTCCTTGCCCGTTTCGAGCGCGATGTGGCGCCGAAACTGCCGCTTCTGCGCGCGCAGGTAATCCACAATGACGCCAATGACTGGAACGTGCTGGTCGACCCTCAGGATAATGAACGCATTGCCGGGCTGATCGATTTCGGCGATTCCGTCCATACGGTGCTGATCGCCGAGGTCGCGATTGCCTGTGCCTATTCCATCCTGGATATGGACGACCCGATTGGCGCAGCCGCAGCCCTTGCCGCCGGGTTCCATGCGAAATATCCGCTCCTGCCGCAGGAAATCGACCTTCTGTTCGACCTGATCGCGATGCGTCTTGTGACAAGCGTCACGCTGTCGGCTTCGCGCCGCGAAAAGACCGATGACAACCCTTATCTGGCGATCAGCGAAGCACCGGCCTGGCGGCTTCTGCACAAGCTGGACGCCATGAACCCGCGCTTTGCCACCGCGATCCTGCGGAAAGCCTGCGGTTTCGATGCGGTTGAGGGAGGCGGTGCGGTGCGCCGCTGGATCGCAGCGAACAGCAAGGCTTTCGCGCCTGTGGTGCGCCCGCATCCCGCCACGATGACCAAGGCGCTGGTGCCTTATGGCGATCCGGCTCATGTGATGACGGTCGATTCCGCCGGGCAGCGCCCGAAGGAGGCAACCGCCTGGTGGGACGATTTCTGCGCCCGCAACCATATCGAACTCGGCATCGGCCCGTGGGGCGAAAGGCGCACCGTTTATACCGACGAAGCGTTCCGTTCGCGTTTTGTCGAAGGCGAGCGGCGTGTCCATCATCTGGGGCTTGATCTGTTCATGCCCGCAGGCACGCCCGTCTACACGCCGCTTGCAGCCATTGTGAAAAGCGTCGAGATCGAGACCGCGCCGCTCGGCTATGGCGGGTTGATCGCGCTGGAACATCGGCCGGAAGGTTGCCCACCCTTCATTACACTCTGGGGGCATATGGCGCATGAAGCGATGTCACGGCTGAAACCCGGCCAGACGCTCGCCGCTGGCGAACTGGTCGGCTATATGGGCGACATGCACGAGAATGGCGGCTGGACGCCACATCTCCATTTCCAGATTTCGACCGATACGGGACTGACGGCGGCGGAAATTCTGGGCGTCGGCGAAAATGCCTATCTCGATGTCTGGGCCGATATTTTCCCGGATGCGGCAGCCCTTGCCGATATTCCGGCGGAAGCCTTCCACCAGAGCGGGCGCACCCGCGCCGAGATCGTCAGCGCCCGCAAGGATATATTGCTGCCGAACCTCTCCATTTCCTATTCCGAGCCGATCAAGTTTGTGCGCGGCGAGGGCGCATGGCTGATCGACAATCGGGGACGCGCCTATCTCGACTGCTTCAACAATGTCTGCCATCTCGGTCACGCCCATCCGCAAGTGGTGGAGGCAATTGCCAAGCAGGCGGCGATCCTCAACACCAATACGCGCTATCTGCATGACAATATCGTTTCCTATGCCGAGCGCCTGACGGCGACCTTGCCGGAAGGCTTGACGGTGGCCTCGTTTGCATGCTCGGGCAGCGAGGCGAACAGCCTGGCGCTGCGCATGGCGCGCGCGCATTCGGGCCAGCGCGATGCGCTGGTGCTGGACTGGGCCTATCATGGCACGACGCAGGAGCTGATCGATCTCAGCCCCTACAAATACAAGCGCAAGGGCGGCAAGGGACGCCCGGACCATGTGTTCGAGGCGACCATCCCCGACAGCTATCGTGCGCCGGAAGACTGGCCGCTTGCAGAGCATGGCAAGCGCTTTGCCGAAAGCATTGCCGAACAGATCGAGGCCATCAAAAGCCTTGGACGCGGCCCTGCTTATTTCATCGCCGAGTCGATCCCGAGCGTTGCCGGTCAGGTCTTCCTGCCGGAATTCTATCTGCAGGAAGTTTACAGGATGGTGCGGGCGGCTGGCGGCGTTTGCATTGCGGATGAGGTGCAGGTCGGCTTCGGCCGGGTCGGCAGCCATTGGTGGGCGTTTGAAATGCAGGATGTGGTGCCGGATATCGTCACCATGGGCAAGCCGATCGGCAATGGCCATCCCATGTCGGCAGTTGTCACGACCCGCGAAGTGGCCGACAGCTTCAACAATGGCATGGAATATTTCAACACATTCGGCGGCAATCCGGTTTCCTGCGCGGCGGGTCTGGCGGTGCTGGATGTGATCGAGCGCAACGATCTGCGCCGCAACGCGCTGGAGATCGGCAATTATCTCCTCGACGGTTTCCGTTCGATGCAGAAGCGCTTCGATATTATCGGCGATGTGCGCGGGCAGGGGCTGTTCCTCGGTATCGAACTGGTGACGGATCGCAATACCAAGGAACCGGCGACGGCGCTGGCGAAGAAAATCAATGATGGCGCGCGCGAACGCGGCATCCTGATGGGGACCGAAGGTCCGTTCGACAATGTGCTGAAAATGCGCCCGCCGATGATCTTCAGCCGCGCCAATGCGGATCATCTCTTAAGCGTTCTGGAGGATAGCTTCGCGGCTGCGCTGAAGTAGTTCGTCGTCGGATAACTGAACAAACAACAAGCCCGGCGGCATGGCGCCGGGCAACGGATCGGCTTTGTCGAAATTCTGGGCCGAAACTCTGGGAGGAGGAACAATGAAAAAGATAGTTTTGGGTTCGTTGCTGGCGGCTGGTTTTGCCTTGTCCGCTCAAACCGGAGCGCAGGCGGATACGCTTTCGACCGTGAAGGAACGCGGCAAGATCAATTGCGGCGTCAGCCAGGGCGTCGCGGGCTTTTCGTCGCCGGACGATCAGGGCAAATGGACCGGCTTCGACATCGACTTCTGTCGGGCGGTTTCGGCTGCGGTCTTCGGCGATCCCGACAAGGTGAGCTTCATTCCGCTTTCGACCAAGGAGCGTTTTACCGCACTGCAATCCGGCACGGTCGACCTGCTTTCGCGCCAGACCACCTGGACGCTCTCACGCGATGCGGGCATGGGCATTCTTTTTGTCGGCACGGCCTATTATGACGGTCAGGGTTTCATGATCCGCAAGGATCTGGGCGTCGACAGCGCCTTGAAGCTTGACGGCGCATCGGTCTGTACCGAACAGGGCACCACCACCGAACAGAACGCCGCCGATTATTTCAGCGCCAACAACATCAAATATGAGCCGGTGGTGATCGATTCCGCCGACGGTATTCTCAAGGCGTTCGAAACGGGTCGCTGCGATGTTTACACGACTGATGCTTCCGCGCTCTACGCGCAGCGCCTCAAGCTTGCCGAGCCGGACGCCTTTACCGTCTTGCCGGAAGTGATATCCAAGGAGCCGCTTGGACCTGCCGTCCGTCAGGGCGACGACAAATGGTTCAACATCGTCCGCTGGACCCTGTTTGCAATGCTTGAGGCAGAGGAACTGGGCGTTACGCAAGCCTCGGCTGAGGCGGACCTCAATTCCAAGAAGCCCGACGTGCGCCGTTTCCTTGGCTCGGAAGGCGATAGCGGCCAGCAGCTCGGCCTTGAGCCGAAATGGGCCTATAATGTCGTTTCCAAGATCGGTAATTACGGTGAAATGTTCGAGCGTACCGTCGGCAAGGACAGCCTGCTCAAGATCGACCGAGGCCTCAATGCGCTGTGGAACAAGGGCGGGCTGATGTACGCGCCGCCTGTAAAATAAAGCCGGACCAATGATGAAAGAGCCCCGGAAAACCGGGGCTCTTTTGTTTTTACTTCTGTTTGGCGAAACCCTGTTCGCGCATCTGGCTGAGGCTCATCTTCGGTGAAAGCGCCTCGGGATCGATGCGGATTTCGATGAGGCCCGGCTTGCCGGATTTTTCGCAAGCCTCGAAGGCTGGCGCGAAGTCAGCGGTCTTTTCGACCACTTCGCCATGCAGTCCATAGGCGCGGGCAAGTGCCGCGAAGTCGGGATTGGCAAGGCCGGTGCCCGAAACGCGGCCCGGATAGGTACGTTCCTGATGCATGCGGATCGTGCCGTACATGCCATTGTTGACGACGATGAAAATGGCATTGGCGCCATATTGCGCCGCCGTTGCCAGTTCCTGTCCGTTCATGAGGAAACAGCCGTCGCCCGCAAAGGCAACGACGGTACGTTCCGGTGCGGTGAGCTTGGCCGCGACCGCTGCAGGCACGCCATAGCCCATCGAGCCGTTGGTGGGCGCAAGCTGGCTGCGATAGGTGCGGTACTGGTAGAAGCGATGCGGCCAGGCGGAATAATTGCCCGCGCCATTGGTGATGATGGCATCGGCTGGCAGATGCGCGCGCAGCCATTCCATCACTTCGCCCATCTGTACATCGCCGGGAATGACCGGCGATTTGATATTGTCGCGGTAATCGGCATTGGCGCTGTCGGTCCATGCCTTCCAGCGCGGGCTGGCCACCGGCGCAAGCTTTGCCGCTGCCGCACAGAAGGCAGGCATCGAGGCATTGACCGGAACGTCCGCATGATAGACGCGGCCAAGTTCTTCGGCGCCCGGATGGATATGCACGAGCTTCTGCTGAGGTACTGGAATGGAGACCAGTTCGTAGCCCTGCGTCGTCATTTCGCCGAGGCGGGCGCCGATGACGATCAGCAGGTCGGCATCGCGCACGCGCTGTGCCAGCTTGGGGCTGATCGAGGTTCCCATTTCGCCCGCATAGAGCGGGTGGGTGTTGTCGAACATGTCCTGGCAACGGAAGGAAGCCGCGACCGGCAGATGCATGTTCTCGGCAAATTTCCGCAGATCGCTGACAGCTTGTGCATTCCAGCCGCCACCGCCGACGATGACCAGTGGGCGCTCGGCCTTTGCAAGCAGCGCCTGCATGTCCTGCAACTGTTCCGCGCCCGGATGCATCTGCACCTGCTTGTAAGCCGGTGCGTCGCTGACGGCGGCATGGGAGGTCAGCATGTCTTCCGGGAGCGCGATCACCACCGGGCCGGGACGCCCGTTGACGGCGCGATGGAAAGCCTGGCTGACGAGTTCCGGTATGCGGGCGGCATCGTCGATCTGCACGACCCATTTGGCCATCTGGCCGAACATGCGGCGATAGTCGATTTCCTGAAACGCCTCGCGCTCGACCTGATCGCTGGCAACCTGCCCGATGAAGAGCAGCATCGGCGTGGAATCCTGAAAGGCCGTGTGCACGCCAACCGAGGCATTGGTCGCGCCGGGGCCACGTGTGACGAAGCAGATGCCGGGCTTGCCGGTCAGCTTGCCATAGGCTTCCGCCATATAGGCCGCGCCGCCCTCCTGCCGGCACACGACCAGATCGATCGCGTCGCTGGCATCATGAAAGGCGTCAAGTGCCGCAAGATAGCTCTCGCCGGGCACGCAGAAGACCCGGTCAGTGCCATGGATGCGCAGCGCATCCACCAAAATCTGGCCTCCGGTACGGGCATTGGGTTTGCTCGTCATTCTATGCATTTCCTCAATCTTGGAGCCTGTTCCAAAAGTCGCCATGCCGGCGTGCTGCCTTTTGATTCAAGCTCTCACCAAACTGGCTTGGTTGGGACGGTTCTTTTGCCGCCCCTTTTTCCTCCCAGCCAACCGTGGCTGATATGAACATAGCCAGCGGTGCGAATACAGATTAAACATCATGACCAAACAGTATGAACTCATGATGCACCGGTATGGAGGAAAGGCGATGGCCAAGGAAAAGACGGGCAAAATCCGCATCGGCATTGGCGGCTGGGCCTATGAACCGTGGGACGAGAGCTTCTACCCCGAAAAACTGCCGAAGAAGCGCCAGCTTGAATATGCGTCGAGCAAGCTCACATCCATCGAGATCAACAGCACCTATTACGGTCCGCAGAAGCCAACGACCTTCGCCAAATGGCATGACGAGACGCCGGACGGCTTCGTGTTTTCGCTGAAGGCGCCGCGTTTTTCCACCAATCGCCGCGTGCTGGCTGAAGCAGGCGAGAGCATCGAGCGGTTCATGACCGGCGGCATGATGGAGCTGAAAGACAAGCTCGGCGTGGTCAACTGGCAGTTCATGGGGACAAAGAAGTTCGACCCGGTTGATTTCGAGGCGTTCTTGAAGCTTCTGCCCAAGCGCGTCGACGGGCGCGATGTGCGCCACGCGGTGGAAGTGCGCCACGACAGTTTCAACTCGCCGGAGTTCATCGCGCTCTTGCGCGAATATGGGGTTGCGGTGGTGATCGCGGGCGACAGCGACTTTCCGCAATTTGCCGATATGACCGCGCCCTTCGCCTATTTCCGCATCATGGGGACGAAGGAAAGCCAACCGGGCGGCTACAGCAAGGACGAACTGGATCAATGGGCGGCGCGGGCTGAGGCGATTGCCGCCGGAGAGCTTGCCGAAGGGTTGAAAACCGTTACGCCGCCCGTTGCCGATTACATTGGCCGCGATGTCTATCTCTATGTCATCAGCGGCTATAAGGCGCATAATCCGCATGCGGCCATGGCCTTGATCGAACGGACAAAATGATGCCTCGTGGCGGCTCCTGATTTCATCTGAGTCGCCTGAGCCATCATGTCAAAATTCGATCTTTCCGCGCTTGAAGCCTTCGTTCGCACCATTCCGCAGCATTATAAGGGACCGGGCGGTGCGGTCGCGGTGGTGAAGGATGGCAAGGTCGTGCTGCGCCATGCCTGGGGCTTTGCCGATCTTGGCGCGCGCAAGGCGATGACGCCAGAGACGCGCATGCCGATCTGTTCGGTCAGCAAGCAATTTACCTGCGCCGTGCTTCTCGACAGCGTTGGCGAGCCGGAAGTTCTTGACGATGCGCTTGCCGCCTATCTCGACAAGTTTGCGGAAAAGCGGCCAAGCGTGCGCGACCTGTGCAACAATCAGTCAGGCCTGCGCGATTACTGGGCGCTGAGCGTTCTGTGCGGGGCCGATCCGGAAGGCGTCTTTCTGCCGGAGCAGGCGCAAAGCCTGCTGCGCCGCCTGAAGACCACGCATTTCGCGCCGGGCACGCATTATTCCTATTGCAACGGCAATTTCCGCATTCTGGCTGATCTTATCGAAAGCCATACAGGCCGATCGCTGATCGAGCTGCTGTCGGAGCGCATTTTCAAGCCTGCAGGCATGAAGACCGCAGAACTTATCCCCGATACCGCGCTGTTTGACGAATGCACCGGCTATGAAGGCGACACGGTGCGCGGGTTCCTGCCTGCCGTCAATCGTATCCACTGGATGGGCGATGCGGGTATTTGCGCTTCTCTCGACGACATGATCGCCTGGGAGCAGTTCATCGACGCGACCCGCGATGACGAAAACGGGATTTATCGCCGCCTGAGCGGTCCGCAGACATTCAGCGACGGTAACGCGGCTCCTTATGGCCTCGGCCTCAAATTCGAGGAAGCGGGCGGCAGACGGCTCACCGGCCATGGCGGTGCGCTGCGCGGCTGGCGCTGCCAGCGCTGGCATAGCGCCGACGAACGCCTTTCGACCATCGCCATGTTCAATTTTGAGGGCGGCGCATCGGATGTTGCCTTCAAGCTGATGAATATCGCGCTTGGCGTTTCCACGACCGAACCGGCTCGGGTTGAAGCCGATGCCGCATGGTTTGGCTCATGGCTAGACCATGAAACCGGCCTCGTGCTGAGTCTCGAAGATGCCGGGCGCGGGCGCATGAAAGCGCGTTTTGGCACCGGGCCGGAAATCATGGACGTGGTGAGCGAGAACGAAGCGCGGTCTTCGATGACCACGATCCGTCGCGACGGCGACACGATCCAGCTTGCGCGCGAGGATGAAAATCTGAGCCTGACGATGCAGCGCCTGAAAGGTGCAGCACAGCAGGACATTGCAGGGCGCTACCGCAGCGACGAATTGGAGGCCGATCTTCTGATCGTCAATCAGGGCGGTGCGTTCTATGGCGCTTTTGAAGGATTTCTCGGCGAGAGCGATATGTATCCGCTCTATGAGGCTGGGCCGGATGTGTGGCTTTTGCCGGTGCAGCGCTCGATGGATGCGCCGTCACCCGGCGAATGGAAACTTGTCTTCCATCGCGACGCAAAAGGCGGGATAACAGGCATGACCGTCGGCTGCTGGCTGGCGCGGCATGTGGACTACAGGAGAATTCAGGAATGAGCGAACTGAAAGTCAGAACCCGCGAGACGGGCGCCGTCGCAGAAATGCCACATGGGAAGCTGCCCGTCATCACCACGCCGACAGGCGGCGTGGTTGAGATCGTCACCAGCGTCAGCCAGGCCGGGTTCAATCCGCTCGACCTTATCTATTCGTCGGTTGCGGCCTGCATGGCGTTGAGCGCTCGTATCGCCGCCGGCAAGCTCGATCTGAAGGAAAAGCTGACGGATGTTCGGGTGGAGGTGAGGGGCGACAAGGCGCATGAAGGACCGTCGCGTATCGAGCGGTTCAACGTCACCTTTCATTTCGATGGTGATCTGACCGACGATGAAAAGCATCGTCTCGCCGAAATGGCCGAGGAAATCTGCACCGTCAGCAACACGCTGCGCGGCGATCCTCAATTTACGCTGGCTGTGTCGTAACAGTCAGATCACGTCCCGAATACGCTCGACGCCAAGCTGGATGACACTTTCCATGGTCAGCCGCGCTTTCTGTGGATCGCGCGATGCAATAGCGTGGGCGATGCGCAGGTGATTGGCCGCGCATTCGGCAATGCCTTCCCGCGATGCTGCCGGGGAGGAAAGCTGGAACGAGATTGCCAGCGCCGCCTCGATCAAGCCGCTGACCGAGCGCATGAACGGGTTGCCGGACATGCGGGCGATGGCAAGATGAAATTCCAGATCGACCTTGGCGATGGATTCCGGCGTGTGGTCGGGATTGTCGAATTTGGCCGCGAGCGCATAAAGCTCCACAATCTCGTCGCTGGAGGCACGCTCTGCCGCCGCCGCCGCTGCTGCCGGTTCCAGCGCCATGCGCATTTCCGCCAGATGGTCGACGAAGACTTCATCGAAGCCCGCCTCGAAGCGCCAGGTCAGCACATCGGGATCGAAGAAATTCCAGCTGGCATGGCCCAGAACACGGGTGCCGACCTTGGCCTTGGGTTCGATCAGGCGCTTGGCGGCAAGCGTCTTCATCGCCTCGCGCAGAACGGTGCGTGACACGCCAAAGCGCAGCGACAATTCATGATCGCCCGGCAGGATAGAACCTTCGGGAATGGTGCCCGCGACGATACCGCGGCCCAGTTCCCCCACGACAACGGCGTGGCTGTTATGGCGCTTGCGTCCGGTTATGGCCGTTTCCAGCAATCCCAATTCAGGCCTCCTTCAAGCGTTGCCGCGCGTGTTTTATATTGGAAAACCACAAGAGTCCTCGTTGCAGGGCAATGAACAGGAACAGCAATATACCGATTGCGATTTTCGTCCACCATGAAGACAGCGTTCCGTCGAAAACAATGTAGGTCTGGATCAGCCCCTGTATGAGAATGCCGACGAATGTGCCTGCCACAAGGCCCGCGCCGCCCGTCAAAAGCGTTCCGCCGATCACCACCGAAGCGATGGCGTCCAGCTCCACCCCCACCGTCGCCAGCGAATAGCCGGACGAGGTGTAAAGCGTATAGACGATCCCGGCGAGGCCGGAAAGCACGCCTGACATCGTATAGATGCCGATTGTGGTGCGGGCAATCGGAACGCCCATCAGTTCCGCCGATTGCTGGTTGCCGCCAAGCGCATAGATATTGGCGCCGAACCGCGTGCGATGGGCGATGATGCCGCCGATGATGAAGACCGCGAGCATCAGCATGGCGATGAATGTCAGCCTGCCGCCGCCCGGAAGCCGGAAATAAAGCCCCTGCAACGTATCGAGAAACGGATGGGCTATAGGCACGGATTGGGTCGAGATGAGAAAGGCCGCGCCGCGTGCCAGAAACATGCCGGCAAGCGTGGCCACGAAGGGCGGAATCTGCAAGAAATGGATCATCACGCCCATCCAAGCCCCGAACAATGCCGCTATCACCAAAATGAGCGCGAAAGCCACAAGCGGATGCACGCCGAGCTGTCCGACTAGCACGGCGACGAAGACGCTGGTGAAGGCGATGACCGAGCCGACCGACAGGTCGATGCCGCCGGAAAGGATCACGAATGTCATGCCGACGGCGGCGATGCCCAGAAAGGCATTGTCGGTCAGAAGATTGCCGATCACCCGCGTCGACAGCATGTTGGGAAACTGGATGATGCAGATCGCATAGGCGAACAGGAAGATCGCCACGGTTGTCAGGAAAGGCAGATTGCGAAGCGCTCTCATTGCTGGGCTCCCTGCTGGCTTTGGCGGACCGGCTTGGCTCCGTCGCCCTTGCGCTCGGAGCGCAGGAAGGCGATCAGCTGGACGATGGCCGGCGACTGGAAGGTGAGTACGATCACGATGATGATCGCCTTGATGATGAGGTTGAACTCCGGGGGAAAGCCCGCCATCAGAATGCCGGTATTGATCGCCTGGATGATGAGCGCGCCGAGCAGCGAGGCCATGATCGAGAACCGGCCGCCATTGAGCGAGGTGCCGCCGATGACGACCGCCAGAATGGCGTCGAGTTCGAGCCATAGCCCGGCATTGTTGGCATCCGCGCCGCGAATATCCGCCGCCGCGATCAGCCCGGCCAGAGCCGCGCCGACACCGGAAACGGCATAGACGCTGAACAGCAGAAAGCGGGCCTTGACGCCTGCCAGCATCGCTGCGCGACGGTTGATGCCGGTTGCTTCAATCAGGAAACCGAGCGCGCTTGTGCGCACTGCAAGGCCGACGGCAAGACCCGCCAGAATCCAGATCAGAACCGGAACGGGCACGCCGAGAAAGGAGCCGGAGCCAAGGGCTGCAAAGGAATCGTTGTTGAAGGTGAGGATTGCGCCTTCGGTGATAAGCTGTGCGATGCCGCGCCCTGCCACCATGAGGATAAGCGTCGCAATGATTGGCTGGATATCGAAGACGGCGACCAGAAAGCCGTTCCACAAGCCGCACAGCAGCCCGACGCCGAGCGCTGCCGGAATGACGATTGCAAGCGGATAGCCCGCCACGATGAGCGAGGCGGCAAAAGCACCGCTGATCGCCATCACCGCGCCGACCGACAGATCGATGCCGCGTGTTGCGATCACCAGTGTCATGCCGACGGCCAGAATGGCAACGGGGGCGGCGCGCACCAGAATATCGATGAGGCTGCCATAGAGCCGCCCGTTCTGGAACGAAATGTCGAGAAAGCCGGGCGCGATGATGGTGTTCGCCGCCAAAATGAGCACGAGGGCAGCGAGCTGGGGGCCAAGTCTTTTTAGTTTTCTGGTGATGCGGGCAATCATGCTGCCGCTTCCTTTTCGCTTCCGGTCTCTGCGATTGCGCGCACGATATTGTCGGCAGTGATTTCCTCGCCTTTCAGTTCCGCGACATGGCGGCGGTCCGAGAGAACGACGACACGGTTGGCGACGGCGGCAAGCTCCTCGAATTCCGACGAGATGATGACGAGTGACATGCCTTCGGCGCAAAGCTCGCCGATGAGCTTGAGGATTTCGGCATGTGCGCCGATATCGATGCCGCGCGTCGGCTCATCGAGGATCAGGAGGCGCGGATCGGTGGCGAGCCAGCGGGCCAAGATAGCCTTCTGCTGGTTGCCGCCGGACAGAAACTTGATCGGCTTGTCGGGATCGGGCGGGCGGATATCAAGCGCCTTGATATAGCGCTGGGCAAGCGCCGTCCTCTCGCGTGATGAGATCGGTCTCGACCAGCCGCGCTTTGCCTGGACGGCAAGCGCGATGTTTTCGGCAACCGAAAAATCGCCGATGATGCCATCAGTCTTGCGCTCTTCGGGGCAAAAGGCGAAGCGCTCGGCAATCGCCGCAACGGGTGAGGGCAGCCGGGTTTCCTTTCCGTCGACGGCAAGGGTTCCGCTATCAGCCTGATCGACCCCGAACAGCAGGAGCGCGGTTTCCGTGCGGCCCGAACCGAGAAGACCGGCAATGCCCACGGCTTCTCCGGGCTTGATCGAAAGGTCGAAGGGCGCAACGCTGCCCTTTTTGCCGAAACCGGAAAAGCGGATTGGCGCAACCGTGTCGTCGCTGACTTCTTCCGTCAACTGGCGGCGCACGGTTTCCTGCAACTGATGACCGAGCATCATGGAAATCAGGTCGGTTCGCGGCAGGTCCGACAGGTTGCGGCTGCCGACCAGCCGCCCGTTGCGCAGCACGGTGGCGCAATCGGCGATGGCGTAGACCTGATCGAGAAAATGGGTGATAACGACAATGCCGAGGCCATCAGCCTTCAATTGCCGCAGCACGCCAAACAGCATGTCGACCTCACGCGCGTCGAGACTGGCGGTAGGCTCATCGAGCACCAGCACCTTGCCGGAAAGATCGACGGCGCGGGCAATGGCGATGATCTGGCGGATGGCCACCGAATAGGCGGACAGGGGCGCGCCGACATCAATGGCGAGGCCGTAGCGCGAAAGGAGTTTCGCCGCATCCCTTTCCATCCGTCCGCGATCGACCAGCCCGAAGCGCTTCGGCTGGCGGCCGAGAAACAGGTTTTCCGCAACCGTCAGGTTTTCGAGAAGATTGACTTCCTGATAGACCGTGCCGATGCCGAGCGCCTGCGCTTCCGCGACGGATGCGGGCGCAATCGGCTGGCCCTCAAGCAGGATCGAGCCGTCAAAACCGTGATAGGCGCCGGTCAATATCTTGATGAGCGTGGATTTGCCCGCGCCGTTTTCGCCGAGCAGCGCATGAATTTCCCCACGGTTGAGCGTGAAATCGACATGATCGAGCGCGGTCACGCCCAGAAAGGATTTCGTGATCGAGCGGGCTTCAAGAAGCGGTGTTGCAGCCATGGCATTCTTCCGTTTGCACGTTGCAAATGGGATATTTGGGCAAATGGGATATTCGGCAAATGGGATATCCGGGCCGAGAACGGCCCGGATGACGCGGATCAGTAGCCGAGACCCTTCTTGGCTTCGTAGACGGCTTTGGGATCGTCAGCCTGCGTGTAGAGCTTCGATTCCGTCTGGATCCATTTCGGCGGAACGGTGCCCTTTTCCTTGAAGGCTTCAATGGCGTCGAAGGCCGGGCCTGCCATGTTCGGCGTCAGTTCGACCGACGCATTGGCTTCGCCATTGGCCATGGCCTGGAAGATATCCGGCACGGAGTCGATCGACACGATCTTGATCTCGGTGCCAGGCTTCAGCCCGGCTTCCTTGATGGCCTGAATGGCGCCGACGGCCATGTCGTCATTATGGGCATAGACGGCGCAGATATTCTTGCCGCCGCCTTCGGCCTTGATGAAGCTTTCCATGACTTCCTTGCCCTTGGTGCGGGTGAAGTCACCGGTCTGCGAACGGGTGATCTTGATGTTGTCGTGGCCCTTGATCGCGTCCTCGAAACCCTTCTTGCGGTTGATGGCGGGCGAGGAGCCGGTGGTGCCCTGAAGCTCGACCACGTTGCACGGCTTGTCACCCACATCCTTCACCAGCCAGTCACCGGCGACCTTGCCTTCATGCACCTGATCGGAGGTGACGGCGGTGAGGTAAAGGTCTTCCGGGGAATCGATCTGGCGGTCGAGCAGGACGACCGGAATTTCCGCTTCCTTTGCTTCCTTCAAGACGGCGTCCCAGCCGGTGGAGACGACCGGCGCGATCAGGATCGCATCAACCCCTTGGGCGATGAAGCCGCGAACGGCCTTGATCTGGTTTTCCTGCTTCTGCTGGGCGTCGGCGAATTTCAGCGTATAGCCGCGCTTTTCGGCTTCCTGCTTGGTCAGGGCCGTTTCTGCGGCGCGCCAGCCCGATTCCGAGCCGATCTGCGAAAAGCCGACCGTCAGCGATGCGGCGGATGCGCTCGAAATCAGGGCAAGCGATAGTGCGGCCGTCAGGGCCGCCAGACTGCGTTTCATGATCGTTCCTCCCAATAAAAGGCCCTCCCGGCCTTCGTATTTATGAAGCATATAATATTACTTTATGGCAAGCGCCTTTCGATATTTCGCAATAAAATGCCGGTGCGACAAACGGGCAATATCTAAATTTATGAATATGAAACAAAGGCTTGCCGCAAGGCTGGTCGAGCCGTTTTTCTGAACGTTGCATGTGGGGGCGTCTGCTTGCTTGACAAAGCAGGTCGCAGCAAAATAGTCATATTAATAACGCGAACCGTGAATAGGCGCCTTCGGGTGTTTTCAAGCGGTCGGGGTGAGTTCCGCAAAGGGTAATGCGGAAAATGGGAGGTTTAATGTTACGTCTGGTCCAGTTCCGCGATGAAAGCGGAGAAATGCGTGTGGCTGCCTGCAATGACGAGGGAGCGGCGCATGTCGTCAAGGGCGTGGCAACGACCTATGAACTGGCCTCGGCGGCAATTGCCGCGGGCATCAGCCTTGAAGAACAGGTGGCGCAGAGTGGCAAGGGCGAAGCCGTCGACATAGAAGCCGCGCTTGCTGCGGGTCGCGTTGGCCTGCCGATCACGCATGCCGATCCGGCGCATCTGATCGTGGCCGGTACGGGCTTGACGCATCTGGGTTCCGCCGATGGCCGCGACAAGATGCACAAGGCCGCGCAGGCGGCTGAAAAGCCGACCGATTCCATGCGCATGTTCCTGATGGGCGTCGAGGGCGGCAAGCCGAAGCCGGGCGAGACCGGCGTGCAGCCCGAATGGTTCTACAAGGGCGACGGGTCGGCGCTGGTGGCAACCGGCGGCGAACTGGTTTCGCCGTCCTTCGCCGAAGATGGCGGCGAGGAACCAGAACTGGCGGGTATCTACCTGATCGGCCCGGATGGTACGCCGTTCCGGCTCGGCTTCTGCCTTGCCAACGAGTTTTCCGACCATGTGACCGAAAAGCAGAACTATCTCTGGCTTGCCCATTCCAAGCTGCGGCAGGCGGCGCTCGGGCCGGAACTTTATGTGGGCGCGCTGCCGGATCATGTGGAAGGCGTGTCGCGCATTCGTCGCGGCAATGAGATCATTTTTGAAAAGCCGTTCCTGTCGGGCGAAGCGAACATGTCGCACACGATTGCCAATCTGGAACATCATCATTTCAAATATGAACTGTTCCGCCGTCCGGGCGATATTCACGTCCACTTCTTCGGCACGGCAACCCTGTCCTTCTCGGAAGGCGTGAAGACGCAAACTGGCGACCAGTTCGAGATTTCCGCCAAGCCGTTCCGTTATCCGCTGGTCAACAGGCTGGCGCAGGCAGCCGCCGAAGACGTTGTCGTGAAGGCGCTGTGAAATGGCCACACAATCCAACATCGCGCTTGCAATCGTCGGTCTCGGCAAGATCGCGCGCGACCAGCATCTGCCGTCCATCGAGGCCGTCCATGGCATCGAGCTGAAAGCCATCGCCAGCCGCAATGCCGGGCTGGACGGAATGCCGTCCTTTCACGATATCGATGCGCTTTTGGACAGCGACATCGCCATTGACGCGGTGTCGCTCTGCACGCCGCCGCAAGGCCGCTTCGCCCAAGCCTATGCAGCCTTGAAGGCGCGCAAGCATGTGATGCTGGAGAAGCCTCCCGGCGCGACCATTTCCGAAGTGCAGGCGCTGGAGCGGCTCGCTGAAGCGGAAGGCGTTACGCTCTATGCCACGTGGCATTCGCGGGAAGCGGCGGCGGTCGAACCGGCGCAGGAATTCCTGAAAGATGCGGAAATCCGCTCGGTATCGGTCATATGGAAGGAAGATGTGCGCCACTGGCACCCCGGCCAGCAATGGATATGGGAGCCGGGTGGGCTCGGTGTGTTCGATCCGGGCATCAATGCGCTTTCCATCGTGACGCATATTCTGCCGGAACGCTTTTTCCTGACCCAATCCGATCTGTACTTTCCAGAAAATCGCGCGGCGCCCATTGCCGCTGACCTCAAGTTCCAGACGGAAAGCGGCATACCGGTTTCGTTTGAGCTGGACTGGCGGCAAACCGGCCCGCAGACCTGGGATATTCGTGTCGAGACGGACAAGGGCACGGTTCTGCTCAGCCATGGCGGCAGCCGCCTGACCGTCGCCGGGGCCGAGAAGATGGCCGAGCCTGACCGTGAGTATCAACGACTTTACAAGCGTTTCGTGCAATTGATCGGCGCGGGGCGTTCGGATGTCGATCTCGCTCCGCTGACCCATGTGGCCGATGCGTTTCTGCTCGGAAAGCGGCATGTCGTCGAAGCTTTTGAAGATTAAAGCGCATCCCGAAAAGTGTGAAACGGTTTTCGGACAAGATGCGCGATGAACCAAACATTTGGAATATCGATCTGATTTTAAGGATCGGCGTCGAAGGAATCGAGACCGCTTTCTGGTCTCTTACCCATGCAGGACAATGAAATGAACAAGCCCGTCTCTCCGAAAACACCGAAGCTCCGCTCGCGCGCCTGGTTCGACAATCCCGATAATGTCGACATGACCGCGCTCTATCTGGAGCGCTACATGAATTACGGCCTGAGCCAGGAAGAGTTGCAGTCCGGTCGCCCGATTATCGGCATTGCGCAGACGGGTTCCGATCTCTCGCCTTGCAACCGCCATCACCTGGAACTGGCCAAGCGCGTGCGTGAAGGCGTCCGCGAGGCTGGCGGCATCGTCATCGAATTTCCGGTGCATCCAATTCAGGAAACCGGCAAGCGCCCGACCGCGGGGCTTGACCGCAATCTGGCCTATCTCGGCCTCGTGGAAGTGCTCTACGGCTACCCGCTGGATGGCGTCGTGCTGACAATCGGCTGTGACAAGACCACGCCTGCCTGCCTGATGGCGGCGGCAACCGTCAATATTCCGGCCATCGCCCTTTCGGTCGGTCCGATGCTCAATGGCTGGTTCCGTGGTGAGCGCACGGGGTCGGGCACCATCGTCTGGAAGGCGCGCGAACTGCTCGCCAAGGGCGAGATCGACTATCAGGGCTTCGTCAAGCTCGTTGCGTCCTCGGCTCCGTCCACCGGCTATTGCAACACGATGGGTACGGCCACGACGATGAACTCGCTCGCCGAAGCGCTCGGCATGCAGCTTCCCGGTTCCGCCGCCATTCCGGCGCCATACCGCGACCGTCAGGAAGTGGCTTATCTGACGGGACGCCGCATTGTGGAAATGGTTCATGAAGACTTGAAGCCGTCGGACATTCTGACCAAGGATGCCTTCGTCAATGCGATCCGCGTCAATTCCGCCATTGGCGGCTCGACCAATGCGCCGATCCACCTGAACGCTCTGGCGCGCCATGTCGGCGTGGAGCTGACGGTTGATGACTGGCAGAAATATGGCGAGGAAATCCCGCTTCTGGTCAATCTCCAGCCTGCCGGTGAATATCTCGGCGAGGACTATTACCATGCTGGCGGTGTACCGGCTGTCGTCAATCAGCTGATGGGGCAGGGCCTCATCAATGAGGATGCGCTGACCGTCAACGGCAAGACCATTGGCGAGAACTGCAAGAACGCGACCATCGAAGACGGCAATGTCATCAAGACCTACGACCAGCCATTGAAGAAGCATGCCGGTTTCCGCGTGCTGCGCGGCAATCTGTTCTCGTCGGCGATCATGAAGCTCAGCGTCATTTCGGACGAGTTCCGCAATCGCTATCTGTCCGACGACAAGGACCCGAACGCCTTTGAAGGCAAGGCGGTCGTGTTCGACGGACCGGAGGATTACCATCACCGTATCGACGATCCGTCGCTGGAAATCGACGAGCATACGGTGCTGTTCATGCGCGGTGCCGGTCCCATCGGCTATCCGGGTGCGGCAGAAGTCGTCAACATGCGCGCGCCGGATTATCTCTTGAAGAAGGGCGTTACGTCGCTGCCTTGCATTGGCGATGGTCGCCAGTCGGGCACTTCGGGTTCGCCGTCGATCCTCAACGCCTCGCCGGAAGCGGCGGCGGGCGGCGGTCTGGCCATTCTCAAGACCGGCGACCGCGTGCGCATCGATCTCGGTCGCGGTACGGCGGATATCCTGATTTCCGATGAGGAACTGGCCGAGCGCCGCAAGGCTTTGGAAGCGGCTGGCGGCTATAAATATCCGGAAAGCCAGACGCCGTGGCAGGAAATCCAGCGTGCGGTTGTCGGCCAGATGGAAACCGGCGCGGTTCTGGAAAATGCGGTCAAGTATCAGGACATCGCCCATACGCGCGGCCTGCCGCGAGACAACCACTAAGGCCGACCCGGATGGCTATCGATAAAAAGCCATTTGCAGCCGTAGCGGACTGGGGCACCACCCGGTTCCGCCTCTGGACGCTGGATGCCGATGGCAATGTGCTGGGCGAAAGCCGCGGCGACGATGGGCTGTTGCAGGCAAAGGAAGCCGGTTTTGAGCCGACGCTCGAACGGCACCTTGCTTCGCTCAGTGCGCCGGATGATCTGCCGGTGGTGATCTGCGGCATGGCCGGTTCGCGGACTGGCTGGATCGAGGCTCCCTATATGAGTCTTCCCGCCGGGCTGGACGGTATTGTGAAGGCTGCGGTGCGCGTGCCTGCGCGCCGCCACGTCATCATGCTGCCGGGCGTTGCCCGGCAGGACGAGGCATCGCCCGATGTGATGCGCGGCGAGGAGACAAAACTGCTCGGCCTCGTGCATCGCGGAACGCATGATGCCGTTGTCGTCATGCCCGGCACTCATGCCAAATGGGTGCGGATTGCCGCTGGCGGTCTTGCCGACTACCGGACCTTCATGACCGGTGAAATGTTCGCTCTTTTGAAGGACAAGTCTGTGCTGGCCGGTGCGCTGGAAGGTGCGGGCGGGGTGGATCCGCATGGCGCGGCTTTCGCAGCGGGGGTCAGGGCGTCGCTCGAAAATCCGGCGCTGATTTCCAACGCGCTTTTCTCCATTCGCGCAGGCTGGCTCGTGCATGATCGCAAGCCGACCGACCAGCTTGCCCGTTTGTCCGGCCTGCTGATCGGGCTGGAAGTTGCGGGCGGGCGCACGCTTTACGGCGGACCCGGAGAAGTGCTGCTCCTCTCGGACGACACGATGGGCGCGCTCTACGGGAGTGCCCTTGAAATCGGCGGCTTGACGGTCCGGCGCGTGGCGGCAGATGAACTGGTGCGTGATGGGCTGTTCATGGCTGCACGGCACGCTTTCGGAGGAACTGCGCAATGAGCGACCGCATCGCATGGCCGAAATTGCGCTATCCGCTGGTCGCGATCCTGCGCGGCATTCGCTGGCAGGAAACCGAGGCGATTGTCAGCGCCCTGATCGAGATGGGTTTCGAGGCAATTGAAATCCCGCTCAATTCGCCGGAACCGTTCGTGTCAATCGAGAAGGCCGCGAAGCTCGCGCCTGCCAATGTGCTGATTGGTGCGGGAACGGTGCTGAGCGTCGAAGATGTGGACCGTCTCAATGATGTTGGCGGCAGGTTGCTGGTCAGCCCGAACGTCGAGCCGGATGTCATTCGCCGCGCAAGCCAGCACGGCATGGTGACGATGCCGGGCGTGTTCACGCCGACGGAAGCCTTTTCAGCGATCCGGGCGGGCGCATCGGCGCTGAAGTTCTTCCCGGCAAGTGTGCTGGGTGCTGACGGCATCAAGGCGGTATGCGCCGTCTTGCCAAAGGATATTCCGGTCGGCGCCGTTGGCGGTGTTTCCGAAGCGGATTTTGCGTCCTATCGGGCAGCGGGCGTGAGCTGTTTCGGACTTGGTTCCAGTCTGTACAAAGCTGGTTTGACGGTCGCTGACGTGCGTGAACGCGCGCAGCGTGCGGTTGAGGCATGGGACAAGATCGCGGGCTAGAGCATGTCTCCCAAAAGTGAGAACCGGTTTTGGGACAAAGACATGCGTAAAAACGAAAGTTTAAAGCATCTTGTTTTTTGGAGGAATTCCGCGTGGCCGGAAGGTGGGGGCGGAAATTTTGGGAGAACGACAGGCGCAAACCTGTCCCAATTTGGGAGTGAGACAATGGCAGGCATGAAATCTCTAACACTGGCAGTCGCGATGGCCGCGCTTGCCTTTAGCGGTCTGGCGCATGCGGAAGACAAGGGTCTTGTCGCCGTCGCCATGCCGACGAAGTCTTCGGCGCGCTGGATTGCCGATGGCGACAACATGGTCAAGGTGTTGAAGGAACGCGGCTACCAGACCGATCTTCAATATGCCGAAGACGATGTGCCGAACCAGCTTGCGCAGATCGAGAACATGGTGACCAAGGGCGCCAAGGTTCTCGTCGTGGCATCCATCGACGGCACGACGCTTTCCGATGTTCTGGCCAAGGCACATGACGCAGGCATCAAGGTCATCGCCTATGATCGCCTGATCCGCGATACGCCGAATGTCGATTACTATGCGACCTTCGACAATTTCCAGGTCGGCGTGCTGCAGGCACAGTCCATCGAAAAGGCTCTGGACCTGAAGAACAAGCCGGGCCCGTTCAATATCGAGCTTTTCGGCGGCTCGCCGGACGATAACAACGCATATTTCTTCTACAACGGCGCGATGTCGGTGCTGCAGCCTTATATCGATAGCGGCAAGGTGGTGATCGCCAGCGGCCAGACCGGCATGGACAAGGTGGCGACGCTGCGCTGGGACGGCGCTACCGCCCAGGCTCGCATGGATTCGATCCTTTCCGCCTATTATGCCGACAAGAAGCTCGATGCGGTCCTCTCGCCCTATGACGGCATTTCCATCGGTATCCTGTCGTCGCTCAAGGGTGTAGGCTATGGCAGCGGCGACATGCCGATGCCGGTTGTCTCCGGTCAGGATGCGGAAGTGCCTTCGGTGAAGTCGATCCTTGCCGGTGAGCAGAATTCGACCATCTTCAAGGATACCCGTGAACTCGCCAAGGTCACGGTCGACATGGTCGATGCGCTGATGAGCGGCAAGGAGCCGGAAGTCAACGACACCAAGACCTATGACAATGGCGTCAAGGTCGTGCCGTCCTATCTGCTCAAGCCGGTGATCGTCGACAAGTCGAACTGGAAGCAGGTTCTGGTCGATAGCGGTTACTACAAGGAAGACCAGATCCAGTAATTTCTGTTCCGGGCGCATCGGAGGATATGCCCGGCGCCTTCTGCAAGCCATTGCCCCAAACTCCCCAGCCTTTCGGCTGGGGTAGGCTTGGCGGTTGACAGCGTTGTCTTTCTTGCACGGGCAATGGTTGCAGAATTTGTATTGGGAGCGAGCGATGAACCTAGCCAATCCTGTCCTGCGCGAGCAGCCTGACGGCCAGTCGGAAATCACCGGCAAGCCGCTTCTGGAAATGCGCGGCATCAGCAAATCCTTCGGGGTTGTCAAAGCGCTGAGCGATGTCAATTTCACCGTAATGCCGGGCGAGATTCACGCCTTTGTGGGTGAGAACGGAGCGGGCAAGTCGACCTTGATGAAGGTTCTGTCGGGTGTCTATCCGCATGGCAGCTACGAAGGATCGATCTTCTTTGACGGCGAGGAACGGCAGTTTCGCGACATCAACGATTCCGAAGCGCTCGGTATCGTCATCATCCATCAGGAGCTGGCGCTCATACCGCTGATGACGATTGCCGAGAACATTTTCCTCGTCAATCCGCCCGCCAGCTATGGCGTCATCGACCGCAGCACGGTGCACAAGCGCACCCGTGAGCTTTTGCAGAAGGTTGGCCTGTTGGAGCAGCCCGATACGCTCGTCACGGATATCGGCGTGGGCAAGCAGCAGCTTGTCGAAATCGCCAAGGCATTATCGAAGCGCGTGCGGCTACTGATCCTCGATGAACCGACCGCGAGCCTCAACGAGACCGACAGCGCGGCATTGCTGGCGCTTCTGCGGGAGTTTCGCGCACAGGGCATCACGTCGATCCTCATTTCGCACAAGCTCAACGAAATCCGCGAAGTCGCCGACAAGATCACGGTGCTGCGCGATGGCAAGGCGGTGGCAACGCTTGATTGCCATGCGGGAGAGGTTGAGGAAGACGACATTATTCGAAAGATGGTGGATCGCGATCTGGAGAGCCGCTACCCCAAGCGCGATCCCAAGATCGGTGACGTGATCTTTGAAGTCGATAACTGGTCGGTCTATCATCCGCTGCATCCGGAGCGGCACTCGGTCAAGAACGTCTCGTTCAAGGTGCGGGCGGGCGAGATCGTCGGCATTGCCGGATTGATGGGCGCGGGCCGCACGGAATTCGCCATGAGCCTTTTCGGGCGTTCGTGGGGCACGAATATCAGCGGCGAGGCGCGCATCAACGGCAAGCAGGCGGATATTTCCACCGTGGCGCGGGCGATCAAGGCTGGGCTTGCCTATGTGACTGAGGACCGCAAGAAGCTTGGCCTCGTTCTGGGCGAGAACATTTCGCGCAACATCTCGCTCGCGCACTTGCGCGGCGTCAGCCCGAAAGGCGTCATCGACGATATTCGCGAAATGAAGATCGCGAATTCCTATCGCGAGCAGATGAGCATTCGCTGCCACAACGTCTATCAGGAAACCGGCACGCTTTCAGGCGGCAACCAGCAGAAGGTGGTGCTGTCGAAATGGCTCTTCACCGGCCCGGACGTGCTGATCCTCGACGAGCCGACACGCGGCATCGATGTCGGCGCGAAATACGACATTTACACAATCATCAATTCACTGGCTGACAGCGGCAAGGGCGTGGTCGTCATTTCTTCGGAAATGCCGGAACTGATCGGCATCTGCGACCGCATCGTCGTCATGCATGAAGGCGCTTTCGTCGGCGAAGTCGCCGGGGAGGAAGCAACGCAGGAAAATATCATGCGCGCCATCATGCGGAACAAGGGAAAACGGCAATGAGCGAGAACATCATCGGAAGCAGCGAGTCGAAGGCTCCGGCGAGCAGCGTGGGGCGCTATCTCAAGAATAATCTGCGCGAATCCGGCATGCTGCTCTCGCTGGTCGCGATCATGATCTTTTTCCAGATCGTGACGGGCGGCGTGCTGATGAAGCCGCTGAACCTCACCAATCTGGTGCTGCAGAACAGCTATATCGTCATCATGGCATTGGGGATGCTTCTCATCATCGTCACCGGCCATATCGATCTTTCCGTCGGCTCGGTCTGCGGCTTTATCGGTGCACTTGCCGCGGTCATGATGGTGAAGCTCGGCGTACCTTTTCCCATCGCGGCAATTCTCTGCCTGCTGGTGGGCGGGCTCATCGGCGCGATACAGGGTTTCTGGGTCGCCTATTTCAATATTCCGTCCTTCATCGTCACGCTGGCGGGCATGCTGGTCTTCAAGGGCCTGATGCTGGCCGTGCTGGGCGGACAATCGGTCGGGCCGTTTCCGGTGGTGTTCCAGAAACTGTCGTCCGGCTTCATTCCCGAAATCATCGGTACGACCGGCGGTGTCTATCTGACATCGCTCATCATCGGCGTGCTGCTTGCAGGTTTCATGATCTGGCAGAATGTGAAATCCCGCCAGCGCCATATCGCCCATGAGGTGGAAACGGAACCCTTTGGACTGTTCGTCATCAAGAACATCCTGTTCTTTGCCGCGATTGCCTATCTGTCGCTGTTGATTTCCATGCATCGCGGCTTGCCGAACGTGCTCATCATCATGGCGGTTCTGATTGCGGCCTATGCGTTTCTGACCAATCGCACCGTCCTTGGACGGCAGATATATGCAGTGGGCGGAAACCGCCATGCCGCCAAGCTTTCCGGCGTGAAGACCGAGCGGCTGACCTTCCTCGCATTCGTCAATATGGGTGTGCTGGCAGCACTCGCCGGTCTGGTCTTTGCAGCGCGCCTCAACACGGCGACGCCCAAGGCCGGTATCGGCTTTGAGCTGGACGTGATCGCGGCCTGCTTCATCGGCGGTGCCTCGGCCTATGGCGGCGTGGGCCGTGTGACGGGTGCGGTGATCGGCGCGCTGATCATGGGCGTGATGAACAACGGCATGTCGATCCTCGGCATCGGCATCGATTACCAGCAGGTCATCAAGGGAATTGTTCTTCTCGGAGCGGTGTGTATCGACGTCTACAATCAAAAACGCTGAGGCACTTCGGCGCTTGTCCCTCATCCTGAGCTTGTCGAAGGAAGAGGGCAGGCCACAGTAGGTTTTCCCTCTCTCCTTCGATCCTTCGACAAGCTCAGGCTGAGGAGCGAGGGAAAAGGCGCATCTTGCTTCAGATTGCCGTACGGCGTGCGTGATCGAGATAGATTTCGCGCAGGCGTTGGGCGATCGGGCCGGGCTTTCCATCGCCGATGGTCTTTTCATCGATGACAGTGATCGGCGTGACGAATGTGCCTGCGCTGGTGAGGAAAGCTTCCTTTGCAGCATAGGCTTCATCAATGGTGAAGAGGCGCTCTTCCAGCTTCATGCCGGTCTCTGCGATCAGTTGCAGAAGCGAGCGCCGCGTGCAGCCGGGCAGGATGGAATTGCTGTTAGGGCGCGTGACGACGACATCATCCCTGGTCACGATATAGGCGGTGGACGATGCGCCTTCGGTCACGTAGCCGTCCTCGATCATCCATGCTTCATCGCAACCGGCATTCTTGGCGATTTCCTTGGCGAGCGCCTGCGGCAGCAGGCAGACAGTCTTGATGTCGCGGCGCTTCCAGCGCAGATCTTCGAGCGAAAGCACGCGCGCGCCGGTCTTCAGCACCGGCTTGTCGAGCAAGCCGGTTTCCTGTGTGAACAGAACAACCGATGGCTTCATGTCCTTTGCAGGCACAAAATCCCGGTCGCGTCCGTCGCCGCGCGTCACTTGCAGATAGACCAGACCTTCAGTCAGATTGTTGCGGCGGATCAATTCGCGCTCAACAGCGGCGATCTCATCCACGCTCATCGGCATGGGAATGCCGATCTCGCCGGTCGAGCGGCGCAGGCGTGTCATATGCGGTTCGCTGTCGATGAGCTTGCCTTCCAGAACGGCGGTGACTTCGTAAATGCCGTCGCCGAAGAGAAAGCCACGGTCGAAAATGGAAATGCGGGCATCGCGGGCGGTAACATATTCGCCGTTGACATAAACGATGCGGTTTTCAAGTTCTTCTGCTGAAACGGCCATGTGGGATGAGTCCTGACGTGAAAGGGCCGCGACACAAGTCGCGACCCTTTAATATGCTACCCAATGTTTTAAGGGAATATTTTTCGTGCGGCCCATCCGGCCGCTGCGACGGGCTCTGATCAGGCTGCAATGATCGAGATCAGAAATGCCGTTCCCTTGCCCTTGATCGTCAGGGGCATGGCATTGCAGTTTGCGAAAACCGCGCAGTCCAGTTTCTCCAGACGAATTGCCTCACCATCCGAAGTCAGGTCGAGCTGGCCTTCGGCGCAGAAAAGAAGCGCCGGGTTTCCATCGGCCACAACCAATGTGGTGTCATCGACAGGCAGGCGGCTGACCCTATGGGTAAAACGGCCGCGCCGTGTCATGACATTGAGGTCGGTAATGGCAGATCCGGTCAGACGCGCGCTGGAACGGGAGTCGGCGGCGAAAGCCAGCGGTGCACTTTCGCGGGTGAGTTTCGTTTCCTCCCCCTCGACATCAAGCACGATGCCGTCCCCCTCCAGCACCGACAATGTGCGGTCGATGCCGGGAAAGACGGAAAAGGGGCCGTCGCTGGCCACTGTTGCCGTGGAGATGCGCCAGTCGAAATCATCGACTGACGCGCCTTGTGGGTGAATGGCGATTTCGACCGTGACGCCGCCGCCGTTTTTCCACGGCATGCGGCGGTGGTTGTCTGCCTTCAGGAGAGAGAGCATCAGCCGAGCCATCCCTTGGACGCTGCCCAGAACGCAATCGGCGCCGTGAACAGGATGCTGAGCGCGGTGCGGATATACCAGATCACGATCAGGTCGCGGAACTTCAACGGGATCGATGTTGCCAGCACGCAAGGGATCGAAGCCGACAGGAACAGGACCTGGCTGACCGAAACCACAGCGGCCACGAATTTCAGGACGACATCGGCGTCTTTCAGCAGGATGGCGGGCAGGAACATTTCGGCAAGGCCGGAGGCCATGGATTTTGCGGCGAGCATCGGGTCGGCCAGTTGCGCGATCCAGGTGAACGGGTAGAGGGCGAGGCCCAGAACGTCGAAGATCGGCGTGTATTTGGAGGCAAGCAGGCCGAGAAGGCCAACGGCCATGATGCTCGGCAAGATCATCGCCGCCATGCGCAGGCCATCAAGGAAAGTAGCCCACAGAAGCGGAAGAAGCTTCGGCGCGCTCTGTGCCTGCTGGATGCCGGTTTCGATTGCCGTTTGAATGCGGCCCTTGCCAGCGGGCAGCGGGGTATCGCGGTCGCCCGGATGATCCATGCGGCTCAGCGGCCACAGGCGGGCGGTGATGGCCGACACGATGAACGTGACGAAGAAAGTGGACCAGAAATAAAGGTTCCAGGCATCCATCAGGCCGAGCGTCTTGGCGACGATGATCATGAACGTGGCGGAAACCGTGGAAAAGCCGGTGGCGATGATAGCCGCTTCCCGAGCGGTATATTTGCCTTCCTTATAAACGCGGTCGGTAATCAGGAGCGCAAGCGAATAGCTGCCGACGAAAGAAGCGACGGCGTCGATGGCCGACCAGCCCGGCGTGCGCCAGATCGGGCGCATGATCGGCTGGACGATGACGCCGGTAAATTCGAGCAGGCCGTAGCCGATGAGAAAGGCAAGCGCTAGCGCACCGATAGGGACGATGAGTCCGACCGACAGGACGAGCTTGTCGAACAGGAACGGCAGCATGTCGGGCGTGAAAAGGGCGGCAGGGCCCACACCGGCCAGATACATGCAGGCCAGCACAAAGCCAACGACGCGCAGGACCGAGAAGATCGTCTCGGTGAGGTTGGCTTTCCACTTTCCGGTGATGAAGGGCGCAAATGCGCCATAGGCGATCAGCAGGCACACAAAGGCCAGCGCGAATGGGCGAAGCTGGGTCGCTACGGCGGTGGCTGCATGGTCGAGCAGAATGGTGGATTTGCCGCCGATGGTAACGGGCACGAAAAAGAAGAAGATACCTATGAAACTGTATAGCACCAGTTTCAAGGCAGCAGGGCCGCGAGAGCTCTCGTTGCGGCCAAGTGTGGTATCTGTCATGTTATTCCCCTGTATGCATGGTTTTTCAATGAAAAAGGCGACCCCCGCGAGAGGGTCGCCTTTGGTATTCAGCGTTAGTTGCCGAGGATGCCGGGCAGGCGCAGACCTTGCTGCTTTGCCCAGTCGAGCGCTATGTCGTAGCCCGCATCGGCATGACGCATGACCCCCGTTGCAGGGTCGTTCCACAACACGCGACCGATGCGCTGGTCGGCATCTTCGGTGCCGTCGCAGCAGATGACCATGCCCGAATGCTGGCTGAAGCCCATGCCCACGCCGCCGCCGTGATGCAGCGACACCCATGTCGCGCCGGAAGCCGTGTTGAGCAACGCATTGAGCAGCGGCCAGTCGGAGACGGCATCCGAGCCGTCCTTCATAGCCTCGGTTTCGCGGTTGGGCGAGGCGACGGAGCCGCTGTCGAGATGGTCGCGACCGATCACGACCGGCGCTTTCAGTTCGCCATTCCTGACCATTTCGTTGAAGGCGAGGCCGAGGCGGTGACGGTCGCCGAGGCCGACCCAGCAGATGCGTGCGGGCAGGCCCTGGAACTCGATGCGTTCCTTCGCCATGTCGAGCCAGTTGTGCAGATGCTTGTTGTCCGGCAGAAGCTCCTTCACCTTGGCGTCGGTCTTTGCAATATCTTCCGGATCGCCTGAAAGGGCAGCCCAGCGGAAAGGCCCGATGCCGCGGCAGAAGAGCGGGCGGATATAGGCGGGAACGAAGCCCGGGAAGTCGAAGGCGTTTTCCAGACCTTCTTCCAGCGCCATCTGGCGGATATTGTTGCCGTAATCAACGGTCGGAATGCCTGCATTCCAGAAATCGAGCATGGCCTGAACCTGCACCTTCATCGAGGCGCGGGCGGCCTTGGCGACGGCCTTCGGATCGCTTTCCTGCTTGGCGCGCCATTCGGCGACTGTCCAGCCGATCGGCAGATAGCCATGCACCGGATCGTGAGCGGAAGTCTGGTCGGTGACGATGTCGGGACGCACGCCGCGCTTGACGAGTTCCGGGAATATTTCAGCCGCATTGCCGATGAGCGCAATGGACTTTGCCTCGCCTGCCTTGGTCCACTCATCGATCTTGGCCAGCGCTTCGTCGAGGCTGTGGGTCTTTTCATCGACATAACGGGTGCGGAGGCGGAAATCGGCGCGGGTTTCGTCGCATTCAACCGCAAGGCAGCAGGCACCGGCCATGACGGCTGCAAGAGGCTGCGCGCCGCCCATGCCCCCAAGACCGCCGGTCAAAATCCACTTGCCCTTGAGGTTGCCGTCATAATGCTGGCGACCGGCTTCCACGAAGGTCTCGTATGTGCCCTGGACGATGCCCTGCGCGCCGATATAGATCCACGAACCGGCGGTCATCTGGCCATACATGGCAAGACCCTTCTTATCCAGTTCGTTGAAGTGATCCCAGGTCGCCCAATGCGGCACGAGGTTGGAATTGGCGATCAGGACACGGGGCGCATCCTTGTGGGTGCGGAACACGCCGACGGGCTTACCCGACTGCACCAGCAGGGTTTCGTCTTCGTTCAGCGTCTTGAGGGTCGCGACGATGCGGTCGAAATCATCCCAGGTGCGGGCAGCGCGACCGATGCCGCCATAAACGACCAGCTCATGCGGGCGCTCGGCCACATCGGGGTCGAGGTTGTTCATCAACATGCGAAGCGGCGCTTCGGTCAGCCAGCTTTTTGCATTGAGTTCGTTGCCGCGTGGAGCGCGCACTTCGCGCTCGTTATGGCGTGGATTGGACATGATGTTCTCCTCAGGAAATTAATTTGGGTGCCAGCTGTTCGAGCTGCTGCAAAAGGGATTTGAGATGTACGCGAAGCTTGTCCGCCTTGGCCTCGTCATAGGCGAAGGGAACTGCTTCGGTGGCCAGATGCGTGGACTGGGCAAGCTCCATCTGGATGGCGTGGACGCCGCTCTCCGGCTTGCCGTAATGGCGCGTGGTCCAGCCGCCCTTGAAGCGGCCATTGAGGATCGACGTGTAGCCTTCAGCCTGTCCCGTTATCTCGACAGCGGCGGCTTCGACGGCGGGCGCGCAAGTCTTGCCCATATCCGTGCCGATGTTGAAATCCGGCAGCTTGCCTTCGAACAGGAAAGGGATGTGGGACCGGATCGAATGGCAGTCATAGAGAATGGCGACGCCATGGATCGCCTTGACGCGCTCGATTTCGGCGGCAAGCGCGTCGTGATAGGGCTTGTGGAAACGGGCGATGCGGTCGGCAATATCGGCTTCGGTCGGCGCTTCGCCGTCCTTCCAGATGGCAACGCCATCAAAGTCGGTTTCGGGGATCAGCGTCGTGGTGTTCTGGCCGGGATAGAGACTGACGCCTGCCGGATCGCGATTGGCGTCAATGCAATAGCGATGGAAGGTGGCGCGCACCGTGGTCGCATCGTCAAGCAGGCCATCGTAGAGCCGGTGAATGTGCCAGTCAGTATCGGCAAGGATTTTGCCGTTATCGTTGAGGCGCGCAAGAATGTCGTCCGGCACATCGGTTCCGGTGTGCGGGAGGCCGAGAATGACAGGCGACGTGCCCTGACGGCTTTCAAAGGCGCTCATTTCACGCCTCCAGATCGGGCAGGATGCCAGCGGAAACAACGCTTGAAAGCGTGCCATCGGCTACCAGTTCGGCAGCGGCCTTGAGATCGTCGGCCATGTAGCGATCTTCTTCCAGCGTCGGCACGCGGCCGCGCAGCGCCGCGATGACCTTGCCAAGTTCCGGGCTGGTGGTCAGCGGCTCGCGCAACTCCACGCCGAGCGCGCCGGTCAGTGCCTCGATGCCGATGATGGCGTTGAGATTGGCGGTCATTTGGAGAAGACGGCGTGCGCCATGGCAGGCCATGGACACATGGTCTTCCTGATTGGCCGAGGTGGGGGTGGAATCGACGGAAGCCGGATGCGCCATCTGCTTGTTTTCGCTCATCAGCGCGGCGGAAGTGACTTCTGCGATCATGAGGCCGGAATTGAGCCCCGGCTTGCGCGCGAGGAATGCCGGAAGGCCAAACGACAAAGCCGGGTCGACCAGAAGCGCGATGCGGCGCTGTGAGATTGCGCCGATTTCGCAGACGGCAAGCGCGATCTGATCGGCAGCGAAGGCGACAGGTTCGGCATGGAAATTGCCGCCCGATACGGCGCGACCGTCCGAAAGCACGAGCGGGTTGTCGGTGACGGCATTGGCTTCGATTTCCAACGTGCGCGCCGCTTGCCGCAGAATATCGAGGCAAGCGCCATCGACTTGCGGCTGGCAGCGGATGCAATAGGGGTCCTGCACGCGCTGGTCGCCTTCAAGATGGCTCTGGCGGATGACGGAACCTTCGAGCAGGCCGCGCAATGCGCGACCCGCATCGATCTGGCCCTTATGGCCGCGGAGTGTGTGGATTTCCTCGTGGAAAGGCGCATCCGATCCCATGGCGGCATCGGTTGAGAGCGCGCCAGTGATGAGCGCCGTCTGCGCCGCACGATGGGCACGGAAGAGGCCAGCCAGCGCCAAGGCGGTGGAGGTCTGGGTGCCGTTGATCAGCGCCAGCCCTTCCTTGGCGGCAAGCACGACCGGTTTCAGTCCGGCCTTTTCCAGCGCCTTCGCGCCCGACAGACGCTCGCCCTTATAAAAGGCTTCGCCTTCGCCGATCATGGCGGCGGTCATGTGGGCGAGCGGCGCAAGGTCGCCCGAAGCGCCGACAGAGCCCTTTTCCGGGATCATCGGGATCACGCCTTTTTCCAGCATGTCTTCGATGAGAGTGATGACTTCAAGCCGCACGCCGGATGCACCGCGACCGAGTGAGATCAGTTTCAGCGCCATGATGAGACGCACGATGTCTTCCGACAGCGGTTCGCCGACGCCGCAGCAATGCGACAGGATCAGATTGCGCTGGAGCGTGGCGACATCGCCTGCCGCAATGCGGATCGAGGCGAGTTTTCCGAAGCCGGTATTGATGCCGTAGACCGGCTCGTCGCCTGCCGCGATTTCCGCAATGCGCGCTGCCGCTTTTTCGACACCGACGTGAAAGGCCGGGTCGATGCGCACCGGAACGGCCTTACGATAGATAGTCTCCAGCGTTTCGAGCGGGACAGAACCGGGCTTGAGAATGATGGTCATGAAAATGCTCCGTTGCAGACGAATTAGATCCGGCCCTTGAAAACCCGCTTCCACAGCGGATTGAAGCCGATGCGGTAGACAAGTTCAGCGGGGCGTTCGACGTCCCATATGGCAAGGTCGGCATCCTTGCCGATTTCGAGCGTGCCAGTTTGATCGAGAAGACCGAGAGCGCGTGCCGCCTCGCGGGTGACACCTGCGATGCATTCATCCACTGTCATGCGGAAAAGCGTTGCGCCCATGTTCATGGTCAGCAGCAGCGAAGTCAGCGGCGAAGTGCCGGGATTGTTGTCGGTGGCAAGCGCCATCTTGGTGCCTGCCGCGCGGAAGGCTTCGACCGGCGGCTTTTGCGTTTCGCGAATGAAGTAATAGGCACCGGGCAGCAGCACAGCCACAGTTCCGGCCTTGGCCATGGCGGCAGCGCCATCGGCATCCGTATATTCCAGATGGTCGGCTGAAAGCGCGCCATAGGAAGCGGCAAGTGCTGCACCGTGCAGGTTGGACAACTGATCGGCGTGAAGCTTGACCGGGATATTATGCGTCTTGGCCGCATCGAACACGCGAGCGATTTCATCGGGCAGGAAGGCAATGCCTTCGCAGAAACCATCAACCGCATCGGCCAGCCCCTCAGCGGCAATGGCGGGCAGCATGTCATCGATGATGCGGTCGATATAGGCGGCCTTGTCGCCGTTCATTTCCGGCGGCAGGGCGTGCGCACCGAGGAAGGTCGTGCGGATTGCCACGTCGCGCTCTTCGCCAAGACGACGGGCAGCTTTGAGCGACTTGATTTCGCTGTCGCGGTCAAGACCGTAACCGGATTTGACCTCGACCGTGGTGACACCCTCAGCAATCAGCGCGTCGAGACGCGGCAGGGTTTGGCGCACCAGATCGTCTTCGCTGGCGGCGCGCAGGTTTTTCACCGAGGAAACAATGCCGCCACCGGCCCGGGCGACTTCCTCATAGGTTGCGCCGTTGAGACGCAGTTCAAACTCGTGTGCGCGATTGCCCGCATGAACGAGATGCGTGTGGCAATCGACCAGGCCCGGCGTGATGAGCCGGTTGCCGCAATCTATTCTGTCGAAGGAAGCATATTCACCCGGCAGCGCCTTTTCAGGCCCGACATAGACGATCGTGCCGTCTTTGACGGCAAGTGCCGCCTGTTCGATCAATCCGAGATTTACGGCATTTTCCTCCAGCGTCGCGATGCGCGCGTTGGTGAAAACGGTGCTTGAATTCTTGAGCATGAGCGTTTTCTCGCTTCCCCTGTTTTGAGATAATGTATATACATATTAACGGAACAGCAAAGAAAAAAATGCGCCGGAGCATTTTCGATCCAAATGCGGAAACTGCTTTGTATCGAAATGCATGAGAACAAAGTCGAGGAGAGCCTATCCATGTCAGATGCCCCGCTCAAAACACGTTTTGTCCATGCCGGTCAGGCACTCCTTGAGAGCGGCTGGACCGACAACGTGCGGATCGGCATTGCTGCTGGAAAGATCGTGTCGCTTGAAGCCGGTGCTTCCGCGAAGCCTGACGACGAGCGCCATGCGGTCATTGTCGCGGGCATGCCAAATCTGCACAGCCACGCTTTCCAGTACGGGATGGCTGGGCTTGCCGAGCGGCGAGGTCCGTCTGCTGACTCGTTCTGGAGTTGGCGCGAGATCATGTATAAATTCGCGCTCACCATGTCGCCGGAACAGGCGGAAGCCGTGGCGCTGCGGCTCTATGTCGACATGCTGGAGGCCGGTTTCACCCGCGTCGGCGAGTTCCATTATCTGCATCATGACCGCGACGGCACGCCCTACGCCAACCTCTCTGAAATGGCGGATCGCATTGTCTCGGCTGCCAGGGCAGCGGGCATCGGACTGACGCTGCTGCCGGTCTTTTATGCGCATTCGACCTTTGGTGGTGCCGCTCCCAATGACGGTCAGCGCCGGTTCATCAATGATCCCGAGCGCTTCGCACTGCTGCTCGAAGGCTGCAAAAAAGCGCTGGCCGGTTTTGATGGCGCGGTTCTGGGTGTTGCGCCGCACAGTTTGCGCGCCGTGACGCCGGATGAGCTTGCCGTTGTAACGCGGTTGCTGCCCGATGCGCCGGCGCATATTCATGTGGCCGAGCAGGTAAAGGAAGTGGAAGACTGCATTGCCTGGTCGGGCAAGCGTCCGGTTGAATGGCTTCTCGATAATCAGGACCTGTCTTCGCGCTGGTGCCTCATTCATGCAACCCACATGACTGACGACGAAACGAAACGTATGGCCAAGGCGGGAGCAATTGCCGGTCTCTGCCCGGTGACGGAAGCCAATCTTGGCGACGGTACTTTCAATGCGACGGTGTTTGCCGCCGCTGGCGGCAAGTTTGGCGTGGGCTCGGATTCGAATGTGCTGATCGGCATTGGCGATGAGTTGCGCCAGCTAGAATATTCGCAGCGTCTTCACCACCGCGCCCGCAATGTGCTGGCCGAAAACGAAGGATCGACCGGACGTGCACTGTTCGACGGTGCGGTTGCGGGCGGCAATATCGCCATGGGACGCGCAGACGATGGCTTGAAAGTTGGCGCATCAGCCGATTTTGTTGCGCTTGATGCGGCGCGTCTGCCTCATGCAAAAGGCGACGCGGTGCTGGACGGCTGGATTTTCGGCGGTCGCGCCCGCGTGAGTGATGTGTGGGTGCGCGGTGTTAAACAGGTGGAAGGCGGGCGTCACCGCTTGCGCGATGAAGCCGAGCGTGCTTTCCAGAAAACGATCGGCGAATTACTCGCCTGACAGGAGACGGCATGGCTGGCGAAGATTCGATCGCAAAGGACGCACCGGTGCTTTCGCTGCATCAGCGTATTCTGGACGATATAGAATCGCGCATCCTGTCGGGAGAATGGCTGCCCGGTCATCGCATTCCGTTCGAGCACGAACTGACGGAACAGTACGGCTGTTCGCGCATGACCGTGAACAAGGCGCTGACCCAGCTTGCCAAGGCGGGCCTGATCGAGCGCAAGCGCCGGTCGGGCAGCTTTGTTTCCTTTCCGCAATCGCAGGCGGCGATCCTCGAAATCCACGATATTCGCGATGAGGTGGCAGCGCTTGGCGTTGCCTATCGGTTCGAACTGACAAGTCGGCGCGAACGATTGAGCGGGCCTGCCGATGCAAGGCATATCGATATGCCGCGCCACACGCCGCTGGTCGAACTCGTCTGCCGTCACTTTGCGGGCAAGCGCGTCTTCGCCCTGGAAGAGCGCATCATCAGTCTGGATGCTGTTCCGGCGGCGGCTCAGACGGATTTTGCCGAAAACTCTCCGGGGCCGTGGCTGGTTGCCTGCGTGCCTTGGAGCAGCGCAAAACATTCGATACGCGCAATCGCCGCCACGCCGGAGAATGCGGGCATGCTCGGTATCCCGGTGGGCTCGCCCTGTCTGGTGATCGAACGCCAGACATGGAACGCCGACCAACCGGTAACGCATGTGCGCTTCACCTATCCCGGCGACAGCCATGCGCTGGTGGCGAACTTCACCCCCTCGCAGGGAGGATGAAAAGCCTGCGCGCCATCGCAGGCTTTTCGTTATGGTTTAACCGTCAGTTTTCCGACCATATCCGGATGGAAACGGCAGTAATAGTTGACGGCTTCCGGCGAATTGAGAACCTGCTTCGTCACCTTTTTGGGCGGCAGCAGGATATCCCATCCTCCCTTTACGGTTGCGGTGTGCTGCATGGGGTCCTTGTTGTTCCATTCGATCACATCGCCCACATTCGCTTCGATATTGGACGGCGAAAAAGCGAGTTTCTCGACCGTCACCTGGATCGTTTTGGCCTGTGCCGGGACACTGATAACCAGAAGCCCGGCAAGTATCGTGACCGCCTGAACATATCTCATCGGACTGCTCCTATTTCAAAGACGCGGCGATGTGTTCGGCATGTTGCTCATGGCTCTGGAACAGTTTGAGGCCGGTCTCAAGCAGGCTCTTCAACTCGGCATTGCTGGCGGCGGGGATGAGCGTGGTTTTCAGCGCCTTGTTGACTTCCTTATGATAGGCAACCTCGTTGTCGACATAGGATTTGTCGAAAGCTGCGCCATCGAGCTTGCTGAGTTTGGCCAGCTCGTCCGTAGCCGCTTTGGACAAGGCTTTGCTTGTGTCATTATCCTCGGGCGTGACCTTCAGCTTCTTGACCAGGGCGAGCGCCTGCTGATTGACGGCTTCATGATCGCGCATCATGGTCTGGGCAAATTCAAGCACAGTTTTGTTCTTGGATTTTTCAAGCGCCTGCTTGGCAGCTGCGACGTCGATGGCGCCTGCCGTGTAAGCAATATGAGCTATCGCCGGGTCGCTTAATTTTCCGTCCTGGGCGATTGCCAGAGACAGACTGCCGCAAATGCAAATTGCGGCAACGGATATAACTGAACGAACAGACATGGAACTCTCCCTCTAACTATTTGTTTCGCCACATTTTCCAACGCAAAACCGCTTCACGCTTTTGCTGGAAATGCTCTGGCTACGATCATTGGATGCGGGAGAATTCAAAAGGTTCCTGACATTATGCCTGTTTGCCCAGTCTCGCCAGAACGCCGGTTATGATCCGTTCGCAGCGCTTGCCTGCGAAGGGAAAGGCATCCAGCAAGACAGGGCCGATCTGTTCGTCCAGTTGTTTGCGCAGCAAATATCGGGCGCGGTGAAGCCGTGTCTTCACCGTCTGTGGGCGCAGGTTCAATAATTCGGCGGTTTCTTCCACGCTCAGGCCTTCGATAACCCGTGCAACGAATACGAGGCGGAAAATTTCTGGCAGATTGTCCGTCGCCTGTTCGACCAGTTGCAATATCTGGCGCTGCGCAAAACCGCGTTCGGGATCGTCCGTGCTTATGGCGGAGGGGAACGGGATGATATTGTCTGACGATGTGTCGGGTAATGTGTCGAGAAGTTTCTCGGCCTTCCGGGACTTGCGCAGGCGACCGAGTGCTTCGTGAATTGCGATGCGCGACAGCCACGTGGTCAGGCTGGACTGGCCGCGAAAGCGGTCAAGGCTTCTGAAGGCCAGGAGATAGGTCTCCTGAACCACATCTTCCGCTTCGGCATCATTGCGCAGAATGCCGCGGGCCAAACGATAGAGCCGCCGGTTGTTGGTTTGCATGATTTTGCGCAACGCTTCCAGATCGTGCATTTTTGCGCATTGCGCGAGGACGAGATCACCCTGAAATGTCGGAGAGATGGTTGGTACGGCGGTTTTTGCACGCATGGTTCAAACTCCTGTGGAGTCCATTGGATGTATGCGAGGGCAAAAGGTTCCCGGACAAAACAATATGCGATTTGAATATTATCGCGGTTTCGTATTTCCCGATAGCCGTGGGTGAATTGCATCAAAAAAAGCCGCCGCAGGGGAACAGCGGCGGCTGGGGTCAGGACCTAGTAAGGTGCCATTTCCGTCAAATTATAGGTCCTGCCTCCTAAAAGCAGCGTGACCCGGGTGCTGGTCAGGCTGCGCGTTTGATGGCGTCGCCGAGGACGGAAACGATCGTGTCGATCTGTTCCTTTTCCACGATCAGCGGCGGCGACAGTGCGATCACGTCGCCGGTCACGCGGATGAGCAGGCCCTTCTTGAAGCAATCCACGAAGACGTCATAGGCGCGGGCGCCCGGTGCATCCTTGCGCGACGACAGTTCGATGGCGCCAACCAGACCGAGGTTGCGGATGTCGATGACGTTCGAAACGCCCTTGAGCGAGTGCAACGCCTCTTGCCAATGATCGGCAAGACCCGCGCCGCGGGTCAGGAGACCTTCTTCGGCGTAGATTTCCAGCGTGGCGAGACCGGCGGCGGAGGCAACCGGATGGCCGGAATAAGTATAGCCGTGGAACAGCTCGATGGCATTTTCCGGACCGGTCATCAGGCCGTCATGCACCTTGCGGCTGGCGAAGACCGCGCCCATCGGGATGGCGCCGTTGGTCAGGCCCTTGGCGGTGGTCACAAGGTCAGGAACGACGCCGAAATAATCAACCGCGAACGGCGTACCGAGACGACCGAAACCGGTGATGACTTCGTCGAAGATCAGGAGGATGCCGTGCTTGTCTGCCGTGGCGCGGAGGCGCTCCAGATAGCCCTTCGGCGGCAGAACGACGCCAGCCGAACCGGACATGGGTTCAACGATGACGGCGGCGATCTTTTCTGCGCCATGCAGCTGGACGAGGCGTTCCAGATCGTCGGCAAGCTCAATGCCATGTGCGGGCAGGCCCTTGGAGAAGGCGTTCTTTTCAATATCGAGCGTATGACGCATATGATCGGCGGGGATCTGCGGGAAGACGCGGCGATTATTGACAAGGCCACCGACAGAAATGCCGCCGAAACCGACGCCGTGATAGCCCTTCTCGCGGCCCAGAACCATGGTGCGGGTGCCCTGGCCGATGGCGCGTTGATAGGCGATGGCGATTTTCAGTGCGGTGTCGACCGATTCCGAGCCGGAATTGGTGAAAAACACGCGGTCGAGCTTCGCGTCCGGCCCGCCGGGCGCAATGGCCGCGAGCTTTTCGGCAAAGTCGAAAGCCACATTGTGGCCCATCTGGAAGGTGGGCGCGAAATCCATGGTGGAAATCTGGCGCTCGACAGCTTCGGTAATGCGCTTGCGGCCATGACCGGCGTTGCAGCACCAAAGACCTGCCGTGCCGTCTAGAACCTGATTGCCGTCAGTGTCGGTGTAATACATGCCCGAAGCACTTGCGAGCAGACGAGGCGCCGCCTTGAACTGCCGGTTCGCGGTGAACGGCATCCAGAAATTCTCAAGGCTTGGCGCGTTGGTTTTGGTGAGCATTGTGTCCTCCTATTTGAGGGTAGCAGGACACGCTTTGCGAAGGGCAACAAGTCCTTTTCTTCAAAATATTAAGTCATTGTTTTCATGTAGGGTAATCGTCAAGTTTGTGCTATATCGAACATCATAAACAGGAAGGGAAGGTTTGATGAGCATCGATATCGGCGGGAGGCTTCGTTATGTGCGCATGCGGCAGAATCTGTCGCAGCGGGAGCTTGCCAAAAGGGCAGGCGTGACCAATTCGACCATTTCTCTTATCGAAGCCAATCAGTCCAATCCGTCCGTCGGCGCATTGAAGCGCATTCTCGACGGCATTCCCATCGGCATGGCCGAGTTTTTCGCGCTCGAACCGGATGCGCCGCACAAGGTATTCTATCAGGCGGAGGAGCTGGTGGAAATCGGCAAGGGGCCGATATCCTATCGGCAGGTGGGCGACCACCTGTTTTCGCGCGCCTTGCAGATGTTGAAGGAGCGGTACGAGCCGGGCTCAGACACGGGAAAAGTGCTGCTGATGCACGAGGGCGAAGAGGGAGGTATCGTTATTTCAGGCCGCATTGAAGTGACGGTTGGAGCCGAGCGCCGCATATTGGGGCCGGGCGATGCCTATTACTTTTCGAGCAAGCTGCCGCACCGGTTCCGTTGTGTCGGGCCGGTGCCCTGCGAAATCGTCAGCGCCTGCACGCCGCCAAGTTTTTGACGGCGCACACGCATTCTCTTATTCGTAGCGGGAAATGCCGAGATCGTCGGCACGGATATCCGGCTTGTTGCCGGAAATAAGGTCTGCGAGCAGCTTGCCGGAACCGCAGGACATGGTCCAGCCAAGCGTTCCGTGACCGGCATTGATGAACACGTTGTCGTAGCGCGTTGCACCGATGATCGGGGTGGAATCCGGTGTCATCGGACGCAGGCCCGACCAGAAGGTCGCTGCCTTGAGGTCGCCGCCGGGGAACAGATCGGTGACCGACAGGTCGAGCGTTGCGCGGCGCGCGGCAGGCAGATCCTTGGTGAAGCCCGACACTTCCGCCATGCCGCCAACGCGGATGCGGTCGCCAAGACGGGTGATGGCGATCTTGTAGCTCTCATCGAGAACGGTTGAAACCGGCGCGCGGCTTTCATCGATGATCGGCGCGGTGATGGAATAGCCTTTCACCGGATAGATCGGCGCGTTGAGGCCGAGCGATTTGACGAGCGCGGGCGTATAGCTGCCAAGCGCAACGACATAGCGGTCGGCGGTCAGAACGCCTTCCGACGTCTCGACGCCGGAAACCTTGCCGCCGGACATCAGCAGCGACTTGATGTTGACGCCGAAACGGAATTTCACGCCAAGTCCTTCGGCGATTTTCGCAAGCGCATTGGTGAACTTAAAGCAATCGCCGGTTTCGTCATGTGGCAGGCGCAGGCCACCGACGAACTTGTCCTTCGCATGGGCAAGGGCCGGCTCCACCTTCACGCAGCCGTCACGGTCAAGCACTTCGAACGGCACGCCGTCCTGACGCAGCACCTCGATGTCCTTGCCGATGCCGTCAAGCTGATACTGCTCGCGGAACAGCTGGAGCGTGCCCTGCATGCGCTGGTCGTATTCAATACCGGTTTCCTTGCGCAGGTCGACAAGGCAATCGCGCGCATATTCGGCCACGCGCACCATGCGGGTCTTGTTGACCTTGTAGCGGCTGTCGGTGCAGTTGGCGAGCATCTGCAGGAGCCAGCTATACTGAACCGGGTCGCAGGTTGGGCGCAGAACAAGCGGGGCATGCTTCTGGAACAGCCATTTTGCGGCCTTGAACGGAATGCCGGGTGCTGCCCAGGGCGATGCATAGCCCGGCGAGACCTGACCCGCATTGGCGAAGCTCGTTTCCAGCGCGGGGCCTTCTTCACGGTCGACAACGGTTACCTCATGACCGAGCTTGGCGAGGTAGTAAGCGGTCGTAACGCCGATGACGCCGCTGCCGAGGATGGTGATCTGCATGTTCGCCTCTTGTCTTATGCTTTTATGTCGCCCGCGCCGCTGTCCACGTAGACACGGGCATAACGGTTGCCGAGCGCAGTCAGGATTTCATAGGGAATGGTGTCGCAGTCGCGTGCCACGTCTTCAAGACGCTGGTGCGGACCAATCAGCTCCACAAGGCTGCCGAGCTTCAGCGTGCCCTCCGGCAATGCGCTGACGTCGAGCGTGATCGAGTCCATCGATACGCGTCCGATGATCGGCAGGCGCGTCTCACCGAAGAAGGCAGACCCCTTGTTGCTGAGGGAACGGAACCAGCCATCGGCATAACCGACAGCAATTGTTGCAACCCGCATCGGGCCTTTGGCGATATAGGTGCCGCCATAGCCGACCGCCGCACCCTTATCGATGTCACGTACCTGGATGACACGTGCCGAAAGGGTGAGAACCGGAAGTATCGGGTTTTCTCCGGTCTCTGGACCAACGCCATAGAGCGCGATGCCGGGGCGGGCCAGGTCGAAGTGATAGGTCTTGTCGAGGAAGCTGCCGCCGGAATTGGCAAAGGCAACCGGAAGTTTTGGCAGTCGCGCCAGCAGGGCCGTCATATTGGCAAGCTGGCGCGCGTTTGCCGCATTTTCCGGCTCGTCGCCGCTGGCCAGATGGCTGATGACGAATTTCACGTCAATGCCGTCAAGTAGCGCAGGATTGGCCGTCAGGCGGTCGAATTCACTGGCCGAAAGGCCAAGACGCGACATGCCGGTATCGAGCTGGAGCAGGGCAGGCAGTTTCCTGCCTTGTCTGGCGGCGAGCGCCGCCCAGTTTTCAACCTGTTCCAGCGAGTTGAGCACTGGCAAAATGCCTTTGCGAGCGCAGGCAGCTTCCGTTCCAGGCTGAAGACCGTTCAGAACGTAAAGCGTCGCATCGGGCTGCAGGAAAGGCTTGAGCGCAACGGCTTCGCCGAGATGGGCGACAAAGAAATCGCGGCAACCGGCATCGTAAAATGCAGGCGCGACGCGGCAGGCGCCAAGCCCATAGGCATCCGCCTTGACGACGGCAGCGGCACTTGTGGGAGCGATGCGGCTGGCAATGGCCGAATAATTATGACGCAAGGCTGAAAGATCGATGGTCAGGATGCCACCGGCAGCAAGGTCGCGTTCACCTTGTGAAAATTGCATCGACATATCAACCATTTATACGGTTCTTTCCAGACTGGCCGCTATCCTGCGAGAACGCTTGGAGGGTCGCTGTCCGTGTGGATTGGCTGCCGACCGAAGCATATAAAATTCGGGGAGAGAAACCTTGCTATTCCTCACCCTAAAGCTTGCTCATATATTAATTGAAGACTATTCGAATGTTTTTGCTATTTGTCGTATATTGTGCGAATTATCGCACATCTTGCGCATATTTTAGCTCTCAGATTGAAGAAAATTCATGTCAACGCTCGACAGTATAGACCGCAATATCATTCGTTGCCTGCGCCGCGATGGGCGCATGACCAACAGCCAACTTGCCGGCGAAGTGGGGCTTTCGCAGTCTGCTTGCCTGCGGCGGGTGCAGATATTGGAGGAGAGTGGCGTTATCCGCGGCTATACGGCCATTGTCGGTTCATCCGATGGCGATGAACGGCTGGTCGCCATCGTGCGCATCACGCTGGACCGGCAGACCGAGGAGTTTCTGAACCGTTTCGAGGAAGCCGTGCGGCGGCACCCGGAAGTGCAGGAATGCTATCTCATGACGGGTGATGCGGATTATATTCTCCGCGTCGAAGCCGAAAATGCGGCAGCCTATGAAATCATCCACAAGGAAATCCTGTCGCGGCTGCCCGGTGTCGCGCGCATCCACTCCAGTTTCGCAATCCGGACGGTACTGCTGTCGAAAGCGCCGACTTCACGCGGCTGAAATGAAAAAAGCCCGGCTCGGTCGGGCTTTTCTGTTCAAATAGGAACCGCTCTACCGGAATTCGTAACGAAGACCGGCGCGGATCGTATGCATGTTGAAGCCATTGTCCTTGGCCTGCGTTCCGGTCGCGCCCGGTCCCTCGGCATTGCCGTAAGGGTTCGTGCTGCGGTCGTCAGCATCATATCCGTAGGCCTTGCCGCCATTGATGCGCATATAGCGATAGCCGACATCGAGCTTGAGCTGTTCGGTCAGGTCATAGCTGACACCGGCCATGAGAGCCACGGCAAAACGCCAGCTGTCCAGTCCGCCCTTTTCGCTGGAATAGGTGCAGCCAGCGCAGACTTCGTGGCTTTTCCAGTCATCATATCTGACATAGGCAGCGCCAAGCCCTGCGCCGAGATATGGCGTCACAGGCCCCGTGCGCGGCAGGTCGACATAGGCGTTGGCCATGGCTGTCCAGATATTGGCGGTGGACGAATCCTCGTAGTTGCAGTTGTTTTCGACTGGATTGAAACCCTTCCCGGACTTCACATAGCTCGGACAGGGGGTGCGTCCGTTGATGCCCGCGCGGAAATAGTCGAGCGTGGCGTCGGCGCGGAACATGTCGGTGAAGCGGTAACCCACACCCACGCCGTAGGTCGCACCTGCCTTGAGGTCGAAATCGTTGTAACGCAGCGTGTCGTCAATGCCGCGATGAGGCGGATCGAACTGGTTCCAGAAATTCCACTCACCATCCGTGCTGGATTTGAAATTGTAACCGAGGTCGCCACGAATATACCAGCCGGAGGCATTGACCGGTTCCGGCATTGGTTCAATGACAGGGTCTGCAATTATATCAGCGGCGAATGCCGCATTTGATCCCGCCATCAGACTGACAGCCACGATGGCAATGGCGGAAATGCGCTTCATCGGTTTCTACTCCAAATCCGAACAGAAAAACGGCTCAAAAGCCGTATTGCCGGATATGGTAAAGAGATATGTTTAACAGTTAGTTATTATTAAGTAACTTTGCGGTGTGTTTTTCGTCGAAACTCACGTATAGCGCGATACTTTTTAAGTAATAGCTAAAGTAAGGAGCCGACACGGGGCCGGCTCCAAACAGCGTCAAAAGTTTATGGAATGGATGATCGACTTGTCGATATCGTTGATATCGCGCTTGCCGCAGAGCGCCATGGTGATATCCAGTTCCTTGCGGATGATTTCAAGCGCCAGCGTCACGCCGTCCTTGCCCATTGCGCCGAGACCGTAGAGGAACGGGCGCCCGATGAACACGCCCTGCGCGCCGAGCGCGCGGGCTTTCAGTACGTCCTGACCTGAACGAATGCCGCCGTCGACGTGAACTTCGATCTTGTCGCCGACAGCCTCAACGATCGGCTGCAGCATGGAAATGGAAGACGGCGCGCCGTCAAGCTGGCGACCGCCATGGTTCGACACGATGATCGCGTCGGCGCCTGACTTGGCTGCCATCTTCGCGTCCTCGACATCGAGAATGCCCTTGAGGATGAGCTTGCCGCCCCACTGTTCCTTGATCCAGGCCACGTCGTTCCAGTTGAGCTGCGGGTCGAACTGTTCCGCCGTCCAGGAAGAAAGCGACGAAAGGTCGGTGACGTTCTTTGCGTGACCGGCAATGTTGCGGAAGGTGCGGCGCTGGGTGCCCATCATGCCAAGGCACCAGCCGGGACGCGTCGCCATCTGCCAGATATGCTTCGGGGTGAATTTCGGCGGGGCGGAAAGGCCGTTGCGGATATCCTTGTGGCGCTGGCCGAGAATCTGGAGATCAAGCGTCAGCACCAACGCCGAGCAACCCGCCGCCTTGGCGCGGTCGATCAGGTTCTTCACGAAATCGCGGTCCTTCATCACGTAAAGCTGGAACCAGAACGGCTTCTTGGTGACCGAAGCAACGTCTTCGATGGAGCAGATGCTCATGGTCGAAAGGGTGAAAGGAACGCCGAAGGCTTCGGCTGCCTGTGCCGCCAGCATTTCGCCGTCAGCGTGCTGCATGCCGGTCAGGCCGGTCGGGGCGAGAGCCACCGGCATCGCCACTTTTTCGCCGATCATCGTCGTTTCCAGCGAACGGTTCGTCATGTCGACAAGAACGCGCTGGCGCAATTTGATCTTCTTGAAGTCGTCTTCGTTGGCGCGATAGGTCGACTCAGTCCAGGCGCCAGAATCCGCGTAATCAAAGAACATCTTGGGGACGCGGCGCCGGGCAAGCCGCTTCAGATCGGCGATTTCAACGATGTTGGGCATCTATCCCACCCCTTGTGGTAATTTTTCTTGACCAATCGCATGACGGATCGTGCGACTGAAATCAAGTACGAACAAGTATCGGATAACAATTGCCTCGCAGTTAATTGAAGAACCGCGCAGTTCCTCTTATGATATTGGCACCCGCCCAGGCAAGTTCGTGCCAATTGAAGAAGGCGGTCTTGCAACTGGGTCAGAGGGTAACGGATGAGCAAAGCCATCAAAACCGGTTTCATCGGCAAGCGATCTGCCGCAGCAGGCGGATGGGGTGCATTGAAAAGCTGCGGCAAGCAATTGCTCGCAAGCGGCGCTCCTCTCTCCGGCGCGCGCACGCTTCTCAAGGCCAACCAGCCCGACGGGTTTGATTGTCCCGGTTGCGCCTGGGGTGATCCGGAACATGGTTCTTCCTTCGAATTTTGCGAGAATGGTGTGAAGGCGGTCGCCTGGGAGGCGACTGACCGGCGCACGACGCCTGCTTTTTTCCGCGAGCATACGGTTTCGAAGCTGCGCAACTGGACGGATTACGATCTGGAAAACACCGGTCGCCTGACCCATCCCATGCGGTACAATGCTTCGACTGATCAGTATGAAGCCATCGAATGGGACGAGGCTTTCAGAACTATAGGCGGTATTCTGAAGAGTTTCGACAGTCCAAACCGGGTTGAATTCTATACTTCAGGTCGCGCTTCGAACGAGGCCGCATTTCTCTACCAGTTGTTTGTGCGTGCCTATGGGACCAATAACTTCCCCGATTGTTCCAATATGTGCCACGAGGCAAGCGGTGTCGCACTGAAACAATCGGTCGGTGTCGGCAAGGGGACCGTGCTGCTGGAAGATTTCGAAATGGCCGATGCCATTTTCGTGGTCGGTCAGAATCCGGGCACCAACCACCCGCGCATGCTGGGCGATTTGCGCCGTGCAGCCGAGCGCGGCGCACGGATCGTCGTTTTCAATCCGATCCGCGAGCGCGGGCTGGAAAGATTTGCCGATCCGCAGAACAAGCTTGAAATGCTGCATGGCGGCAGTGAAGCCATAGCAAGTGACTATTTCCAGCCGCGTCTTGGCGGCGATCTTGCCGCTTTCCGCGGCATGGCCAAGGCGGTTTTTGCGGCGGATGACGCGGCAATCGCCGCTGGCAAGCCATCGATCCTCGACCGGGATTTTCTCCAAACACATACGACAGAGCTGGCGGCTTATCGCGCTGCAGTCGATGCGACCTCATGGGAAGAAATCGAGGATCAGTCCGGTCTGCCCCGACAATCATTGGAGCGCGCGGCGCAGATATATATGCAATCGGAGCGGGTCATCTGCACCTGGGCGATGGGGATCACCCAGCACCGCCATTCGGTCATTACGATCCGCGAAATCACAAACTTCATGCTGCTACGCGGCAATATCGGCAGGCCGGGTGCCGGGCTTTGTCCGGTTCGCGGCCATTCCAACGTGCAGGGTGATCGCACCGTCGGCATCAATGAACGGCCTCCCGTTGCATTTCTTGATGCGCTGGAAAAGGAGTTCGGCTTCGAAGTTCCACGAGAGCCGGGGCACAATGTTCTGGGTGCCATCGGCGCCATGCTCGACGGGTCGGCTCAGGCATTCATTGGTCTCGGAGGCAATTTCGCGCGGGCTACCCCCGATAGCCCGCTTATCGCGAAAGCGCTTTCAAGCCAGCGCCTGACGGTTCATATCGCGACCAAGCTCAATCATTCGCATCTGGTTCCGGGAGAGGATTCTTTCATTCTGCCGTGCCTGGGGCGCACTGAAATTGACCTCAATTCCAAGGGCGTTGCGCAGATCGTGACGGTTGAGGATTCCATGAGCATGGTGCACGGTTCGGGCGGCATCAATGCGCCGGCGTCCCCGCATCTGCGCTCGGAAGTGGCGATCATTGCAGGCATGGCGCAGGCGACACTGGGACCGCAGCCGGTCAATTGGCTGGAACTTGCCGACGATTATGATCTCATTCGCGACCGCATTGCTCGCGTATTGCCGGACTTCTACGATTTCAACAAGCGCGTACGGGTTCCTCGCGGTTTCCATTTGCGCAATTCCGCCCGTGAACTGGAATGGAATACGACAGAGGGCAAGGCGACGTTCTGGACTGGCGCTTTGCCGGAAGCGGTCGAGCATCAGCAGGCGCGTGGCAAGCCGGGGCGTTATGTGCTGCAGACCTTCCGCAGTCATGATCAGTACAATACGACCATTTATGGCATGGATGATCGCTATCGCGGGGTCTATGGCGAACGGCAGGTCGTCTTCATGAATGCGGCTGACATGGCCGATCTTGGCGTTGAAGCGGGCGACCGGGCCGATATTGTGGGCGAGTTCGACGACGGTGTGGAGCGGATCGCCCGAGATTTTCGTTTTGTGCCTTATGACATTCCGCGCGGTTGTATCGCGGGCTATTACCCGGAAATGAATGTGCTGGTGCCGCTCGCCAGTTCCGGTGATGAAAGCTATACGCCGACCTCCAAATCGGTGATTGTTTCGTTCCGCCCCGTGAAATCGGCTGCCGCATGATGGATGAAGGTGAGGCGGAATATATGGCATTGGTCGATGCTCTCCTCACCGCGTCCAGCAGTCTTTCGGGGCTTGGCGCGGGAATTATCGCAGCACTGGCGCTGGATATCGCGTCAGACAGCCGAACCTTCGCGCGGCTGCTTGGCGTTGCTCACGCGCTGGTTCTTCGGGAGATTTCACTGCTCGGTCAGGATCAGGGTTATGTGCGGATCAGGCAGCGTGATTCACGCACGCAACGCACGCGTTATGAATTGAATGCAGCAGGTTTAAGATTTGTCGAGGAGGCCAAGGGTTAAAAGGTCGAATATAATAGTTCGTATTCTTGGAGCTTTTCGAAAAATTCAGCATTTATTACACTTCTTCTTAGCAATGCGTCGGTAAAAAGGCCAATAGCGCCAATTATTTCATAATCGTTTCCGAAAAGATTTTGACCCATGATAGCTATGATTTCACTTCTTTTACGAAGTCGTTTTTCTCTGTGTAGCTTTAATTGCATCTCAATAGAACGTAACCAGTGAGAATCGTGTAGATGCCAGTAAAATCACTCATTTACGGATTGCGAAATGGATGGAAGCGCGCTGCGAGCCAGCCCGCTGCTGTCCATGTCAGAAGGTACGGCATATTATTCATCTGTCTGGGACTATTGGCCCCTGGCGCCGGATCTCCGGCTCTGGCGGGTTCGCTTGTCCCGGTAGCGGCGGTGAAAGCGGTCGCGAGCGACTATCAGCCGAAACTGACTTTATCCGGTGCGATAGCGGCGCGATCGCTTGTCAATGTATCGTTCCGTTTGAACGGTCAGGTTGTGCAGCGTCTGGTCGAGATAGGCCAGCACGTGAAAAAAGGCCAGCCGCTGGCCAGCATCGACGATGTCGAGCAGCAAGCCAATCTGCGCGTCGCGCAGGCCTCCAAGGATGCTGCACACGCGCAGCTCGTGCAGGCGCAAGCGAATTTTGCACGACAGAAGGCATTGCTGGCGCAAGGCTTCACGACACGCAGCACCTATGATCAGGCCAACCAGAACCTGCAAACGGCGCAGAGCGCCCTTGCCAGCGCCGAAAGCCAGTTGAACGATGCTCGCGATCAGCTGTCCTATACTGAATTGCAGGCCCCTGTTTCCGGCGTGATTACAGCGCGCAATGTCGAGGCCGGTCAGGTCGTGCAGGCCGCGCAGACGGCATTCTCGATTGCCGAGGACGGCCCACGCGATGCGGTCTTCGACGTTCAGGAGACGCTGGTGAACCACGCCAAGATCGGCATGGGGGTAACGATTGCATTGCTTTCCGACGCCTCGATAAGCGCGGAAGGCAAGATTCGCGAGATTTCGCCGGTAGTCGATGCACAGACAGGAACCGTACGGGTGAAGGTCGCGATAGCGCAAACGCCGCCCCAGATGGCTCTCGGAGCCACTGTGACCGGCACGGTTCATATGGACAGCGTGAAAATTGTCGTTTTGCCATGGAGCGCGATTACCTCGGATGCGGGGCGGACCGCGGTCTGGAGGCTATCGAAGGATTCCAAGGTAGCAACGCTGGTTCCGATCAGCGTCCTCGCTTACGAGAAAGGCCGGGTCCTCGTTGAGGGCGGACTACAGGAAGGCGAGCTGATCGTTACGAAAGGCGCGCAGATGTTGCGTTCAGGCGAAGAGGCCGAGGTTATCGAGGAACAGGAAGGGCTCGTTGCACAATGAAGACGGCAATCCAGTTTTCCGCGATCCGGTCGATAGGATATGTCGCGGCGTTCGGCGCGGCAGTTCTGCTCACTGCCTGCGGCAAGGAAGAAGACAAGCAAGCGAACGCGGACGCGGTGCGCCCGGTTCTTTACATGGTGGTCGAGCCCAAGCCCGTCACGCAGACCGGCTTTGCTGGAACAATCGAGCCGCGCTACTCCACCGATCTGGCGTTCCGGGTGCTCGGACGCATCATCAACCGGCCTATCCAGGTGGGCGATCTTGTGAAAAAGGACGAGATGGTTGCAATGCTCGATCCTTCGAATCTCGACCTTGCCGTTCAGTCGGCAAGGGCGGATCTGGCAAGCGCCGAAGCACAGTTTGCCAATGCCTCGGCAAGCGAGGAGCGCCAGCGCATCCTGCTGAAAGGCAATAATGTGTCTCAAGCCGATTATGACGCGGCAAGGCAGGCGCGCGACAGCGCTCAGGCGGGGCTTGAAAAGGCCCAGGCGGGGCTGAAGAAGGCGCAGGATCAGCGCAGCTATGCTGTGCTGCGCCCGGATTACGATGGGGTCATTTCCACAACGAACGCCGAAGTGGGGCAGGTGGTGGCGGCCGGACAGACTGTAATGACGGTGGCACGCCCGGATATTCGCGAAGCAGTCGTCGATATTCCCGACCGCATGACGCAGTATTTTGAGCAGGGCACGCCCTTCAATGTGCAGCTTCAGGCCGATTCAACCGTAACAGGGCAGGGCACAGTGCGTGAAGTCGCTCCGCAGGCGGATGCGCAGACGCGGACGCGCCGCGTGCGCATCGCGCTGGACAATCCGCCTGACGGCTTTCGTCTCGGCGCGACCATCCGTGCCGCCATGGCGGCGCCTGAGCAAAACCTTGTGACGATGCCGATCCAATCCTTGCGCGAGGAAAACGGCAAGACCGGCATCTGGGTCATCGACCCGCACAAGCAGACGGTTTCCCTTCACGATGTGCAGGTTATCGAACGTCGCGGCGGCAGTTTTGTCGCCGGGGGTGTCGATATCGGCAGTTATGTTGCGATTGCCGGGGTGAATGAGTTGAAGGAGGGACAGAAAGTCCGCCTGGACGCGAAAGGAACGGGCCTGTGAAAAAAGGATTCAATCTGTCTGACTGGGCTCTGAATCATCGGTCCCTGGTCTGGTACTTCATGCTCGTCTTTCTTGTCGCGGGCTTCATTTCCTATATCGATCTTGGACGGGAGGAAGACCCGGAATTCACAATCAAGACAATGGTTGTGCAGGCCAATTGGCCGGGTGCGTCTGTTGAGGAAACGCTGAATCAGGTTACCGACCGGCTGGAAAAGAAGCTCGAGGAACTTGATACGCTCGACTATACGCGCAGCATAACCACGGCAGGTAAGTCGATCGTGTTCGTATTCCTGAAAGATACGACGCGGGCCGAACAGGTCAAAAAGTCGTGGACGGAAGTGCGCCACTTCCTGAACGATATCCAGACTACGCTGCCGCAAGGCGTTCTCGGACCGTATTTCAACGACCAGTTCGGTGACGTTTACGGTAACGTCTATGCCTTCACGTCGGATGGTCTTTCCATGCGGCAGTTGCGGGACTACGCCGAGAGTACGCGAACGAAAATCCTGACACTGCCCAATGCGGGCAAGGTTGAATTGATCGGCGCGCAGGACGAAGCCATTTATCTGGAGTTCTCCACGCGACAGGTCGCGGCGCTCGGACTGGATCAGCAGGCAATCCTGCAAGCCTTGCAGGATCAGAACGCAATCACGCCTTCCGGTGTCGTGGAAGCCGGACCGGAGCGCATCAGCGTGCGCGTCAGCGGGCAATTCACCTCGGAAGCCGATCTGCGGGCGGTAAACCTGCGCGTGAATGACCGTTTCTTCCGCCTTTCGGATGTGGCAACGATCACACGTGGCTATATAGACCCGCCGACATCCATTTTCCGCGTGAAGGGACAGGATGCAATCGGCCTCGGCATAGGCATGAAGCCAAACGGCAACCTGCTCGAGTTCGGCGCGGCACTCGACAAGATGATGAGCCAGGTGACGGCGGAACTTCCGCTCGGTATCAAGGTTTTCAAGGTTGCCGACCAGCCTGAAGTCGTCAAGGATGCGGTTTCTGGTTTCACGGAAGCGCTGTTCGAGGCCGTCATCATTGTGCTGGCCGTGAGCTTTGTCAGTCTGGGCGTGCGGGCTGGTTTTGTTGTCTCGCTGTCGATACCGCTGGTGTTGGCCATCACCTTCCTGATCATGTCGTTGATGGATATTTCCTTGCAGCGCGTGTCATTGGGCGCGCTCATCATCGCGCTTGGTCTTCTGGTCGATGATGCGATGATTGCTGTTGAAATGATGGTGGCACGGCTGGAGGCAGGCGATCCCATCCACAAGGCGGCGACTTACGTTTATACGAGCACTGCCTTTCCCATGTTGACGGGTACGCTCGTGACCATTGCTGGCTTCATCCCGATCGGATTGAACAGCAGTCAGGCCGGCGAGTACACCTACACATTGTTCGTGGTGATTGCGGTTTCCCTGATCGTGTCATGGATCGTGGCGGTTCTGTTCGCGCCGTTGCTGGGTGTTACTTTCCTGCCCAAGAAGATGAAGGCCCATGAAGAAAAGCGCAGCCGGTTCTTCACGATCTTCTCGCAGGTTCTGCTCGCATCCATGCGGCACAAATGGATCACGATCGCTACGACAATCGCGCTCTTCCTCGTATCCGTTTTTGGCATGGGCTTTATCGAACGACAGTTCTTCCCGGAATCTGATCGTCCCGAATTGGTGCTCGACTGGACGCTGCCGCAAAACAGTTCCATCACCGATACCAAAGCCCAGATGGAGAAATTCGAGGCGACAATGCTCGAAGGCAATCCGGATATCGATCATTGGAGCACCTATATCGGGCAGGGTGCCATCCGCTTCATTCTCTCCTTCGACGTGCAGCCCGCAAATCCGTATTTCGGGCAGATGGTCGTCGTTGCGAAGGATCTGCAAGCGCGAGACAGGCTCAAGCAGAAGTTCAACGAGGTGCTCCGCAAGGATTACGTCGGGACCGATGTCTATGTGAAATATCTGGAGCTTGGGCCGCCTGTCGGCCGTCCGATCCAGTACCGTATCTCGGGGCCGGACATTCAGACGCTGCGCGGTGTTGCGCAGGATTTTGCCGGTATATTGAGTGCGGACAAGCGACTTGGCGTCGTCAACTACAACTGGAACGAGCCGGGCCGTGTCATTCGCGTCGATGTGATGCAGGACAAGGCGAGAAAACTCGGTATTTCCTCCAAGGATATTGCAACCACCCTCAATGGCATTGTTGGCGGGATCACGATTACGCAGGTGCGGGATTCGATCTATCTGATCAATGTCATTGCGCGGGCGCAGAAACAGGAACGCGACTCGATCGACACGCTGCAAAGCTTGCAGATCGCAACCGGCAACGGGACGTCGGTGCCATTGGCGGCGATAGCCAATTTCCGGTATGAGCTGGAACAGCCGGTCATCTATCGCCGTTCGCGTATTCCGACGATTACCGTGGCTGTTGGCATCATCGACAAGACGATGCCGGACACGATCGTCAAGGATTTGACGCCAGCCATCAAAACCTTCGCCGATAAGCTACCGGCAGGATATTCTATCCAGACGGCAGGTACGGTGGAGGAAAGCGGCAAGAGCCAGGGTCCGATTGCTGCGGTGGTTCCGCTGATGCTGTTCGTCATGGCGACCGTCCTGATGGTTCAGCTCCAGAGCTTCCAACGCCTGTTCCTTGTGGTGGCCGTGGCGCCGCTGGGCTTGATCGGCGTTGTGGCAGCCTTGCTGCCAAGCGGCAAGCCGCTTGGGTTTGTGGCGATCCTCGGGGTGCTGGCGCTGGTTGGCATTCTCATCCGCAACTCGGTCATCCTGATCGTGCAGGTTGAGGAACATATCGCGGAGGGCATGCACCCATGGGATGCGGTGACGCAGGCCAGCCAGCACCGAATGCGCCCCATCGCGCTGACGGCGGCAGCGGCAAGCCTGGCGCTTATCCCCATCGCGCGCGAAGTGTTCTGGGGCCCGATGGCCTATGCGATGATGGGGGGTATCATTGCGGGTACGGCAATCACGCTCCTCTTCCTGCCTGCGCTTTATGTCGCCTGGTTCCGGATTAAAGAGCCGGAGCACAACGAGGATGCGCCGCCAGCCGAGGCGCATGCAGCTCCGCAATCGCACTGACGAAAAGCCCGGTTCCGACCGGGCTTTTTTCATGAGATTGTCACTTGCTATTGGTTCTATATAGGTTCTATTATGTCAGCCATGAATAGAACCACATTGATCACGGCCATTGAAGAGCGCGGTTTGCACGATCCGCAGCTGACAGGGCCGCTTTACCGGAACCTTGCGCGGATTCTCGGTGAACTGATCGAGGAAGGGCAGCTTGCGCCCGCTGTGGGGCTCCCGCCGGAGCGCGATTTGGCAGAGCAGCTTGGCGTCGGCCGTATCACCGTTCGCAATGCCTATAAGGAATTGCTGACCCAGGGTGTGGTGGAAGCGCGGCGCGGCAGCGGCACCTTCGTCGCGGAACGCCCGGCACGCATCAGCCAGCATTTGTGGCGCCTGACTTCGTTTTCAGAGGACATGCTGTCACGCGGCAAGGAGCCGGGAGCCCGTGTCGTCACCAATAAAATCGATAGGCCATCGCCAGACGAAGCCTTCCGGCTGGGGATTGGTGTCGATACGACTGTGGTGCGGCTGGATCGTCTGCGTCTTGCCGATGGTGTGCCGATGGCCTTTGAGCGCGCGGTGGTTCCGCGCCATTTTCTGGATCAGGATCGCGTCGATGAAACCTCGCTTTATGGCGCTTTGGCACGGCGCGGCCACAAGCCGGTTCGCGCCTTGCAGCGCCTGACAGCCGTTACACTCGATCCCGGTATAGCCCGCCTCCTTGGCGTGCATCGCGGAGCGCCTGCACTTTTGATCGAGCGCGTCTCGCATCTCGAAGACGACCGGATCGTCGAATATACCCGTTCGCATTATCGCGCCGATGCTTATGACTTCGTCGCGGAACTGAAAATTGGAGAATGACCATGAACAGCCCTTCCTCCCTGATGCTGCAGGAAACCAAACAGTCGCCAGCCGTTGTCGCCGGTCTGCTTGAAAAGGAGGCAGGCACACTCGCGGAAATCGCGCGCATTTTCCAGAAAAGCGAACCTGCCGTCATCACTACCGCCGCGCGCGGCTCGTCTGACCATGCGGCAACATTCTTCAAATATCTGATGGAAATCACGATGGGTATTCCGGTGGCTTCCATTGGGCCTTCGGTGGCGTCTGTCTATGGCTCCAAGCTGAAGCTCAAGAACGGACTGCATTTCACCGTTTCGCAGTCGGGTGCCAGCCCCGATATTGTCGCGGCGCAGGAAGCTGCCAAAAAGGGCGGTGCAACGACAATTGCCGTTGTGAACGTCGTCGATAGCCCGCTTGGTAACGCCGCCGATGTTGTGCTGGCGCTCCATGCCGGTGAAGAAAAAAGCGTTGCTGCGACCAAATCGTTTATTGCCGCAGTCGCCGCCCTGTCGGGCGTGGTCGCGTCGGCCAGCGGTGATACAAGCCTGCAGGCTGGGCTGCAACGCCTGCCGGAAGCGCTTGCCGCAACACGGCCCGATGGCCGCGAAGCGGTTGAAAACCTTCTGTTCAATGCGCGTTCGCTTTATACCGGCGGCCGGGGAACGGCCTTTGCGATTGCACTCGAAGCTGCTCTGAAAGCAAAGGAAACCGCGAATATCCATGCCGAAGCCTTCTCTCTGGCCGAACTTATGCACGGCCCGATGCGGCTGGTGGAAGAGGGGTTCCCGATTGTTTCCTTCCTGCCGCAAGACGAAGCCTTCGACACCAACATGCAGGCCCTGAAGCGGCTGCATTCATTCGGGGCGAGCATCGTGTCGCTGTCCGATGCGCCGACGCCAGGCTACCGCCTGCCGTCGGCAAGCACAGGCAATGCCCATCTCGATCCTCTGGTTTCCCTCATCAACTACTACCGCGTTATCGAAGCGGTTACGCGCCGCAAGGGTTTTGATCCCGACAAGCCGCGCAATCTCAACAAGGTTACGGTGACGGTATGACGAAAAAATCAGCAATAACCGGGGCGCGCATCTTCGACGGCGAGCGCTTTCACGACCAGAGCGCGCTGGTGTTCAGCGATGGCCGGATCGACGCCATTGTGCCGGAAGCCTCGCTGGGCGAGGCACATGATGTTGAGCGTCTGAATGGCGGCGTTCTTGCGCCCGGCTTCATCGATGCCCAGGTCAATGGCGGCGGCGGGCGCATGCTCAATGACGAGCCGACGCCTGACACCATGTTCACGATTGCCAAGGGGCATCGCAAATATGGAACGACGAGCCTTCTGCCGACCCTCATCACCGATACCATGCCGGTGCGCGACCGCGCCATCGAAGCGGCGATTGAAGCGGTCAAGGCCGACAAGGGCGTTGCCGGCCTGCATCTTGAGGGGCCGCATCTGGCCCCGGCGCGGAAGGGCGCGCATCTGGCGGAGCTGATGCGCCCCGTCAATGATGCCGATATTGCGCTCTATAGCCATACAGCCAAACAGGTCGGCACCTTGCTGGTTACGCTTGCAGCCGAGCAGGTCACGCCAGATCAGGTGCGCCGGTTGAGCGATGCGGGTGTGATAGTCAGCATCGGCCACAGCGACACGACCGCCGAGGAAGCGTTCAAGCGCTTCGATGCGGGTGCGCGCAGCGTCACCCATCTTTTCAATGCCATGAGCCAGATCGGCCACCGAGCGCCGGGCCTCGCGGGCGCGGCGCTTGATCATCCCGACATCTGGTGCGGTATCGTTGCCGATGGTCACCATGTCGATCCGATGGCGCTGCGGCTTGCGCTCAGGGCACAGCGCGGCGACGCGCATCTGTTTTTCGTGACGGATGCGATGGCCCTGGTCGGCTCGGACTCTGAAAGCTTCGAGATCAACGGGCGTGCCGTTCGTCGCGTGCCAGGCGGCATCTGCTCCAAGCTCGTGCTGGCGGATGGCACCATAGCCGGTTCCGATCTCGACATGGCGTCGGCTGTTCGTTTTGGCGTGGCCGAACTGGAGTTGACGCTGGCCGAGGCACTGCGCATGGCCAGCCACTATCCCGCACGCTATCTGCGTCTCGATGATCGCGGTACGTTCCGCCCCGGCATGCGAATGGATGCGGTCCATCTTGACGACGGGTTGTTTGCGAAAGCCACGTGGCTTTCGGGTGAAAAGCAGATCGCGGGGTAAAGCCGATGACGGAAATCACCGATCGTTATTTCAATGATCTGATCGCCCGGCTCTCTGGTCTGCGGGATCGTCTTGCCGATCCGATGGCCAAGGCCGCGGAACTCATTACCACTGCGGCCAAGTCGGATCACCGGGTTTATGTGTTCGGCACCGGCCATTCGCATATGATGGCGGAAGAGCTGCATTATCGTGCAGGCGGACTGGCGATCACTGTGCCTATTCTTTGCGGGGCTATCATGCTGCAGGATGGTGCAGTGGCAAGCTCGCATTTCGAGCGGATCGAAGGGGCTGTGCTGCCAATTCTCGAGCGCTATGGCATTCGCGAGGGCGACGTGCTGATCGTCGTGTCGAATTCCGGCGTCAATGCCGCTCCCATCGAGGCAGCACGCTTTGCGCGTGAGAAGGGAGCTGCCGTTATTGCGGTCACCTCCGTCACCTATTCCAACGCCATCGCCAAGGGGCGCACGCAATTGCTTTCTCTGGCCGATGTCGTTCTGGACAATAACGCGCCAGCGGGCGATGCGGTGCTGGAAGTGAAAGGCAGTAGCTTGAAAGTCGGCCCGGTTTCGACCGCGCTTGGTGTGACCATTCTCAACGCCATTTTTGCCGATGTGGCGGCAAGGCTGGTAGGGGAGGGCGATGCACCGATTTATCTCAGCGCCAACATGCCGGGCTCCGGCGATGTGAACCGTTCGCTGGTCGCCCGTTATCGTAACCGCAACCCGCATCTTTGAAGCTGGCCCGCATTCCCGAACTCGGGATGCGGCCTGGAACAAAATCGGACAATCTTTCTTCCAAAGTCGCTTGATAGCGCAATCCCGTCAGTGCATTACGCATTCTGGCATGGCCGGGGCCGCTTCGTGGATTAGGTTCGCGGTGTGGTCGCCCTGGCTTGCGCCTTCGAAAATTTGAGGAAGTCCGATGCATAATTTTGTCCTGACCGTCACCTGCAAGTCCACCCGCGGTATCGTTGCCGCGATTTCGGGTTATCTTGCCGGCAAGGGTTGCAACATCATCGATAGCGCCCAGTTCGACGATCTGGACACCGGTCGCTTCTTCATGCGCGTCAGCTTTATCTCCGAAGAAGGCGTGGCGCTTGACGTGCTGCGTGACGGCTTTGCACCGGTGGCAGCTCCGTTTGAAATGAATTTCGAATTCCACGACAATGCCCACCGCACCAAGACATTGCTGATGGTCTCGCGTTTCGGCCATTGCCTGAACGATCTTCTGTATCGCTGGAAGATCGGCGCGCTGCCGATCGATATTGTCGGCGTGGTGTCGAACCATTTCGATTATCAGAAGGTTGTCGTCAATCACGACATTCCTTTCCACCACATCGCCGTCACCAAGGCCAACAAGCCGGAGGCCGAGCAGCGCCTCATGGATATCGTGGAAGATACTGGCACGGAACTGGTGGTTCTTGCGCGTTACATGCAGGTTCTGTCCGACCAGCTTTGCCAGAAGATGTCGGGCAGGATCATCAATATCCACCACTCGTTCCTGCCGTCCTTCAAGGGGGCAAACCCGTATAAGCAGGCTTATGAGCGTGGCGTTAAGCTGATTGGCGCGACAGCGCATTATGTGACCGCAGACCTCGATGAAGGTCCGATCATCGAGCAGGACGTGGCGCGCATCACGCACGCGCAGAGCGCGGCTGATTACGTGTCGATCGGACGCGACGTGGAAGCGCAGGTTCTGGCGCGTGCAGTCCACGCGCATATCCATCACCGCTCATTCCTCAACGGCAATCGCACCGTCGTCTTCCCGGCTAGCCCAGGGTCGTTCGCCTCCGAACGCATGGGGTGATTGACCGGTCGATATTTACGCACTGACGGTCTGCAAATGGCGCTTCTCTGCGCTTCCGGTGCTCATGTACCTAAAGTACACTCCGCTCCGGTTCTCGAGAAAGCGTCATTTTCGCTGCGTCACTGCAAAAATCTCAACCGGTCAATACGTTGCGACTCATAAAAAAAACCCCGCCGAAGCGGGGTTTTCTCTATGATCTATAATGAGACCGATCAGTCGATATCGAAGGAAACGCCCTGTGCGAGCGGCAGAGCCTTCGAGTAGTTGATGGTGTTGGTTGCGCGGCGCATATAGGCCTTCCACGCATCCGAACCCGATTCACGACCACCGCCGGTTTCTTTTTCGCCGCCGAATGCGCCGCCGATTTCAGCACCAGACGTGCCGATATTGACGTTTGCAATGCCGCAATCCGAACCTTCAACCGAAAGGAAGCGTTCTGCTTCCTGCAGGTTGAGCGTGAAGATCGAGGACGACAGGCCTGCGCCAACCGCATTGTGCTGAGCCAGAACATCATCAAAGTCGGAATACTTCATGACGTAGAGGATCGGGGCGAAGGTTTCTTCGAGAACCGGGCCTTCCTGCTTCGGCATTTCGACGATAGCCGGACGCACGTAGTAAGCGTTTTCATGGCCAGCATCGACCCGTTCGCCGCCCTGTACCTTGCCGCCGTGTGCAGCTGCTTCCTTGAGCGCCTTCTGCATGTTGTCGAAGGCAACCTTGTCGATCAGCGGACCGACCAGAGCGCTGGTTTCGAGCGGCGAACCAACAGTGACGCTGGCATATGCCTTCTGGAGACGCGGGACGAGAGCGTCGTAAACGCTTTCATGGACGAAGAGACGACGCAGCGTGGTGCAACGCTGGCCAGCGGTGCCCATTGCGCCGAAAGCGATTGCGCGCAGCGCCATATCGAGATCGGCCGACGGGCAGACGATGCCAGCATTGTTGCCGCCGAGTTCAAGGATTGCGCGAGCAAAACGCTTGGCAAGGCGCGGACCGACTTCGCGGCCCATGCGGGTCGAACCGGTTGCTGAAACGACAGGAACCTTCGGGCTGTCGACGAGGACTTCACCGATTTCACGATCACCGAGCAGAAGCAGCGAGATGCCTTCCGGTGCTTCGCCGAAGCGCTTCAGCGCGCGCTTGAAGATCGCATCGCAGGCAAGAGCGGTCAGGAGGGTCTTTTCAGACGGCTTCCAGACAACGGAGTTGCCGCAGACGATTGCAAGGGCGGCGTTCCACGACCACACGGCTACGGGGAAGTTGAAGGCCGAGATAACGCCGACAACGCCGAGCGGATGCCAGGTTTCCATCATGCGATGGCCAGCGCGTTCGGTGGCGATGGTGAGACCGTAGAGCTGGCGCGACAGACCGACTGCGAAATCGCAGATGTCGATCATTTCCTGCACTTCGCCGAGGCCTTCAGAAGGAATCTTACCGGCTTCGAGCGAAACAAGGCGGCCAAGGTCTTCCTTGGAAGCGCGCAGTTCTTCGCCGAGAAGACGGATCAGTTCGCCGCGCTTCGGTGCCGGAACAGTGCGCCATGCGCGGAAAGCTTCGTCAGCCTTGTCGATGATCTTGACTGCGTCGTCCTTGCTGTGAGTCTTGACCGCAGCAATCTGTTCGCCTGAAACGGGGCTGAAACCGGCAAGGTCGCCGCCCGTATAGGCGGAAGCATCGACACCAAGCTTGGAAAGCAGTTCTGCTGCTTCCTTCTTCACGTCGATTTTTCTAACAGCGGTGTTCATGGCTTTCCTCTCTGTCTGAGTTGTTTGCGCATAATCCAGTCCGAAAAGTCTGCAACTCTTCGGGGTTATGCGTTTATTCTGCCGCTTCGAGGCCCTTCAGGCCTGCCTGTACGGCTTCGATGGATTCGCGTTCGATGCGGGCATAGTGCTCGAATTCATTGAGCACTTTCGCGCCCAGATCATCCTCGAAACGCTTCTGGTTGGGGCTTTCGACAAATTCCTGTGTTTCATCGTCACCCAGATTGGACTGGAATATACCGGCAGCGCTGACCGGCAGGAAGTCCTCATAGATGATCGGGTCGAACTGGACGGCGCCAGCTTCAATCAGAACCTCGATATCGGTACCCGGCTTGAAAGCTTCAAGCTTTGCAGCATCCTTGACCGTATAGGCGAAGTAGCCAAGGCCCTGTTCGCGAATGCCTGCCCAAGTGTCGGGGAAAGCGGCGAACGTGTCGCCCAGAGCCTTTACATACTCAGCCGCATTCGAGCCATCGGGAGCAGGGCGGGCAATTGCGCGAGTGTCGTTGAGAAGCTTGTCGTAAAGCGCACGACCCTTCGGCGTCAGCGCCACGCCGCGCTGCTCGATCTCGCCGAAACGGGCGGTATGCGAGCCGGGTGTCCATTCGCCATTGCTGCCGATGAAGGAGACTTCCTCTTCCAGCGCCTTGAACGAGGTCTGGCGCAGGAGGATCGGGCAGTTGCGGGTCGGCGGACCTTCCACGACGGCCTTCGGGTTAATGCCGCGTTCCGGCATCTGGGCCTGGACGGCGTCGATGTCGAGCGTGCGCGGCGTCAGGTGATTGATATGCGGCCCCTTGAACGACACGACATCGGCGATCAGGCGGTGTGCGTCATGCAGGCGATGATAAAGTTCGGCGCTGACATTGGCGCGGTCGTGCCAGCGGAAGGTTTCCAGCACTTCAGCGACGAAGGTTTTGGCATCGTCATCGTTAAGGCCGCCTTCGGCTTCAGCCTTCTCCACCAAAGCGACGGCTCCGGCGGTGAAGATATTGCGCTTCGACAGAACTTCTTCCGATTCTGCGCGCAGCTTTTCATCGGCAATGAGGTCGAGACGCAACAGCGAGGTGAAGACACGGAAGGGATTGTGTTTCAAGGCGGCGTCATCGACCGGGCGGAAGGCGGTGGAGTGGACCGGCACGCCAGCGGCGCTCAGATCGTAATAGCCGACCGGGAACATGCCCATCACCGCGAAGACGCGGCGCATCATGGAAAGCTCGGCGGCGGTGCCGAGGCGGATCGCCCCATGGCGTTCTTCCGAAATGCGCTCGAGCGAATCCGTTTCGGTCAGGCGTTCATGCAAGTGGCTGTCATCCGCCAGCACCTTGGCATTCACATCGGCGACGAGTTCCATCAATGTGCCATAGGCGGGCACTTCTTCCTTGTACATGGCCGACATTGCTGCCGAGAAAGCGGAGCGAATGGCATCCGGCGAAACGAATTTCTGGTCTTTCATTGCGAAAATTTCCGTCGAATGGGGCATCTTGGGGCGATGCATGTTGTGCTTGGGAGGAACATGCATGGATTATGATGAAAATGTATCATATAGACCGTTTTGCGGTTATGCTTGCGACGAAAGCAACTATGTTAATGCGAGAATGGAATGAAGCTGAGCAGGAGATTGATCCCGGACATCGCCACGTTGCAGGCCTTCGAATGCGCTGCCCGCCACGGAAGTTTCACGCAGGCCGCACATGAGCTCAATCTCACCCAGAGCGCGGTGAGCCGCCAGATCAAGGATCTTGAAAGCCAGCTTGGCGTTCTGCTGTTCGAGCGTATTCGTCAGCGAATCCTTTTGTCCGATGCCGGCCGGAAATTCCTGCCGGAAGTGCGGCGCCTTTTGAACCAGACCGAGGACACGATGCTGAGGGCCATGGCCTCGGCGCAGTCAACCTCGTCATTCAGCATTGCCACCCTGCCAACTTTTGGCACCCGATGGCTGATGCCCCGCATTCCCGACTTCGTTGAAAAACACCCCGGAATTGCGCTCAATGTCGCGTCCCGTTCCGGCGTCTTCGACTTCGAGGAACAGCCTTTTGACCTGGCGATCCATTATGGACAGCCGGTCTGGGCACATGCCACCTGCTCGTTCCTGTGCAGCGAAGTGATCGTTCCGGTCGCCAGCCCGAGCCTGTTGAAGGCCCGTCACCCGTCCGCGCCGGAAGAGCTTGAAAGCGAGCCCCTGCTGCATCTTGCGACGCGGCCCAAAATGTGGGCGCAATGGTTTGAAAGCTGCGGGGTCGAAGGCCAGTCGGCTTATCGCGGGCACAGATTCGACCAGTTCTCGATGGTAATCGGCGCGGCGTTGGCGGGTATGGGGTTTGCGCTTCTGCCGCTTTACCTGATCGAGCAGGAATTGCGGAGTGGCGAGTTGGTGCTGCTTTTCGAAAAGCCGATGCGCACGGAAAATGAATATTATCTCGTGGTGCCGGAAGGGAAACTGGAAAATCCGCTGACGCAGGTGTTCTGTCAATGGATTGCCGGGCAGGTTGGAAATACCGATTATTCACCGCTGGTTCATTCCAAACCGGAATGAATTGTTGCGCAAATAACGCTGTCCAACCGGCTTTCGCGGCGTGAAATAGAAACAGTCAGGCATTGTGCCTGTATTCCACGTGGGCGGTCGATCGCTAAAAGACCGGGAACCGCTCTAACTATTTGTTTTTACGCATTTCCGAACGCAAAACCGCTTCACACTTTTGCTGGAAATGCTCGGTTTGAAATGGTTGCTCTCGATGCTGAACGATCCGCGCTCTCATGGTCTTTGGGAAAAGACCGCTCCTGCCGCTCCCAAGACGACTGCGCTGCAAGGGGACCTGACTGCGGATGTGGTGATTGTGGGTGGCGGCTTTACCGGTCTCTCGACGGCTTTGCATCTGGCCGAAAAAGGCACGCGGGCCATCGTTCTCGAAGGGATCGAGATCGGTTATGGCGGTTCGGGTCGCAATGTCGGTCTGGTGAACGCTGGCATGTGGGTCATGCCGGATGATCTGCCCGGTGTGCTTGGCCAGAAATATGGTGATCGCCTGCTCGACGTTCTGGGCAATGCGCCGAAGCTCGTCTTCGAGATCATCGAAAAACATAAGATCGCCTGCGAAGTTGAGAAGCAGGGCACGCTCCATTGTGCCGTTGGCAAAAAGGGGCTGAAAGAACTCGAAGATCGTTATGAACAGTGGGCGCGTCGCGGCGCCAATGTGAAGCTCCTGGATGCGAAGGAAACCGAGGCCAAGGTTGGCACGAAAGCCTATGCGGGTTCGCTTCTCGATCTGCGCGCCGGTACCATCCAGCCGCTTGCCTATGTTCGCGGGCTTGCCCATGCCGCCATTGCCGCTGGCGCAACCGTATTTACGGGTAGCCCGGTGATCGGGGCCGAGGAAAAGAACGGCAAGTGGGTCGTGAAGACCGCAAAGGGGTCTGTAACGGCCAATTGGGTGGTTGTGGCAACGAATGCCTATACCAATGCGCCATGGCCGGAAGTGCGCGCCGAACTGGTGCACCTGCCTTATTTCAACATGGCTACAAAGCCGCTCTCCGACAATCTGAAGAAGAGCATCCTGCCGGAAAGGCAGGGCGTCTGGGACACGAAGGAAGTCCTCTCGTCCTTCCGTTTCGATCAGCAGGGCCGCCTTGTCTTCGGAAGCGTCGGTGCGCTGCGCAATACGGGTGCTGCGGTGCACAAGGCATGGGCGAAAAAAGCGCTCAGGCGGATATTCCCCCAGATTGGCGAAGTCGAGTTCGAAACCGAATGGTATGGCAAGATCGGCATGACCAATGACAGCCTGCCGAAATTCCATCGCCTTGCCCGTAATGTGGTTGGCTTCTCCGGCTACAATGGCCGCGGCATTGCGCCCGGAACGGTTTTCGGCAAGCATCTTGCGAAACTTGTATCGGGCGAGATAACCGAGGCCGATCTGCCGCTGCCGGTGAGCGATCCGAAGGAACAGAATTTCCGGAGCGTGCGCGAAGCCTATTACGAGGCGGGCGCGCAGATCGCCCATGTGGCCGGGATGGTTATCTGATGTGTTGATCTTTTTACCGGGAATGCGTGTGCGGCTGTCATAAAACCGCAGTGCAATTCCTCTATTGCGATGCGCATCTTCTCCATGCAGGAGGGATGCGGATTGCTGATGGCCCTGAACATTCAATGCCTTAAAAGCCTTCCGATGGACGTGATTCCGCCGGAAGGCTTTCTGCTTTCCGTGTTTCAGAGCGCAGGATGTTTGACAGGTGCACCATGAATGGAAATGATCGTGCCTCTCGCCATGACACCATCTGTGCGCTATCAGTTCGCACGCGGCAGGACTGTGCCGGCATAGCCGGTCACGCTGGCGAGCATTACACCGAAATCCGAGGAGCAAACCCCATGAACAAGATGCTGAAGCGGGCCGTCGCCGTACCTGCGCTTCTTGCTCTTTCCATCGCCGTAGCGCAGGCCGATACGCTGACGCTCTATACCTCGCAGCCGGAAGCGGATGCGACCCGGACGGTCGAAGCTTTCCGCAAGGCCAATCCGGAAACGGAAGTGCAGATTTTCCGTTCCGGCACGAGCGAACTCCTCACCAAGCTTGCCGCCGAATTCGCCGCCGGTGCGTCGCAGCCCGACGTGCTTCTGATCGCCGATGCCGTGACTATGGAAGGCCTGAAGAAGGACAAGCGCCTGCTCGCCTATCCGGAAGCCAAGATCGATGGCTTTGCTGCTGATGCCTATGACGCCGACAAGACATATTTCGGCTCCAAGCTGATTACCACCGGCATCGCCTACAATACGGGTGCCGCGCAGAAGCCTGAACATTGGGCCGATCTCGCCAAGGCCGACTACAAGGGGCAGGTGGTTATGCCGAACCCGCTTTATTCAGGTGCTGCCGCCTATCTCCTGAGCGGCTTCGCGCTCAACAAGGACCTTGGTTGGGACTATTTCAAGAACCTCAAGGCCAATGAACTGGCAAGTGTGAAGGGCAATGGCGCTGTGCTGAAGTCTGTCGCCAGCGGCGAAAAGCCATACGGCATTCTCGTTGACTTCATGGCGCTCAACGCAAAGGCCAAGGGCTCGCCGATCGAGTTTGTCTTCCCCTCGGAAGGCGTGCCTGCGGTGACTGAACCGGTTGCGATCATGGCGACCGCCAAGAATGTCGATGGCGCCAAGAAGTTCGTGGACTTCATCCTGTCGGATGACGGCCAGAAGCTGGCGCTTGAGCAGGGTTATCTGCCTGCCAAGGAAGGTGTCGGTCGCCCGGCATGGCTGCCGGAAGGCACCAAGATCAACATCATGTCTATCGACACCCAGAAGGTTCTTGATCAGACTGATGTCGACAAGAAGCAGTTCTCCGAGCTGTTTGGCGGATAAGGCATTTCGATGCGCATCATAAAAGACCTTCAGGGCCGTGATGCGGCCCTGATTGCTGGCGTAACACTGATTGTGGCGGTTCTGTCGCTTCTGCCGATGGGCAGACTGCTGGTTGAACTGGTCGCGCCACAAGGACAGCTTTCGGCTTCGGCGCTGGTGGAAACACTTGGAAGTCAGTCGACCTGGGTGGCGACATGGCATTCGCTGCAGATCGGCATTGGCGGCACATTGCTGGCGCTGGTGTTCGGCATTGTCGCGGCTTTGCTTGTTGGGCTGACGAATATGCGCGGGCGCAATGTTTTCGTGCTTTTCTATGTTACCCCGCTTTTGATCGCTCCACAGGTAACAGCGCTGGCTTGGCTCCAGCTTTTCGGTCCGTCGAGCCAGTTCCTCAAGATCATCGGCATGGCTCCGCCGCTTGGCAGCCGCAATCCGCTCTACTCCGTCTGGGGCATTATCTTTCTGCTCGGCGTGCAATATGGACCGCTGGTTTTCCTCATCGTGCGTGCTGGCCTGCGCAAACTGCCGCGCGAGTTGGTCGAAGCGGGGCTTAGCGCCGGTGCCAGCAAATGGACGGTGCTGCGCACCATCATTCTACCGCTGATGACCCCATCGATCATCGGTGCGGCAGCACTTGCCTTTGTCTCCTGCGTCGGCAATTTCGGCATTCCTGCCTTTCTGGGCATTCCGTCGAACTATCTCGTCCTGCCGACGCTGATCTATCAGCGTCTTGCGGGTGGAGGACCAGCCGTACTGTCCAGCGTTGCCGTACTGTCGGTGCTGATCGGTCTGATCGCCATGGCAGGGATTGCCGCACAGGAGTATGCGTCCCGCAGGCGTGATTTCCGTATTGTTTCGACGTCTTTGCCAGCGGCTCCCTTTGCGCTTGGTCGCTGGCGTGTGACGGTGGAAGCGGCCGCCTGGCTGCTGATCGTTGTCGTGCTCTTCTTGCCGCTGATCGGGCTCACGCTTTCCGCTCTGGTCCCGGCCTATGGCGTGCCGCTGACGTTTGCGACGGCGACGGTCGAGAATTTCCGCTTCGTCCTTTTGGAACATGCCGGTGCTGCGCGCGCATTTGGCAATAGTGTGGTCCTGTCTTTGTCGGCAGCGTTGTTTGCTGTCCTGATCGCGGTCCCGCTTGCCTATATGCTGGCATGGCGCAAGCGTCGCTGGACACCGGTGCTCAATTTCGCAGCCGAAATGCCTTATGCTCTGCCGGGCGTCGTGCTGGCCATTGCCTGCCTGTTGATGTTCCTCAAGCCGCTGCCGGTTGTCGGCGTCAGCCTCTACAATACGCTCTGGATCATCCTGTTCGCTTACCTCGCACGCTTCTTTGTACTGGCGCTGCGGCCGACGGTCGCCGGGCTGCATCAGATCGACCGTGCGATGGAGGAGGCCGCGCGTGTTGCGGGCGCGGGGCTTTTCTATCGGCTGCGTACGATTATATTTCCTCTTGTCGCACCGGCAACGCTTGCGGGCGGCGTGCTGATTTTCATGACCGCGTTCTGCGAGTTGACGGTTTCGGCGCTTCTCTGGGCGTCTGGATCGGAAACGCTGGGGGTGGTGATGTTTTCTTTCGAACAGGCGGGCGATTCCGCCTATGCTGCGGCCATATCCATTCTGGCCGTCGCGGTGACATTCTTGCTGATGCTTGCAACCAATCTGTTTGCGCGGCGTCTTCCAAATGGAGTCCTGCCATGGCGCGACTGAAAATCGACCAGGTTTCCAAAACCTTCAATGAGTTTCAGGCCTTGTCCCAAGTGTCTCTCGATGTGAAGGATGGCGAGTTTGTTGCCATTCTCGGACCATCGGGTTGCGGCAAGACCACGCTTCTTCGTATGATCGCGGGATTTGAAGACGTCGACGGCGGAGAAATCCATATTGGCGAAACGCGCGTTTCCCATGTTGACGGCAGCGTGCCACCCGAGAAACGGCAGGTCGGTATCGTCTTCCAGAATTATGCGCTCTGGCCGCATATGACGGTGGCGGAAAATGTCGGCTACAGTTTGCGGGTAGCAAAAGTTGCGAAGGTCGAACGCGAACGCCGCGTGAAGGAAGCGCTGGCGCTGGTCGATCTTGAAGGTTTCGGTGACCGCCGTCCGGCCAATCTTTCCGGCGGGCAGCGTCAGCGCGTGGCACTTGCACGCTGTCTGGTGGCAGCGCCGTCGCTGGTTCTGTTCGATGAGCCGCTCGCCAATCTCGACGTGCATCTGCGCGCCTCGATGGAAGACGAGTTCGCCGCGTTTCACAAGCGCACCGGCACAACGATCATTTATATCACCCACGATCAGGCGGAAGCCATGGCGCTGGCCGACCGTATCGCGGTGCTGGACCATGGAAAGCTTCAGCAGTTCGACACGCCGCGCAAGCTCTATGAGGAACCGGCCAGCGAAATGGTCGCGTCCTTCATCGCACATGGCATGGTGCTGCCTGCGGAAGTGGTGTCTTTTGCGCAAGCGGGACACTGCGAAGCGCTGGTGCTGGGAAGCCGCGCGCAAGTACGGTGTTCGGGTACGGAAATGCCGCGCGCCAATGCGCAGCTCTGTGTGCGATCAGAAGATTTGAAACTGGTCGAAGCGGGCGGCATCCCCGTTCGGGTCAAACGCTCCGTCTATCGGGGCGGTAATTCGCGGATAGAGGCAGCACCCCTCGCAAAGCCGGATGTTCACCTGCATTTTGAAGTGCGCGATCCCGTGCGGCTGGAAGACGGCGATGAAGTTCGCATTGCCATCCACAATGGCTGGATCATTCCGACCGATGATATGCCGGTGCGCAAGGTGTCGACGGGCTTTCCGATCGGCAACAAGATCTAACTTAACTCCAACAGGCTGATCGTGAGCTTGGCTCAGCCCAGCCCTCATCCTGAGGGGCTCCTTGAGCTTTGCGAAAGGAGCCGTCTCGAAGGAGAGGGGCGGTTTTTGCGTTTTCCCTCGCCCTTCGACCCTTCGACAAGCTCAGGGTGAGGGCGAGGGGAAGCGTCCGGCTTACTTCTTCTTCATCGCTTCCAGCAGAGCAGCGCCGAAACCGCCGGTTGATGGCTGCTCCTGTTTGCGCTGGGGCGCGAAGTTCTTGGCAGGCCTTGGATCGCGTTGTGCGTTGTTGCGCGGGGCTGGCGCTTCGCCACCATCCTTGCGCATCGTAAGGCCGATGCGCTTGCGAGGCACATCCACTTCCGTCACGCGCACCTTCACCACATCGCCTGCTTTCACCACTTCATGTGGGTCCTTCACGAAACGGTCGGCAAGCTGTGAAACATGAACAAGCCCGTCCTGATGCACGCCGATATCCACGAAAGCGCCGAAGGCCGCAACATTGGTCACGGTTCCTTCCAGCATCATGCCGGGTTTCAGGTCCTTGATGTCGTCAATGCCGTCGGCAAAGGTCGCGGTCTTGAATTCCGGGCGCGGATCGCGGCCCGGCTTGTCGAGTTCGGCAATGATGTCGCGCACGGTCGGCAGGCCGAAACGTTCGTCCACGAAAACACGCGGGTCGAGGCTTTTGAGCGCCGCGCTGTCGCCCATGAGGCTGCGCACATCGCGCCCGCAGGCGGCAACGATCTTCTTCGCCACACCATAGGCTTCCGGGTGAACGGCAGAGGCGTCCAGCGGCTCGGTGCCGTTTGCAATACGCAGGAAGCCTGCGCATTGTTCGAAAGCGCGGTTGCCGAGGCGCGCGACTTTCAAAAGCTCCTTGCGGTTCTTGAAGGCTCCGGCTTCATCGCGATGCGCAACGATTGCTTCGGCGAGAGATTTTCCAAGTCCCGAAACACGCGCCAGCAGCGAGGCGGAAGCCGTGTTGAGATCGACGCCGACAGCGTTCACCGCGTCTTCGACCACCGCATCCAGCGAACGCGCCAGGCGGGATTGATCGACGTCGTGCTGATACTGGCCGACGCCGATCGATTTTGGTTCGATCTTGACCAGTTCCGCGAGCGGGTCCTGCAGGCGGCGCGCGATGGAAACGGCGCCGCGCAGCGATACGTCGAGCTGCGGGAATTCGGCGGCTGCGGTTTCGGACGCCGAATAGACCGAAGCGCCTGCCTCCGACACGATGACTTTCAGCGGCTTTGGCGCTGGCATGTCGGAAAGCATGTCCACGACAAGCCGTTCGGTTTCGCGGCTTCCGGTGCCATTGCCGATGGCGATCAGTTCTATTTTGTGCTTGCGGACGAGGCTTGCGAGTTCGGCCTGCGTGCCGCGCACATCGTTCTTCGGCGGGAAAGGATAAACCGTCGTTGTGTCGAGCAGCTTGCCCGTGCCGTCAACCACCGCGACCTTGACGCCGGTGCGGATGCCGGGATCAAGTCCCATGGTGGCGCGCGAACCGGCAGGGGCTGCGAGCAGCAAATCCTTGAGGTTACGGGCGAAGACGTTGATGGCTTCTTCTTCGGCGCGCTCACGCAGGTCGCGCATCAGATCGAGCGACAGGGAAAGCGACAATTTCACGCGCCATGCCCAGCCTGCAACTTCCATCAGCCAGCGGTCGCCGGGAAGTGTTGCGCCGATATTATAGGCGGCAGCGATCTTGCGTTCGACCGGCTTTATAGGCGAGGTGTCGTCGGCGTCGATTTCAATGTCGAGCGACAGGAAATCCTCATTGCGCCCGCGCAGCATGGCCAGCGCACGGTGGCCGGCGACGGTGGCCCAGCGCTCGGCATGATCGAAATAATCGGAGAATTTCGCGCCCGCCTCCTGCTTGCCGTCCACGACACGCGAGCGCAGAACGGCCTTCTCCTTCAGATAATTGCGCAGGTTGCCGATCAGTTCGGCATTTTCCGCAAAACCTTCTGCGATAATGTCGCGCGCGCCATCCAGTGCAGCCTTCACATCGGCAACATCGGCGGTGATGTATTGCGTGGCGATTTCGGCTGGCACGAGGCTGCGGTCGGCAAGGATTGCCTCGGCAAGCGGCCCCAATCCACGCTCGCGGGCGATTTCCGCTTTGGTGCGGCGCTTCGGCTTGTAGGGCAGATAAAGGTCTTCCAGCTCGGCCTTGGTTTCGACGCCTGCGATCTTGAGTTCGAGTTCGGGCGTCAGTTTGCCCTGACCGCGGATCGATTCCAGGATCGATGCGCGGCGGGCCTCCAGTTCGCGCAGATAGGCGAGGCGTTCGGAAAGCTGGCGCAACTGCGTATCATCAAGGCCTCCGGTGACTTCCTTGCGGTAGCGCGCGACAAAGGGCACGGTCGCACCTTCATCCAGCAGGCTTATAGCCGCAATTGCCTGATCAGGTTTTGCGTTGATTTCTGCCGCGATGATCCCGGCAATGCGCTTGGTAATATCCGCCATATGCTTCCCAATTCTACACGATTACGGCGAACATAGTCGGATGCTTCTCGGGCGCAATCAAGGCAGGGGCGATGTTCCACAGGAAAGGCGGTTCACGCCGATGTGATTGGGCTGCATCTTTATAAATCGGATTCAAACAATACTTATATCGGGAAATGACGATATGCATCGGAAGATCAGCGAGGTGACTGCGATGTCGGATGTTCAGCCCATACCTCTGGACGAGATACTCAAGGCGCTCGCAAATCCGGTGCGCCTCGACATTTTGAGCTGGCTCAAGGAACCGGAGAACCATTTCTCCGGCCAGCACATGCCTCTGGAGATGGGCGTGTGCGCGGGCCAGTTCGAACGGTGCGGCCTCTCCCAGTCGTCCGTTTCAGCTCACTTGTCCGTGCTGACAAAGGCGGGGCTGATCAGGCCCCACCGTGTCGGCCAATGGACCTTCTACAAGCGCGATGAGGAAGCAATAGCAGCCTTCATCAAAGCTGTGTCCGATCTTTAATCCATCCTGCAACCGATCTTTCCCACTTGAAGGAAAAGTATCCATGGCCTCATTGTTCGATCCCGTTACCATAGGCGATCTCAAGCTCGCGAACCGCATTGTCATGGCGCCGCTGACGCGCAATCGCTCACCGCGCGCCGTGCCAAATGATCTTAACGTCACCTATTACGAGCAGCGTGCTAGTGCGGGTCTCATTATTACCGAGGCAACGCCGATCAGCCATCAGGGACAGGGCTATGCCGATGTTCCGGGTCTTTATTCCGCTGAACAGCTCGCTGGCTGGAAGCGCGTGACCGATGCCGTGCACAGCGCAGGCGGCAAGATCGTCGTGCAGATGTGGCATGTGGGCCGCATTTCGCACACCACCTTGCAGCCGAATGGTGGCCAGCCGGTCGCGCCTTCCGCGATCACGGCGAAGTCGAAGACTTATCTGGTCCATCCGGACGGGACGGGCGAATTCGCGCCGACCTCGGAACCGCGTGCGCTGGACAAGAGCGAATTGCCGGAAATCGTCGCCACCTACGGCAAGGCTGCCAAGGATGCGGTTGAAGTGGCGGGGTTCGACGGCGTGGAAATCCATGCTGCAAACGGCTATCTGATCGATCAGTTCCTGCGTTCGGGCAGCAATCACCGCACCGATGAATATGGCGGCTCGATTGAAAATCGCGCCCGTTTCCTGTTCGAAGTCGTGGACGCTGTTACGAAGGCCGCCGGTGCCGGAAAGGTCGGCATTCGTCTGTCTCCGGTCACGCCCGCCAATGACGCTTCCGATCCCGATCCGCAACCGCTTTTCGACTATGTGATCGAGAGACTGGCAGGTTACGGGTTGGCCTATATCCACATCATCGAAGGTGCGACAGGCGGCCCGCGTGATTTCCAGCAGGGACCGCAGCCTTTTGATTATGCGCGTCTCAAGCAAGTCTATCGCGATGCAGGCGGCAAGGCTGCATGGATGGTCAACAACGGGTATGACCGTGCACTGGCCGAAGTGGAAGTTGAAAGCGGTCGCGCTGACGTTGTTGCTTTCGGCAAGCCCTTCATCGCCAATCCCGATCTGGTACGCCGCCTGAAGGACAATGCGCCGCTGAACGAACTCGACCAGCAGCATATGTATGGCGGCGGCGCGAAGGGCTATACAGATTATCCGGTGCTTGCCTGATCATGAAATGCAAAACCCGGCACCAAATGCCGGGTTTTGTAATCAGAGCCTTGCCCGCGTCGAGCGCGGCGTTGCCAGCAGCAGATTGGTTTCGCTGGCCTTGATGCCCGGCACCAGCCGGATACGGCGCAGCACCGCATCGAAATCGGTGAGTGTGGCCGCGCCCAGTTCCACCACCAGGTCGAAACGGCCATTGGTGGTGTGGACGGCTGAAACCTCCGAGAAGCCGCCAAGTGCCTTGACGACACGGTCGGCAACATTGCCTTCAATTTCGATCATCATGATGCCGCGCACCGGCAGATCGACAGCGTCAGAACGCAGGATCACCGTATAGCCGATGATGTCTCCAGACTGTTCGAGCCGCTCCATGCGTGAGCGCACAGTCGCGCGTGAAACGCCAAGATCGATTGCGATATCAGAGATGCTGCGTCGCCCGTTATGGCGCAAAAGCGTAATCAGCTTTTCGTCCAGATCGTCCATGTTTTCTCCATTTTGAAAAGCCAATCCGACATTCTGATAAACCAAACCGTTAAAATTGCCAATCCGGTTGGTTCACATCGCCAAGCATAAATGATGAATCTCGATACAGATGTTAGAAGGAATCCAATTTATGCATTGCAAGATTCTGGGACTGCCCGTTCAGGAAGGCACTGGCCGCGTGGGCTGCAATATGGGTCCCGATTCCTATCGGGCTGCTGGTATTGCGTCGGCTATCGAGGAACTTGGCCACTCGTTTACCGATCTGGGCAATCTGGCCCCTGCGGCGCAGCATCCGCAGGAGCACCCAAATCCTGCGATCAAGGCGCTTCCGCAGGCTGTCGCCTGGATCGAGGCCATCAGCGAGGCAGCCTATCGCGAAAGCGCGGACGGATTTCCGATCTTTCTTGGTGGCGACCACCTTCTGGCGGCAGGCACGGTTCCGGGAATCGCGCGCCGAGCGGCTGAAATGGGCCGCAAGCAATTCGTCCTGTGGCTCGATGCGCACACGGATTTCCACACACTGGATACGACAACGAGCGGCAACCTGCATGGCACGCCTGTCGCTTACTATACCGGCCAGAAGGGCTTTGAAGGCTACTTCCCGAAGCTCGCCGCACCAGTCGAGCCGCAAAATGTCTGCATGCTGGGCATTCGCAGCGTCGATCCTGCCGAACGCGAGGCAATCAAGAAAACGGAAGTTGCCGTCTATGACATGCGTCTGATCGACGAGCACGGCGTTGCCGCCCTGCTGCGCCGTTTCCTTGAGCGCGTGAAGGCGGAAAACGGACTTCTGCATGTCAGTCTCGACGTCGATTTCCTCGATCCTTCCATCGCGCCCGCCGTCGGCACCACGGTACCGGGTGGCGCGACCTTCCGCGAAGCGCATCTCATCATGGAGATGCTGCATGATAGCGGGCTGGTGACGAGCCTAGATCTGGTGGAACTCAATCCTTTTCTCGATGAGCGCGGGCGCACTGCCACCGTCATGGTGGACCTGATGGCGAGCCTTCTGGGCCGCAGCGTCATGGATCGTCCGACCATCAGTTACTGATGCAGCGCGTCTGGCTGCCAAATGCTCAAGGAGCAATGATGACCCAACCGAACCTCAATATCGTCCCCTTCGTCAGCGTCGATCACATGATGAAGCTGGTGCTTTCCGTCGGCGTCGAGACCTTCCTCAAGGAGCTCGCCGATTATGTCGAAGAAGATTTCCGCCGCTGGGAAAATTTCGACAAGACGCCGCGTGTGGCGTCGCACTCGAAGGAAGGCGTGATTGAGCTGATGCCGACGAGCGACGGCACGCTTTATGGCTTCAAATATGTCAACGGCCACCCGAAAAATACGCGTGAGGGGCTTCAGACCGTTACGGCTTTCGGCGTGCTTGCCGATGTGGGCAGCGGCTATCCGATGCTTTTGACCGAAATGACCATCCTGACCGCGCTGCGCACGGCGGCGACTTCGGCAGTTGCCGCAAAACATCTGGCACCGAAGAATGCCCGCACCATGGCGATTATCGGCAATGGCGCGCAGAGCGAATTTCAGGCGCTGGCGTTCAAGGCGATCCTGGGTGTGGACAAGCTGCGCCTTTACGATCTTGACGGAGAAGCGACTGCCAAGTGCATGCGCAACCTGCAGGGCGCCGGTTTCGACATCGTCGCCTGCAAGAGCGTGGAGGAAGCCGTCGAGGGAGCGGACATCATCACCACCGTCACAGCCGACAAGGCCAATGCGACGATCCTCACCGACAATATGGTCGGCGCCGGTGTGCACATCAACGCGGTCGGCGGCGATTGCCCCGGCAAGACCGAACTGCATGGCGATATCCTGCGCCGTTCGGATATTTTCGTTGAATATCCGCCGCAGACCCGCATCGAAGGCGAAATCCAGCAACTGCCGGAAGATTATCCGGTCAATGAGCTTTGGGAAGTCATCACCGGCAAGACTGTGGGCCGCAAGGATGCCCGTCAGATAACGCTGTTCGATTCCGTTGGTTTCGCCACGGAAGATTTTTCGGCTCTGCGCTATGTGCGCGACAAGCTGAAGGATACCGGACTTTACGAACAGCTGGATCTGCTGGCCGATCCGGACGAACCGCGCGATCTCTATGGCATGCTGCTCCGCCACGAGAAGCTGCTTGAGGGTGAAAAGACCAAGCCAGCGGCCTGATCTTCAGACTGTAGCCTGCCGCGCCTGATGTGCGGCAGGGCTACGCTTTCGCAAACGTTGCGATAAATCCTTGGTGCTGTGCACGATTTCCATTATTGCAGGATGGTACTTCTGTGATTAGGGATGCATCGGGCATGGATGACAGGGTGGAACACACGACATCCTTCGGGCAATCGGCAAATATCATGCGGCCTGCCGCCAGCCCTGTCGTTTTCTGCGATACGCTCGGGCTTTATGAGCGGCCCGCGGGGCAAGCCTTCGATACGGTTGTCCTGTTTGCAAGTCCCTGGGGGCTTGAGGAACTTTGCACGACGCGAAAGTTCTGGCGGATCATCGCTGACAGGCTTTCGGCGCGGGGCATAGGGTCCTTCCGTTTTGACTGGCCCGGCACCGGCGACGGACGCGACGATATCGATTTTTCAAAAGGTATGGACCTCTGGCGCGTTACGCTGGTCGAGGCCGCCCGGAAAGCACGCGCCCTTTCAGGGGCAAGCCGCGTCGTTATCATCGGGCAAAGCCTTGGTGCGGCGGTTGCCGCCGAAACCGCAGCCCGGATCGACGGCATTGCGGCAGTGGCGCTTCTGGCTCCGGTTATTTCCGGACGGTTCTACACGCGCGAACTGGCTGTCTGGTCGAGCATGGTCGATGCCGATCTGGGACTGACGGACGAGCAAAGAATCAAGAACAGCGTTTCCATCGCGTCTTTGACAATGCAGCCAGAGGTGGCTGCCGATGTGAAGAAGATCAATCTTCTGTCATTGGAAGTGGCGCCTGCACCGCAATGTCTTCTGCTGGCGCGGACAGATCGCCCGAACGATGCCGAACTCGCGGCGCATCTGGAGAAGCTCGGCGCGGATATGACGGTTGAGGCTTTTGCCGATTACGACAAGCTGATTTCGAACCCCGTTATCTCGCGCCTGCCGCTGGAGGTCGCGGACCGGCTTGTCGATTGGGTGGCTGGACTTGCAGGCTCCAAGCTCGCACAAAACAGGCCGGACGAAAACGCCCTCGGCGGCACCTTGACCGGCGATGGCTTTGTCGAGACGCCCGTTTCTTTCGGCTCGGGCAATCGTCTTTCCGGCGTTCTCTGCGGGCCTCAGGGCCAGCGTCAGGGCCGGACGGTCATGTTCCTGTCCTCATCCTATGACCGGCGGATCGGGTGGGGCCGCACCACCGTCGATATGGCGCGCAAGCTCGCGCGGGAAGGCGTCGCTTCGCTACGCTTCGATATTGCCAATGCTGGCGATAGCCCGCCCAATCCCGGCATGCCGGAACAGGTGCTCTACACCCATGGTCCGGAGGCCGATGTTGCCGAAGCCCTTGATTATCTCGACGCTCTTGGCTGGGGGCGGCCCATCGTGGCAGGGCGGTGCAGCGGTGCGTTTATGGGATTCCACTGTGCCGTCAAGGATGAGCGGATTTCCGGCGCGATTCTGGTCAATCCGGTTACGTTTTACTGGGCACCGGGACGTTCGGTCGACGATGCCGTTCGTGAAGGCAATCGCACGCTGGAGGATTATGGCAGCCGCGCACTCCGCGTCGAAACATTCCTGCGTCTGTTCCGCGGTGAACTGGATATCCGCGCCATCCTGCGCAATCTTGCGCGCGGGGTTGTCGGGCGTGTTCGCGGGCTGGCACGCAAGCTTCTGCGCAGCCGCTCGCCGGAAGGGAGGGCGGTTTATTCAGCCTTCAGCGAATTGAAGCAGCGCGAGGTGCCGCTGGCGCTGGTCTATGCTGAAAAGGATACCGGACGCGAACATTTCAATTTCTATTTCGATCAGGCTGGCAGCGGCGTGCAAGGCTTCGACAATGTGTCGGTAGCCATTGTTCCCGATGCCGATCATAATCTGACGCCGGAGCATTCGCGCAAAATATATATCGACGCGATCCGTTCCCTGTCCCTGAAATATCCTTGGCCTTGAAATAGTCAGAACCAGACGATCCGCGACGAACCAGCGATGCGAATTTCTCCCGTTGGCTTCTCCGGTGTTTCGATGCGCGGGATAAGGGCGACGCGTTTGGTTGCGTTGGGCGCAAGGTGAAACCAGTTCTCCGCTGCGCGCCAATGGCCAGCATCGATGCTGACGGATTGAGCCAGAACCGGCGTTGTGAGATCAAGGAACCAGTTGCCGTTTTCTTCGACAAGTACGGCTTCGATAGTGGCGTCATGAAAGGCCTCTTTCCGCCCAAGCGGAAAGTGAAAGGCTTCGGCGATAGTAATATCATTACGTTTCAATCGCGCCACTGTCACGTCATGCGCCGGGGGGCCGAAGCGATAGGCGTAGGTGATATCGAAGAACGCGCCGAACAGATCAGTTGCCGGGATGGTGATCGCTGAACGACCGCCAATCGAAATTTCACGACGGCCCGAAACCACCGGCTGCACACCAGCACGCAGACACGCTAATTCAAGCGAAAAGTCAGCGGTTTCTGCCCGTTCGTTCAGAGTATGAATCGCAAGGCCGTTGACGCCTTCATCTGTGAAGGCGACCTGCTGCGGACGGAAGGCGCGCTTGAGGCCGTGCCACGAGGGCTTGGGCTCGCCGGTCGCATCGATCATGCCCCACCCGGCACCGGGCAGGAGGTCCTGAAACATCCAGACAAGTCCGCCGAAGCAGGTGCTTCCCGGACGCCTCCATTCGGCAAAGGTCGCTTCCATCACTTCCGCCGTGACGGCGCGGGAAAGGTGGAGATATTGTTCCACATCCTCGCGCCGCAGCCGAGCCGGATCGTAACCGTATAACATCTCCAGATAGGCGTCGCGCACATCCTCGAAATCCCAGGACACGCCGCGATCACGTGGCACGCGTGCTTTCCAGCGCGGATCGTGAACCGGCGGCACATCGAGATGGGTTTTCAGCGTGCGTGCTTCCGGCACGTTGGCGAAGGCGAGGCATTCGGTCGCAAATCGTACTTCGGCCCGCCGTGCATCTTCCAGCGGACGGCAATAGGCGCTGACGCCATAATAATGGCTGACACCTTCATTGCTGATGAAGGGAAGCGCGCCATCGCAGGGCGAATTCGGCACATAGGGGATATTCGGGCAAAGCGCGTTTGCGATACCGGGCAGGATTTCCTCGGAAAGCGGACCTTTCCAGGTTGCTTCCGGCAAGCCCATCATCGCGCCCTGCTGGTAAATTTCGCTGCCACCGCAAAGAACCGTCAGCGATGGCGCATGACCGATAGAGCCGAGAAGCTGACGCGCTTCGGCCTGTACATTCCCGACAAATGTCTCGTCCTTCACCGGATAATCGAAATTGGCGAACATGAAGTCCTGCCAGACCATGATGCCCAGCTCATCGCAAAGTGCGTAGAAATCCGATGTTTCATAGGCGGTGATGCCGCTCAATCGCAGCATGTTCATGCCCGCTTCCTGCGCGAGCTTCAGCCATGGTTCGTAGTCGTGGCGCGTACCGGGAAGGCGAACGTTATCGGCTGAACTCCATACTGCACCGCGACAGAAGATCTTCTCGCCATTGATCCTGAGTGCAAAACCCTTGCCGTCCGGCCCCCGATCAACCTTGATGCGGCGAAAGCCGGTGCGCCCCAGCAGGCGTAGTTCGCCGTCGAGCGAAAGTTCAACGTCATGAAGCGTCGGATTCCCGTGGGTGTGTGGCCACCATGGTTCGATATTGGAAAGCGTCAGTCTCGCAGTCCACTGATCGCCGTTCTGGTGTTCGCAGGTGGCCTGTTGCCCTGCGCAACGGAGGGTGAGTATTTCGGCCTTGCCGCTATAGCTGAAACTGGCTTCGAGTTCGCCATCGCCTGTTTCGCTCAATCTTGCCCGAATTGCGATACCGGATATGGTTTCAGCATCGGGACGGCTGATTGAAACCGGACGCCATGGCCCTACGGCATGAACTTCCGGACACCAGCCCGGCATATAGCCAAGCGCGGTCGTGCGGACGAGACGCAAACCCTGCGTGTTCATCAGCTGCGTGCGCCAGCGGGCCCGCGGGCCTTTCTGATTAAGACGGGGCGCGAGTGCACGAAAACAGAGCGCAAGTTCGTCCTTGCCGGTCAGCGTCACGGGCAGATCATGCTTGAGAAACATGCTGTCGGTTTGCAACAGCAATTCGTCGTTGAAAAAGACGTCGCAGATGGTGGCAAGCCCATCGAAATGCAGTGTGGCAGGACCGGGTGTTTCCTCGATATCGAGGAAATACCAGGCGTCCTGATTGTCGAGGGGCGCGGGATTTTTTCGGTCGAAACGTCCGGCACTTTCCAAAGCCTCCGCCACCGTTCCGGGCACGGGAGCATCATGGATGCTGTCATCGGACTTGACGTGATGCGGTACTTGCGCCGCATCCGGGCCGCTGAGAACAAGCCGCCAGCCGGTCGAGAGTGGGCGGCGCGTCGGATTGATTTCAAGCGGCATCGCGACCGAGTTCCGTGGCAAGCGCTGCCATCAGTCGATCCCAGGCATCTGCTGCGGGTTGAAGCGTGCCGGCCAATGCGTCGAACTTCTTGCGCATGACGGCACGGGCAAGCTGGAACTGAACGGCCTTTGCCGTTTCCGCGATTTGCAAGGCATCTGCGGAGGCTGTTGCAAAGCGCTTGCCTTGTCCGAGCCACTCAAGATGACTTGCCGCAAGTTCAAAATTGGCGCCGAGCTGGCGCAGCGTATTGAATGCATATTTATGGAAGAAGCCGAACGGGCGTTCCGCGATTGCTTCCACCTGAGCGGGGAACGCGCTCGCAAAGGCGCGGATCGGGTTTTCCTTCGGCCTGCGGGCAAAATGGCGCGGCAGAAGGATTTCGGCAACGCGTCGCTGATGCGCTTCATCCGGCATATGCTTCGGAAACTTGGCGAATTCCGTATAGGGCAGGAAGGGGAGGTCAGCGTCAGTCAGATGACGCTGGAAGACCCCGTCGAAATCCTCGCCCTCAAGGTGATAGAAACCGCCATTATGGAAATAATCGAGCTGGCGATGTTCGACGTCCATGCGGTTGATGGCGATGGTGGTCTTGCCATGCTCGGTACGATAGCTGACGCCATGCGTATCCGGCATGAAGTAGCTATCCATCTCAACCATGCAAAGCCGTCCGCGTGCGATCTGCTCGGCGACATGGCTTTCCACGCGATCGAAAATCGCAAGCTCTGTCGCCCGCACGCCATAAAGGGCTTCGAGGTCTTCCAGGGGCACCTTGAAGAAGGTGAACTGGTCGCCCTCGAAATCCTGTGTCAGCGTGAAGCCGAGCATGGCTTCCGGGGCAACGCCCAAGGTCGCCAGCACTTCGATCCACAGATCCACATAGCAGTTGGTTTCCGGCCAGATACGCGTCTGGGCATGCAAAGCGTGCGGCGTGTAACGGTCGGGCGCGATGTTCGGAAAGACAGCCTGCATGAGTGCGATCAGCCCCACAATTCCTTGCGTATATTTTCCGGCCAGATTTCAACATCCAGACCGTGATGATGGAAGAGCGCCAGCGCGATGCGTTCCAGTCCGAACCCGACGCAAGCGGTGTGCGCCACAGAACCGTCATCGAGCGAGAGGCCCCATTTCACGCCAAACTGATCCTGATGATAGTTGAAGCTCATGCAGGCGGTCGGCTTTTCGACGCTGGTGATCGGGATCAGCAGTTCGAACTTCAGGTTCTGGTCGCGCTGGTTGTTGACCAGCATCTTGCCAGCGCGCCCGAAGAACGGATCGTTGGCGACGTCGATTTCAACCGGCAGCCCGACCTTCTTCATCATTTCCGTGCCACGGTCGATCCAGAGCTGGCGGAACGCCATCACATCGGCTTCCGTGCCCATGCGCACATATTCGCGCATGCGGAACAGCTGCTGGCGGGCAGGGTCGACCGATGGCTCGTGACGGAAGCAATAGGATTGCAGGTCGTAAAGCCCGCCGCCCTGCGGCAGCGGCCCGCGCTTGGCGACGGTCGGATAGAGCGGATAGCAGGCGGCCGGCGTCAGAACGATGTCGGTTGCCTTCTGCTCCAGCGTCCAATCCTTGCCTTCATCCATGCATTTGATCAGGTTGATATGGTCAAGCTCGCAGCCGCAGAAGCTGTGCACGGTGCCAGCCAGCTGCGGGAAGCTTTTCATGTAGCCGCTTTTTTCAAAGAAAGCGCGGTTCATGCCGGGCGGGAAGCGGATCGCTTCGGCGCCATCGTTGCCTCCGGTGCGGTCGATCAGGCGTTCAAATGCCTGGATGACATCTTCGAACTGGCCGGAGCGTCCGTAAAGACCTTCCACGCCGGTGTCGATCAGGAGACCGGAATCGAAAAGCCGGTCGAGAAAGGATCTCTGAGCATCCATGGCAATTATCCCAAAAGGCTGGTGTTCTGTTTGTGGATGAGCAGCATGGTAGCCGTATTGCCGAGGATGCGCTCGTTTGAAATCATCAGCTGCGCGGAATGCGCGTCGCGCAGATGGCGTCCGAGGCTGAAAGGCGTACCGTTCTTGTAGCCCATGATGCCGCAGACCAGCATGGCGTGATTGATGATCTGAAGGATCGTCTGCGAAGCGGCAACCTTGAGATTGTTCATCGCAATCGCAAAGCCCATCGAGGCCAGCTTGTCGGGATCGTGCTTCGCCTCGCGATAAGTCTTGAGGCAGGCAACGATTTCGGACTTCAGCATCTGCAGCATGTTGGATGCTTCGGCAACGCGCAGAGCGCCCGGCTGTGGCGCACCCGGATTGCGCTTGGCGGCGGCACGTACGAATGCTTGCGCCCGGTTGACCGCATCAACGGCAATGCCATACCAGAGCGAGCTCCACAGCGTATGCGATTGTGCCAGCATGGACTGCGCGGCGATTTCCGCGAAAGGATGCGGCAAGATCTGTACTTTGTCGGCCTCGCCACGGAACACAAACCCTTCAGAGCAGGTGCCGCGCATGCCTAGCGTGTCCCAATCATGGGTCTTTTCGAGCGTGTACTGGTCTTTCGTAAACACCGTCATCACCTGATCCGACGATGCGGCGTCCTTGTGGGAGCGCGATGTGATCAGAATGGCATCCGCGTGGGAGCCATAAGAGATGACCGTGGCGTTCTTTTCCAGACGGCACTTGTCGCCTTCGACTTCGACAGCGCAGATCGAATTGCGCAGATCGCCGCCAATGCCGCCTTCGGTGGTTGCCGAGGCCAGCAGCAGCTGATCCTTCGCGACCTTGTGCATGAAATCCCGGTGCCATCCAACCGTCTGGCCGTGCTCCACCAGGCTAGAAAGCTTGATATGGTGCATGGCGAAAATCATGGCGCTCGACGCGCAGGACTGGCCCAGAATGCAGCACAGTTCGGCAATCTGGTCGATCTCCGCGCTCTCGCCGCCGAGCTCGCTCGGCACCTGAATGCCAAGCAAACCTTCGGCTTTCATCGCATCGATTGCTTCACGCGGGAAGCGGCCTTCCTTATCGACGCTATCGGAAAATTTACCCGCTATGGCCGCTACGCGGCCTGCGCGCTCCAAAAGACTGTTCCCCGCTCCGGCATTCATTATGCGGCCTCTTTGTCCTTGAGTATCTGGGTGACCGTCTGTTCAATGGCCTTGATGCTCGCGAAAGACTTGCGGTTGAGATACTGGTCCGGAAATTCGATATCGAACTTGTCTTCCAGCCCGAGCATGAGCTGAACCGAGGCAAAAGAGGACAGGCCTGCGCTGTAAAGATCGGCATCATCGGCGACGTCGGTTACGGGGCCAGGCAGACCACCGACCTTGGCCAAAAGTTCGCGAATGGATTCATTCATAATCTAACTCCCTGCTTATTCGCCCGAGCCGAAGGTTCGCGTGTGGGTTGATGCGGCGGTACGATCTCTCAAGCTTCTCAAAAAGCTGCGGCGACTGTTCGAAATTCTGTCTCTTTACGCAAGTGATAAGTTGTGAATGTTAGCAACATCGCAAACACATCAGGGTGCGTCCGGCTTTTTCTGCTCCCGCAAGCCTTTATTTTCTGTTGACGTAGGGACATTGCAGTCCTGCTATTCTGCAGACATGCTTATATAGTTAAATATTCGATGACAAGATATGCGATATTGCCCGCAAGAGTTGCGTGATCTTTTGGTTAAAGAGCACGTCGGGAATGCCGGGGCGCGGAGATTTGTCCCGTATTGGTGGCGATTGCCATTTCAAAACTGTCGGCAATGCGACGTGCCCTGTCGATGAAAATGACGGCAGCTTCCGGGGGAAAGATTTCGCGCGTGGTCTTTTCGAAAAGATCGAGCCAGCGGTCGAAATGTTCGTTCTTCAGGCCTAGTTTCAGATGCGGGGCCATGGGGCGGCCTTCATAATTGCCGGTCTTGAGAATAACCGACGACCAGAACGCGGTGATCTGCGCGATGTGATGATCCCAATCGTCGACCGCCTCGGCAAAAATCGGCCCGATGGCGGCATCTTCGCGCGCGCGTCCGTAGAAGGTTGTCACCAGCTTTTCAATAGAGGCTGGATCGATGGACGGGTGAGGCTGATTGATGAGAACGGTCATGATCGCTTGTCGAGTGCCTTTTGTCGGTAGGCGGATTTTGGTTGGATATAATTGCAGGCTTGACCACAATCCAGTGAAGCGTTGCCGCATGGGTAGGATAACGGCAGAGGAGGGCTCGCGAACCGTGGTACGCTTCATGCCTTTGAGGACGGCAGGGAGTCATCCGCGCATGTCACATGCTATTTTTATCTTGACGATAGCCAACCCCCTGCTGACATAGTCCGTAGGAGGGTGCTAAACAACCATCAGCTAATGAACAATGCGGCGGGAACTGAAGGCATAAATGGAGCACTCTTCCAAGGGCGTTTACCTTTCAAACAAGGCATTGCCAGAAAATGATCGTACGGATTTCTGGCGGGAAGCGGTTTCCCCCCTTTATGACGCGCTGGAAGTTCCTTCTGAGGGTGCGGCTCATATTGACGCCGACATCCGTTCGCATCTCCTTGGCGAGCGGCTGATCGTGGGATCGGAATTTGGGCGGCATCGCAACGTACGGAACCAGGAATGGTTAAGGCGCCGCTCCATTGATTATTACTATATTCAGCTTTTCGTAAGCGGTGGGTCCCGGGGTGTGTTCGGTGGACGAGAAGATGTCGTCTCCGCTGGTGATATTCACATCACTTCGGTGATGACCGAGGTCGATGCCGTGTGCAGCAACTCTACGGCAACAATCTCCCTCATGCTCGCGAAGGAAGAGTTCGAATATATTTGCGGGAAGTCCCAAGTGGAGGACCGTATCATTCGGGCTCACACCGCAATGGGAAAGTTGATCGGGAGTTTGTTCGGCAGCGCCTATCGCGAGGCAGGTGGTTTTTCTTTCAATGATGGGGTTGCCTGCGGTGATGCGTTGCTGAATTTGCTTGCAGCGACGGTCAAGCACGATCACGACAATATCCATAGTGCTCCGTCGGAACAGCTCCGCAATCAGGTGCTGGATTTTATAATCCAGAACATCAACAATCCAAAACTGGACGTTAATCATATACTTGAACGATTTGCCTTATCGCGCTCGCATCTTTATCGACTGCTGGAGCAGGATGGAGGTGCAGCCAGCCTGATCAGAAAGCAGCGGCTGCAACTGGCCCGAAACGATCTTATTCGCTACAAAGATAACCAACAGTTGCGGGTTAAGGAAATCGCCTTCAAATATGGCTTTTCAAATACGGGCCAGTTCGTAAAAAGCTTCCAGCAGGAGTTTTCCATCTCTCCGACCGAGCTACTGAAAAGGTCGTCCGAAGACGAAAGCAACGTGGGGCAACTATTCCAGCTTCAGCGCCATTTGCAGGAAACATGGAGTGCAAGCCGTTGACCGGCGTTCATGTGTGGCCGACCGCGATATATGGTCGGGCGCTGAAGCGTAGCTTGTCCTCATGAAACGGCTTTGACGGCGCCTTTGCGGCCAGCGTGGAAACGGCAATCGTCACCCAGCCGACCGCCGCGCAGAAATCGCTTTGGCTGCTCGCTTCCGAGGTCATCGGCACTCTGAAGGGCAATGGTGAAATCCATTACCAGGCAAACGGTATCGCGATCAGGCGCTCATGGAATGAGAAGAAGGCTTAAACGCTTCTTAAGCGGTCCCTAAACATCCAATTAGAATTTCTGATTTGCTGCCAAACTGTGCGTCGCGCTACAGCGAAGATCACAACGCCACCGTCATTAATGAGGATAAGGGGTTGTATGATGGTAGCGGAGGAGGGATTCGAACCCCCGACACAAGGATTATGATTCCTCTGCTCTAACCTACTGAGCTACTCCGCCATGCGTCGCTTTACAGAGACAACTTCATTATCGCCGTTTCCGGTGGGACAAATCATTGTTCCTGCAAGGAATGGCGGCGGTATATGTGCGGAATGAAAAGCTGTCAAGCACTCTTCGCATAGGTTTCGTCTTGTTTTCTATCATTTGCACCGATAAGGAACGTGGCATCAGCAAAGGCATAATTTTATGGCACCTCGTATTGCGGTTTTGGGTTGCGGCTATTGGGGCGGCAATCACATTCGTACCTTGAAGAGCCTCGGTGCCCTTCAGGCAGTCTCGGATTCAAGAGCAGAGCAGGCGGAGCGCTTCGCGGCCGAGTTCGATGTTCCCAGCGTTCCCGTCGATGAATTGTTCACACGTCCGGATATTGATGGCATCGTTCTGGCGCTGCCAGCGCAGTTTCATTCACAATACGCCATTCAGGCAGTGAAGAACGGCAAGGACGTTCTGGTCGAAAAGCCGATCGCGCTCGATGTTCCGGCTGCGGAAGCAGAAGTGGAAGCCGCTCGCGAAAATGGCCGCGTGTTCATGGTCGGCCATGTGCTGCGTTTCCATCCGGCTTTTGAGAAACTTCTCGACATGGTGAAAAGCGGCGAGCTCGGCGACATCCGCTACGTTCATTCGCATCGCGTCGGGTTCGGCAAGTTCCACAACACGTTCGACGCCTTGTGGGATCTCGCGCCGCACGATCTGTCGATGATTCTCGCCATCACCGGAGAGGAACCGAGCGCGGTGCGCGGGGAGGGCGTTGCAACGCTCGATCACCTTACGGATATCGCGCATCTTCATCTCGATTTTCCGAACGGTATCCGTGGGCACCTGTTTGCCTCGCGCCTCAATGCCTATCGCGAGCGCCGCCTGACCCTCACCGGAACAAAGGGCATGGCTGTATTCGACGACGGCGAGCCATGGGATCGCAAGCTTGCGCTCTACAGCCACGAGGTCTGGCGGGAAAATGACCAGTGGTCTTTCAAATCCGTCGAGCCTGTCTACATCCCGATTGAGGAAGGCATGCCGCTGACACGCGAATTGCAGCATTTCCTGCATTGCATCGAGACGCGCGAAAAGCCGCGGACCGACGGCAAGGAAGCAATCAGCGTGCTGCGCATCCTGACGGAAGGTACTGTCAGGCATCCGCGGTAAAGGCGGGCCTGCGGTCCGGGTAATTTACGTCAAGCGGTGTTACAGGAATCGCAAAACTTTGAACGCTCTGGCCATAGCGGGGCAGGGCGCAAGCGAATAAACAGGTTGCCGAGGATTCGCATATCCACTTGTGCGGGCCAGATATATTGGAGCCAACATGCAGTTTATTGATCTTGGAGCGCAGCGCGCGCGTATCGAAGACCGTCTCAATGCCGCCATTTCCAAGGTTGTTGCGGAAGGCCGTTATATCCTTGGACCGGAAGTGGCCGAGTTTGAAAAGAAGCTGGGCGAATATCTGGGCGTGGAACACGTCATCGCCTGCGCCAATGGCACCGACGCTTTGCAGATGCCTCTGATGGCACGCGGCATCGGTCCGGGTGATGCGGTGTTCGTTCCGTCCTTCACCTTCGCTGCCACGGCGGAAGTTGTCGCGCTGGTCGGCGCCGAGCCTGTGTTCGTTGATGTGGATGCGGAAAGCTACAATCTGAATGTAGAACAGCTCGAAGCTGCCATCGCCGCCATCCGCAAGGAAGGCCGCTTGCAGCCGAAGGCGATCATCCCAGTCGACCTGTTCGGCCTGGCTGCGGATTATAACCGCATCAGCGCCATCGCTGACCGTGAAGGCCTGTTCGTGATCGAAGACGCCGCGCAGTCCATCGGCGGCAAGCGCGACAACGTCATGTGCGGTGCTTTCGGCCATGTCGGTGCAACGAGCTTCTATCCGGCGAAGCCGCTCGGCTGCTATGGCGACGGCGGTGCAATGTTCACCAACGATGCCGAACTGGCCGACACGCTGCGTTCGGTCCTGTTCCACGGCAAGGGCGAAACCCAGTACGACAACGTTCGTATCGGGCTCAATTCGCGTCTCGACACGATCCAGGCAGCCGTTCTTCTAGAAAAGCTCGCAATCCTCGAAGACGAAATGGAAGCTCGCGACCGTATCGCCAAGCGCTATAATGAAGCGTTGAAGGATGTCGTCAAGGTTCCGGCACTTCCGGCTGGCAATCGTTCGGCTTGGGCACAGTATTCCATCGAGAGCGATAACCGTGATGCTCTGAAGGCGCATCTTCAAGCGGAAGGCGTTCCTTCAGTCGTCTATTATGTGAAGCCGCTGCATCAGCAGACCGCATATAAGCACTATCCGGTTGCGCCGGGCGGCCTCCCGGTTTCGGAAAGCCTGCCGAACCGCATTCTGAGCCTGCCGATGCACCCCTATTTGTCGGAAGCGGACCAAGACAAGATCATCGGCGCCATCCGTGGTTTCCACGGCAAGAAAGCCTGATCAAAATAGAGTCTACGAAAAGCCCGGCGAAAGCCGGGTTTTTTGTCAGGCTTGCAGGTTCAATTGCCAGGAAACGCCATATTTGTCCTTGATCCACGCGAAAAGCTTGCTGAAACCGTAGTTGTCGAGCGGCATCAGTGTCTCTCCGCCTTCTGACAGCTTTTCAAAAACGCTGGTCAGGCTTTCTTCGTCGTGAAAATCGACGAACAGCGATACGGATGGATTGAAATCGAACTGGTGCGGAATGGGGCTGTCGATCACGATCAGCCGGTGTTCGGCGAAGGTCACGCGCGCAATCTGCACCTTGCCGGGACTGCCGCTCGCTTGGTCATAGATTTTTATCGACTCGATCAGAAAGTCGGGAAAGATTGAGCGGTACGTTTCCAGCGCCGCGCCTGCACTGCCCTGAAACATGAGATGGGTGCAAACCTGTGTCATGGCGAAAGCCTAACATGGCTCCACCGGTTTCGGCAATCAGGCTGCTACAGGTTCTTTTTTTCGACCCGTTTGTTGATCCGCGCAGCGACAAAGCGGGCGATGGCCGGGCCTGCCAGAAGAACGATGAAGAAACGGCTTGTCTGCATTGCGATGATGAAAGGCAGATCGACATTGCTTGATGCTGCAATGATCGCAACCGTGTCGGCGCCGCCAGGACTGGTGGCGAGATAGGCGGTCAACGGGTCGAGACCTAGCACGTGACCAAGTGCCATGCCGAACAGCCCGCAGACGGCAATGAGGAACAGCGTGGATGTCAGCACCGCCGGAAATGCCCTTGCGGCATGGGCAATGATGGCACGCGAGAAGCCGAGGCCGATGCGCCAGCCGATAAGCAGAAAGCTCGCCGCGAGCAGCCACGGGGGCAGGTTGATGGTGATGAAGCCTGTGTCCTGGAGCAAGGCGCCCAGTATCAGCGGCACGAGCATTGCGCCGGTCGGGATACGAAGCACTTCCCCGAGGAGCGAGCCGACGGCGATCAGAAGCAGTGTCGGGCCAAGGGTGAACCAATCGATGGGTGGAAACCATATGATTTCAGCAGGCGCAACGGTTTCCACGCCCGTGGTAAGGCGCAGGACAAGCGAGGCGGCCGTCGCAACCAGCACCACGCGCAGATATTGCATAAAGGCGACGAGACGGGCATCTGCTCCATGGGATTCGGCCATCAGCGTCATTGCCGTGGCCGCCCCCGGAGAAGACCCCCATACGGCGGTTGTTCCGGGCAGAATGCGAAATCGCGCCAGCAGATAGCCGATGAAGGTGCTGACAAAAAGCACATAGCCAATGGATAGCAGGATGACCGGCAGGTGTTGCCCCATGCTAGTGAAAAACTCTGCCGTGATCGAGCGGGCGATGAGGCAGCCGACGACGCCTTGTGCTGCGAGTGACAGCCAGCGGTGGACCCGCAACGTGCTTTCGCCCGCAGCCATCAGGATTGCGCCAAGCATGGCGCCCAGAAGCATGGCGGCAGGCAATTGCAGTTTTTCACCCGCAAAGATCAGGACAGCAGAAAACAGGAATAGCAAGACCCATTGGAGTGGCTTGGATCTCGTCTGGAAGCTGAACTTGCTTGCGGTCGCTTTGGGCCGGGAAGGGGAGGTTTTCTGCATTGCCTTTTTTCACTACATCTGGTGAAGCAGCGATGCAAATCCGATTTTATTCAGGCAACGTTGATTTCTAAATATCAATATATTGATATTGAGCGAGGCTTGCAGCAAGCGGCAAGACGCCGCTTTTTTGACAAAAGCAGCGTCTTGAATTCGGTGGGCAGTTTTTCAGTCAGCCGATCATGGCGCGGCGCTGATTGACGGGCCGTTCGATCACCTCACGCGGGGCCTTGCCGTTATCCCGTTCTTCAAGCGCTTCGGCTTTCGTGAGTTCGGTTTCCGCAGCCGACAATTCGGCTTCGGCCGCTTCCTTTTGGGACATCAGGTCGCGAATCGATACGAAGAGGTTGTCGCGGCGCTGGCGTGCCGCCTTGGCGAAGGTCGGATAAGCGAAATGATTGATGTCAGTGATGCCAGCTTTTTTCTCTTCCGATAGAATCTGGGCGTCGAGTTCTCCGGCCATCCGTTCGAACTCGCCGATCATCAGGTCGAGCTGGCCCAGTTGACGGCGTTTTTCCTTCACCTGGAACAGTTTCAGCCTGACTAGGCTTTCACGTGGCTTCATACGCAATACTCCTTGAACACCAACCAGCTTCCGTGTGTTGGGGCGTTCCCCCCGACTTTATTAACAGGTGTGAACGAGCAAAACGCGCCCGGCCTGCACCCGAATCTCCTTGCGAATTCAAGCCCCTGGAGGGGAAATCATCGCAGCCGTTCTTCCGAAATGGCTCAACAAGCGAAACAAAAAGTTAAGAATTCGCTCGTTTGGTAACCATTCCTTTACCGGCGAAGTTAATCATACGCGTTAGGACTTAAGGCTCGGTAAACCTCGTGTGGTTTTTCGGCAACAGGCGAAAGCTAGAGTCAGATGAATCGCTTAGCGAAGATTCTTAATGCGATGCTTTAGAGTCGTGAGGAAGAGAATGTCTTTATGATTCAGGCGCGTAAGAGAATTTTCTAAACAGGGCAGAAATATGCTTGCCAAGCAGAATCATATTTTGTTAACCATTTGCTGGCACCTTCATGCAAAGGCAACGATAGTTCCGTGTGCTGCCGTGAGGGACATCGGGTCGGCTGCGGAAAGGGGATAAGAGATGCGCGTCCTTTTGATTGAAGACGACAGTGCTATCGCACAGAGCATCGAGTTGATGCTCAAGTCCGAGAGTTTCAATGTCTACACGACCGATCTGGGCGAAGAAGGCATCGATCTCGGCAAGCTATATGATTACGACATCATCCTGCTGGATTTGAATCTGCCGGATATGTCGGGTTACGAAGTTCTTCGCACCTTGCGTCTGTCCAAGGTGAAGACGCCGATTCTTATCCTTTCCGGCATGGCCGGCATCGAGGACAAGGTTCGCGGTCTGGGCTTCGGCGCCGACGACTACATGACCAAGCCGTTCCACAAGGACGAGCTGATCGCACGTATTCATGCGATCGTGCGCCGTTCGAAGGGACATGCACAGTCGGTCATCACGACGGGCGACCTCGTGGTCAACCTGGATGCGAAGACGGTGGAAGTCGCTGGCCAGCGCGTTCACCTGACCGGCAAGGAATACCAGATGCTGGAGCTTCTTTCGCTCCGCAAGGGCACGACGCTCACCAAGGAAATGTTCCTCAACCATCTTTATGGTGGCATGGATGAGCCGGAACTGAAGATCATCGACGTCTTCATCTGCAAGCTGCGTAAGAAGCTCGATGCCGTTTCCGGCAGCCAGAGCTACATCGAGACGGTCTGGGGTCGCGGTTATGTGCTGCGTGAGCCGGATGCGGAAATGCGCGAAAGCGCCTGATCGGTTTCGCGATCTTGAATGTAAAAAGCTCCGCTTCGGCGGAGCTTTTGCTTTTTGGACATTGCTGCCGATTTCAGGCGGACAAAACGCCCGCAAACTGTTCGGTGAGATAGGCACGGTCAAATGGCTTGAGAATATAGCCGTTGGCGCCTGCGCGCTTTGCCCGCATGATGCGGGTGACGTCGAGTTCATAAAGACACAGGATGATGCGCGGCTGATCGCCGCCCGGCATGGCGCGCAATTCGGTTACGACTTCCAGCGCCGTCATGTCCGGCAGGTCGTAGTCGAGCAGAACGACGTCGGGCATGCGTGAAAAACAGGCTTCGAGCGCTTCCCGGCCTGTTGAGGCTTCAGCAAATTCGGCGATGGTTTCGGAGAGGATGCGGCGGGCGACCTTGCGAATGACCGATGAGTCATCCACCAGCAGGCAATAAGCTGCCATTGGTTCATCCACCATCCAGTCCCCCTTGCATATATGTGATGACAGTTGCCAGTGTGAGCGCGGGCTGACCCCGCGCTCAAGCGCGCTTATTCAGCAGAAAATACGATGTCTTCCGCAGTCGCGTGGATGGAAATCTTCATGCCAGCTTCTTCGGCCAGCAGAAGCGTATAATAAGGCTGGACGGAATGGGCGTCGATCGGCTCTTCAGGGGCAGCCCCTGAGTGAAGTTCGAGGAACTTCGGCGGAACACGCAGCATGCGGCCCTTCACGGTGATGACGAAACGCGGTTCGGTATCGCCGCCTTCAAGTCGCACTGCCAGCGAGCCGCCACGCGGTATGGCCGCATTGCCGATCAGAAGCATGTTCAAAAGCAGCTTGACCTTGTTCTTCGGCAGCAGGACGCGCGTGCCTTCCCAGGTGAATTCCGGCTTTTCATTCTTGAAATATTCCGTGGCAACGTTCTGCGCGTCGCGGGTGTCGATCTGCACACCTGCCGAGCCTGCGGCGCCGAAAGCGATGCGGGCGAACTGAAGGCGGGCGGAGGCGTTGCGGGCGCTCGACTTGATGAGCGCCATTGCGTCTTCGTCGGCTCCGCCTTCTTCCAGCAGTTCCAGACCGTTGTTGATCGCGCCGACCGGCGAAATGATGTCATGACAGATCCTGCTGCACAGAAGCGCACCGAGGTCGAGTGCGGAAAGGGTAACGGGCATTGGCATGGCGTTTTCTCCGGAACGCGGATCGATCCCGTCAGCCGCGCATGTCGGATGACCGGACCGTTATCGGTTGACGAGACAGCCCGCAAAGCCAGGGTTTGCGTGCTGCATGAAGGTGGGCGAATCGCCCCGAATATCGGTTTAATTGGATACACGCGCCATCGGACCGCCGCAACAAAGCTCTCTTTTTGTTCCGCTCCGCCCGAACATTCCCTCACAACAGCGTGAGAAAAGCCTGAAATAGCATGCCTTGGTAAAGCCAATTTCGCTGCTTAAAGGTTTGGACAATAAATTCAGGTCTAAAATAGGCCCGATTCGACCAAAATGTCCGGAAGAGACGTGGTCTGGCTTTTAACAGGGCCGTCAGACAGAGGAGCGGAGAGCCAAAAGGAATTTTACATGGCCATACAATCCCTGTCGCAAATCAGGTTCCGCAATGCGGCGTGCTTCGTTGCGTTTTTTGCGGCGCTGTTTGTTTCTTTCATCGCTCTGCCAAATCAAGCGAGAGCACAGAACACATACACTGCCGAGGAAATCGTCCAATCTGGTCACAGGTTCTTCGGGTCGACTTCAGGCGGCATCGCAAGTGCCGTCGAAAAGGCGTTCCAGAGTTTTGGTCTGCCCAACGGCTATATTCTTGGTGAAGAGGGCTCCGGCGCCTTCATTGGCGGCCTGACCTATGGCGAAGGGACGCTCTATACCAAGAACGCGGGCGATCATAAGACGTTCTGGCAGGGCCCCTCGCTTGGCTGGGATTTCGGCGGGCAGGGTTCCCGTGTGATGATGCTCGTTTATAATCTCGACGACATCCAGAACCTCTATGGCCGCTATGCCGGGGTTGCAGGCTCTGCCTATGCCATTGCAGGCGTGGGCTTCAACGTCCTCAAGCGCGAGAACATCATGCTGGTTCCGATCCGTACCGGCGTGGGTGCGCGGTTGGGCGTGAATATCGGCTATCTGAAGCTTTCCCCATCGCCGACGTGGAATCCATTCTAGCCTGATGGCGGTTGGCCATCTTTTCAGCCTGTGATTGTCCCGGCTGGAAAGATGGCTGGCTGCGCGCTAAGAATAGTCGATGCTTGTCTGAAACCGCCCGGGCCCATTTGAAACCGTGATCCAGTCCGCTCTCTTTTTCATATTCGGCGTTCTTGTGACGGTTTTCGTCGTGATTCTGCTCGGCCCTTCGGTCTGGCGACGCGCCTTCTTTCTGGCGCGGCGGCAGGTTCAGGCGGAATTGCCGATCACTCTGGCAGAGATACGAGCCGATCGTGATGGACTTCGGGCGGAATATGCCGTTGCGGTTAGCCGGTTGGAACAGTTGCTGAAGCTCGAGCGCCAGAAGACAGCGGAGCAGAAAGTAACGCTCGCCCGGCAATATGAGGAGCTGAAACGCATTCCACTGCTTGAGGAAAGCCAGGCGGATATTGAGAAACGGCTGGCAGAGCACGAGCGGGTGACGAAAGAGGCCGAAACGGCCCGTAATGCAGCACTGGAAAAGGCGCAAATCCTCCAGGCGGAACTAGAACGGATGCAAAGCCACTACAGCGCGCTTGAGGGATTAGCCGATACCTTGCGTATCGAAATAAGTGGAAGCGAGACGGAATACAGCCGTCTGACAAACGAGATGACTGAAATGCGTCGAGATCGCAAGGAAGCCACAGCGCGTTACAACGAAGTTTCGACCCAGCTGACCTCGGCGCAGACCGAACTGAAAAGCGAAAAGCGGCGCAATAGCGAATTGCAGCAGAAGCTTGAAAAACTGATATCGGAACTTTCGGACGCGCAGGAAAAAATCGAGCGCCATAGCCGCAGCAATGCAGGCGCGAATGTAAGCGTTCAGCTAGCCGAGATTGAACGGGAAAACGCGGCGCTGCGCGAGGAAATGGCTGAGCTTGCCGCCCGCATGGTGGCTGCAACCGCTGCGAAAGAAGGGCCGGATTCGCCGATCCATTCCATTCTTGAGGCGGCGGAAAAATCCAGCGCGGGAAAAGGCAAGAAGGCCGGTCCCAAGAGCCTGGCGCGCCGCATCCGCGACCTGCAATAGATCGTCCGTCCGGCGATTATTCCTTGCCGAACACATCCGCCCAGTCAGGGTGACGCATGGCCTGCGCGTGCATGAAGCTGCAGCGCGGGATGATCTTCCATCCGCTTCGGCGTGCGTCCAGAACCGCGTTCTTGGTGAGCGCCTGCGCGACGCCTTTGCCGCGCATCGCGTCGGGCACGAAAGTATGGTCGATGGATATCAGCGAGGGACCAAGCTTCGTATAGGTCATTTCGGCTTCGCTACCGTCGAGAACAGCCGCATAACGGCCGCCATCGGAGCTGTCTTCCTTGCGAATCTCGATCGTCCCGCTCATGTCATCCTCCTGAACATTGTGTGTCTGGATCAACACGCCAAGTTCACAACATAGGAACGGAATGTGCAAATAAAAACCGGCCACGTGGGCCGGTTTTCGATTTGTCGATCAATGACCCGTTCGCGGAGTTCCGCAGGAGCCCGATCCCGTCCTTCCAAAACCGGTCCCGGTTTTGATGAGACGGCTTTAGTGACGATACTGTTGAATTCTGGTGGTCCTGAGGCCGGCGAGACCATGCTCATCGATTGAGGATTGCCAGGAAAGGAATTCCTCCACCGTCAATGTATAACGCTGGCATGCCTCCTCAAGGCTCAGAAGCCCGCCACGCACTGCGGCGACGACTTCAGCCTTGCGGCGAATGACCCAGCGCCTTGTATTGGCGGGGGGGAGGTCCGCGATGGTCAGCGGGCTGCCATCAGGACCGATAACATATTTTATACGCGGTCTTACCAGATCGGTCATTGTACTCTCTACACAACACTCAAGGACCTAATCGAGTGTGAGACTAGCGCGACAGCTTTAAAAATTACCTAAGCAGCTGGTAACGCTCTGGTAAGACTTGGAAAAATAATCGTTTTCGCCCTATTGCGGGCTTTTTCGAGGCATAAGGCCGGAAAAATTCACGCGGAAGTGTGCGCTGGTGGCGCTAATCATGACAATGATTGTTAGCTTACCCTTGGCAAATTGCCGCAGTTTGGCCTATATAGGGCGCAGAAACCTAAATTTTGAGAAGCAGGGCGTTTGCCCGGAAGCTGGAATCAATCATGAGCCTGAACAGCCTCGATCTGCCGGGAAAGCCGGAAGACACGCGCGTTGTCGTCGCCATGTCGGGCGGCGTCGATTCATCTGTTGTGGCCGGGATTCTCAAACGTGAAGGTTACGATGTCGTTGGCGTGACGCTACAGCTTTACGATCATGGCGCTGCCGTTCATCGCGCCGGTTCCTGCTGTGCGGGACAGGACATCGAGGATGCCCGCCGCGTTTCGGAAAGTCTCGGTATTCCGCATTATGTTCTCGATTACGAAGCGCGCTTCCGCGAAGCCGTGATCGATCCTTTTGCAAACTCCTATGTGAGCGGCGAAACGCCGATTCCATGTGTTTCGTGCAATCAGACAGTCAAGTTCGCTGATCTTCTTCAGACCGCGCGCGATCTTGGCGCCGACGCACTGGCGACGGGTCACTATATCCGCAGCCGCGCCAATGGCGCGCATCGTGCGCTCTATCGCCCGGTCGATACGGATCGCGACCAGAGCTACTTCCTCTTTGCAACCACGCAGGAGCAGATCGACTATCTGCGATTCCCGCTCGGTCATCTGCCAAAGGCGCAGGTGCGCGAAATTGCCGAGGAAATGGGCCTGACCGTCGCCAAGAAACAGGACAGCCAGGACATCTGCTTCGTGCCGCAGGGCAAATATTCGGACATTATCTCCAAATTGAAGCCGGAAGCGGCCAATCCCGGCGATATTGTTCATATTGATGGCCGCACGCTCGGCCGCCATGACGGTATTGTGCATTATACGGTCGGCCAGCGCCGTGGCATTGGCGTGGCTACGGGCGAACCGCTTTATGTGGTTCATCTTGATGCCGCCAATGCGCGGGTTATCGTCGGCCCCCGCGAAGCTTTGGAAACGCACAAAGTCTTCCTGCGCGACATCAACTGGCTCGGCGATGCGCCGATCAATGATCTGCCGGAAGCCGGAATGGAAGTATTCGCCAAGGTCCGCTCGACCCGGCCGCCGCGTCCTGCCGTGCTGCGTCATGCCGATGGCCAGACGTGGGTTGAACTGGTTGATGGCGAAAGCGGCATCGCTCCGGGACAGGCTTGCGTGCTTTATTCCGATGAAAGCAACACTGCGCGCGTCTTCGGCGGCGGCTTCATCGGTCGTTCCGAGCGTGAACCGCAGGCAGAAGAAATGCTGCGGCGTCTTGTTGCCAACACGGCCAGTGTTTCTGCAGCTTGACTGTTTTTCTGATCAATGACTGAGAGGCGGGTGCGAAGAGCATCCGCTTTTTTGTATGCACCGGCACGGCGCTATCTCGGTTAGAGCATTTCCAGTTACATCGACGCGCTGAAACCGCTCTATCTATTTGTTTTTTCCGGCATTATCCTGCGCAAAACCGTTTCCCGCCTTAGCAGGAATTACTCTGGAATTTGAAAGCAATAAACGGGAAGCCAATTGCACGCGCTGCATCTATGGATGGCCCCACACCAGCCTAAGTTGATAGTCAGCAGAACTTAAGCTTTGGCTTCAGAGGTTTTAAAGATGACGGCGCAGAAGATGATGGGATGGAAGGAATGGGTGATGCTCATTATTCTTTCCGTTCTTTGGGGTGGTTCGTTCTTCTTCAACGGTATTGCCGTTCGGGAGTTGCCACCTTTTACTATCGTCACGCTCCGGGTCGGGCTGGCTGCGCTCGCTTTGGTCATATTAATTCGAATGATGGGCCTATCATTGCCGAAAGATCGCCGCATATGGTTGGCGTTTTTCGGTATGGGCTTTCTCAACAATCTGCTGCCATTCTGTCTCATCGTCTGGGGGCAGACTCAGATCGCCAGTGGGTTGGCTTCCATCCTCAATGCCACGACACCGCTCTTCGGCGTTATTGTCGCGCATTTTCTGACGGCGGACGAAAAGATCACCCGGAACAAGATCGCCGGTGTTTTGATCGGCTTCTTCGGGGTAGCGATCATGATCGGGCCCGATGCTATCGCCGGAATCAGAGGCAGCCTGTGGCCGCAGCTTGCGATTCTCTGTGCTGCATTCTCCTATTCGCTGGCAGGTATTTTTGGGCGTCGCTTCAAAGCGTTGGGGGTTGCGCCGCTGATAACAGCCACGGGCCAGGTAACGGCCACAACGATCATGCTCATCCCGATAGCCCTGTTGGTGGATCATCCCTGGACGCTGGCTGGTCCGAGCGCTGCAGTCTGGGGAGCGCTGGCCGGTATCGCGCTGCTTTCGACGGCACTCGCTTACGTTCTCTTTTTCCGCATCCTATCGACGGCGGGTGCGGTCAATCTCATGTTGGTGACGTTTCTCATTCCGGTCAGCGCTATCCTGCTTGGAGCGCTTTTTCTTGGCGAGACTTTGCAAACCAAACACGTGATCGGTATGGCGATGATTGCAACAGGATTGGCAGCCATTGACGGCCGATTGATAGCGGCGGCGTTATCATCGCCAGGAAAATGAGACGTCTACTGAAACTTGCTGAAGCGCGACAAGGCGATGCCGGATGCGGTTGCTACATTCAGGCTGTCGAAGGCATCGGACATCGGAATCCTGGCCGTTTGCAGTTTATGAAGAAGGCGAGGCGGCAGTCCTTCACCTTCTGTGCCGAGCAGGAGCGCGTGGCGGTCATGCTTGGCCGCATCATAGATGCTGAGCGGAGATGACGGGCTGAGCGCCAGCAGATTGAACCCGGCATCGCCCAGCGCGGCGACGATTTCATCGATGTTTCCGCCGTGGAAATAGGGAACCTTCAATGTGGCGCCGACCGATACGCGAATGGCCTTGCGGTAAAGCGGGTCGCAACAGGTTTCGTCCATAAGCACGCAATCGGCTTCAAAAGCGGCGGCATTGCGAAAGATTGAGCCGACATTGTCGTGATTGGAAATGCCGCACAGGACCACAACGAGCGATTTTCCAGGCAGCGCTTCCAGCATTGCCCGCAGGCCCGGTTGCGGCTTGCGACGGCCGACGGCAAGAATGCCGCGATGGACGTGAAATCCCGCGACCGCGTCCATGATCGTCTGTGAAACAGAGTAAACAGGCACGTCTGGCGGCAACTGGCTGAGCTGCTCGCCAAGGCCACCAAGCCGGTTCTCCAGAACGAGCAGGGATTCTGTCTCGAAACGAGCAGAAGCCGAGAACAGGACGTTCAGGACCACCTTGCCTTCAGCGATAAACCGCTGCTGGCGCCCTACGAGATCTTTTTCGCGAATGCTGCGATAGGGGGAAAGGCGAATATCGTCTGGATCGTCAATCTTCCAGACGCAGCCGTGCGAATGAGAATTTTCGTTCATCGCACGGCTGAGACCTCATGATTTTATGCGTGAGCGACTGCCGCCAGATTGTGTCTGCGCGGTGTTGGACTCATATACAGACTCGAGAGTGTCGACAACATCAACTCGATATGCGGCGACGAAACCATGTAGTAGATGGTCTGCGCGTCGCGACGGGTTGAAACGAGGTCGAGAGCTCGTAGTTTTGCCAGGTGCTGAGACAAAGCGGATTGGCTAAGATCAATCGCCTTGGCAAGTGCGCCTACGGACATTTCATTATGGAGCAACTTACACAGAATTAGTAATCGCTTATTGTTGGCAAGTGCCGAAAGGAAATCGGCAGCCTGATCTACATTCTCAATCAAATCAAAAAAAGTATCTTGTCTACTCATTTGCCGTCATACCCCCGTAAGACTGGACAGAGTTAAAAATATACATGCAAACTTTCAGAAGCATGCATATTGAAAATAATGCTAGATGCCGCTTTTGAAAAGCCCTTGCTTATATTCAATCCAGTATAAAGACCTGCAATTTCGTCCCAAAAAAAATGCGCTTTTGTTTCAGCGGGCTTTATTTTACCGTTTGGCCAAGGCTGCAACGGCTTCCCTTAGGGAATCAACGCTCCTTGAAAATGCGTGACGCAGGATGATGTCACCGCTGGAAATATCGGCGCCGTCCGGGTCCAGCCCTGTCACTTTCAATGGGCCCTTATTAGAGCCTGCTTTAAAAATCTTTTGAGCTATATACGCAATTTCCGGCCCATGGTTTTCGTTTAGTTCATTCAGCGCGCTTTGCTCGCCTTCGGCAAACTCCGCGCTGGTGGAAGCCGCGCACAGCATATCGTCCCGCGTCAGATTGAACGCCTTGCCAAAGCCGCCGTTCAGGCTGGCGCTTTCCAGTTCGAGCCTGAAAAACGCGAAATCTCCAAGATCCACATAAAGCGAACCTTTAGGATTATGGTTGAGATAGCGCCGGCGAATGCGCGGATAATCAGCAGCAGACCTCTCAACTTTTCGCGCCTGACAGTGCAGCGTGACGCGCGCATGGGCGAGGGGATCTCCCTTGCCGACTTCGCCAAGCAGAAGCGAGCAGGACGGGTTGGCCAGCAGTCCCGGCGTGTGTGCCGCCAGTCCGGAGACCAGGATCAGCGGCGTGCCATCCATGTCCGTCGCAACGGCAACACGGCTCGCCAGCGGTCTGCCGGTGGCCGGGTCAAAAACAGCGACGGCACCGTAGCGAGACGTCCGCAGCAGGGTCTTGGCAAGCTGGATGGCTTCCGGCGTGGTCGGGCGAATTGGATTGGTTTCGAGCATTTTCGGCGAGACTCAAATATGACTCATATTATCCACTTATTAATTCGTCTTTGCCCAAAGCGCCAGTCAATTCGACTGCGAGTGTGATCGGCGTGAAATTGCGAGCAATTTTCTGGTGGTTGTCTCCGCGTTGCGCCCGAGTCAGTGATGCGTAAGTTGCATTATCCCATGCAAAACGCGTGCGAATAATATTATAATTCGTTGTGCTTTAGCGCAATTTTCCGAATAATGGCCACTCCATAGAATAAAAATCTAATGATCCGGGCCATAATCGGTTGAGAATATGAACTGGTTCTAAAAATTGCGCTTGCAAAGTGGCGATCCACACGTTTCGATAAGCGCAAGCTGCGGGCAATGGGGTGCGCGCGGCATATTTTTCCGTGGAGGCGGACAATAATGAAATTCTACCAAAAACTTCTGGCAGCAACCGCGCTGGTGGCTCTGATGAGCGGTGCTGCATCGGCGAAGACCTTTGTGTATTGCTCGCCGGCTTCGCCTGAAGGCTTCGACCCGGCCGCCTATACCGGCGGCGATACGTTCGATGCCTCGGCTCATCCGGTCTATAACCGTCTTGCCGAATTCGAAAACGGGACGACGAAAGTTGTGCCGGGTCTGGCAGAAAGCTGGGACGTTACCGAAGACGGTCTGGAATACACCTTCCACCTGCGCAAGGGCGTCAAGTTCCATTCGAACGACTATTTCACGCCGACCCGCGATTTCAACGCTGACGACGTGATCTTCTCGTATGACCGCATGCGCAACAAGGACAATCCTTGGCACCAGTACACCGCTGGCATCACCTATGAATATTTCGACAGCATGGAGATGGGCGCTCTGATCAAGGATATCGTCAAGGTTGACGATTACACGGTCAAGTTTGTGCTGAACCGGCCAGAAGCGCCGTTCCTCGCCAATATCTCGATGCCTTTCGCTTCGATCATCTCGAAGGAATACACGGACAAGCTTGCCGCCGATGGCAAGAAGGACGATCTGAACCAGATTCCGGTCGGCACCGGCCCGTTCCAGTTCGTCGCCTATCAGAAGGACGCCGTCGTTCGCTTCAAGGCCAACGAAAACTATTGGGGCGGCAAGCCGAAGATCGACGATCTCGTCTTCGCGATCACGACCGATCCTGCTGTTCGCGCGCAGAAGCTCAAGGCTGGCGAGTGCCACCTGATGTCCTATCCGGCACCGGCTGACATCAAGGGCCTTCAGGCCGATTCCAACCTCAAGGTTGATGAGCAGGCAGGCCTCAATGTGGCTTACTTCGCGTACAACACGCTGAAGGCGCCTTATGACAAGCCGGAAGTTCGCAAGGCGCTGAACCAGGCAATCAACAAGCAAGCCATTGTCGATGCCGTGTATCAGGGCCAGGGCCAGGTGGCCAAGAACCCGATCCCGCCGACGATGTGGGGCTATAACGACAAGATCGAGGACGACAAGTACGATCCGGAAGCTGCCAAGAAGGCTCTCGAAGCCGCTGGCGTTAAGGATCTGAAGATGAAGCTGTGGGCTATGCCTGTCAGCCGTCCTTATATGCCGAATGGCCGCCGCACGGCTGAACTCATGCAGTCCGATCTGGCCAAGGTTGGCGTCAGTGCAGAGATCGTTTCGATGGAATGGGGCGAATACCTCAAGAAGTCGGGCGACAAGGACCGTGACGGTGCCGTGATCCTCGGCTGGACCGGCGACAATGGCGATCCGGACAACTTCATGGGCACGCTTCTCGGCTGCGCTGGCGTCGGTTCGAACAACCGCGCCCAGTGGTGCTACAAGCCGTTTGAAGACCTGATCCAGAAGGCCAAGGTCACGACCAGCCAGGAAGAGCGTACCAAGCTTTACGAAGAAGCGCAGGTGATCTTCAAGGACCAGGCTCCGTGGAACACCCTCGCTCACTCGACGGTCTTCGTGCCGATGTCGGCCAAGGTTACCGGCTTCAAGCAGAGCCCGCTTGGCGACTATCGCTTCGAAGAAGTTGATATTTCCGAGTAAAATCTGACAACACAAGCGGCCGGGTGTAGGGTGATCCCCTGCACCCGGTCGGAGTTTTTGTATGTTCCGTTTCATATTCAACAAACTCGTCTATCTGGTTCCGACCTTCATAGGCATTACAATCGTGGCATTTGCCTTCGTCCGGGTTCTTCCCGGCGACCCTGTGCTGCTGATGGCCGGCGAACGCGGCGTAAGCCCTGAGCGCCATGCCGAACTGATGGCACAGCTTGGGTTTGATCGCCCGATCTGGCAGCAATATCTCGACTATGTCTGGAACTTGCTGCACGGCGATTTCGGTCAGTCTCTGGTGACCAAAAAGCCTGTTCTCGTCGAATTTTTCGCGCTGTTTCCCGCAACGGTAGAGTTGTCCATCTGCGCGATTATCGTGGCTATTCTCCTCGGCATTCCGGCTGGCGTCATCGCCGCCGTCAAGCGCGGCTCGTGGTTTGATCAGGGGCTGATGGGCGTGTCGCTGGTCGGTTATTCAATGCCGATCTTCTGGTGGGCGCTCCTGCTCATCATCTTGTTCTCTGGCGTGCTGCAGTGGACGCCGGTCTCCGGCCGCATCTCGCTGCTCTATTTCTTCCCGCCCGTCACTGGTTTCATGCTGATCGACAGCCTGATGTCGGACCAGAAGGGGGCTTTCGTATCCGCAGCCTCGCATCTCATCCTGCCGACCATCGTTCTGGCGACCATTCCGCTGGCCGTTATCGCCCGCCAGACGCGCTCTGCGATGCTGGAAGTCCTGGGTGAAGACTATGTACGCACCGCGCGCGCCAAGGGCCTGCCGGTTCGTCGCGTTGTCGGCCTGCATGCACTGCGCAATGCGATGATCCCTGTCATCACGACGATCGGCCTTCAGGTCGGCGTTCTGATGGCTGGTGCGATCCTGACCGAAACGATCTTCTCATGGCCCGGTATCGGCAAATGGATGCTCGATTCCATTTTCCGTCGCGATTATCCGGTCGTGCAAAGCGGATTGCTGCTGATCGCATTCATCATCATGCTGGTGAATCTGGTCGTCGATCTGCTGTACGGTCTCATCAATCCGCGTATCCGGCACAAGTGAGGGTATCATGACACACTCAGCTATTCAGCCGGAAGCCGCGAACGACATTGGCAAGATGCGTGCGCTGAAGGATTTCTGGTTTTATTTCAGCGTCAATCGCGGCGCTGTGATCGGTCTTTTCGTATTTGTCGCGATCATTCTGATCGCAATCTTTGCTCCGCTAATTGCGCCGCATGATCCCACGGAACAATTCCGTGAATTCGTGAAGGTCCCGCCATTCTGGGAAAACGGCGGCTCGACCCAGTTCCTTCTGGGAACGGATGCGGTCGGACGTGATATCCTGTCCCGCCTGATCTACGGCTCGCAATATTCGCTGCTCGTGGGCTTCGTCATCGTCATCATTTCGATGTGCCTTGGCATCACGATCGGTCTTATTACCGGCTATTTTGGTGGCGGTGTCGATACGGTGTTCATGCGCATCATGGATGTTATCCTGGCATTCCCGTCGCTGCTGCTGGCACTGGTTCTGGTGGCCATTCTCGGGCCTGGCCTGATCAATGCGGTACTGGCGATCACGCTGGTTCTGCTGCCGCACTTTTCGCGCCTGACCCGCGCTGCCGTCATGGCGGAAAAGGAACGCGAATATGTGACCGCAGCCAAGCTTGCCGGTGCAAGCAAGTTGCGCCTGATGTTCAAGACCATTCTGCCGAATTGCCTTGCTCCGCTCGTGGTGCAGGCAACGATGTCGTTCTCCAATGCGATCCTCGACGTGGCAGCTCTGGGCTTCCTTGGCATGGGCGCACAGCCGCCAACGCCGGAATGGGGCACGATGCTTGCAGAAGCGCGTGAGTTCATCCTCAGCGCCTGGTGGATCGTGACGTTCCCCGGCCTTGCTATCCTGATTACTGTTCTCGCCATCAATCTGATCGGCGACGGTCTGCGCGATGCGCTTGACCCGAAGCTCAAAAGGAGCTGATCGATGGCGCTGTTAGAAATCAAGAATCTTACGGTTTCGTTCGACACCTCGACCGGTCCCTTCAAAGCGGTCGACGGGATCGATATCAAGGTCGACAAGGGCGAAGTGCTGGCGATTGTCGGCGAATCCGGTTCGGGCAAGTCAGTGGGGATGCTCGCCGTCATGGGGCTTCTCCCCAAGACTGCAACCGTTACCGCAGACGCCATGACCTTTGATGGCCAGGACTTGCGAACCATGTCCGACAAGGAGCGCCGGAAGATCATCGGACGTGATATTTCGATGATTTTTCAGGAACCTGTCGCCAGCCTCAATCCCTGCTTCACGGTCGGGTATCAGCTTGAGGAAGTTCTGAAGCAGCACATGGGCATGAACGGCTCGGCGAGCCGTGCGCGCGCCATCGAGCTTCTGGAACTGGTCGGCATTCGCGATGCGGCGGAACGCCTGAAAAGCTTCCCGCACCAGATGTCGGGCGGCCAGTGCCAGCGCGTCATGATCGCGATCGCGATTGCGTGCAATCCCAAGCTCCTTATCGCCGACGAACCGACGACGGCTCTCGACGTGACGATCCAGAAGCAGATTCTCGATCTGCTGATGCGGCTTCAGGTGGAGCATGGCATGGGTCTGATCATGATTACCCATGACATGGGTGTGGTTGCCGAAACGGCGGACCGCGTGATCGTGCAGTACAAGGGCCACAAGATGGAGGATGCCGACGTGCTGTCGCTGTTCTCCGCGCCCAAGCATCCTTACACCCGTGCGCTGCTGTCGGCCCTGCCGGAGAATGCGACCGGCGACCGTCTTCCGACGGTATCCGATTTCGTCTTTGAAAATAATGGTGCGGGAGAAGCGTGATGAGCGAGATCGTTCTCGAGGCGCGCGATATCAAGCGCGATTATCATGTCGGCGGTGGTCTGTTCGGCAAGGCAAAGGTGGTCCATGCCGTCAAGGGCGTGAGCTTCAAGGTGGAAAAGGGCAAGACGCTGGCGATTGTCGGTGAATCGGGTTGTGGCAAGTCCACGCTGGCCCGCATTCTCACCATGATCGATCCACAGACTTCCGGCGAGCTGAAGATCGGCGGCAAGGATGTGGACATCGCTCGCGATGGCCTGACGGCCGAAATGCGCCAGAAGGTGCAGATCGTGTTCCAGAACCCGTATGGTTCGCTCAATCCGCGCCAGAAGATCGGCGACGTGCTGGCGGAACCCTTGCTGCTGAACACCAACATGACGGCGGAAGAACGGCGCGCCAAGGCGATGCAGATGCTTTTGAAGGTCGGTCTTGGCCGAGAGCACTTCAACCGCTATCCGCACATGTTCTCCGGCGGCCAGCGCCAGCGCATCGCCATTGCGCGTGCGTTGATGCTCAACCCGAAACTGCTCATTCTGGACGAGCCGGTTTCGGCACTCGACTTGTCGGTGCAGGCACAGGTTCTGAACCTGCTGGCCGACTTGCAGGAAGAGTTCGGCCTCACCTATGTCTTCATCAGCCATGATCTTTCGGTCGTGCGCTATATCGCCGACGAGGTGATGGTGATGTATTTCGGTGAGGTGGTGGAATACGGTTCGCGCGACGACGTGTTCAACAATCCGCAGCACGATTATACGAAGAAGCTCTTTGCTGCCACGCCGCGCGCAGATGTGGATGCCATCAAGGCACGCGTGGAAGCGCGCGCGGCTGCCAGACAGGCGGCACATAGCTGACGCGCATCTTGCGCAGCCTGAAATTCGGAAAGCCGCACATGAGAATGTGCGGCTTTTTTGTTTGAAGCGTGTCGCATTTTCCAACGCAAAACCGTTTCACACTTTTGCTGGAAATGCTCTAGGAAGAGGTGCCGCGCTGCTGATGCCAGGCGAGTGCACGCACAATGTCGTCTGCTGCGATCTTGCCGACCACGGCGCCGTTTTCGACGATGCCGACATCGCCGCTGCTGTCCGCCACGGCATTCATCAGGTCGCGCACCAGTGTTTCGCGTCGTGCGGTGGCCGCAAAAGGACGCGGTGCCGCATTGCGATCGAAAGGCACCATGATGTCTCCGGCGCGAAGCACGCCGAGCGGGTTCATATGCGCAACGAAGTCGGCGACATATGCATCGGCGGGCTGCAGGAGAATTTCCTGCGGCGTGCCGCACTGAACGATACGCCCGCCTTCCATGATTGCGATGCGATTGCCGATTTTCATGGCTTCATCGAGATCGTGGCTGACGAAGACGATGGTCTTTTTCAGACGTGACTGGAAAGCCAGCAATTCGTCCTGCAAGCGGGTGCGGATCAGCGGATCGAGGGCCGAGAACGGCTCGTCCATCAGCAGGATCGGCGCGCCGGTTGCAAAGGCGCGGGCAAGCCCGACGCGCTGCTGCATGCCGCCGGAGAGTTCGCCGACCTTGCGCTTGGCCCAGTCCTGCAAGCCGACAAGTTCAAGCTGGCCGCGGGCCTTGGCGAGGCGTTCTTCCTTGCCCATGCCGGAAATTTCCAGCCCGAAGGCGACGTTTTCCTCGACCGTGCGCCATGGCAGCAGGCCGAACTGCTGGAACACCATGGAGACGAGTTCGGTGCGCAGATGGCGGAGCGTTCCCCGGTCCGCCTTGCCAACATCGATGGCCCGGTTGCCTTCACGCACGAGAACGCGGCCCCGCGAAATCGGATTGAGCCGGTTGATCGCGCGAAGAAGGGTGGATTTTCCGGAGCCGGACAGGCCCATGAGAACGAGGATTTCGCCTTCCTCGATATTGAGCGTGCAATTATGCACGCCCAGCACGAGATTGGTTTCCGCCTGAATCTGCGAGCGGGTTGCGCCGCGATCCGCAAGCGCAAGCGCCCCATCGACATTGCTGCCGAAAATGATGCAGACGTCTTCGAGTGCGATGATGGTCATCCCGCTTCCTCCTGGTCTCTGTTTGAGCATGTTCTTATCCGAAAACCGGTTTCCACTTTTCGGATCATGCTATTTTTCCCTGCCGGCGCGGAAGATGCGGTCGAGCACGATGGCGACCACGACGATGATGAAGCCTGCTTCAAAGCCGAGCGAAATGTTGACGGAGTTCAGTCCGCGAACCACCGGCACGCCAAGCCCGTCAGCGCCAACAAGCGCGGCGATAACCACCATCGACAGCGAAAGCATGATCGTCTGGGTCAGGCCCGCGAGGATTTGCGGCATCGCATAGGGTAGCTCGACCTTCCAGAGAAGCTGCGAGCGCGACGCGCCGAAAGCCTCGCCTGCTTCGATGAGAGAGGATGGTGTGGAGGAAATGCCGAGCTGGGTCAGACGGACGGGGGCGGGGATTACGAAGATGACGGTGGCAAGCAAGCCCGGCACCATGCCGATGCCGAAGAAAACGATCGCCGGGATCAGGTAGACGAATGTCGGCAAGGTCTGCATCAGGTCGAGAACCGGACGCATCGCGGCATAAAGGGCAGGGCGATGGGCCGCCGCAATGCCAAGTGGCACGCCGATAGCCATGCAGACAAAACACGATGACAGAACCAGTGTCAGTGTCTTCAGGGTCGGTTCCCAATAGCCCTGATTGATGATGAAAAGGAAACCCAGAACGGTGAGCAGGACGACGGAGATGCGACGCTGGATCAGCCATGCAATGATTGCGAAGATGGCGATCAGGAGCAGTGGATGGGGCAGTTGCAAAAGATACAACAGGCCGTCAATCAGGCCCTGCATGATCGCCGCCAAAGTGTCGAAGAAGAGCCCCAGATGGGTCGTCAGCCAGTCCACCACAGATTTGGCGGTTGGTCCGACAGGAATCTTGTAGTCCGTCAGCCAGTTCAACGATCAAGTCTCCTGCTGCGTGCTTGGGATGATGGTGCTGGAATGAGCCGGGCCGCGTCCATTGCGGCCCGGCAGCGTAGAAAATCAAAGGCCGAGTGCTGCCTTGACGGCCGGCAGGCCTTCCTTGCCGTCAACGGTCATTACACCGGCAAGCCACTGGTCGAGAACGCCGGGATTGGCCTTGAGCCAGTCATTTGCGGCTTTAGACGGTTCCTGGCCATCGTCGAGAATCTTGCCCATGATCTCGTTTTCGATATCGAGCTTGAATTCCAGATTGGTGAGGAACTTGCCGACATTCGGGCATTCCTGCGTGTAGCCGGTGCGGACATTGGTTTCGACCTTGGCGCCGCCGAGATTGGGGCCGAAGAAGTCGTCGCCGCCAGTGAGGTAGGCGATTTCAAAGCGCTTGTTCATGGGGTGCGGCTCCCATGCCAGGAACACGACCGGGTCCTTGCTCTTGATGCTGCGTGCGACCTGCGCCAGCATTCCCTGCTCGGAGGATTCCGCCAGTTCGAACGACTTGAGGCCGAAGGCGTCCTTGCTGATCATGTCGAGGATCAGGCGGTTGCCGTCATTGCCCGGCTCGATGCCGTAGATCTTGCCGCCAAGCTTGTCCTTGAACTTTGCGATATCCTTGAAGTCCTTGAGGCCTTCATCATAGGCGTATTTCGGCACGGCGAGGGTATATTTGGCGCCGGTCAGGTTGGTGCGCAGCGTCTCCACCGTCTTGTTATCCAGATAGGGCTGAAGGTCGGCGGTCATGGACGGGTTCCAGTAGCCGAGGAAAACGTCGATGTCCTTCTTGCTGAGCGACGCATAGGTTACCGGCACGGAGAGAACCTTGATGTCGGTCTTGTAGCCGAGACCTTTGAGAATTTCCGTTGCCACCGCCGTCGTGGAGGTGATGTCGGTCCAGCCGACATCCGAAAAGCGGATGGTCGAGCAGCTTTCGGGTTCGGCGGCGAAACCGGTTGCTGGTGCGCCCAGCATTGCCGTGCCCGTGGCAAGCCCGCCCAAGGCAAGCGTCAGCATAAAGGTCGATACGGACTTCATTGTTCTCTCCATTTACCGGGCCGTTTTGACGGATTGATTTGTTTTTCCGGTTCCGACTTTAGCAAACACCAAAGATTTCGCCATTCAAGTACCACAGCGGCGAAAATGTTCTTGATTGCGACGTTGCCGCAGTTTCCGGCGGAAAACCGTTTCGCACCTGACTTGAAACTGCTGTCGCTCATCAATTTCCGGAACCGTCGGCCGAGGGGAAGCGGGCAGGATTGCCGCATGTCCGGCCGAAGCAGGTCGGCGCCATGTTACGGATCGGTCCCCGGGATTCAACCCTGTCAGCGGAAAATGACGGATAAAATCAGTTGGATGACTGTTCTATCTATTTGTTTTTACGCATTTCCACACGCAAAACCGGTTTCCACTTTGGCTCCAAATGCACTAGATTGCCGAAAAGATCGGCACACTCTATTTGTGGACGTGAAGCTTTTTCAGGCCGGGCGGCTTGCGAACGGGACTTGGGATACATAGGTCCGTTGGCGGCGCAAATCGGTGAGAAGCCCGGAATTTGGGGGCAAGGAAGGATTTATTACAGTGTGGAATGCAGTAAAGGGCGTTTTTTCCTTCCTGGGCCGTTTCATCGCGGCGCTCGCCCGTCTGATTGCCGTCCCTTTGGGCGCATTGTGGCGGCTTTTCCTGCGGCTTGGAATTTTGTGGAAAGTTGCTGTTGCGGTCGTCGTGATCGGACTTGGCGGGCTTTACCTCTATTTCATCTGGCAGACTCAGGCCTGGACGAATTTCGACCCGGATTATCCGGCCAAGTATGTCTATCAGAATGCGGCCACGCCCGGGGAAGAGGTGACGACGCAGGCTGCGCCTGAAACCAGCCAGACAGGTGATGCCGCGCCTGCGAATCAGCCGGTTCAGGCAGTGCAGGTGCCGTCTTCCGCGCGCAAATGCTCGCGCTCGGCCATAGCCGAAGTCGCTGCCGATCTTACCGACTTCAACGTCAATCAGAATGCGTGGATTTCCTCCATGCTGCTTTACAAGATTGGCCTTTTCGGTCTGGACTGGGATCGCACGCCTTTCCTCGACAACAAGGCTTCGTTCCAGCGCGGCATCAATGCAGCCGTGCGCCGTACAGCGATTGAACTCGTGGATAATATCGGGCGCTTGCGCGGCACGTCGCAGATCGATGCGGATTTGCAGAAGGCGCGTGGAAATCTGCAATTTGCCGAGGATTCCTGGTATTTTGGCCTGAGCCCGTTCGGTCCGAAGACACCGACGCCGAGCTATTATCGTTCTGCGATCAAGGATCTGCGCGCCTTCAACGGACGGCTTGAAAACTGTCAGGCAACGTTCGATGCCCGCGCCGACAATCTGATCCAGTTCGTGGACCGTATCGCGAGCGATCTCGGTTCAACCTCGGCCATCCTCAAGGATCGTGCGGAGAATTATCACGCCGGCTGGTTCGACACGCGTGCGGATGATCGTTTCTGGTTCGCCTATGGCCAGCTCTATGCCTATTACGGCCTGTTGCGTGCGGCACACTCGGATTTCAGGGGCGTTCTGGCCGAAAAGCACCTCGACGGTGTATGGGACGAAATGGAAAAGCAGATGCGCGCCGCGCTCGACATGCAGCCCTTCATCGTTTCCAACGGCAGCCCCGACGCCTGGTTCACACCATCGCATCTGACGACGATGGGCTTCTACATCCTGCGCGTTCGTTCCAATCTGGTCGATGTGAAACAGGTTCTGGAGCGCTGACCGGCAATGGAACTGCCAGCTTCCTTGCGACAGGCGGTGGATGCCGCGCTGGAGGGCGTGGCCTTGGCCGACCTGAAGCGCGCATCCGAGATGCTTTCGCGCCGTTATCGCGCCGAGACGCGGGACGGCCGCATGCATATTTCCGACGATCTTGCGGCAAAAGCCTATCTGGCGGCGCGCCTGCCTGCGACTTATGCGGCGGTTCGCGCCAGTCTGGACGGCGCTGCCGAGGTCTGTCCCGATTTCGCGCCGCAATCCATGCTTGATGTGGGGGCCGGACCGGGAACGGCTCTTTGGGCGGCAAAGCAATGCTGGCCGACGCTTCAATCGGCAACCATGATCGAGGCCAGTCCTGCGATCCGGGCGGTGGGAAGCGCGCTTTCGCAAGATAGCGGATTGTCTGATCTCGACTGGCGGGCAGGGGATGTTGTTCGGGAAAAACTTGATTTTCCTGAAGCTGATCTCGTCACGATTGCTTATGTACTCGACGAACTCGCCCCCGAAAACAGGCAGAAACTTATCGAGCGCCTGTGGGCATCAGCAAGGCAGATGCTGGTGATCGTGGAGCCGGGCACACCGGCGGGCTGGCAGCGCATTCTCGATGCGCGCCGGGCACTTATCGCCGCAGGTGCGGCTATTGCAGCGCCCTGTCCGCACCAGCTCGAGTGCCCACTGATCGCCCCGGATTGGTGCCATTTTTCGCGCCGTGTTGCCCGCTCGCGCATTCATCGCCTGACCAAGGAAGCGGAAGTGCCTTGGGAGGATGAGAAGTTCATCTATCTTGCTGCGGTGCGCGAGACGGTTGAGGATGTGGAAGCACGGGTCGTCGCGCCGACACGGGTTGGCGGCGGCAAAGTTTCGGTTAAACTGTGCAAGGATGACGGCAGGGCGGAAGAACGCCTGCTGACCAAGCGCGATGGCGATCTGTTCCGTTGGGCGCGTCGCGCCGACTGGGGCGATGCATTGATGAGAGATTGAGCCGTAACCAAAACGATGAAGATCAGTCTGGTCCAGTTACGTCTGCTTGAAGCTGTCGCGGAAACCGGCAGCGTGGGTGCTGCGGCGCGCCGCCTGCGCCTGACGCAATCGGGCGCAAGCCAGGCGATTGCGACACTGGAAAAGATACTCGGGGTCGAGGTGCTGGCGCGAAAGCGGGACGGGGCTGCACTGACGGCATTCGGACAATCGATCCTTGCCGACGCCAAGGCGGCGCTTCAGGCCATCGACCGGATAGAGCTGCAGGCACGGTGCCGTGCGTCTGGCGCCCCTGAACGGCTGCGCGTTGCGGCAATCCCGAGCCAGCTCCAATATATCTTGCCCGGCCTGCGAAAGACGTTTCAGCGGCTTTATCCCGGCATCGAGTTCAGCGCTTTCGAGGGCGGACATGATGATGTCAGCCTGTGGGTGCGGGACGGCATTGCTGATCTCGGCATTACGTCCCTGCCGACGCCCGAGCTTGAGGCTCGCGAAGTTGGCCGCGAAGAACTGGTTGTGGTGGGCAAACGCGACGATCCCTTCATGCGCAGCGATACGGTTGCCGCAGAGGAACTGCGCAACCGCCAGCTTATCGCGGCTGCGGGCTGCGAAATGATCATCGACCGGATCATTCATGGCGAGAGCGAGGGCGATGGTGAAACGCGCAGCGAGCAGGTGCGCACGCGAGACGTCGCCACGGTGCTGGAAATGGTGCGGCATGGCATCGGCACCACGCTGCTATCTGAAATCAGCCTGCCGGGCGCCGACCTGCATGGATTGCGCGCGCGCCGCCTCAATCCGCCGACGTTTCGCACCGTCTATATCGTCTTTCGGGCCGACAGCCCGGTCAGGCATCTAATCGATCGGTTTTGCGATGTGGCTCTGGAGGCCAGAAGCAAAGCGGCATAAGAAATTCTAATATCTCATATCTCGCTTATCCGTGGCGCTCGTCGCGGCCAGGAATGCAATAGTCCGGCGCTATTCCTTTTTTCCTGATGCGAGCGACAATGACGGCTATCACCGACAACCATCCGACGACTTCGACTTCCAATACCATACGCGGTCTGGCCTGGGGGCTCTCCGGGGTTCTGGTATGGTCCGGTTCGTTCGTCCTGACGCGGTTCGGGTTCAAGACCGCCTTGACGCCTTTCGACATCATTGCCCTGCGCTTCGGCGTGGCAGGACTGGTGCTGCTGCCGGTCGTTCTGATGAAAGGTTTCGGCCTTCGCCAGCTTGGTCCGCTCGGCTTCGTGCTTCTGGCTTCAGGAGCTGGTGTTCCCTATGCGCTGCTGACCACCTGCGGCCTGCAATATGCCCCGGCGTCCCATGCGGCGGCGCTCATTCCGGGGCTGATGACGGCCATGGTTGCCATTTTGGGGGTGGCACTTCTAAAGGAGCATCTTGCGCCGTCACGGTGGTCCGGGGTCGTGCTGATCGTGATCGGGGCCATGCTGATCGCCGGTCTGTCGCAACTGGGCGGGCCGGAAATGCTCGGGCACCTGTTCTTTTTCGTCGCGGCACTGGTCTGGGCGATCTATGTCATGGTGTTTCGCAGGAAGGGAATGGACGGGCTGCACGCGACTGCTATCGCCGCCGTCACTTCGGCAATCGTCTATCTGCCGATCTACATGATCTTCCTGCCCAAGGGGATGGGCGCGACACCCTGGGGCGATATTGCCTTGCAGGGTTTCTATCAGGGTGTTCTCACCTCGGCCTTTGGTGTCTTTGCCTTCAACCGAGCCGTTGTCCTGCTGGGAACGGCGGCAGGGGCAGCGCTATCGGCGCTGATCCCCGTCATTACTCTGGTTCTGGCGCTTGTCCTGCTTGGCGAAGTGCCGGGCTGGACCGACACACTCGCCGCCTTCCTGATCAGCCTCGGCGTGCTGGCGCTGAACAGGAAGGGCAAAAAAACTGCCGCCTCATGATGGCTGCAAGGCAGGCCTTGCGGCAGGGCGGTTGATGATGAACACCATGGCCGCAGCGGCAAAGCACATGGCACCGGCGAGGATCAGGGCAGGGGTGTAGCTGTCATAATCGGTGCGCACGAACCCGGCGAAGGCTGCTGCTGCTGCGGCCCCGATCTGATGGCCGGTGAACACCCAGCCGAAGACCAGACCGGCTTTTTCCGGGCCGAAGCGTTCGGCGGCAAGCTTGACGGTCGGCGGCACGGTCGCCACCCAGTCCAGCCCGTAAAAGACCGCGAACAATGCCAGTTCGTAGACGGTGAAGTCGGTGAAGGTCAGGTAGATCAGCGACAGGCCGCGCAGCGCATAGAACCAGAACAGGAGCCAGCGGTTGTCGAACCGGTCGGAAAGCCAGCCGGACATGATCGTGCCGATCAGGTCGAATGCGCCAATGACGGCAAGGATGCCCGCCGCACCGACGGGTGCGATGCCGAAATCGCCGCAAAGCGTGATCCAGTGCGTCTGGATCAGGCCATTGGTGGAAAAGCCGCAGACGAAGAAGGTCAGGAACAGGACCCAGAAGGTTGCGGTCGAGGAGGCTTCGCGCAGGGTGACGAGCGGGGAGGCCAGCATGGCGCCGAAGCTTTTGCGAGGTTCAGGCGCTGGCAGCGGAGCGGTGCGGCCATAAGGCTTGAGGCCGATATCCGCGGGGTGGTCCCGCATCAGGGCAAGGACCAGCAGGAGCGCGGCAACAAGGAAACAGATGACGATGGTGAGCGATGTGCGCCAGCCGATGGTCTGGCTGACGCTGGCGAGGATCGGCATGAACACCAGCTGGCCGGTAGCGTTACTGGCGGTCATCAGGCCGACGACGAGGCCGCGCCGCTTTTCGAACCAGCGTGCCGCGACGGTTGCGCCGAGCACAAGCGCCGTCATGCCGGTGCCAAGGCCGATCACGATGCCCCAGAGCCCCACCATCTGCCATTCCTCGGTCATGAAAATGGAACCGATCAGCCCGAGTGAAATCATGACGAGAGCTGTCGCTACAACGCGGCGCAGGCCGAACTGGTTCATGAAGGCAGCCGCGAACGGTCCCATAAGGCCGAAAAGCACGAGGCGAAGCGCCATCGCGAAGGAGATATTCGCATTCGTCCAGCCGAATTCCCGCTGGAGCGGTTCGATCAGGATGCCCGCCGATCCCATCGCGGCAGCGGTCGCCAGCATGGTCAGGAAGGTGATGGCGGCGACGATCCATCCGTAATGGATGTTTCTCTGTGCAAGAAAGCCTGCAAGGCGGGCAGAAATCATCTTTGGCGCTTTCGGGTTCATGCTGGTTTTGGCCAGTCATGCTTTCGATGGAGAAACCGCTCGCTCCCTAGCGGGCACGCGGTTTCAGGTCATTGTTTCCAGTCAAAGGGCGTCAGATCAGCCAAGGCTGTTGAGCAGGATTTGAAGCTGCTCCACGCCGTCCTCTCCCAGCCGGCTTTCAATTTCGTCCTGCGCCTGATCCCAGAGCGGGCCGCCGCGTTCCACGAGATCGCGGCCATCTGCGGTCAGTGTCACGCTGGTCTCGCGATGGTCGTCGCTGGCGGTAGGCTCGATCAGTCCCATGCGCTGCAGAACCTTCACGTTGCGGCCCATGGTCGAACGGTCCAGCTCCGACAGATGTGCGAGTTCGGTCACCGAGATGGAGCCCGCGCGGCGGATTTTCCGCAGGGTGCTGAACTGGGCGACATTGATGCCAAGCGGAGCAAGAGCGTTGTCGTAGACGCTCGAAGTCTTGCGGGCAGCCTGACGCAGAAGAATGCAGAAACACGGATGTGACATATTGCGGGTATATACCCGTAAATGATCGCGTGCAAGATCGAAGTGCAAAATTGGGAGTTCGTTGCTGTCAGCCTGCTGACAGCAACGATGCTTCACGAAGGGCTTGTTGCCAGCTCAGACGGCGATATAGGCGGTTTCCTTCACTTCCTCCATCACCGCATAGGTGTGCGATTCCCGCACGCCGGGCAGGGAAAGAAGGGCTTCCGAAAGGAAGCGGCGATAGTGGTCCATGTCGGAAACGCGGGCTTTGACGAGATAATCGAAGCCGCCCGCAACCATATGGCATTCCAGAATGTCGGGATTGCTGCGGGTGAAAGTCGAAAAGGTTTCGAAAACTTCCGGCGTGGTGCGATCAAGCTTGATCTCGATGAAGACCAGCATGGCGCGGTCGAGCATCTTGGGCGAAAGCCGCGCCGAATAGCCGAGGATATACCCTTCGCGGGTCAGTCGCTTGACGCGTTCGGCGGTTGCGGTCTGCGAGAGATTTATGCGATCGGCCAGTTCGGTATTGGTCAGGCGCCCGTTCTCCTGAAGGGCGCGCAAAATACTCCTGTCCATCGCATCGAGATTCTTCATCGGTTGTCCCCAATGGCCGTTTTTTGTGACGGCTCTATTCTTGATTTTTGCATATGTGTTTGAGTTGCCACGGAAATGAATCCGAAATCGGTCCCCGACGCAAGATGAAACTTGTCGGACGGCCCTACAAATTTTTGAACTGTTTCGTTGAATTCCGCTTAAACGTAAGCATAGGCTCAAATAACAATCGCAGGTTGCAAATTCTGTGCGACCTGTGATAGAGATACTGTGCATATTAAAAGCTATATTGCACCTGTGAATTTTCGCATGGGGTAAGGGGGTGCACCGGACCGGATGGAATCGTCCTATTCCTTCCGTCTTGTTAATCCCGGTTTGTGAGGAAATCCGGACAGCCGCAAACTGTCCGGATTTTCTTTGCGAAACCTGGAGCGTGTCGTCCTGATGACGGCTTGTCCGGCAGATTTCGGCCGTTGAATTTTCCGGTTGCAAGCGGACAGATTGAAGGCTAACAGTACGTCCATGAACATTTCGCGCAATATCGTCATCAACGGTTGGTGGTGGGCCCGCTAATAGCGGCCACGCAGGCGTTTGTGCATTTGCGTTTGGAAAACAGGCCGCTGGGATTATCCGGGCGGCCTTTTTGTTTGGCTGTTTGAATAAGACCGGCGGGGAAACCGGGTTCTGGAAATATTCGGAAACAGCTAGATTTGGGATAGCCGATCATGAATGCGAAGATTGCGGATAGCGAGATATTCCGGCACGAAACGGCAGGCGGCATTGTCGTCGAGCGCGTGCGCCACCTCACCGCCTATAAGGGCGCGATCGAGACCTATATCGATGCGCTGAACGAACGGCGTGGTGCGGTGTTTTCGTCAAACTACGAATATCCGGGCCGCTATACGCGATGGGATACGGCTATCGTCGATCCGCCGGTGGTCATCACCTCGCGCGCCCGCACCATGCGCATCGAAGCGCTGAATGCGCGCGGCGTCGTCCTGCTTCGTCCTATCCTGGACACGGTGAAGGCGCTTGCCGAGGTGACGGTCGACAAGGCCGGGGAAAACCGCATCGAGCTGACCATTGCCGAGCCGAGCGGAACCTTCACCGAGGAAGAGCGCTCGCGCATGCCTTCGGTCTTCACGGTCCTGCGTGCCATTGTCGGCCTGTTCTTCTCCGAAGAAGACGCCAATCTCGGTCTTTACGGTGCCTTCGGCTACGATCTGGCGTTCCAGTTCGATCCGATCCAGTACAAGCTGAAGCGCCCCGACGACCAGCGCGATCTGGTGCTGTTCATTCCGGACGAAATCTTCGTGGCCGACCACTATGCGGCGCGGGCCTGGGTGGATCGTTATGAATTTGCCTGCGGCGGTTCTTCCACGCATGGTCTGGACCGGGCGACGCCAGTACAGGGCTTCAAGCCATCGGAGCGTGAGCTTGCGCGCGGCGATCACAATCCCGGCGAATATGCCAGTCTTGTCGAGCGCGCCAAGGAGAGCTTCAAGCGTGGCGACCTTTTCGAAGTGGTTCCGGGCCAGACCTTCTATGAGCGCTGCCACACGCCGCCGTCGGAGATTTTCCGCCGGTTGAAGACGATCAATCCGTCGCCCTATTCGTTCTTCATCAATCTGGGTGAAAACGAATATCTGGTCGGCGCATCGCCGGAAATGTTCGTGCGGGTCAATGGTCGGCGTATCGAAACCTGCCCGATTTCCGGCACGATCAAGCGCGGCGAGGATGCGATTTCGGATTCAGAACAGATTCTGAAGCTGCTCAATTCCAAGAAGGACGAATCCGAGCTGACCATGTGCTCGGACGTGGACCGCAACGACAAGAGCCGCGTCTGCGAGCCGGGGTCGGTGCGGGTCATCGGCCGTCGCCAGATCGAAATGTATTCGCGCCTGATCCATACGGTGGACCATATCGAGGGCCGCCTTCGCGACGGCATGGACGCCTTTGACGGCTTCCTCAGCCATGCATGGGCTGTGACGGTTACCGGCGCGCCAAAATTGTGGGCGATGCGCTTTCTGGAAGAAAACGAACGCAGCCCGCGTGCATGGTATGGCGGCGCCATCGGCATGATGCACTTCAATGGCGATATGAATACCGGCCTGACGCTGCGCACCATCCGCGTGAAGGACGGTGTGGCGGAAATCCGCGCCGGTGCAACGCTTCTGTTCGATTCCAACCCCGAAGAGGAAGAGGCCGAAACCGAATTGAAGGCATCGGCCATGATCGCGGCTGTGCGTGAGGCGCAGAAGAGCAATCAGGTGGCCGAGGAGCGTGTCGCGGCGAAAGTGGGCGAGGGGGTCTCGATCCTGCTCGTGGATCACGAAGATTCCTTCGTGCACACGCTCGCCAATTATTTCCGCCAGACGGGCGCGACGGTTTCCACCGTGCGCTCGCCGGTGGCCGAAGAGGTGTTCGACAGAATCAAGCCCGATCTCGTGGTCCTGTCGCCCGGACCGGGCACGCCGCAGGATTTCGATTGCAAGGCAACCATCGACAAGGCGCGCAAGCGCGCACTGCCGATCTTCGGCGTCTGTCTTGGTCTTCAGGCGCTCGCCGAAGCCTATGGCGGCACGCTGCGCCAATTGCGTATTCCGATGCACGGCAAGCCGTCGCGTATTCGGGTCTCGAAGCCGGAGCGCATTTTCTCCGGCCTGCCGAAGGAAGTGACAGTCGGGCGCTATCATTCGATCTTCGCCGACCCGGAACGCCTGCCGGATGATTTTCTGGTGACGGCGGAAACGGAAGATGGCGTCATCATGGCTTTCGAGCACAAGCACGAGCCGGTCGCCGCCGTTCAGTTCCACCCGGAATCGATCATGACGCTCGGCCATAATGCAGGCATGCGCATGATCGAAAATGTGGTGACGCATCTGGCTGGCAAGAACAAGACGCGCCGGACCAATAGCTGATCGAACGCTTTTCGTTACGATTTCGAACCAGCCGCAGCCACACCCTGCGGCTGGTTTTTTTATGCTTTCCCGTGCTTGCTCCGGCAACTCATTTGCAAGTTTAATGCCTTGCATTTGCAGGAGAAAATTAAATTTGGGAACTACAAAAACAGGGTACGAAATTCCGATATTCTAGGGTATAGAACAGCGGCGAATTGCTGCTGCGTATGCCAGATGCGTTAAGGATACGCCCCGCGTGCTGGAGCGCATCCCGAGAAGCTGGAAACGGTTTTGCGTTGGAAAAGGCGGCAAAACAAATAGTTAGAGCGGTTCCGGTTTTCGGGCCGATGCTCTAGCGAACGAATGAAGGGCTGTGCGTAGGCCCGTCCCGGTTTCGGGACAGATCAAGATAATCAAAGGTTCATCATGGACGCGAGTGCAAAGGTTCGGCGGCTTGCCGCTTGGTCTATTCCCATTGCTTTCGGTGTGATGGGACTGAAATATCTGGCCTATGGGCTGACCGGTTCCGTCGCACTTTATTCGGATGCGCTGGAGTCCATCGTCAATGTGATTGCAGCCATCGGTGCATGGTGGGCGATCCGCGTGAGCTACAAGCCCGCAGACGGCAATCATCCTTTCGGTCATTACAAGGCGGAATATATTTCGGCTGTTGTTGAAGGCGTGCTGATCACGGTTGCCGCGCTTTTGATCTTCCGTGAGGCCTGGTTTGCCATGCAGGCTCCGCGCCAGCTTGACGAACCGTGGCTTGGTCTTGCCATCAATACGGGCGCGGCGGTGATCAACGGCCTGTGGGCTACGCTGCTGATCCGCACGGGGCGCAGCCTGCGCTCTCCGGCGCTGGAAGCCGATGGCCAGCACATCATGACCGATGTTTTCACCTCGGCCGGTGTTCTGATCGGGCTTGTGGGGGCTGTACTGACCGGCTGGGCCGTGCTTGATCCGCTGCTCGCCATTCTGGTGGCCATCAACATTCTCTGGCAGGGATGGGGCGTTATCAATTCCTCCATCCAAGGCCTGATGGACATTGGTGTCGAGCCCGCCGAGGAAATGCGCATTCGCGATGTCATTTCAGCCAATGCGGGCGGCGCCATCGAGGTGCACGACCTGAAAACGCGCATCGCCGGACGGGTGACATTCGTTGAGTTTCATCTTGTGGTGGCGGCGGAAATGAGTGTGGGGGAAGCCCATGTGATCTGTGACCGCATCGAGGATGCGCTTCAGGAGCAGATCAAGAGCGTGCGGGTGGTTATCCACGTCGAGCCGGAAGAGGAAGCGAAACTGCCGCTGGGCACCAGTTCCATTCCCTTCGCGTGAGCAAAATCGTCTTGCGCTCATCTGTCCGCCTGTGTAATAGCTTTGAACATGACGACGATGAGCGCAACATTTCTGGAACATTCGGCAGCCGCCTTCGGCGCGCGCGTGAATGTCTGCGTTCTAAACTCGCTTCTTACCCTCGGCCTTAGCGGCGATCGCCGGGCTCGTTGAAGGAGCGTCCGGCGGTCGATTACGGTCCCGCCGACTTTAGCTCCTTACACACTATTTCCATCAGATTTATCATCAGGAATCCGTGCTTGACGGCTTGAGGGCCGGTGTGAAGCCGGGAGGAAACCGAAATGAACCAGACTGTCGCCGCGTCGCAAACCGAAACCCGCACCGCCGGACGCAAGGGCATGCCCACTGCCGGCACCAAATATTCGCCATTTCCCGCTCCCCGGCTCGATGACCGCACCTGGCCGTCCAGGCGCATTGAAAAGGCGCCGATCTGGTGCTCGGTCGACCTGCGTGACGGCAATCAGGCCCTGATCGACCCGATGGGACACGACCGCAAGGAGCGCATGTTCCGCCTGCTGGTCGATATGGGTTTCCCGGAAATCGAAATCGGCTTTCCGTCCGCCTCGCAGACGGACTTCGACTTCTGCCGCTGGGCCATCGAACAGGGCAATGTGCCTGACGAAGTGGATTTGCAGGTTCTGGTTCAGTGCCGCCCGGAACTGATCACGCGGACTTTCGAAGCGCTGGAAGGCGCGAAAACGCCGATCATCCATTTCTACAATTCCACCAGCGAATTGCAGCGCCGCGTGGTTTTCGCCAAGGATGTGGCCGGCATCAAGCAGATCGCAACCGACGCCGCCAAGATGATCATGGATATGGCCGCGAAAGCGGGCGGCGGTTATCGCTTCCAGTATTCTCCGGAAAGCTTCACCGGCACCGAACTGGAAGTGGCGCTGGAAATCTGCAACGCGGTCACCGAGATCGTGAAGCCGACCGCGGACAACAAGCTCATTGTCAACCTGCCCTCGACGGTCGAGATGAACACGCCGAACGTCTATGCCGACCAGATCGAATGGATGTGTCGCAATCTCGACAATCGCGAAAACCTGATCATCTCGCTGCATCCACATAATGATCGCGGCACGGGCATCGCCGCGACCGAGCTGGGCCTGATGGCGGGCGCCGACCGTGTTGAAGGCACACTGTTCGGCAATGGCGAGCGCACCGGCAACGTCGATATCGTAACGCTGGCGCTCAACATGTATACACAGGGCGTGGACCCTGAACTGGACTGCACCGACATCAACCGGATGAAGGAAGTCTATGAATATTCGAACCAGTTGAAGATTGCCGAACGTCACCCTTACGTCGGTGAACTGGTCTATACGGCTTTCTCCGGATCGCATCAGGATGCGATCAACAAGGGCATGAAGGCGCGTCGTTCGGCCAATTCGCCGGTCTGGGAAGTCCCCTATTTGCCGATCGACCCGCAGGATGTGGGTCGCTCCTACGAAGCGATCATCCGCATCAATTCTCAGTCGGGGAAGGGCGGCATCGCCTATATCCTGCAAGCCGATTACGGCCTCAACCTGCCGCGCAACCTGCAAGTCGAGTTCCGCGAGATCATCCAGAACATTACGGATGAAGAAGGCAAGGAACTGCCATCGAAGCGCATTCACGACGAGTTCCAGCAGCTCTACGTGACGCAGCCGGGCGCCCGTATCAAGTTTGTCGATCATCACACCATCCCGGACCCCGAGCAGAAGGGCCGCCGTATTCTGACCGCTGAAATCACCGATAATGGCGTGACAAAGAATATCGAGGGCAAGGGAACGGGGCCAATCGACGGTTTTGTCGATGCATTGTCCAAATATCTCGGTGTGAAGATGTCGGTCGTCGATTATTCCGAACATTCGCTACAACAGGGTTCGGACGCTTCGGCCATATCCTATGTCGAGATGGCTCATCCGGGCGGCAAGCTGTTCGGCGCGGGTATCAATGACAATATCGTCAGCGCTTCGCTGGAAGCCATTGTTTCAGCGGCCAACCGGGTGATTGGCAAGTAAGCGAAAACAGAGAACGGCGCTTCGGCGCCGTTTTTGTTTTGAAATCAATAAAGAACGCGCTCGTTGAGCTTGGTTATTTTCTCGCTGGCATCGGAAACGCCGTGTTCTTCCATGAGGCAGGACCAGCCGCCTTCAGGCCGCTTGTCGATATTGAATATGTTATAACGGGCAGCGGGTTTGTGACCGCCAAAATTCTGGCTCGCAGATGGCACGCTGATGACGGGAACCTTGCCGTTCGGACCGTCGATTTCGTAATGCGTGATCAGATGTGTATGGCCGTGGAGAACAAGTTCCGCGCCATGTTTTCGTATGATCTTCTGGAAGCGGCGAATGCCATAAAGACGCTTGTGCGCAGGCGTCGCGCCATGGATCGGCGGGTGATGGATCATGACGATGCGAAAGAGCCCGCGTGCGCCGGCCTCGTCCAGCATTGCCGCCAGACGCTTGCCCTGCGCTGAACGGAAATCGCCGCTGGCCATGAAGGGAGCCGTCGCGCGCGCTGAGGAAACACCGATCAGCGCAACCGGGCCGCGCACGCGCATATAGGGGAATTGCGGGCGATTGCCGTGGTTGTCGATGCCGTCGCCGCGCATCCACGGTTCCCATTTCCGGCAGGACTTGTCGAGCGCGCCGGGCACATAGGCGTCATGATTGCCGGGAACGACCGAAACATCGTGCGAATTGCCCAGTCTGGAGAGCCAGTCATGGGCGATGTCGATTTCCAGATTGAGCGCCAGATTGACGAGATCGCCCGTCACCGCGATGTGATTGGGAAATTGCGCCTGCATGTCGGAAATGAGACTGTCGAGAACGGTTCCGTGCATCGCATTTTTACGATTGCGCAGCCAGTTTATGTAACCGGTAATACGCTTCGACGCCAGTTCACGGTATCGAACCCGAGGCAATGGCGAGAGGTGAATGTCGGATATATGGGCAAGACGGAACATAAGGCTCAGGACCTGCTAATTTGATAGAAATGGTGTGAGGCCATCCGTTTGGATACGAGGAGAAGATGGGAAGGAAATGTGGTTCATTTTCGAGCCTCTTCGACGAAGTAGCCGGGTGGATGGACCACATCCTTCGGACACCGAAAGGACTGGCGATCTGCTGCGTCGAACCGCTTGACCGGGGAAACCACCCCGTTCTTCGCGTCTCTCCTAGCAACTCTTGTCATTTCGGATGCCATTTCCAGCAAATTAACAGGTCCTGAGCCTATGCCCCATTTACTGGATAATGTTTAAAATCAAAACCTGTTTAGCGACTTTTTGTTGATGACATTGATGCATTAATACGAAGTAGATTGCTTCGCGGAGAGACGGCATGCGCTTTCGACATTTTATATTTCATACATATTTTTTAATGCGGCGCCCCATGACATTAGGAGTAAGGGCCATAGTATTCGATGAAAAGGCAAATTCAGTTTTTCTGGTAAGGCATACCTATGTACCCGGATGGCAATTGCCGGGCGGCGGCGTCGAGCGCGGTGAGACATTTATGGAAACACTGGAAAAGGAACTGCGCGAGGAATGCAATATTGTGCTGAAAGGCTCCCCCCAGCTTTTCGCGCTTTACAAGAACGCCCATGCGTCGCCGCGCGATCATGTGGCGCTCTATGTGTGCAGGCAATTCGAGCAGACGGAGCCGCGCTTGCCGGACCGAGAAATCGCCGAATGCGGTTTTTTTCCGCTCGACAATCTGCCGGAGGGAACCACGCCCTCGACGAAGCGGCGGCTGCAGGAAGCGCTTAGCGATCTGGAGCCGCTGCCGCTCTGGTGAAGGCACGCGGTCGCGCCTTCACCGGTTCATGGGCTTTATCAGAAGCGATAGGTGACGCCTGTACCGATCAGCCACGGATTAAGCTTGGCCTTGCCGCTGACCTCGGTGCCGCCAACCAGGGTTGCATCGAATTTCGGCTCCAGGAACAGCTTCTTGAGGTCGAAGTTCACGCCCCAATGTTCGTCGAGCATGTAGTCGAAGCCGATCTGCAGCGCGCCGCCGAATGTGTTCTTGACCTTCAGATATTCGACGCCGGTCGCATCCTGATTGTAGAACATGGTGTAGTTCACGCCCGCACCGACATAAGGCTTGAAGGCACCGAAATTGGTGAAGTGATATTGCAGCGTCAGCGTGGGAGGCAGAATCCAGGCCTTGCCGATCTTGCCCAGCCCATCGATGGAACCGGCGCCATTGATATTGGCATAGGTCGTGCCGAGAATGAGTTCGGCGGCGAAATTGTCGGTGAAGTAATAGGTGATGTCGAGTTCAGGCGTGATCGATTTGGAATAATCGAGATCCGAACCCGAAACGCCGTTCACATAGCCGGAGTTTTCCGCGATGACACCGAGCGCACGCACGCGGATCTGCCATGGTGACAGGGCTTCCGGCACGGCCTGAATTTCAGATGCAGGCTGGGCGACGATGGCGTCTGCGGCAAATGCTGCCGGTGTGACGAAGGCCAGCGCGGTTGCGGCCAGCAGTCCCCTGGTGAAGCAGTTCATCTCTCTCTCCTTAAGTCGTGGTCAGTCTTGAAGTCTTGGGGGAGGTAGTAGTGATGCGTGCAATCTGGACCGCGCAACGAAACGCCCCATTGATCGAAATCAATGGGGCGCAAGAGATTTGAGAAAGTGCTGATGTTCTAAAAACAGTGTTGCAGGAAGAACGCAGTCCGGTCAGGCTTTGGAGCGTTTCCGGTCATGCGGGGCAGAGAAGTCGATTTCCGGTCCAAGCGGCACTACGCCGGTCGGGTTGATCGTCTTGTGGCTGCGATAATAATGGCCCTTGATATGTTCCATGTTCACCGTCGAGGCCACGCCCGGCACCTGATAGAGCTCGCGCGTGTAGTTCCACAGGTTCGGGTAGTCAGCAATTCGGCGCAGATTGCACTTGAAATGGCCGACATAGACCGGATCGAAGCGCAACAGCGTCGTAAACAGCCGCCAGTCAGCTTCGGTCAGGCGGTCGCCGGTCAGATAACGCTGGCGGGAAAGGCGGTCTTCGAGCGAATCGAGCGCCGTAAACAACTGTCCGAACGCTTCCTCATAGGCTTCCTGCGTGGTGGCGAAACCGGCGCGATAAACCCCGTTGTTGATGTTGGGATAGATGAAATCGTTGAGCGCATCGATTTCGCCGCGCAAATCTTCTGGATAGAAGTCGAGCGAGGCATCGCCGAACGCATTGAAGGCGGTGTTCAGCATGCGGATGATTTCCGACGATTCGTTGGAGACGATCGTCTGGCGCTCTTTGTCCCACAGAACCGGAACGGTGACGCGGCCGGAATAATTCGGATCGGCGCGGGTGTAGATTTCATGCAGGCGCTTTGAACCGTAGAGCGCATCGCCGGTGCTGCCGGTCGTGCCGTAGAAGGTCCAGCCTTCTTCCGCCATCAGATAATCCACGACCGAGACGGAAATTACATCTTCCAAGCCTTTCAGCGCACGGAAGATCAGCGTGCGATGTGCCCACGGACAGGCGTAGGAAACATAGAGATGATAGCGGCCCGGCTTGGCCTTGAAGCCGCCTTCGCCGGTTGGGCCGGGGCTGCCGTCAGCGGTTACCCAGTTGCGGAATTGCGATTTTGACCGTTCAAAACGGCCTTTCGTGCTTTCGGTGTCGTACCAGACATCGTGCCACTTGCCATCGACCAGAAGTCCCATGAGATTTCTCCTTTTGGAAAGAGAATAGGCCGAGGAGCGCCATTTTGCAGGATCGCAAGCCGTGAACAGTGCGTAACGCTGCCAAAAAGAACAGTCATTTCCGCCATTTTGAAAAAACAGGCTTGATCTCTGTCCATTTTGGTGTAATTCACCTTCCATATTGCGGTCGTCATGCCGCCTGGGAGAACGCTGTAATGGAAATGCTTTTCATCCGACGATGAAACTTGGACCGTGCCAAAACGCACGGAACGCATTCCATTGACCTGAGGGTCCCCGACTTCTCCTATTGCGATCTAAGCCCATGCAGCAGCTTGAACTGACCTATGCGCAGGAATGCCCGGCGCACGACATTGAAATTGAAGCCATTAATGCGGAAGCCTTCGGACCGGGACGGTTTACGCGTGCCGCGCATTTCATCCGCGAGGGCGGTCCGCACGATCTCAACCTTTCCTTCGTGGCGCTGATGGGCGGCATCGTCGTCGGCTCGGTGCGGCAGACGCCGGTTATCATCGGCGAGACGCCCGCGCTTTTGCTCGGACCGCTTGCCGTCAGGCCGGAATGGAAGAAGCGGGGCATCGGCGGCAGGCTTATGCGCATGTCGCTGGAAGCAGCCGAAAAGGCAGGCCACAAGCTCGTGATCCTGGTTGGAGACGAGCCTTATTACGGGCCGTTCGGCTTCAAGATGGTGGCGCCGGGTTCGATGGTCATGCCAGCACCGGTGGATCCGCGCCGGATGCTCGCCTGCGAACTCGCGCCGGGCGCGGTTAATGGCGTCGGCGGCATCGTGCGCCACGCGAACCGGGCGAAATAGAGCATGGCTCCCAGAAGCGGGAACCGGTTTCGGGATAAATGGCTCCGCTTCAACCGGAACCGCTATAGTTAAAAAGAGGGGAAAGCGAGGGGCGGTTTACCGCCCTTCGCGATACCACATGCTGCCGAAGACCATGAGCAGGGCAGACAGCGCCAGGAAGCCGGAGAACAGCGGCAGGCGGTTGACACTTTTCAGTTGCGTATCCGCAGTTTCACGCAAGCCCATCCAGTCATTGCCGCTGGCGGCGCGGTTGCCGCTGATGGCCGTGATCGCGGGCACTCGGACTGCACTGTTCCCGCTTGCATGCACGCGATGGACCGAGCCGCCGGTCGCCTCGGCAAGCGGTTTCAGGCGATCTGCCGTCGAGATGCTGTCGGCAAATTCCGGCGCATCGATGGGCCCCACATGGGCCAGCGCTTCCAGATCGCCATTCTTCACCCGGAAAATGCCGATCTCGTCCGTCTGCAACGCGCCTTCGAACAGGCCCGGCTTGCTTTGCGTCAGATTGACCTGCAATTCCTTGCCGGAAGGTGTGGTAACGCTTGCCGCACCCGGATTGTCGCCCATGGTCTGGCGACGGATGGAAAGCGTGCGGCCATTGCCGGAAGCGGTCAGCGCCTCTTCTTCCAGCTCCGGCTCCTGCATCAGCCAGTGGGCGATGCGGCGGTAGAGCGAAGCGTAGGGGCCACCGCCCTCAAAGCCACGCGCCCAGAGCCAGCCCTGATCGGAGAGGAACATGCCGACGCGGCCTTTTCCAACGCGGCTCAACACCAGCAGCGGCTTGTTGTCCGCGCCGCTCATCACCGTTTCGCCCTGCGGCGCGGTAATGTCGATGGTGCGGAACCAGCGGCTCCAGTGCGGCGGCTCCTGATCGCTGCCATCAAGGCCGCGCGTGACCGGGTGGCGCTTGCCGAGATCGGTCAAGCGCGGATAGAAGGCCTTTTCGGTCACCGCGCCGGTCGGCATGGCGGGCAGGGCGCTATAAAGCGGCGTGCGGGCAATCGACATTTCGCCCGCATATTCAGGCCCGGCTGCGACCAGCAGCGCACCGCCATTTTCCACATATTGCGCGATGTAATCGTAATAGAGGAGCGGCAGCACATCGCGGTGCTGGTAGCGGTCGAGAATGATGAGGTCGAATTCGTTGACCTTGTCCACGAAGAGTTCGCGCGTCGGGAAAGCGATCAGCGACAATTCGTTGATCGGCGTGCCGTCCTGCTTTTCCGGCGGGCGCAGAATGGTGAAGTGGACGAGATCGACGGCGGCGTCGGATTTCAGCAGGTTGCGCCATGTGCGCTCGCCATTATGCGGCTCGCCGGAGACGAGCAGCACGCGCAGGTTTTCGCGAACGCCGTCCACGGTCGCGACAGCGCGATTGTTGGCGTCGGTCACTTCACCGGGAAGCGCAGGCGTGGCGATTTCGACAATGTTTACGCCGGCCCGCGGCAAGGTGATTGTCACAGGCGTTTCCTGCCCGATCCGTGCTTCTTCCTCGCTGACGGTCTCGCCATTGACGCGGACCTGAACCGGCGCGGGACTGCCGAGGCTCTTGCCTTCATCGATCACCGTGAACGACATTTCCAGCGGCTTGCCGCTGATGCCGTAGCGCGGCGCCTTGTTGAAGCGGATGCGGCGGTCGAACTCGTCCGGCTTGCCGGTCACAAGCCCATGCAGCGGCGCATCGAAGCCGAGCGCATTCTTGTTGGCCGGGATATCGTGCACCTGACCGTCGGTAATCAGGATCGCGCCCGCGACACGGGAAGGCGGAACATCGAGAAGCGAACGCGCCAGTGGGCCGAAAAGCCTCGTCGCATACCCGTCTTCGTTTTCGCCGGGCTTGCCCGCTTCCACCACGCGGGTCTCAAACTGCGGCATGGTGGCAAGCTGGTCCTGCACCGCTTTCAGGGCAGCATCCGTGTCAGCCCGGCGGCTCCCCAGTTCCTGGCTCTGGCTGCGATCCACGACTACCGAGACCACGCTTTTCAGCGGCTCGCGTTCTTCATTGATGACGACCGGATTGAAAAGAGCGAGCGCAAGCGCGGCAGCGGCCAGAAAACGGATCAGCCCGCCGCGCATGCGCAGGAAAATGGTGGCAAGCACCAACAGCGCCAGCGGCACGAGTACCGCAATCAGCCATGGCGTGGAGAGGAAAGGTTCGAATTCGATATTCATGCCCGCCTCCTAACGCCGTAGGTTGCCATCTTTGCGGACTGCAACGCTTTTCCCTCATCCTGAGGTGCGGAGCGAAACGAAGCCTCGAAGGACGAGGGCAGGCGCGCCGTGCATTTTTCCCTCGCCCTTCGATCCTTCGACAAGTTCAGGACGATGCGCCGTCTTTGACGGCTCCTCAGGATGAGGGGAAAAGGGAACCCGGATCTGCTGACGGCTTCGTTAAAAAACATCATGCTAGTTCCCCAGCCGTTCAAGGAGGGCGGGAACGTGCACCTGATCGGACTTGTAGTTGCCGGTCAGCATATACATGACGATGTTCACGCCGCCGCGAATGGCATAGATGCGCTGCATCGGGTCGTTCGGCACGGTCGGCAGTAGCGGGTTGCCCTGCTCATCCACGGCCCATGCACCGGCCAGATCATTGGCCGTGATCATGATCGGCGTCACGCCGTCACCGGTGCGGACAGGGCGGTCCTGCGGCGAAGCGTTGGGCGTGGTGGCCTCGACCCAGAGCGGGCTTCCTTCATAGCGGCCCGGAAAATCCGGCATGATGAAGAAGGATTTGGTCAGCACATGATCGTCCGGCACCGGTTCCAGCGGCGGCACATTCATGCCGTCGAGAATGGCGCGCAGGCGCTGATTGGCCGGTGAGGCGGATGGGTCGAGGCTGGCGCCTGCCTGCAACTGGTCGCGCGTGTCGAAAAGAACCGTGCCGCCCTGCTGCATATAGGCATCGACCTTGGCAATTGCTTCCGGGCTTGGCATCGGCGCGTTGGGGTCGATAGGCCAGTAGATCAGCGGATAAAAGGCCAGTTCATCCTTGGCCGGATCGACGCCGATAGGGTCGCCCGGTTCAAGCGCGGTCTTGTCCATCAGCGCGAAGCTTAAACCGCGCAGCCCGGCCTTGCTGACGTCGTCGGTCTCAGCGCTGCCGGTGATGACATAGGCAAGATGCGTCTGCGAGACCGAATTGACGATCGCTTCGTCTCCCGGCTTGCTGTCATCGTGCACTTGCGGCTGGGTCTGGGTCTGGGCCTGAGCTTCGCCTGTTCCGGACGGAACAAGATTGAAGGCAAGCGAACCTGCCAGCAGAACAGCGATGCCTGCCGCCTTGGCGCGCACTTTCATGCGGCGGCGGAAGGCCCCGCGCAGCCACAGCATCAAAAGCGTATCGAGCGCCAGAAGCATCGCGGCGGCAGCGAAGAACGGTCCCGCCAGTGAAAGCGACTGGTCGGACGTGTAAGAGGCGGGCGTTATTCCGACGGAAAATGCAGGCTGTGCAATCGGTTGCAGCTTGATATTGGCACCTTCAAAAATGTTGAGCGCTTTCAGGCCATCCTCATTGCCGTAGAAACCGGGCGGCGTGTTGATGCTGACGCTGGCCTGCCTGTTCTTTTCGACGATCAGCGGTTTGGCCTCCGATGTCGGCAGGGTCAGCGCGCCGGAAGCCGAAAGAAGCTGGTAGGGCGGCAGCGAGACCGAAGCCTGATTGTCCTGCGCGCCGGTTCTCTGTGAAAGCGACACGATGCGGCGCAGCATTTCCACGAATGAACCCGAAATCGGCAGGCTCGACCAGCTTGCATCGGGTGAAATGTGGAACAGGACAATATTGCCGCGCCCGCGCTGTTGGCCGGTTACAAGCGGCGTTCCGTCCTGAAGAACGGCATAGGCCTTGTCGTTGAGATCGAATGAAGGTTCGGCAAGAACCTGCCTTGTGACGGTCACATCATCGGGGACGGTCAGTCCTGCAAAAGGCCCCTTGTCCGGGAAAGCGCGCAATTTCTGCGGCTCCGACCAGGACAGCGTGCCGCCGAGCGCGCGTTCGCCCTTGCGCAATTTCACCGGCAAAAGCGGATCATTGTCGCTGGCGCCGGCAAGGCGCGGGCCTGCGAAGCGCACCAGCGTGCCGCCATCTTCTATCCACCGGGAAAGCTGTTCGGCGACAGGCTGCGGCAGCGTGCCGATATCGGCCATGATGAGAATCGACGGCTTTGCATCCAGCACTTCCGGCACGGATTGCATGAGATCGGCGGAGCGCGGTTCGATCAGATTGACATAGGGCGAAAGCGCCCGGGAAATATAGTGCAGCGGCGAAAGCAGCGGCTGCGCCAGATCCCCGTCACCACTGGCGATAAGGCCGACGGTGCGCCGTTCCGATCCCGCATCGATCAGCCTCGTCGCGCCTGCCTGTTCGATGCCATCGACACGGATCTGGCGGAAATCGTTGCGAAGCTCCACCGGCAGGTTGAACCGCGCCGTGCTTTCGGCGCTTCCAAGTGCGAAGGAAAGCGGCGCTTCGGCAATGCGGCGTCCCTTGTCGTCATAAGCGGCGGCGGTGAGCGTGCGCGGCGCCGATACGCCTTCCGGGCGGATGGCGACGGCTTCCAGACTGTCAGCCTTGTTGTCGATGCCGGTCAGCGCGAAGGTGCGGCTGAGGCTCGCGCCATACCAGAGAACGGAGGCGAGATGGCCCGATTTGTCCAGTTCGGCGAAGGTTTGCGCATCGTTTATCGCAGCCAGCCCGTCGCTCATGAAGGCAAGGCGAACCTTGGCATCGGCTGGCAAAGCGGAGGAAAGCCGCTCCATTGCCGCTTTGCGGTCGACCGGGATCGGGCGCGGTTCCAGTGCTTGCAGGCGCTCGGCGGCGCGCTTGCCGTCATAGGGGCCGATTTCGGCATTGGCGGGTTCCGCCGTGCCTGCGAGATAGATCGGCGCGCCGGTGCCTTCCGCATCGGCAATGAGTTTTTCGGCGGCGTTGACCCGCTGCTGCCAATCCTCGGCGGAAGCCCAGCCATTATCGATGACGATGGCGAGCGGCTCGTTTCCGGCAAGCGCCACCGGGCGCGGATTCCAGACCGGCGAGGCAAGTGCCAGAATGACGAGCGCGGCGATGAGCAGCCGCAGCAGCGTCATCCACCAAGGGCTTTTGGACGGCACTTCCTCGCGCTTGAAGACCTGCGCCAGAATGCGGAGCGGCGGAAAGGTTTCCTCCTGCGGGCGTGGCGGCGTCATGCGCAATAGCCACCAGATGACCGGCAGGGCGATCAATCCTGCAAGGATCAGCGGCGAACCGAAGGCGAGCGGCAGAAAATTCATGCGTTGCCCCCTGTTGCACTCAGCGCATCGTGAAGGCGCGCCAGCGCTTCCGCCGTCGGCCTGTCTGTGCGGTGAACCGTATAGCTCCAGCCAAGCCGCTTGCAGAAATCAATGAGGGTTTCACGCCGCGCGGTGTAGAGGCGGCGATAGTCGTCCGCATAGGTTTCGGCCCGACCGGCGACGAGCGTTGCGCCGGTTTCGGGATCACGGAACTCGGTGCGGCCGGAATAGGGAAATGTTTCCTCCGCCGGATCGGCAACTTCCACCAGATGTGCGCGAACGCCGCGCTTTGCCAGACGGTCGAGAAGATCGGTCAATTCATCGAACGGATGCAGGAAATCCGACACGAGGACGACTTCGGAAAAGCGGCGGATCTGCCCGATATCCGGCAATGCGGCGGCAGGCGCTTCGTGCATCAGCGCTGCCGCCAGACGTTCGGCTCCGTTGCGCGCCGAAAATGGCTGGATCAATGACGGAAAGGCGATGCGTTCGCCCGAGCGCGACAGAAGTTCGGCAAGAGCCAGCGTCAGCACCAGCGAACGCGCTTCCTTGGACACCGGCGCCAACTGCGAGCGATAGAGCATCGAGGGCGAAAAATCGCACCAGAACCAGACGGTATGGGCGGATTCCCATTCGCGGTCGCGGACATAGGTGTGGTCGTCGCGGGCAGAGCGCCGCCAGTCGATGCGGGCAAGCGATTCACCTTCCACATAGGGGCGGAACTGCCAGAAGTTTTCGCCGGGGCCGCGTTTGCGCCGTCCGTGCCAGCCGTTCATGATTGTGTTGACCACGCGCTGCGCTTCGACCAGCAGATCGGGGAGGGCGGATGCCCGCGCACGGGCGCGGGCAAGCGTATCCTTGCGATCTGCGGAGGAAACTTCTGCGCCGATGACCATCAGACGGCAGCCTTTACCAGATTGGCGATGACGTCACGAATATGCATGCCATCGGCGCGCGCGGCGAAGTTGAGCGCCATGCGGTGCTGCAGGACGGGCTCGGCCAGCGCCTTCACGTCATCCACCGAAGGCGCGAGACGGCCTTCATAAAGCGCGCGCGCCCTTGCACAGAGCATCAGCGCCTGGCTGGCGCGCGGGCCGGGACCCCAGGCGATGTGTTTCTTCGCATGGTCGTTATCGGCGTCGGGGCGCGCAGAACGCACGAGCTTCAGGATTGCTTCCACGACGCTTTCCGACACCGGCATGCGCCGCACCAATGTCTGCATTTCGATCAGCCGCTCGGCGTTGATGATTTCATAGGCCTTGGCCTCGGAAACGCCGGTCGTCTCCAGAAGAATGCGGCGTTCCGCATCCAGTTCCGGGTAAAGAATGTCGATCTGCATCAGGAAGCGGTCGAGCTGGGCTTCCGGCAGCGGATAGGTGCCTTCCTGTTCGAGCGGGTTCTGCGTTGCAAGGACATGGAACGGTGCGGGCAAGTCGTAACGCTGGCCTGCGACCGTCACATGATATTCCTGCATCGCCTGCAAAAGCGCAGACTGGGTGCGGGGGCTGGCGCGGTTGATCTCGTCGGCCATCAGGAGCTGCGCGAAGATCGGGCCTTTCAGATAGCGGAAGGAGCGGCGTCCGTCGGCATCCTGCTCCATGACTTCCGAGCCGATGATGTCGGAGGGCATCAGGTCGGGGGTGAACTGGATGCGCTGGCCGGAAAGGCCAAGCACGGTTCCAAGCGTTTCGACCAGCTTGGTCTTGGCAAGGCCCGGCACGCCGACGAGAAGCGCGTGGCCACCGGCAAGCACGGCGACGAGCGTGCGCTCGATCACGTTTTCCTGGCCGAAGATAACGGTGCCGACGCTTGCCTTGATGCGGGCAATATCTGCGAGCGCCCGTTCGGCCTCCGCGATTATCTGTTCGGGATTGGCGGTTTCAGGCGTGACGGCAACGCTCATATGGACCTCGCAATATGTGACCGCTCTGGCGGAAGCGCCCTATAATTCGCATATAGTGCTGACAAGCCGCGAAACGGTGACTATTTCATGACTTCCAGCATATTAAACACATTCGAGCAGGAATAACCGAGTCGGATGATAAAAAGCACCCCTGAAGGCAAAGACACGCCGCAAGATTCGATACGGAACGCTGAGACGACCGGCGGGCTGGAAGCGCTGATCGCGCGCGCTCATGCCGATGCGCAAAGCGGACCGGCGACGAAAGAGCGCGGCATCCCGCCGGTTGAGCGGTGGAATCCGGAGTTTTGCGGCGATCTCGACATGGAAATCAAGGCGGATGGCACATGGTTCTACATGGGCACGCCGATTGGCCGCAAACAGCTCGTGCGGCTGTTTTCGACCGTGCTGCGCAAGGATGAGGACGGCAAGACCTATCTGGTGACGCCGGTGGAAAAAGTCGGCATTCGGGTGGAAGACGCGCATTTCATTGCCGTCGAGATGGAAGTTTCCGGCGAAGGCGAGACGCAGGCGCTGACCTTCCGCACCAATGTCGGTGACGTGGTAACAGCCGATGCCGGGCATCCGCTCCGCTTCGTGGTCGAGCGGGAAAGCGGTGGCCTCAAGCCTTATGTGCTGGTACGCGGACGGCTGGAGGCGTTGATCGGGCGTTCTGTCATGTATGATCTTGTGGCGCTGGGCGAGGAAATCGAAATCGACGGCGTGCCGACATTTGCCGTCCGGTCCGGCGGCGTGGTGTTTCCGATCATGGCGTCCGATGCGCTGGAGGCGGCACTGCAATGAATGCATTCCCTGACTTTTCAGCCAGTGACTTTGCCGAGCGGGTCCGGCAATGGCGTCCCGATCACGATGCGGTAACCGGCGATCATTCGCTCAATCCCGATTTCACGCAGGCCATGGTGACCGCGAAAATGCGTGATGCAGCCGTGCTGGTGCCGGTGGTGGATCGGGGGTCGGAAGCCACGCTGCTTCTGACGCAGCGCACCGACACATTGCGCAAGCATTCCGGCCAGATCGCCTTTCCGGGGGGGGCAATCGACCCGGAGGACGGCACGGCGGAACGGGCAGCACTGCGCGAGGCCAATGAAGAAATCGGGCTTGCGGCGGATCGTGCCGAGATCATCGGCAATCTCCCGCGCTATCTGACCGGCAGCGGCTTTTCGATCACGCCCATTCTGGCAGTGGTGAAGACGCCGTTCGACCTGCATCCCAACCCCGACGAAGTGGCCGATATTTTCGAAGTGCCGCTTTCCTTCCTGATGAACCCGGTGAATCATCGGCGTGAAAGCAGGATGTTCAACGGCAAGGAACGCTTTTATTACGCCATGCCCTATCATGAGCGATTCATCTGGGGGGCAACCGCTGGCATCATTCGCGGACTTTATGAAAGGCTCTACGTTTGAGTATCAATATTTCCGGCAAGGCGGACTGGCTGAAGGCAAAGCCGTTGCAGGCCCTGTTCAATGCGCTGAACCGCGATGGCGGCGAGGCACGCGTGGTTGGCGGTGCAGTGCGCAACACGCTGCTTGGCAGCAAGGTGAGCGATGTCGATCTGGCGACGACGCATCTGCCGCAGGAGACAGTCAGGCTTGCGAAGGAGGCGGGTTTCAAGCCGGTGCCGACCGGCATCGAGCATGGCACGATCACGGTCGTCGTGCAGGGGCATCCGTTCGAGGTAACGACGCTGCGGCAGGATGTGGAGACGGATGGCCGTCATGCGAAAGTGGCTTTCGGGACCGACTGGAAAGCGGACGCGGAGCGGCGCGACTTCACCATCAACGCGCTTTATGCGACCGCTGATGGCACGATTATCGACGACGTTGGCGGTCTTGCCGATATTGAAAGCCGGACTTTGCGCTTCATCGGCGATGCGGAACAGCGCATTCGCGAGGACTATCTCCGCATTCTGCGCTTCTTCCGCTTCTTCGCCTGGTACGGTTCGGGACGGCCCGAGGCTGACGGCTTGCGGGCCAGCGCGCGGCTGAAAGACGGCCTTGCGCAGCTTTCCGCCGAACGGGTCTGGGGGGAACTGAAGAAGCTCTTGTCCGCGCCCGATCCGTCGCGCGCGCTTTTATGGATGCGTCAGGGCGGAGTGCTGAATCTGATCCTGCCGGAAAGCGAAAAATGGGGTATCGACGCCATTCATGGGCTGGTGCGAACCGAGGCCGACCTTGGCTGGCAGGTTGATCCGCTTTTGCGGCTCGCAAGCATTGTTCCGCCCGATAGCGTGCGGATGGAAGAAATGGGCAAGCGGCTCAAAATGTCCAATGCGGAAAGGGCGCGTCTGGAAGCCTGGGCGCGCGCCGATGCCGTCAAGCCGGAGCTTTCCGAACAGGCATTGAAGAAGGCCATCTATCGCGGCAGCAAGCAGGCCGTGCTGGATCGCATTCGTCTCGCCTATGCCGCGGCGCGGGCCGATGCCGCAGGCAGCGACGATGCCATGATCCGCGCCGGTGGTTTCGCGCGTCTTCTGGATGCTGCCGAACGCTACGACGCGCCGGCCTTTCCCGTCACCGGGAGTGATCTTCTGGCGCTGGGCATAGAGAAGGGGCCGGGTCTGGGCGAGGCCTTGCGGTCCCTTGAAACTTTCTGGATAGACTCCGGTTTTAGCCTTGACCGTGCCGCGCTTCTGGACAAACTTGATCGTGATAAATTGAATAACTAGTGGCTTGCTTGCAAATTTCAGCCGTAGTTTCATCCTGTTAAAGCTGAAAACTTTTTAGCGCGCGTTTTGAAAGAGCATGAGATGTCCAATCCCGATACATCGATACAAGACAAGACAGCGACCGATCCGAAGCAGAAGTTTGGCACCGAAGGCATCGCCGCGATGGACCGGCCAAGCCGGATCACCCGTTTTTTCATGGGGATCGTATCCTGGGCCGAAGGTCTCAACCTGAAATATGCCAAGCTCGGCAATCCGCCGGTCTATGACAATGCAACCTTCCCATGGGCGGCGGAAATCGAGAAGGAATGGCCGGCCATCCGCAAAGAACTGGACACGGTTCTCCTGCGCCAGAGCGAACTGCCTTCCTTTCAGGATATCTCGACCGATGTGAAGACGATTTCGACCGACAATCGCTGGAAGACATTCTTCCTGCTCGGTTTCGGTGTGAAATCGGAACAGAACATCAAGTCCTGCCCGGAAACCTGGCGGATCGTCAACAAGATCCCCGGCCTGACTACGGCGATGTTCTCCATCTTCGAGCCGGGCAAGCATCTGCCGCCGCATCGCGGACCCTATAATGGCGTGCTGCGCCTGCATCTTGGCCTCATCGTGCCGGAGCCGAACGACAAGCTTGCAATCCGCGTGGACAAACAGGTCTGCCATTGGCAGGAAGGCAAGGTGCTGATTTTCGACGATGCCTATGAGCATGAGGCGTGGAACCACACCGACAAGACGCGGGTGGTCCTTTTCGTCGATTTCGTGAAGCCGCTGAAGTTCCCGGCCCGGCTGGTCAACTGGTGCCTGATGAACCTCGCCATCTTCACGCCCTTCATCAAGGAAGGGCTGGACAACCACAATGAGTGGGAAAAGAAGTTCTACGCGGAAGCCGAAAAGCTGCGTAACCAGCCGAAATCCTGAACGGTTTGACACCGGGATTCCGTGCTTGTAAATGAGCAGGAGGGTTATCGCCCTCCTGTTTTTGACCTCTGACCGAGGAATTGTTGATGCTGGAGATTGTAGGAAGCCTTTGAGCGTTCCGGACGAAACTGCGAATGACGGGTGCTGAGAGCGCCTGACAGGCAGGTCCAGGGACGGAAACGGCATTGGCCGTGGACGGTGCAGACTGTCCGCGAAGGCTGATGCTTGTCATGGTTTCCATCCAGGCATGAACGACAATGAATATCTCACGCATGGAACAGCGCGTGTTGCACGTGCTGGCGCAGGGCGGTTACATCCGCCATCTGCGCGAAGACGGGCGTATCTGCGAAATCGAATGCTATACCCGCGAAGGCTATCTGCTTTCCGATTGCACGATGGCGATTTTCCAGCAATTGCGCCGCAAGCGGCTCATCGAATCCCGCATGGGCAGTCCCTATCGCATTTCGTTGAAGGGGCGTGAAAATGTCCGCGCCCAGGCGAACAACCGGTGAAGGAGGGCACCATGCACATTCGCAAGGAGACGCCGCAAGATGCCGCCGAAATCCGTCGCCTGACGGACGAGGCCTTTCGCACCGTGGCCTACAGCAACCAGAAGGAGGGGGAGATCGTCGATGCGCTTCGCGCCGCAAAGGCGCTCTCCCTGTCGCTGGTCGCCGAAGAGGATGGGCAGGTTCTGGGCCATGTCGCTTTCTCGCCGGTTCAGATCGGCGATGAGGATAAAGGCTGGTACGGGCTTGGTCCCGTTTCGGTCCGCCCGGACCGGCAGGGCGAGGGGATAGGCGGCAAGCTTATCCGGGAGGGCCTCGCGCAGTTGCGCAGCCTCGGCGCCGAAGGCTGCGTTCTTCTCGGTGATCCCGGCTATTACGGGCGCTTCGGCTTCAAGGCCGATCAGCGGCTGAAACTGCCGGGTGTGCCTCCGCAATATTTCCAGTGTCTGGCCTTCGGGCCAGATGTTCCGGAAGGCGACGTCGCCTATCATTCCGCTTTCGCCATATGAGGGAAGGGCCGGGAAACCGGCCCTTTCTCAATGTTTTACGGCCATTTCACCACGGGCGGCATGGACGACAGGATGGAATTCACATTGCCGCCTGTCTTGAGGCCGAAGATCGTGCCGCGATCATAAAGCAGGTTGAACTCGACATAGCGGCCACGGCGGATGAGCTGCTCGTTGCGGTCCGCGTCGGTCCAGTCCTTGTTGAAGTTCTGGCGCACCAGGTGCGGATAGACGACGGAGAAGCCGCGCCCCACATCGCGCGTATAGGCAAAATCCGCATCCCAGCCGCCTTTTTCTTCCGGCGAGTGCAGCCAGTCATAGAAAATGCCGCCAATGCCGCGCGGCTCGTTGCGATGCGGCAGGAAGAAATATTCGTCGCACCAGTCCTTCACGCGCTGGTAATCGACAATATCCTTGTGCTTCTCGCAGATGAAACGGAAAGCCTTGTGGAAGGCCAGCGTGTCGGGATCGTCCTGCGTGCGGCGTCGATCAAGCACCGGCGTCAGGTCGGCGCCGCCGCCGAACCACTGGCGCGTGGTCACGACCATGCGCGTGTTCATATGAACCGCTGGCACGTTCGGGTTCTGCGGATGCGCGATCAGCGAAATGCCGCTCGCCCAATAGCGCGGATCTTCCTCGGCGCCTGGAATCTGCTTGCGGAATTCCGGCGAGAACTCGCCGTGGACCGTCGAGACATGCACGCCGACCTTTTCGAAGACGCGGCCATGCATGATCGACATGACGCCGCCGCCGCCCTTGCCGTCATCCTTCTGCCAGGGTGTGCGGACGAAGCGTCCGGGTTCGCGATCCGAAAGCGGCCCCTGCAATTCATCTTCAAGTTGTTCGTAGCTTGCGCAGATGCGATCGCGCAGTTCCTCGAACCAGCGCTGCGCCGCCTGCTTCTTCTCTTCGATGTCTGCCGGGATGATGGCCGGAATCTCTTCGCGTTGCATTCTCGTGTCCTTCCGGCGCGGTCTGGCGGGGTCCGCCGGTCTCGCGCAACCAAGGTTGGAGCGCATCCCGAAAAGTGTGAAACGGTTTTCGGATAGATGCGCGGTTCAAAATAAATCTTTAGAGCGTGGGTCTGATCCAAGCAGATCGACGCTCTAAATGGATGAACTATTCTTGTCAGGCTTATCAAAAGTCGGGCATCGGCGCAAAGCGCGAAGCGCGCTGTCGCAAGCCCTTATAGATCCTCTCCCCAAGAAAAGACTCGTCTTTGCGAACCTGCTCACCTATCTTTCTCTGCTCAGGGTTTTGAGGCAAAGGCATGGCAGCAACACCGCCCCGTCCACCGCTTGAAGGACTGCGCAGGCAACTTGAGAAAAGCCGCGCCCAGAAAAGCGTGAAGAAAAGCGCGAAAAGCCGGATGCCGCGCGATGGCTTCGTGCGCGAGACATTCACGCTGCCGAGGCTGGCCGCGCGCGAAAAGGCGCGTGAATGGTTCGAGACATTCCCGAAAGCAGCCTACTGGACCGAGATTGAAAGCTGGTGCGAGCGGCCGGACGATGTGATCGAGTTTACCATGCGCCGTCTGGCGACTGCGGATTGAGCAGTGCTTTAATCGCCATGGCCAAGGCTTTGAAATGCGATTCACATTAGCAGGCAGAAAAGGCACCCCGCGGGGTGCCTTCGCTTTTTGAATCGTTATTCCATTACAGGCTTATTGTGCTGCCGTCTGCGGGGCCTTCTCCCATGCCTTCCAGTTCTGGATGATGCTTTCGGCATAGGCCTTGCCGACGCGATAGGCGTTGGTCGTGGCGAGCGGGAAGCCGCCGGAATTCGCGGCAAGCGATTGAGCCGCCGTCTGGTCCTTGCCCTGACGGTCGAAGTTCGAGGCGGTGCGCAGCAGCGCGATGCGATCAAAATCGAGCTTGCCAGCTTCGGCGGCGCGCTTCAGCGACGTCAGCGTGGCATTGTCTTCCATCTGCGAGGTGCAATAGTCGGCCTTGCCGTCGGTCAGGAGCTTCGACCATTCGGCCATGGCTTCGCCGAGCTTCGCGCCGTGCCAGTAAGTGTCGCCGGAAGCCGTGTCGCAGATAGTGACCTTCGGCGCGCCGGTTGCCGCTTCTTCCGTGTAGTGCTTGCGATATTCCTTCGCCGCGTCGCTATCGAGAAGTTCGACGCTCTTGGTCGTTGCCAGCGCGTAATCGGCAAGCTTGCTGTTCAGCTCGAAGACTTCCGTGCCAGCGGCCCATTTCGGCTTTTCGCCGGGCTTTGCCGCGCCAAGGCCGAAGAAGTCCGTGGGCCAGCCTTCCGGCGCTTCACGAATGTCGATGCGATGGTTCAGATTGGCGTCGATGGCGTATTTTGCCCAATGTGCGGAGCCGAGCGTGCCGTGCTTCGGGTCGACGCCGGCAATGCCTGCGATCAGGAAATAGGTGTGGCTGAGGTCGAGCCTGCCGCTCAGCGCCATGGCGGAAACCGAGCTTGCCGCATTGGCGAAGCCCATGGCCGTCGTCATGTGGCAAAGCCCATCGGCGGTGCAATCGATTTCCGGATATTCGGGATTGAGGCCCGGCAGCTTGATCTTCTGCGTGAACTTCTCGCCTTCAAGCCATGGCTTGGCTTCTTCCCCGAACATGGTGATGACCATCACCTTCGGCTTGATGGTTTCGGGTTCCTTGGCGAAAGCCGGGGCGGTTGCCAGCAGGGAAGCGGCAGAAGCGGCGAGAGCGACGGTGCGCATGGACAGGTTCATGGGAGAAGCGGGCCTTTCAGACCGGAAGGGAGATGCTGCGCTTCGCGAATCCGGTCATTTCGCGAGGCTTTTCCTTTGCCTGAGAGCTTCGCCCGCCGTCATCGCGACCGAAATCGCAAGATTTAGCGAGCGCGCGCCCGGCATCATCGGGATCAGAAGCCGCGCATCGGCGGCATCGTGCACAGTGTCGGGAACGCCCGACGACTCGCGCCCGAAAAGCAGAATGTCATTTTCCTGAAACTGGTATTCCGTATAGGGAACCGCCGCCTTGGTGGACAGCAGCACGATGCGGCGGCCTGCCTGCCGGCGCCAGTTCTCGAAATGCTGCCAGTCCGCATGGCGGGTGAGGGCTGCCTGTTCCAAATAGTTCATTCCAGCGCGCTTCAGGGAGCGGTCGGAGACGTCGAATCCGGCGGGCTCGATCAGGTCCACCGCGAAGCCGAGGCAGGCGGCCATTCGCAGGATGGTTCCCGTATTGCCGGGAATGTCGGGCTGGTAAAGTGCGACGCGCAGTTCCATATGATGCGGGTAGCTTACAAATCGGATGGCTGCAAGCGTTGAGCGTGCTTGGGTCTCCGGCGTCAACACATCAGTAAGCGGAAATAGTATCGGCAAGAAAAAATTGTTCTCGCATCACGAAAATATTCCTGTTTTGTTCCTGTTCCATCTTGGAAATTTTGCAAGGTGCCCGTAAAAGGATCGCCATGTTCAGATGGTTTGAAAAACGACTCGAAGCTTATCCCGAAGAACCGCCGCGCGAACCCCCGCGCGGACTGGTAGCCTTTTGCCTTTATTATACCCGTGGCGCATGGCCGTGGATCATCGGCATGGCGATCTTCACGACGCTGATCGCGGTGATCGAAGTGTCGCTCTTTGCCTTCATGGGCAATATCGTCGACTGGCTGTCGCATCAGTCGCGCGAGACTTTCCTCAGCAATGAAGGCTGGCGGCTCACCTTGATCGCGGGCGTCGTCCTGATCGGCCTGCCGGGCGTGGTGCTGATCCATTCGCTGCTCATCCACCAGACATTGCTCGGCAATTATCCGATGCGCGTGCGCTGGCTGATGCACCGTTACCTGATCCGCCAGTCGATGTCGTTCTTCCAGGACGAGTTTGCCGGACGCATCTCCACCAAGCTGATGCAGACCGCTCTCGCTGTTCGCGAAACGGTGATGAAGCTCCTGGACGTGCTCAACTATGTCATCGTCTATTTCGCTGGCACGCTGTTCATCGCGGCGTCAGCGGATCTGGTGCTGATGATTCCGTTTGCCGTCTGGCTTGTCGTCTATATCCTGTTGCTGCGTTTCTTCATCCCGCGCCTGCGGGTGATTTCGGAACAGCAGGCTGATGCCCGCTCCCTGATGACGGGGCGCATCGTCGACAGCTATACCAATATCGCGACGGTCAAGCTCTTCTCGCATTCAAGCCGCGAGGAATCCTACGTGCGCGAAAGCCTCGACGGCTTCCTCGGCACCGTGCACCGGCAGATGCGTCTCATCACGATGTTCCATTTCACCCTCTACATGGCGAACTGCATCCTGCTGTTTGCGGTGGGTGCAATCGGCATCCAGCTCTGGATGAACGAAGCGATTACCGTGGGCGCCGTTGCGGTCGGCATCGGCCTGGTGCTGCGCCTCAACGGCATGTCGCAGTGGATCATGTGGGAAATGTCGGCGCTGTTCGAGAATATCGGCACGGTGGAAGACGGCATCACCACGATTGCGCGCTCGCATGAGGTCGTGGACGTTCCCGATGCACCGGCATTGCAGGTGACCAAAGGCGAGCTCGACTTCGACGGGATCGGCTTCCACTACGGCAAGGGCAACGGGGTTATCGACAACCTCACGCTCGCCATTAAGCCGGGCCAGAAAGTGGGATTGGTCGGGCGTTCCGGTGCTGGTAAATCTACGCTGGTCAATCTGCTGCTGCGTTTCTACGATCTGGAGAAGGGCCGCATCCTGATCGACGGGCAGGACATTTCCAGGGTCACGCAGGATTCGCTGCGCGCCAATATCGGCATGGTCACGCAGGATACCTCGCTTCTGCATCGTTCGGTCCGCGAGAACATCATGTATGGGCGACCGGATGCGACCGAGGAAATGTTGCAGCAGGCGATCCGGCTGGCGCAGGCGGACCAGTTCATTCCGCTGCTGACCGACCCGAAGGGACGGCGGGGGCTGGATGCGCATGTCGGCGAACGCGGCGTCAAGCTTTCGGGCGGGCAGCGCCAGCGCATCGCCATCGCGCGCGTGATGCTGAAGGATGCGCCGATCCTCATTCTGGACGAGGCCACCTCGGCGCTCGATTCGGAAGTGGAGGCGGCCATTCAGGACAGCCTCAACACGCTGATGGAAGGCAAGACCGTGATCGCCATCGCGCACCGTCTTTCCACCATCGCGGCGCTTGACCGCCTCGTGGTGATGGACAAGGGGCGTATCGTCGAGGACGGCACGCATGAGGAACTTGTGGCGCTCGGCGGCATTTATGCAAGTCTATGGGCGCGCCAGTCCGGCGGTTTCCTCGGCTTCGATGAAAATACCGAGGATATGCTTATAAAATAAGGACAAAAGCCATTGATGAAAGCGGTTTACAGCCTGTTCGAACGTTGGGTCGATCCCTTTCGTGAACCGGACAGGCTGAGACCGCCTTCAACGACGTTCGGCTTTCTGTGGCATTATGCGCGACAGGCCAAATGGCCGCTGGCGGCTTCCCTTGTCGTCGGCGGCTTGCTGCCGCTGGTCGAGGCGGGCCTGTTCTATTTTACCGGCAGGCTGGTCGATATTCTCGATCAGGCGGGCAGGGGCGGCGTCGAGCGCAGCTGGTCGGCGCTTTTGCAGGCGGCAGGCCCGGAACTGCTTTTCATGGGGTTCACTGTCCTTGCGGTCCGCCTCGTCGTGACGGCGGCCAACACGCTGCTTGAAGAGCAGGTGATGGGCCCCAGTTTTTATAACCTGATCCGGTGGCAGGCCAATTCATATGTGCTGCAGCAATCCTACGGGTTTTTCCAGAATGATTTTGCGGGGCGCATAGCAACGAAGGTCTGGCAGGCCGGCCAGGCGGCGGGCGATTTCATCCAGAGCCTCATCCAGGTCGTCTGGTTCATGCTCATATACAGCATCAGCACATTGTTCCTGATCGGACGGCTGGATTGGACGCTGGCGGCGGTCGTTCTGGCATGGATTGCTGTCTTCGTGTTGATTGCCCGCCATTACCTTCCACAGATCCGCCGTCAGGCCGAGGCTTCCGCCGAAGCGGGGTCGCTGATAAACGGGCGTCTGGTCGACAGCTATTCCAACATCCAGACGATCAAGCTGAACACCGTCAATGACGACGTTCAGTATTTGCGCGATGGTTTCAAAGGATACATAGCAGCGCTTCTTCCGTTCATGCGCTCGCTCACCGGCGTTCGCGTGTCGCTCACGACACTGTCCGGCCTGATGATCGTGACGGTTGCCGCGATTGCCATCGATCTATGGACACGCAATGCCATCACGGTCGGGCAGGTGTCGTTCACGCTCGGGCTCGTGCTGCGCCTCAACATGCTGCTCGGGCGGCTCATGATGCAGATGAACGCCATGCTGCGCCAGCTCGGACTGATCGAAAATTCCATGCGGCTCGTTTCCGCGCCGCTCGGTCTGGAGGATCGGCCCGGCGCGAAACCCTTGCAGGTGACGGAAGCGCGTATCGATATCCGCAATGTCACCTTCCATTACGGCAAGGCTGAGGGTGTTCTCGACAATATCAACCTGACGGTTCGCGGCGGCGAGCGCATCGGGCTTGTCGGCCATTCCGGTGCGGGCAAGTCCACGCTGGTGAATTTGATCCTGCGTCTCTACGACGTCGAGAAAGGCTCCATCCTTGTCGACGGACAGGATGTTCGCGATGTCACCCAGACGTCGCTGCGCCGGGCCGTTGCGGTCGTCAGTCAGGAAACGGCCTTGCTGCACAGGTCGCTGCGCGACAACATCATGCTGGCGCGGGACGATGCCACCGACGAGGATTTGCTGCGGGCGGCGCAAAAGGCCGAGGCCGACGGGTTTATCGCCACTCTTGAGGATTTTCAGGGGCGGCGCTCCTTCGACGCCTTTGTGGGCGAGCGCGGCGTCAAGCTTTCCGGCGGGCAGCGGCAGCGCATCGCCATCGCGCGCGCCATCTTGAAGGACGCCCCCATCCTGATCCTCGATGAGGCCACATCCGCACTCGATTCGGAGGTGGAAGCCGCCATTCAGGAGAACCTGAAACGCCTGATGGAAGGAAAGACGGTCATTGCGATCGCTCATCGCCTTTCCACCATCGCGGCGCTGGACCGCCTTGTCGTGATGGATCAGGGACGTATCGTGGAGGAGGGCACGCATGACGAACTTGTTGCCCGCGGCGGCCTCTATGCGGGACTTTGGGCCCGGCAGTCGGGCGGTTTCATTGGCGGGAATACCGAAAGTTGACAGCTTTCCGCTGTCCGTAGTTCATGATCGATCTGCCGCGCATTCCTTGAATTGGGCAGGTAAATTCGCCTGCGACATCGTGCCGTCATAAGGGCTTGGTGTCTGGACAAGCGATTTTTACACGCATAAACCGAATAGTGAAATGGAGGGAATTTCGTCCTGTGAGCACTTGCGGGACTACTTTTGCGCAAGTGCAAAAGAGGACGAGGGGAGAGTTCAATTGAACATGCAGGTTGAAAAGGAATTGGCACGTGAGCGCACACGACACGGCTGAGCCGACACGGCGTGATTTTTTGTATATTGCGACGGGGATGGCCGGTGTCGTCGGAGCTGGCGGACTGGCCTGGCCGTTTATCGACCAGATGCGTCCAGACGCTTCGACACTCGCGGCTGCGTCCATCGAGGTTGATGTTTCGTCCCTGGCGGAAGGAGCATCGTTAACTGTTAAATGGCGCGGCAAACCGGTTTTCATCCGTAACCGCTCCGCCAAGGAAGTCGAGGATGCCAAGGCGACCGCTCTGGGCGATCTCAAGGACCCGAACGCGCGCAATGCCAACCTCGCTTCGGACGCGCAGGCGACCGATCTCGCCCGCTCGGCAGGCGAAGGCAAGGAAAACTGGCTGGTGATGATCGGCGTATGCACCCATCTGGGTTGCGTACCGCTCGGCGAAGCCGGCTCTTTCGGCGGCTGGTTCTGCCCATGTCATGGTTCGACCTATGACACCGCCGGCCGTATCCGCAGCGGTCCGGCGCCGGAAAACATGCACATTCCGCAATATGCGTTCGCTTCCGATACGGTCATCAGGATCGGCTAACAGGTCTTGGGGAGAGAAGACATGAGTGGTGGACACTCCACATACACGCCGAAGACCGGCATCGAAAAATGGGTGGACGAACGGCTTCCCTTGCCGCGTCTCGTCTATGATTCCTTCGTGGCCTATCCGACGCCGCGTAACCTGAACTACATGTACACTTTTGGCGGCATTTTGAGCTTCATGCTCATTGCGCAGATCCTGACCGGCATCGTGCTGGCAATGCATTATGCAGCGGATACGGGCCTTGCGTTCAATTCCGTCGAAAAGATCATGCGCGACGTCAATTCCGGCTGGCTGCTGCGCTACATGCACGCCAACGGCGCATCCTTCTTCTTCATCGCCGTCTATCTCCATATTGCCCGCGGCCTCTATTACGGTTCCTACAAGGCACCGCGCGAGCTCCTATGGATTCTGGGCGTGGTGATCTTCCTTCTCATGATGGCAACCGCCTTCATGGGCTACGTGCTGCCATGGGGCCAGATGTCCTTCTGGGGCGCGACGGTCATCACCGGCTTCTTCACGGCTTTCCCGATCATCGGCGAGCCGATCCAGCAGCTTCTGCTGGGCGGGTTTGCGGTCGACAATCCGACCCTCAACCGCTTCTTCTCGCTGCATTATCTGTTGCCGTTCATGATTGCAGGTGTCGTTATCCTGCACGTCTGGGCGCTGCATGTGACGGGCCAGACCAACCCGACCGGCATTGAAGTCAAGTCCAAGACCGATACGCTGCCGTTCACGCCCTATGCGACCATCAAGGACGCTTTCGGCGCGCTCGTCTTCTTCGTGTTCTTCGCCTACTTCATCTTCTACATGCCGAACTTCCTCGGCCATCCGGATAACTATATCCCGGCCGATTCGCTGAAGACGCCTGCTCACATCGTTCCGGAATGGTACTTCCTGCCGTTCTACGCGATGCTGCGCGCCATCACCTTCAACATCGGCCCGATCGATTCGAAGCTCGGCGGCGTTCTGACCATGTTCGGTTCGATCGCAATCCTCTTCGTCGTGCCGTGGCTCGATACGTCGAAGGTTCGCTCGGCGGTTTATCGTCCGTGGTTCAAGCTGTTCTTCTGGCTGTTCGTGGTCAACGCCATCTTCCTCGGCTGGCTCGGTTCGCGTCCGGCGGAAGGTTCCTACGTCTTCATGGCGCAGCTGGGTACGCTTTACTACTTTGCCTTCTTCATCGTCATCATGCCGGTCATCGGCCTGATCGAAACGCCGAAGCGTTTGCCGAACTCGATCACCGAGGCGGTTCTGGAGAAGAGCGGCAAGGGCGAGATTACCCCGGTGGAAATCCCTGTTGAAACTCGGGGCTAAGCAGCGAGAGAGATGAAGGACGTAACAATGAAAAACATCCTCAAGAATTTCGCTGCCTTCGGTATCGCTCCGCTGGTTGCGCTTGGGATAGCCATGGGTGGCGCTTCGGCTGAGGAAAGCGGCAATGCCGCAGAGCCGGAACATTTTCCGATCCACCATCCGAAACAGGAAAAGTGGAGCTTTGCCGGCCCGTTCGGAACCTATGACAAGGGCCAGCTTCAGCGCGGCCTGAAGGTCTACAAGGAAGTCTGCTCGGCTTGCCATTCGATGAACCTGGTGGCCTTCCGCACGCTGGAAGATCTTGGTTACTCGCCGGAACAGGTCAAGGCTTTCGCCGCCGAATACGAAGTGCAGGACGGTCCGAATGCGGATGGCGAAATGTTCACCCGCAAGGCGCTTCCGACCGACCACTTCCCGTCGCCATATCCGAACGCGGCTGCCGCTGCGGCGGCAAACAATGGCGCAGCTCCGCCCGACTTCTCGCTGATCGCCAAGGCGCGTGCAGTGGAGCGTGGGTTCCCGCAGTTCATCTTCGATATATTCACGCAATATGCCGAAGGTGGCCCGGATTATATCCATTCTCTGTTGACCGGTTTCGACGAACAGCCGCCAGCAGGCATGCAGATTGCCGAAGGAACGCATTACAACCCGTACTTCATTTCGGCTAAGGCGCTCGCCATGGCGAAGCCGCTCAGCGACGACCAGGTCACCTATGACGATGGTTCGCCGCAGACGGTCGATCAGTATGCGCGCGACGTTTCGGCTTTCCTGATGTGGGCCGCAGAGCCGCATCTGGAAGATCGCAAGCGGACCGGTTTCCGGGTCATCATATTCCTGATCCTCTTCGCCGGTCTGGTCTATGTCGCCAAGCGTTCGATCTGGTCGGATGTGAAGCACTGACACCGGACCAAACCTGAGTTAAAAGATGGGCGCCGTGAGCGCCCATTTTTGTTGGTGAAGACGAACCGCAGCCACTGCCACAAATAAGCCATAAAAAGAACGGTCCTTCGCCGTAATGTTTGTGGCGGAAACGGGCGGTTTCTTTTGCAATTGACCCGTTCGAAGGTGTAAAGGGGCTTTGCCCCAACTTTGCCTTGATTAGTTTGACCGGCCCGCGAGCCGCCTGAAAGGATGGAAAATGGAATCCGGATTTAAAGCCAGCTTGAAGGATGCGATCCGCACCATTCCAGATTATCCAAAGCCGGGCGTCCAGTTCCGCGACGTGACCACGCTCATGGGCGATGCGCAGGCGTTCCGCCGCTCCGTCGATGAACTGGTCTATCCCTATGCAGGCAACAAGGTCGACAAGGTAGCCGGCATCGAGGCGCGCGGGTTCATTCTGGGCGGCGCAATCGCGCATCAGCTTTCCGCCGGTTTTGTGCCGATCCGCAAGAAGGGCAAGCTGCCGCGCGATACGGTGCGTATCGCCTACAGCCTAGAATACGGCATTGATGAAATGGAAATGCACCGCGACGCGATTGAAAAGGGCGAGCGGATCATTCTGGTGGACGACCTGATCGCCACGGGTGGAACGGCGGAAGCGGCTGCAAAGCTTCTGCTTCAGATGGGCGCGGAAATCGTCGCGGCCTGCTTCATCATCGATCTGCCGGACCTTGGCGGGCGCAAGAAGCTCGAAGCGCTCGGCGTTCCGGTCCGCACACTCGTCGCCTTCGAAGGCGACTGAGATAGATATCATAAGGGACATTGATTGTGGCTTTGTCGTTTGGACTTCTGGTTTTTCCCTCCATTCAGCAACTCGATCTGACAGGACCTTATGAAGTTTTTTCATCGGCAGAAGGGGCTGATGTTCACCTGATCTGGAAGAATCGCAATCCGGTCACATCCTCATCGGGACTCACCTTCATACCAACAGCTACTTTTGATGATTGTCCGCAACTTGACGTAATCTGTATTCCTGGCGGCGGGGTGAACCCGCTGCTGACGGATGACGTAGTGCTGGATTTCGTCAGACAGCAAGCGACGCGCGCGCGGTATGTAACCTCTGTCTGCACAGGCGCATTGGTTCTCGGCGCAGCTGGACTGCTTCAGGGGCGAAGGGCGACAACGCATTGGAATGCCATGGATTTTCTAAAGCACTTTGGGGCGATAGCAACTGAGGCGCGCGTTGTTCGGGACGGAAATATCATTACGGCTGGTGGTGTAACGTCCGGTATAGATTTTGGTTTGTCTATCCTCGAAGAGGTATTTGGACAAACAGAAGCGGAAACTGTTCAATTGACGCTCGAATACGCTCCCTCACCGCCGTTCAAGTCAGGGACGCCCAACGAAGCTCGCGCGGAGGTTTTGGAGCGGGGCCGTGAACGTCTCGCCGAATCAAGAGCGGCGAGGGAGTCAATTTTTTCGGGCTGGAAGCGAGACTAATTACCGTTCTGGCAGCTTCACCATCGCCGCATTGTCGAAAGACAGCACCTCTTCGCCATTCTGGTTGTGGGCGTTCGTCGTCATGGTCAGCATTGACCAGCCGGGCCGGGAGGCCAGCGGCCTGATCGCATGGACCACGCGCTTATAGGTGATTGTATCCCCGGCATAGACCGGCTTCGGCCATTTGAGGTTTTCAAAGCCGGGTGAGGGGCCGAATGTCGGCGGCGTCTCGCCGCGTTTCAGAGCATCCTTCGTGGCCTGGACGATGGAAGCGACATTGAGCTTCATGAACACCGCCGTGGTGTGCCAGCCGGAAGCGCAAAGCCCGCCGAAGACGCTCTTCTTTGCTGCTTCGGCATCCAGATGGAACGGCTGCGGATCGTATTTCCGCGCGAAATCGATGATTTCCTCAGGCGTAAACGTATAGCTGCCGATAACGACGGTCTGCCCGAGATTGTCTTCCAGAAAACTCATGATGCATCTCCCACAGCCGCTTCGTAGTCACGGCGCAGCATCATGCATGGGTGCTGCATTTCGCAGACGCTTTCGCCGCGCTGATTGAACAGTTCATGATGGAATGTCACCAGCCCGATTGCCGGGCGCGATTTGGAAATGCGCTTGTCCTTGATGGTCGTCACGCCGTTCAGCGTATCGCCCGCCAGAACGGGGCGTTTCCAGCGTGTGAACTCGACGCCGGGACCGCCTTGCGAGGTGGAGTCGGTCAGATAGGCATCACAGACCAGCCGCATGATGAGGGAAACGGTGTGCCATCCCGATGCGGCCAAGCCGCCCAGCACGCTGGCCTTGCCCGCTTCCTCGTCCAGATGGAAGGGTTGCGGATCGAACGCGCTGGCAAATTCGATGATTTCTTCCTTGCTGATCGTACGAGGACCGAAGGGAAGGGTCATTCCCGGTTCCATATCCTCATAGGCATATTTCGGCAGAGGCTTGCTCACCCTGGGTCTCCTCCGTGTAGACATAAAGAAAAGGCCGCCGGTTTTCGGCGGCCTGATCGTATCAGGTATTGAAGCGGAACAGCATCACATCGCCGTCATGGACGATATATTCCTTGCCTTCGTCCCGTGCCTTGCCAGCCTCCTTGGCGCCGACTTCGCCGTTGTATTTGACGTAGTCTTCATAGGCGATGGTCTGGGCGCGGATGAAGCCGCGCTCGAAATCGGTGTGGATGACACCGGCGGCGGCCGGAGCCTTGGTGCCGCGCTTGATGGTCCAGGCGCGGGTTTCCTTCGGTCCAGCGGTGAAATAGGTGATGAGATCGAGAAGCTTGTAACCGGCGCGGATCAGGCGGTCGAGGCCCGGTTCCTCAAGGTCCATGCTTTCCAGATATTCCTTGGCTTCTTCGTCGGGAAGCTGCGCGACTTCGGCTTCGATGGCAGCCGAAATGATGACCGTCTGCGCGCCCTGTTCCTCAGCCATCTTGTCGACGGCAGCACTAAACTCGTTGCCCTTGGCGGCATCGCCTTCGGCGACATTGCAGACATAAAGAACCGGCTTGGAAGTGAGAAGGTTCAGGCCCTTCAGCGTCAGCAGGTCTTCCGGCGAAATGTCCTTCAGCATCAGGCGGACAGGCTGGCCGTTCTGGAGCAGTTCGAGTGCTGCTTCCATGACCGGCAGAATGGTCAGCGCTTCCTTGTCCTTGCCCGTCGCGCGCTTGCGGATCTGCACGATGCGGCGCTCGATGCTTTCGAGGTCCGACAGCATCAGTTCCGTTTCAACGGTCTGGGCGTCCGATACGGGATCAATGCGGCCCTCGACATGGGTGATGTCATCGTCCTCGAAGCAGCGCAGAACATGCACGATGGCATCGACTTCGCGGATATTGGCGAGGAACTGGTTGCCGAGACCTTCGCCCTTCGAAGCGCCGCGCACGAGGCCGGCAATGTCCACGAAGTTGATGCGGGTCGGGATGATTTCCTTCGAACCGGCAATCCGGGCAATATCGTTCTGGCGCGGATCGGGAACCGCCACTTCGCCGGTGTTCGGCTCGATGGTGCAGAACGGATAGTTTGCGGCCTGTGCGGCGGCCGTTTTGGTCAGCGCGTTGAAAAGCGTCGACTTGCCAACATTTGGCAGGCCAACGATGCCGCATTTGAAACCCATGATCGTACCTATCAGACTAGAATTTTCTTGGTGTGGCTATGCGTCATAGGACGGCACAGCGTCAATCCTTTTTCCCGAAAAGCCGCTTGAGCATGTCGGCCATCGGGCCGCTTTCGGGAATATTCGGCTTTTTCTGGTTTGGCCGCGCCTGACGGATATGGCTCTGCGCCTTAGCCTTTGCTTCAAGCGGGGCCTTTTCCAGTTGTGCGGGATCGGCCTTGAACCCGCCTGGCCGCTGATTGCCGTCGCCCATGGCGAGCGCAATCCGGTTCATGAAACTGTTGTCCTCGCCCTTGGCGAGCATGGCGACATTGTCGCCGACAGCGCCCAGAAGCGTGTCCAGCCATTCATTGTCGGCCTTGGCGAAATCGCCGAGGACATAATTGTGCACGAGTTCCTTCGCGCCCGGATGGCCGATGCCAAGCCGCATGCGGCGATAATTCTGGCCGCCGGGGAAGGACTGCATATGCGCGTCGATGGACTTGATGCCGTTATGGCCGCCGGAGCCGCCGCCGGTCTTGATGCGCAGCTTGCCGGGAACGAGATCGAGTTCGTCGTAGATCACGACGAGGTCGGCAGGGGTCAGCTTGTAGAAGCGCATGGCCTCGCCGACAGACTGGCCGGAAAGGTTCATGAAGGTTTGCGGCTTGATCAGCAACACCTTCTCGCCATCGATCACGCCATCGGCGATCTCGGCCTGAAACTTCTTCTGCCAGTTGGAAAAGCGATGGCGGCGGAATATTTCATCCGCCGCCATGAAACCGATATTATGCCGGTTATGCGCATATTTGGGGCCCGGATTGCCAAGACCTGCGATGAGCAGCATGGTTTGAGCCCCTAAATAATTACTCGGCGTCCTTGGCTTCTTCAGCAGCGCCTTCCGAGGCAGCTTCTTCCGACTTCAGGCCGGCAGGAGCAGCGATGGTGGCGATGGTGAAGTCGCGATCCTGAATGGCAGGCGTCACGCCCTTCGGCAGCTTGATTGCCGAAATGTGAACCGAGTCACCGATTTCGAGGCCGGTCAGGTCGAATTCAAGGGCTTCCGGGATTGCATTGGCCGGAACGATCAGTTCAACGTCGTGACGAACGATGTTGAGAACGCCGCCGCGCTTGATGCCGGGAGCTGCTTCTTCGTTCTTGAAGTGAACCGGAACATTCACGTGGACGACCGACTTCGCGGAAACGCGCAGGAAGTCGACATGCTGCGGGAAGTCGCGGACCGGGTCCAGCTGGTAGTCCTTCGGGAGGACCTGAATCTTCTTGCCGTCCACTTCGATCGTGGCAACAGTGGTCTTAAAGCCACCGCCATGGATCTTGTAGAAAATCTCCTTGTAGGAGACGGCGATTGCGAGGGGCTCCTGCTTGTCGCCATAGATGACTGCAGGAATCTGGCCGTTGCGACGCAGTTCGCGGGAGGACCCCTTACCAACCCGGGTACGCAGATCGGCCTTGAGCACGTAAGTCTCGCTCATGGCATTTCCTTTCGATGTTACTGGAGTGTCGCCTGCTTTTCGCGCATGATCTTGTCCGAAAATCGGTTAGGGATCATGCTTCAACAAACGACATGAAACAGCCCGTATCGTCTGTCACAGGGTGAAAGACCGGACCGCTCCATTCCGCGTTGCCTCCAAGGGTGTCTACGCGGATGGCGGTGGCTATAGACCATAGCGTGCGGCGGCGCAAGTTTTTTGGGTTTGCCCTTGCGCGGAGGGTGACATGCATGGTTGAAAAAATGATCCCGATGGCCTATATTCGGATCGGTAGCTGAAGCGCGAACTCCAGCTACCGTGTACTCAGATAAAGAATTGTACCCGCACTGTAGCTCGCCAGCTGGTGCGGGTTTTCTTTATTCTAAGCGTGAATCTAATGGGTATTAACCACATAGAATCCACCTCCGAATAGAGGGCAAAGCCTTTGCCACGGTCGAGGTGGCTCATCCTCCCCGACGCGCCCGCTGGCTGGACGCTTGCTGCTTTTGCCCCCTGAGAAGATTGCTATCAAAACTTCAGGTTGAAATCTACTGCCCGGCACCTGTGGGCATTTGTCTTAACGGGTGGCAATGACAGCCGCAAAAGTGTTAAGCGGGTGCCTGATCGACTGGCCGGTTTTCTGCGCGAGTCGTCTGTTCCTGCAATGTTGAAACAAGGAGGCGAGATGCAGGTCGGTATCGACATGGGTTCTGTTGCTGGAAGCGGTTCTGCCTCGGCAGCGGCGCTTGGCGGTGGCAAGCAGGCCATGCTTGATCTTGAGGAGCTTCTCGCCACGCGCCTGCTCGTGCAGGGCAATTCCGGCTCCGGCAAGTCGCATCTTCTGCGCCGCCTGCTGGAACAGAGCGCGCAATGGGTGCAGCAGTGCATCGTCGATCCCGAAGGGGATTTCGTCACGCTCGCCGATCTTTACGGCCATGTGGTCGTTGATGCCGCCCGCACCGAAGCCGAACTGACCCGCATTGCCGGACGCATTCGCCAGCATCGTGTTTCGGTCGTGCTCAATCTGGAAGGGCTGGACGTCGAGCAGCAGATGCGCTCGGCCGCGGCTTTTCTTGGCGGTCTTTTCGATGCGGAGCGCGATTATTGGTATCCGATGCTCGTCGTCGTGGATGAAGCGCAGCTTTTTGCGCCTGCTGCCGCCGGTGAGGTGTCGGACGAAGCGCGCAAGCTTTCGCTAGGCGCCATGACCAACCTCATGTGCCGCGGACGCAAGCGCGGTCTTGCCGGGGTTATCGCCACGCAGCGGCTGGCGAAGCTTGCCAAGAACGTTGCTGCTGAAGCTTCGAACTTCCTAATGGGGCGCACCTTCCTCGATATCGACATGGCGCGCGCCGCCGATCTTCTCGGCATGGAGCGCAAACAGGCTGAAATGTTCCGCGATTTGCAGCGCGGGCATTTCGTGGCGCTTGGTCCGGCTCTGTCGCGTCGCCCGTTGCCGATCAAGATCGGCAAGGTCGAAACATCGGCACGTTCGTCGTCGCCGAAGTTGATGCCGCTTCCCGATGCGCCCGAAGATGCGCTCGATCTTATCTTCACGCCAGCGCCGCAGGAAATTCGTACGGCAGTGCGCCGCGCGCCGCCACCTCCGCCGCCGCCATCGACGGCGGAAATTCTGGCGCAGGTGGCAAAGCCGAAGCCGGAGGCGGAGCCGGTCGAAGCGCCGCTTTTCCCCGGTATCGTGGAAGCCGAACGCGAAGAGCTTCTGGAAAAGGTGATGCGCGAGATCGTGGACGACCCCGAAGCCTCGTTCCGCTCGGTTGCCGTTCTCTATCAGGATTTTCTGGTGCGTTGCCGCATTCATCGCGTTCCGGGCGAACCGCTGGCTTTGCCCGCTTTCCGCCGCAGGCTGGCGGTGGCGCAGGCCAGCATCGAAAGCGATGTGGCCAATGGCGAGACATGGCAGCAGGCGTTGTCCTTGTCGGAAAGCCTGACCGACGATGTGCAGGGCGTGTTCCTGATTGTGGCGCAGGCAGCGGTGACAGGTGCGCCTTGCCCGTCCGATGCGGCATTGGCGCGCGCCTACGGCACGCATTCGTTCAGCCGGGCCCGGCGTCTCCTGACCTATTTCGAAGAGCGCGGGCTTCTGGTGGTCCGCAATGATTTCAAGGGAATGCGCATCGTCAATTTCCCTGATCTCGGCTGTGAGACCGCGCCGGGCGACCCGAATGCGCCGGACGATTTTGCCGAAGAAGGTGCCGCCGCCGAGTAAGCCTGTGAAAACCGTCATGAACCTGCAATGATTGTCAGCAAGAGCTTGGTCGGATCATTCAGGATGACAGCGTGACACAGCCAATAAAGCAGCCGGATTTCAAAGAACTTTTCACGACCTTCGGCAAGATCGGACTTCTGTCCTTTGGCGGTCCGGCGGCGCAGATCGCCATGCTGCAGCGCGTTCTCGTGGATGAAAAGAAATGGATGGATCAGGAGCGGCTGATCCATGCGCTCAATTTCTGCATGTTGCTGCCGGGGCCGGAGGCCATGCAGCTTGCGACCTATTCCGGCTGGGCGGTGAAAGGCTGGCGCGGCGGCCTGCTGGCGGGGCTTTTGTTCGTGCTGCCCGGTGCGGCGGTCATGCTTGCATTGTCGGCAATCTATATCGCCTTCGGACATGTGGACGTGGTGGCCGGACTGTTGTTCGGCCTGAAGGCTGCGGTTCTGGCCGTGGTTTTCGAAGCGCTGTACCGGATGGGAAAGCGCACGCTCGCTTCCGGCTTTTCCTATTGCGTAGCCGTTGCGGCATTCATTGCGATAGCGCTTTTGAAATTGCCGTTTCCGCTTGTCGTTCTGCTGGCGGCTGTTGCCGGTGGCCTGCGACACGTGGTTCAGGGGAATGGTGCAGCAACAGTTCTGGGCGAGGCGACGCCCGGTGCCTTGCGCGAATTTACGCAGCAGGCGCTGATCTGGGGCGGGCTGTGGCTTTTGCCTTTGCTTGGGCTGTTCTTGGCTTTTGGCGGCACGCATGTCTTCGTGCAGGAAGCGGCTTTCTTCTCGAAGCTTGCCGCAGTGACATTTGGCGGCGCCTATGCAGCGCTTTCCTATACGGCGCAGCAGGCGGTCGAGCATTTCGGCTGGATGAAGCCGGGAGAAATGCTGACCGGGCTTGGGCTGGCGGAAACCACGCCGGGACCGCTGATCCTCGTGCTGGTCTTTGTCGGCTTTGTGGGGGCTGCGAACCTGTCCGGCCTGCCGCCGCTTCTGGGTGGCTTTTTCGGCGGGTTGATCGCGCTGTGGTTTACCTTCGTGCCGTGTTTCCTCTGGATACTGGCGGGCGCGCCTTTCGTGGAGCGGCTGCGTCAGGTGCGCTGGCTGTCGGCGATGCTGGGCGGGATTACGGCTGCGGTCGTCGGCGTGATTGCCAATCTGGCGCTGTGGTTCTCGCTGCATGTCCTGTTTGCGCAGGTGGTGGAGAAGGCCGTCGGGCCTTTCACATTGCCGCTGCCAGTCTGGAGCACAATAGACAATGCCGCCGTCCTGATCGCAGGCGCGGCGGCATTGTTGCTTGTCGTCTTCAGGATGAACATGCCGCTCGTGCTGTTGCTGGCGGCATGTTTCGGGATTTTCTTTCGACTGTTGTTTTAGTCGAACAGGCTCGAAACGGATTCTTCCGCTGCCGTGCGGGCGATGGCTTCGCCAATGAGGTCCGAGATCGACAGCACGCGGATATTCGGCGCATCGTTGATGGCGGTGGTCGGCTGGATGGAATCGGTGATGACCAGTTCCTTCAGCTTCGACGAGGCGATACGGGCAACCGCGCCGCCGGACAGAACGCCGTGCGTGATATAGGCGGTGACGCTGTTCGCGCCCTTGTTGAGCAGGGCTTCGGCCGCGTTGCAGAGCGTGCCGCCGGAATCGACGATATCGTCGAACAGCAGGCAGTCCTTGCCGGAAACATCGCCGATGACGTTCATGACTTCCGATTCACCTGGACGTTCGCGGCGCTTGTCGACGATGGCGAGCTGCGCATCGATGCGCTTTGCCAGCGAGCGGGCGCGCACCACGCCGCCGACGTCCGGCGAGACGACCATGCAATTGCCGGTGGCATAGTTGGCCTTCACGTCGCGGGCGATGACCGGAACGGCATAGAGATTGTCGGTCGGGATATCGAAGAAGCCCTGGATCTGACCGGCGTGAAGGTCAAGCGTCAGAACGCGGTTGGCACCGGCTTCGGTGATGAGATTGGCGACGAGCTTGGCCGAGATCGGCGTGCGCGGGCCGGGCTTGCGGTCCTGACGGGCATAGCCGAAATAGGGCAGGACGGCGGTGATGCGACGGGCCGAGGAACGGCGGAAGGCGTCGATCATGATGAGCAGTTCCATCAGGTGATCGTTTGCCGGATAGGAGGTCGATTGCAGAACGAATACGTCTTCGCCGCGCACGTTTTCCTGAATCTCTACGAAGATTTCCTGATCGGCGAAGCGGCGCACGCTGGCCTTGCCAAGTGGAATGTTGAGATATTGAGCAACGGATTCGGCAAGAACCCGGTTGGAGTTGCCTGCGAAAAGTTTCATTCTTTTGCCTCTGACGCCGATGCGGTCGCGGTTTGCAGTCTGGTTGTCGCAAAAGTCCGCCGGAACGGACAATCTCAAAAATTTTAAAGCTGCGTACTTATCTGACGGGATCAAGTACAGCAGCTTGCAAGGTTCTTTCGGATGCCGGGGCTATTGCAAAGAGTCACAGTTATTGCAAGGCCCGAAGGGACACAATTGCTGCAAAAAGGCCAGTATTGCGGCTTTCCCACAATGTGCAAAACCGATTCAGCAAAAGATTTCAGCCTTTTGCCGCAAAAGGCCTGCTTCATGCGCGATTTGCCGCAAGCCAGGTGGAGTATTCCTGCATGGTGCGGTCGGCGATTGCCTGCATGGCGGAAGCCGGAACGACGCTCCATGAGTCTGCGGCTGCGCCCTGAACTTTCTCCTGGCCCTGTATCCGGTGAAGACGGTTGCCGGACGCATCCAGCACGTCCCAGACATAGAGAACCGTCGTCTGGTTATCTTCGGCAAGAACGGAGAAATACCCCTTCATGACATAGGCGGCACTCGGGTCGTTATTGCCTGCAAGCTCGATGCCCTTCGCCTTGGCGTCATCGTTGATGCGATGCGTGAGCGGGGTCACTACATTGACCGGCGCGCCGACGATCGGCGCAATATGCAGCTTGCCGGGCTTCAGCGCCGCGCTGCGCTGCGGGGCCGCCGGTGCGGCTGCTGGCGTGGTCGGAGTCGTGGTTGCAGTCGGGGCCGCAGCCGGAGTGGCGGGTGCCGCCGTGGTTGGTTGACCGGCAGTCTGATTGCTGCCCTGTACGTTCAAAGCGGATTCAGTGCTGTTGCAGGCGGCAAGTAACCCGGTAAGCAACAGCAGCGACGAAAGATGTGCCTTGTTCATGTTCGGCTTCATGCTCCTGAAGGCGCAGGTTCTCTGCGATAGGGCATTTACAGTTCATTCTGTCGACTTTTGCCGACGTGCCGTTTTATCGCCGATTACGCCTCATTTGACAATCATATCAAGAGAATGGCGGGATAATGGCTCCGCCGCGCCATTTGTTGTGAGATATGTCTGGCCAAGGGTCATGGCGGTCTGCGTGTCGGAATCCATGATGATCATATGGGCGAAAAGCGTCATGTCCGGCTGGATGCTTTCCGGGTTTCCGGCATAGAACATCTGCGGGTCCATCCATGATGGCGTGAAGCGCGCGCCCACCGAATAACCGCAGGCATTGAGCCGGTGACGGGTGAGGCCGTGCGTTTCCATGGTCCGCGCATGGGCGTCGAACACGTCGCCGAATGTCGAGGCGGGGGTCATCGCCGCTTCGACGGCTTCCAGCGCCTCGCGCGCGGCGGCATAAAGCTCCAGATGATGCGCGGTCGGCTTGCCGACGATCAACGTGCGCATCATAGGCGCATGATAATGCCGGAACACGCCCGACCATTCGAGCGTGAGCTGGTCGTTCTTGTTCAGCTTGCGCCGGCCGGATTTATAGCGGCAGAGCAGGGCATCGTCGCCCGAGCCGATGATATATTCGTTCGCCGGATAATCGCCGTCGCCTGCGAAATTGGCGCTCATCATCGCAGCCAGAATATCGGCTTCGCTCGCGCCGCCCTTGGTCAGCTTGATCGCCGCATCCAGCGCGCCGTCGCTCAGTTCCGCAGCGCGCTTCGCATAGGCGATTTCGGCAGGGCTTTTGAGAAGGCGCAGGCGGTCCACCATGCCGGACGCATCGTAAAGCTTGGCGAAGCTCTGCAATTGCTCGTCGAGCTTGCGCGCATTGGCGCCGGTGAGGCCATGCGTCTGGTATTCGATGCCGATCCGCGTGCCGAGCAGGTCAAGGTCCGTCAGGATATTGCGCAGGTCCGCGGCCGGATTGGCATTGTCGCGGTCGGTCCAGACGACGATGTTCTCGATATTCGACGTATGGCGCGCCTGCCGCAGATCGGCGGAGCGCGTCATCAGCACCATCGATCCGTCGGCCTTCACCACGAGGCACTGGAAAAAGCAGAAGCCGAATGTGTCATAGCCGGTCAGCCAGTACATGCTCTCCTGCGCGAACAGCAGAAGTGCATCCAGCTTCTCCTCCTCCATCTTCAAGATCAGTCGGTCGCGACGTGCGGCGAATTCTTCCGGCTCGAAGTGAAGGGCCATGCGGTTCTCCTAATCTTCTATGATGGCGATCGCTGCAATCTGACGCCCGTAATCGGGTTCGTTGCGATGGGTGGTGCGCCGGTAGGAATAGAACTGTTCCTCATCGGCATAGGTGCACTGGCGCAGGGATTCGGCCTTTACGCCAGCCTTCGTCAGACGGTCGGTGATGAATGTCCACAGGTCGAACAGCTTGTGGTCCGCCTTGTCTGATGGACAGAAATAGGCGGTGTAAGTCGGGTCCCTGCCGATGAACTCGGCATAAAATTCCGGTCCGACCTCATAGTTTTCCGGCCCGATGGTCGGTCCCAGAACAGCGACGATATTTTCGCGCTTCGCGCCAAGCCCGATCATGGCCTCTATGGTGTTTTCAAGAACGCCGCCAAAAGCGCCGCGCCATCCGGCATGGGCGGAACCGATGATTCCCGCTTCGTGATCGGCAAAAAGCACCGGGCCGCAATCGGCAGAAAGCGCGCCGATGGCGATGCCGGGAACATTGGTCACCATGGCGTCGGCCTTGGGGCGCGGGCTGCCGAAAGGTTCGGTGACGTGGACAACATCGGGCGAATGGACCTGATGCACGGTCATGAGATGATCGGGCGCAACGCCGAGGCTTTCCGCCACGCGGCGGCGATTCTCCGCGACCTTTTCCGGCACATCGTTCGATCCGCTGCCGACATTGAGGCCCGTATAGATGCCATCGGAAACGCCGCCCTTGCGGGTGAAGAAGCCGTGCGCGATCCGCTTCCCGTTCTGTGCCACGGGCTTTTCAAGGAGAGGCGAACGGAGCGGTTGCGGGGTGTCTGTCATGGCAATCTCGTTTCAAACGGCGGGATGGTGGGGGAGCTCGGACGGCTTGTCAATTAAGAGCCTGCTCCAAAAGTCGCTCTGTGTGGCTGCAAATGGCACTTTTTTGCGTTCCGGTGCTCACGTAGCTTTCTCAGACGCATAGGCTTATCCGAAAAGTCTGCAACTTTTCGGGACTATGCTTTAAGTACGCTCCGCTCCGGTACTCAAAAATTACCATTTTCGCACACACATACCGCTTTTTGATTCAGGCTCCCATGCTTTTTCATTCAGGCTCCCGCGCTTTTTGAAAGGCTTCAGGCCGGTTCGAAAGGATAAAGACGTGTCTGCCTGTCGCTCAATGCGAGAACCTTGAACAAGGTTCCCATTTGATCGGGCGCGGCCAGTCTTTCAACGTCCTGCCGGATTTTCTCCTGGAACGCCGCATCCTTGCCCGCGCCGAGCCGCCCGGCGCGATCAGCTAAGCCCATTGCAAGCAAAAACTCGCCCTGCGTCATGGTTCCGGTCTTGCAGCCGCAGGCTTTTGCGGTCTTCTCCAGACTATCGAAATCGACATGGCTGGTGAGATCGGCTTCGCCCGGATGGGCGAACACATCGTCAAAGCTGTGTTTCAGCACGGCTTGCAGCGTGTCGCCGAAGCCGGATTCCAGATGGCCGTAATCGATGTTGAGCGCCGCGCCGCGCGTTGTCGCGATACGGCTCGCGATTTCCTGCATCAAGGCCGTGCGCGCCGGGGCTGCCTCAAAGATAGCCCCTTCTTCTGCGTCTGCGTGACCTTGCGGCAGGAGAGCCGGATCGATGCCGCCCAGACCGCTGACGAAGTGAAACTCTCCCCTGTCGTCGAGCGCGATCATCCGTTCGACAAAGCGGCCATTGGCCTTGACGAACTGCCGGAACGGCAGCGCATCGAACAGCTCATTGGTAACGAGGATCAAGGGGCCGTCGGGAATGTCAGCAAAGCGCTCGAACCAGTCGATCTTCGGGCCTGCATCGGCCAGCTTTTCCTTCTGTCTTTCGACAAGGCGCGGGCTGGTTTCGACCATGGCAACATGCGCATGGGCCAGCATTTGCGGGGCAAGCCTGCCGATGGTGCGCAGCATGTCGCTCATCAGCGTGCCGCGACCGGGGCCGATCTCGCACAGCACCGCATTATCCGGGCGTCCCAGCGCATCCCATTCGCTGACGCACCAGATGCCGATCAGTTCGCCGAACATCTGGCTCACTTCCGGCGCGGTGATGAAATCGCCGTCGCGTCCGAACGGTTCGCGCGTGGTGTAATAGCCAGCCTCGCGGTCGCCGAGGCAGGCGGCCATGTAATCGGCAACGCTGATGGGCCCGGAGGCGGCGATCAGGCGTTTCAGCCGGTCTTTCAGCGAGAGATCAGGCATCCTTTGCCGCGGCCCGGTTTGCGCGCCACATGGCCCAAAGCCCGATCAGCACCATAGGCACCGAAAGCACCATGCCCATGGTGAGCCAGCCGCCGAGGAGATAGCCGAGCTGTGCATCCGGCTCGCGGAAGAATTCGACCACGATGCGGCTGAGGCCGTAGCCGGTGACGAATGCGCCTGCGATGAAGCCGGGTTTCTTCAGCTTGCGCCCGACCCAGACGAGCAGGAACAGCACGAAGAACAGCACAAGCCCTTCAAGGAAGGCTTCGTAAATCTGGCTCGGATGGCGCGGCAGCGGGCCGCCATTGGGGAAATAGACCGCCCAGGGCATATCGCTGACGCGGCCCCAGAGTTCCGAATTGATGAAATTGGCGACGCGCACCACGCCAAGCCCGACCGGAACACCGGCGGCGATCGTGTCGAACATGCTCCACACCCTGATGCCGCGTGAGCGGGCAAACAGGAACATGGCGAGCGTCGTGCCCAGAATGCCGCCGTGGAACGACATGCCGCCATCCCACACTGCCGGAATGGCGAGCGGGTTGGAGATATAATAGGAGAAATTATAGAAGAGCACATAGCCGATGCGCCCGCCCAGCACGACGCCGAGCGCGGCCCAGATGACGAAATCGTCAAGCGCTTCCGGCGCCATCGGCGGCTGGTTGTTCGCCCACAGGCGGTGGCTTCGCAGGAGCTTCTTGCCATACCACCAGGCGAACATGATGCCGACGACATAGCCGAGGCCGTACCAGTGCACTGCCAGCGGCCCGATCCTGAAAATCACCGGATCGATATTGGGGAAGGCGAGCGCCGATACGGGCAGCAACGTCTCAATCATGAAATCACTCCGTTTTGTGAGGGAACATGCTGGACCAACCCTTGATGGTCAAGCGGTTCCCGTCTGCCGCGAATGGCGTTTTATGCGCTTCCGGTGCTTGTGTACGCTTAAGGTATCCTTAAGTACATTCGCCTTGTTCCTCAGGAGCTTATGGTTTTTGCTGACGCCGGGCGCGATCACTTTCTATAGCCAAGCTTGCATCGGACCCGAGACGGCCCTATTTCAAATTTATGTTTTCAACAGGTCTCTCCTGGAAAAAAGGAATCATTGCCATGACCAGCGGACAGAACCGGGTTCTCGATGAACTCGCCAAGCTTGTGACGGATGCGGCAGGCGCTGCGCAGGGCGTGCGCCGCGAAGTGGAAACGGCGCTGCGTTCGCAGGGCGAACGCGTGCTGAACACGCTCGATGTCGTGCAGCGCGAAGACTTCGAAGCCGTTCGCGAAATGGCGATCAAGGCGCGTGCGGAAAACAGCGCCTTGCTGGCAAGAATCGAAGCACTCGAAGCACGTCTTGCGAAACTCGAAGTCGATTCTGATGCCAAAACGGCAAAATCGGCTTCAACTTCGGCTAAATCCAAAAATAATCCCTGAATATTTATTAACAGGCCGCAAGTGGCAAAAACCCTTGTCTTAGAGTCGGTTAAGGCAAGGGTCGCGGCCCGCCCCCCGTATATTTCCACATGCTTTCATGTCTCTTTTTTGAAAAGGGGCTGGCGTTCAGATTCAGCATCAATAGACTGAAAACACTACATGATTCGTAACGCGGTCATGTAGGCGGCGGCGAGGGGCTGAGTGTCAGGTTTCGCGTCTTTCAGGCTGCTTTCCAGTATCAGTTGCGTATGTGCGTGTGCCATTGGGGGCGCTTGCATGCCGTCGTGCATGCCGGTTGCTCGACCGATCAATTCGTGCCTGTTTTCCTGCGCTTGTTCTTGCGCGGTGGCGGGCGCGGGCGGGCAGTTACCTGCGCGCCGGGAATTAGGAAACATCTGGGGGCAGATGGTTCCCAGAACAGGAAACGGACATGAGCCTTCTTGAGCTTGAATTCGCACGTGAGGCGCATCCGGTGGATGTGATCGAACAGGTCGCGCATTCAAACGACTGGACGTTCGAGCGGACTGGCGACGACGAAATCGCAATCTCGGTTGCGGGCAACTGGACTGACTATCACATCTCGTTTTCCTGGATGGAGGATTTCGAGGCACTGCATCTGGCCTGCGCATTCGACATCAAGGTGGCCGAGCCGCGCGTCAACGAAGTGATGCGCCTGCTTTCGCTCATCAACGAAAAACTGCTGATGGGCCATTTCGATCTCTGGCAGCAGGAAGGCGCGATCATGTATCGCCAGTCGCTGCTGCTGGCAGGCGGCGCGGAACCGACGAGCCGTCAGGTGGAAGTGCTGCTTTCGGCGGCGCTGGAAGCTTGCGAAGCCTATTTCCAGGCTTTCCAGTTCGTGGTCTGGTCGGGTGTCACGGCGCGCGAGGCGCTGGAATGTGTGGTGTTCGAGACAGTCGGTCGCGCCTGACTATCCAATAACTGAGTTTTGACCCGGCGTTCGCGCCGGGTTTTCTGCGAGGCGGGGAGTAAAAAAATGACTGAAGCAACCACCATAAGCTGGGCGGATTTCGAAAAGGTCGATATCCGTAGCGGAACCATCGTGGAAGCCGTGCCATTTCCGGAAGCGCGCAAGCCTGCCTACAAGCTGAAGATCGATTTCGGCGAAAAGATCGGCATCAAGAAATCGTCCGCCCAGATCACCAAGCGCTATACGGCGGAAGAACTGGTCGGCAAGCAGGTCATGGCTGTGGTGAATTTTCCGCCTCGCCAGATCGGCCCCTTCATGTCGGAAGTGCTGACACTCGGCATGCCGGATGAAAACGGTGAAGTGGTTCTCGCGGCCATCGACAAACCGGTGCCGAACGGCGGCAAGCTTTATTGAGAGCATGATGATTTCGCGTTGAGCAACCGCGTCGACCCCTCATCCTGAGGAGGCTTCTGAGCTTGCGAAGGAGCCGTCTCGAAGGACGAGGGCAGGCACTGTGGCAGGCATTGGGCGTTTTCCATCAGCCCTTCGATCCTTCGACAAGCTCAGGATGATGCGCCGTTTTCAACGGCTCCTCAGGATGAGGGAAAAGAAGCGTGAAAACTCCTGCTTATCGCTCTGCTCTGAAGTTTATTTCCCCAGCTCCAAGCCAGAACGCCTGGAGAATTTCCAGCAAAAGTGTGAAACGGTTTTTCTGTTAGAACAGGAACCGCTCTAAGCCGGAATATGGATGATGGCGCGCAGGCCGCCCAGCGGTGAATCTTCCAGCGAAATGTCGCCGCCATGGCTGCGCGCGATGTCGCGCGCAATGGCAAGCCCGAGCCCCCCCGTGCCGCCTGAATCCTGCGTTCGCGCCTCATCCAGCCGGACGAATGGCTTGAACACATCTTCCCGCCGGTCTTCGGGAATGCCCGGCCCGTCATCGTCCACGACGACTTTCAGCCAGCCTTCGACATGCGAAATGGAAAGCTCGACATTTTGCGCATGACGGAAGGCGTTTGAAACCAGATTGCTGACCAGACGCGAGAAGGCGTTGGGACGTACATGGACCTCGCTGTCGCCTTCGATGCGGTATTTGAAGCCGCGTTCGCGCAGGCGCGCCTCGCTCTCCAGCTTCTCGCACAGTCTGGTGACATCATAGCTTGCCGTTTCTTCCGAACCTTCGCCGCGCGCGAAGGCGAGATAGCCTTCCAGCATGGTCTGCATGTCGGCGATATCCTGATTGAGCGGCTCGGTGTCGATGGAATGGCCAGCCAGCGCCAGTTGCAGCTTGAAGCGGGTGAGAATGGTGCGCAGGTCGTGGCTGACGCCCGACAGCATGGCCGTGCGCTGCTCGATCTGGCGCTCGATGCGCGAGCGCATCTGGATGAAGGCAATACCGGCGCGCCGCACTTCCTCCGCGCCGCGCGGGTGAAAGCCTTCCGGCATGGGGCGCCCCTTGCCGAAACTTTCTGCCGCCTCGGCAAGCTGCTGGATCGGCTTGATCTGGTTGCGCAGGAAGGCGATGGCGATAATCAGCAGAACGAGGGCGGTGCCCACCATCCAGGTCAGGAAGATGCCCGTATTGGACGCATAGGCCTGACTGCGCCGCGCGAAGACGCGCAACACCTTGTCCTCAAGCTTGATGCGGATTTCGATGAGATCGGAATCGCCCACCGTATCCACCCAGAAAGGCCGGTTGATCTGGCGGGTGATTTCTTCGCTGAGGAAGTAATCGAGAATGGCGAAGAACGGCTTCGGTCCGGGCGGCGGCAGCGGATCGGGCGGCAGAATCGAGATATTCAGCGCCAGCCGCTGCTGCGAGATGCGGATCAGATTGTCGTAGCCCGGTTCCTGCGGGTAGGTTTCCAGAATATCGATGATGCCCGCAATATCGCGCACGACCGCAGTCGACAGCCGTTCGGTCACCATCTGCCAGTGACGCTCCATGAACACATAGGCGATCACGGATTGCAGCAGCACCATCGGCGCGATGATGATGATGAGCGACCGCGCATAAAGCCCCTTCGGCATGATGCGGGCCAACCAGCGGGAGAATTTTCTCAAGGGCGATTTCATCGTGTCAGGCCCACACCAGCTTCGCTGCAAGAACGATATTCGCGGTTTGCGAATGGTGTTTCCCACGCCCGCCATCGCTGGTGCAGCTTTTGTGCACCGCGTTTCGCGTTATGAGAAAACACCATTTTCTGGTTGCCGGTTGTTGCTATTCGATGCTCAGCTTGTAGCCGATGCCGCGCACGGTCTGGAGCCAGACCGGATTGGCCGGGTCCTGCTCGATCTTGCGGCGAAGGCGATTGATCTGCACGTCAATCGTGCGCTCGCCGACATCGCCGTCCTGACCGGTCAGCTCGTGACGCGGGATCGTTTCACCGGCGCGCTCGGCGAAGATCGCCATGATGTCCTGCTCGCGATCGGTGAGCTTGATCGTCTCGGAACCCTTTTTCAGCTCGCGACGCGGGATGAAGAATGTATAGGGGCCGAACACGATCTGTTCGATCTTGGGCTGCGCCGGAGGCGCGCCGCGCCGCAGGATATTGTTGATGCGAAGCGTCAGCTCGCGGGGATCGAAGGGCTTTGGCAGATAATCGTCGGCGCCAGCGGCGAGCCCGTCGATGCGGTTGTCGGTTTCCGACAATGCCGTCAGCATGAGAATGGGGACATTCTTCTGCTCGCGCAGCGAGCGCGTCAGCGAAACGCCGGTTTCGCCCGGCATCATGACGTCCAGGATCAGCAGGTCGAAGTCGATGCCTTCCAGCTTGCGGCGCGCCTCAGCGGCGCTGCCGGCCATGGTGACACGGAATCCGCTATTGGTCAGATATTGTGAAAGAAGGCTGCGGATGCGCGTATCGTCGTCAACGACGAGGAGATGCGGGGCGTCATCCGAGAGCGTCTTTTCTTCTTCTGCTGCCATGGCGTCTTTCGATCCCGTTCCGTTCCAATTCGACTACATCGGCCCAAAAATCGGAATCGATCTTCTGGAAAGCACGATGCGTAGATTCAATAAGTTAGAGCGACCTTTGTGCGTCCGAATGGACGCACGGCGCTCTATGACGCAACATGCGTCGCCCGACATAATACTCATTGGAATGCGGCACGTCCATTCACTGCCTGAAGGGGCGCATTTTTATACAAGCACTTAGTGCAACCTTGCGTAACACTTCATCTTGACCCGTCAGCCGGAGGGGTCGTCGGCGGAAAATTCGTCGATCTGGGCCCGCCGTTCGGGGTTGACCATATTATAGAGGAAGCGCTCGATCACCGCGCGGTCCTGTGGGCCACAATCCTCCAAGGCGCGCGCGATGCGCCGCGACTGCGGAAGGGCAAGCGCAAGCGTCAGCTCACGGCCGCTCCGGGTTGGATAAAGCTTGCGGTGGCGGCGGTCATGCAGGCCGGTGGCCTGAACGACATGGCCGGTATCGATGAGCTGCTTGAGCACACGCGACAGGCTTTGCTTCGTTATGCGCAGAACCTCCAGCAGCTCCGCAACCGTCATGCCGGGCTTGCGGTTGATGAAGTAGAGGACGCGGTGATGCGCCCGGCCGAATCCGATCTTTTCCAGAATGAGATCAGGGTCGGCGGTGAAATCGCGATAGGAAAAAAACAGAAGTTCGATCACGTTGAGGTCGGCCGCCTCCTCAGCCGTCAACGGATTGCTTATATAATTCAGATCGTTCGTCGAATTCACATCGGTGCTCCGTTCTGTTGCGTTAAATATGTCAGTATTATTGACATAATTCAATCGCCCAGATAATTTTCGATAAGCGTGAGCTGGCTTTTTTGGAATAATGTTTGCGCTGACGCATGCATGGAGGAGGAATAATTGCGCTGACCCGTTTTCGCCGCGTCTGTTGAATGCGGATGGTGGAAATGGTTGCCGCAATATTCGATCCCTGTGGAGGATTTATTTTCTTGTCATGCATGCTCCGGCTGGATTTCGCGCAATATGTTTGCGCGACCTCAAAGCATTTTGAACAAAAAGGCCAGCAATTACGCAGAAAAAGGTGGCCGTCTCACCATTTATATCGATTTAAATGGGGAAGACGGGTCGCGGAGAAGTTTGTCCGGTCTGAAATCGGCCTGAAACCGTGTCGAGACAGCGCCGCGAGGAAAGTCAAGGAGCAAGAAAATGGCTGCGATTCCATTCGATCAACGGGACGGATCTATCTGGCTGGACGGGAAATTCGTCGACTGGAAGGATGCGAAAATTCATGTGCTGACCCATGGCCTGCATTATGCGAGCGCCGTGTTTGAAGGCGAGCGCGCCTATGGCGGCGAGATATTCAAGCTCAATGAGCATACCGAACGCCTGCACGAATCTGCGCGCATTCTCGGTTTCGAGATTCCTTTCAGCGTTGAAGAAATCAACGATGCCTGCCGGGAGCTGCTCAAGAAGCAGGGATTTGAGGACGCCTATGTGCGCCCGATCGCCTGGCGCGGCTCGGATTCGCTGGGCGTTTCGGCGCAGAACAACCGCATTCATCTGGCCATCGCCATCTGGCAGTGGCCGAGCTATTTCTCGCCGGAAGAAAAAATGAAGGGTATCCGGCTCGATATTGCCGAATATTGCCGCCCGGACCCGCGCACCGCGCCGTCGCGCTCGAAAGCATCCGGTCTCTACATGATCTGCACGATTTCCAAACATGCCGCCGAAGCAAAGGGCTATGCGGATGCGCTCATGCTCGACTGGCGCGGGCAGGTTGCGGAAGCAACCGGCGCCAATGTGTTCTTCGTGAAGGATGGGGCGCTGCACACGCCGAAGCCCGACTGCTTCCTCGACGGCATTACGCGCCGCACGGTCATTGATCTTGCCAAGCGCCGGGGCATTGAAGTCATTGAGCGGGCAATCATGCCGGAAGAACTTGCCGGTTTCTCCGAATGCTTCCTGTGCGGCACGGCAGCGGAAGTGACGCCGGTTTCCGAGATCGGTCAATACCGGTTCAAGCCTTCCGAAATTACAAATCTTCTGATGAATGACTATTTTGCAGAAGTTCAGCCCAAGCGCGCTGCGGCGGAGTAACTGGGTTTTAAACAGAAAAAGAGCGGTCTTCGGGCCGCTTTTTTGTTTTTCCGTCGCTTATTGTTTGACATTGCCAAGTTTCGGCACATGATTTTTTTGCCGGAGTCGCGCTATTCCGGTTTAAAACTCAGATGGGGTGACGATTATGGAAGCTCTACTACCTCTCATTCTTCAGCTGGTCGCTGGTGCCGTTGGCGGCAACATCGCAGGAGCGGTCAAGAATATCAGTCTGGGAACCACGGGTAACACGGTGGCGGGCGGCATCGGTGGTGTCATCCTCGGTCAGCTGCTCCCGATGCTATCCGGCGGCGGCCTCGATTCCGTGCTCAACGGCGTTGTCGGGCAGCTGGCTGGCGGCGGCGTTGGCGGTATCGTACTCACGGCCATTGTCGGCCTGATCAAGAACGCGATGGCCGCCAAGGCCTGATGCACCGCAGAACGTAAGGTTGTGGGGACAACCGGCTAGAGCATCGGCCCGAAAATCGGAATCGATTTTCGGAAAGCACGAGGCCTGGATTCAATAGGTAGAGCGACCTTTGTGCGTCCGTCAGGACGCTAGGCGCTCTAGACGAACTGTCGGGGCGCAACCCGAAAACCGTGAAGCGGTTTTAGGAGGGGCGGTCTGGACATTCCGGAGAGGGAAAACGGGCGGCGTCCAGCCGCCCGTTTCTATTTGGAGCATTTCCAGATTAAGCTGAATCGTTGGAAGGCGCTTCGCACTTTTGGCTCGAAAATGCTTTAGAGCTTCACGTGACAGGCCGGGCACACTATCTATGCGGCAGAAGCGCTGCTGTTTATTTTGAGTGGAGTAACACTATGGGGCAATTGCAGGCCATTATCGTTCCCGTCACGCCTTTCCAGCAGAATTGCACCATTCTGTTCGACAGCGAGAGCAAGAAGGGCGTGGTGGTCGATCCGGGCGGCGACCTCGACCGCATTCTCGATGCGATTGGATCCCAAGGGGTCGAGGTCGAGGCAATCTGGATCACGCATGGCCATATCGATCACGCTGCGGCTGCGCTCGACCTCAAGGAAGCGCTGGACGTGGATATCATCGGCCCGCACAAGGATGACAAATTCCTGCTCGACAATCTGGCAACGACCGGCCTGAAATACGGCCTCACCGAAGGCGTGCGCAACGTGACGCCGGACCGCTGGCTGAACGAGGGCGACAAGGTTTCCGTTGCCGGTCACGAATTCGAGGTCTTCCACACGCCGGGCCACGCGCCGGGGCATGTCGTGTTCTTCAATCCGGAAGCGCGATTCGCGATCGTCGGTGACGTGCTGTTCAACGGCTCGGTCGGGCGCACCGACCTGCCGGGCGGCGATCATGCGGCGCTGATTCGCTCCATCAAGGAAAAGCTGCTGCCGCTCGGCGACGATATCGGCTTCATCTGCGGGCATGGTCCCGGCGGGCGGTTCGGCGAAGAGCGACGCTCCAATCCGTTTTTGAACGACATCGGATATGCATGAATAGAAAAAGCCGCCGGGAGGGCGGCTTTTTGCTGAGTGCCTAGAGCGGCTCCAACCGCTCTATCTATCTGTTTTCCCTTTTCAGTTGGCGGAGCAGAAGTGGTCGCGTCCGTCATAACCGCGATAGGTGCCGGTATTCGGATTGAATGACCGGTAGCGGTCGGAACAATACTGATACCAGCCACGGCTCCATGGCTCATAGCCTCCGCGGTAATAGGTTACCTGACGCGCCGGGGCTGCCGGATAATAGGCTGGCGGCGGCGGAGGCGGCGCATAGACCGGAGCAGGCTGCACATAGGTCGGCTGCGATGGCTGGCTGAGTGCGCTGCCAAGGAGGGCGCCTGCGGCGAGGCCGATCACACCGGCGGCGACAGCGTCGCTATGGTCGCGATGCCGCTCGCGGTAGTAAGGACGGTCCCAGCCGCCGCGATTCCAGCCCCCGCGATCCCAACCATGGCGACCCCAGGAATCTGCGGATGCCGTTGCAAGCGGCGCGGCAACTGCCGCGAGGGATGCCGCTGCCATAATGGCTATTTTCGCAAATCGGTTCATTGTTCGCTCCTTCAGAAGCTCGACTGCAATGTCTGCGATACGTTGGCCGAAAAGGGCGCACGTATCGTTTGTGAATAAGTGATTAACTCTTTCGACATGAATGGAGGCTGAACAATGGTGAAAGGCGGCGGAAAGCGGCCGGTTCCCGGTAAATTACGCGCAGTATCTGTAATATTTCGCGCTTGGAGACGTGCTGGCAACCAAGGGGATCGAGCGCCGAAAGGCAATAAAAAACCCCGGCAGAAGCCGGGGCAAGTGGTAGGTTCTTTTATGAACGATCAGCCGGTAACGGTGATGTTCACGGCCTTCGGGCCCTTGCCGCGACGATCCGGTTCCGTCTCGTAGGAAACCTTCTGATTGTCTGCGAGGCCAGTGAGGCCAGAAGCCTGTACTGCGGAGATGTGTACGAAGATATCTGCGCCACCATCGTCCGGCTTGATGAAACCGAAGCCTTTTTCGGTATTGAAGAATTTGACCTGTCCGGTCTGTGCCATGGGATCCGTTCCTTTTCCTTGGCGCCACCGCTCTTGTGGAGACGGTGGTATTACAAATTCTGCCAAGCGCACCACACACCCGGCAGAGGGTTATGCAGGCAGTTCTCGACATTGGGAAGGAACCGATCATTGCCGAAGGGGAGCCTTCGACCCGGAACTTATAGCGGCCCCGGCACGCCGTTCTTCCAGTCTTCCATTTGTTCGCTAAATGCCCGAACAGATGGAGACTGATCTATGAAGCGGTATTTGGCAAGCAAATTCTTTGGGATCGACATGATTGGTTATCTTCGAACCGGTATCGTTCAATTTTTGTACGATTGTTTCAAGAAAATCATCACCTCAATCCCAAAACAGAACAGGCTATCCCTAATATATCGCTGTTTTAGCAGGTACTGACCGTGTTTTTCTCACCGGTTGCGTAAAACTATGCATGCGCCGCCTGCTGCGCGCAGCTTCGCACAGATGCCGTCGGCCTCTCCGCGGTTGTCGGCGCCAATGCGCACCGCATAGATGCCGCGGCGTCCCATTGGCGTGCGTATCCGGCTGACGACGGGATCATGGCCTGCAAGCACGGCGCCGAATTGCCTGCGCAGGCGCGCCCATTGATTGACGGCAGCGCTGCGGCGGAAATTGCCCGCAACCTGTATGCCCCAAGGCTTCGGCTTGACGCGCGACATCGGAATGGTGGCGCTGCGGATGATCGGCAGGCGCTTGCAGGCGTCATCAAAGGCGAGCTTGGGATCGAGCGGACGGTTCACGACCTCCTTGCCGGCCGCGAAGTCGTCGGCAGGCGCGCCAGTAATATCCAGTACATAATTTTCGGTCTCAAGCGGCAGAAAACCGCCCGACCGCATCCAGCTGGAAACGCGCCCCGCGCCTGCATTGTAGGCGGCGGCTGCAAGGCCCCAATTGCCGAAAGCGCCTTTCAGGTCGCGCAGGAAACTCGCCGAGGCGGGAATGGCCTGCTCGATATCGAAGGGATCGGCCAGCCCGCGTTCCTTCGCGGTGTAGGGCATGAATTGCGCAATGCCTTCGGCGCCGACCGGGCTCACCGCCTTGTGGTCGAACCGGCTTTCCTTCCAGATCAATCGGGCGAAGAAATCACGCGGAATGCCATGGGCATCGGCATTGGCGCCAATAAGCTGGCAGATGCGCCCGACGGTCGGCGTCTTCTTCTCCGGCGGCAAGGGTGGGGCATAGACCGGCGGGGTGGGTTCGCTCGCCGCATAGGATGCTCCGACGCCGAAAGGCAGGCTGAAAAGCTGCGAAACGAGGATAACCGCTATGCTGTGCCTGTAACGATTCATGCTGCCTGTTCCGCCCCTCAACTTCGGCCAAGGTAACCTATATGGGCGGGTTGTCGATATGGTGCGCGAGGTTTTGCACTTTTGCGAAAGGACTTGCCCTTATTGAAGGCTGCGCCATTTAAAGAGCCTGTTCCAAAAGTCGCCATGCCGGTCTGTAAATGGCAATTTTCTGCGTTCCGGTGCTCATGTAGCTTTCTCAGACGCATAGTCTTATCCGAAAAGTCTGCAACTTTTCGGGACTATGCTTGGAAGCACACTGCGCTCCGGTACTCGAAAATCGCCATTTTCGCCTCGGCCTGCCGCTTTTTGATTCAGGCCCTAAGTTTCGGGACAAATGGAGAGGAAAATGCAATTTCATCGTTTTAAACAATTGGCCGTGCTTGCGGGCGCGCTGCTTCTTGCCGGTTGCGTTGCGGAAGGCGGGGTGGATCATCGTCCGCCGCTGAGGCCCGGACCGTCGCAGCCGCAAATGTGCCCGATGATCTACGCGCCTGTCTGCGCCACGCGGGGCTCTTCGCGCAAGACCTTCGGCAATTCGTGCCAGGCGAGGGCAGAAGGCTATCGGGTCGTTTCAAGCGGCGAATGCTCGTCGCGGCCTGGCTCCGGCTGGGGCGGACCGGGTGTCGGTCCGGTACGTCCGCCGCATCAGGGCAACAGGCCCGGCAGACCGGGCGCAGGCGCTTGCACCCGTGAATATATGCCGGTTTGCGCGCGACGCGGCAATGACAGGCGCACTTTCCCCAACCGTTGCGAAGCCGACCGTGCAGGCTATCGAATCATGAACGGCGGGCAGTGCCGCTAGGCCGGACACCAATGGGAATATGAGAAAGGCCGCAAAATGCGACCTTTCCAGTTCACTCCATAGAAGGTTTCCTCACCGCCCCGGTCGGCCTGTCTTGCCGGGATCGTGAATACACAATCCGTCAGAATGGCGCTTGTCTATCGTCGGCCAAAGCCCATTCAAGTGCAGATTTACTCTTTTCCCGTCCGATAATTGTGAAGCGGGAAAGATGTGGGAGGCCGACGAGTCGGAACCGTCCGCAATCGGCCCTGAATACGCGAACCCCACCCCAGTTTGCCGACATGCCCTCGATAGCTGTTCGCTGCACATCAAAATGGTCTGCCAACGCACGGAAGACATCCCCACCCATAGCAATGACCGTCTGTCGGGGATGCGCTGCGAGTATTCTGTCCCATAGCTGCAATCCGAATGCCATTGCGGAGCGAGGTTCTTTCAACGACTTCCAGTTTGGCGAACGGAAGGGGACAAGGTTGCCTGACAGAACGTGCTCAGGTTCGATACCAAGTTGTCGGAAGAGCAATAGCACCTGTGACTGCAATGGAGATTGACCCTTCGCATGGCAGCCCCAACTTTCCAACGCGTATGCGCTGCCATCTTCGACGGATATGTCTGGATGATCATCGGGAGCGTTATTGCCGCCGGGGTTCAAACCGAGAAAGACAATTTCCGCCTCACTGATTGTACGCCAAGGACAAGTCAGCAAGCGCCATCCAATAGGATCGCCGCGTCTTGCATATTCTGCGTCTATTTCCGATCTTATAAACTCGCGGTCCATCACCGCCCCGGTCGGCCTGTCTTGCCGGGGCGGCGCTTCTTGCGCGCTGTTTCTGCCGGGTCTTCGTAAGAGCCGATGCCGGCGCGCTCACGGCGGATCGCCGCATCGTTGCCGCCGCTCGGCACTTCCGTCCGCTTGACCGTCATTTCGTCCAGCGTGTTCTTGCGGAACAACGGTTTCGCCATGTCCGTGCCCGGTCCCATATCGTCAAGCGACGGCTTCTGGAACAGCGATGGCTTGCCAAGCGGGCGCGTCGTATCCGCACCCATTTCATCCAGCGTCGGCTTGCGGAAGCGCGAATTGCCGGTCGGCTTGCCCTTGTTGCGGCTGGCTCCCGCATCGCCCGCCTCGAACTCGCGCGCCAGCGGATCGTCGGCGATGGCCAGTTCGGTCTCGCGCAGGCGCTTGATCTCGTCGCGCAGCCGCGCCGCCTTTTCGAAGTCGAGATCGGCAGCGGCGTCGCGCATCTGTTTTTCCAGATGCTCCAGATGGGCGGCAAGATTGTTGCCCATCATCGCGCCTTCTTCCGCGAAGCCCGAAATATCCGCGCGGACATGATCGCGCTCGTAAACCGAGCCGAGAATATCCGAGATATTCTTCTTCACCGAAGCAGGCGTGATGCCGTGCTCTTCATTATAGGCGACCTGCTTTTCGCGGCGGCGGCTGGTTTCGTCCATCGCGCGCTGCATCGAGCCGGTGATGTTGTCGGCGTAGAGAATAACCTTGCCGTCGACGTTACGCGCCGCACGACCGATGGTCTGGATAAGCGAGGTTTCGGAACGCAGGAAGCCTTCCTTGTCGGCGTCGAGAATGGCGACGAAGCCGCATTCGGGAATGTCGAGACCTTCGCGCAGCAGGTTGATACCGACCAGCACGTCGAAGGCGCCAAGCCGCAGGTCGCGGATAATCTCGATGCGCTCCAGCGTGTCGATATCCGAGTGCATGTAGCGCACGCGCACGCCTTGCTCATGCAGATATTCGGTCAGGTCTTCTGCCATGCGCTTGGTCAGCACCGTGACCAGTGTGCGATAGCCCTTTGCCGCCGTATCGCGAATTTCGCCCAGCACGTCGTCGACCTGCGTCTTGGCGGGGCGAATTTCGACCGGCGGATCGATCAGCCCGGTCGGGCGGATGACCTGTTCCGCGAACACGCCGCCCGCTTCTTCCATTTCCCAGCCGCCCGGCGTTGCCGAAACGGCGATGGTCTGCGGGCGCATGGCATCCCATTCCTCGAAGCGGAGCGGGCGGTTGTCCATGCAGGATGGCAGGCGGAAGCCATATTCGGCAAGCGTTGCCTTGCGGCGGAAGTCGCCGCGATACATGCCGCCGATCTGTGGGACGGTGACGTGGCTTTCATCGATGAAAACCAGCGCATTGTCGGGAATATATTCGAACAGGGTCGGCGGCGGCTCGCCGGGGTTGCGCCCGGTCAGGTAGCGCGAATAGTTTTCGATGCCCGCGCAGGAGCCGGTCGCTTCCAGCATTTCGAGGTCGAATGTCGTGCGCTGGTCGAGGCGCTGCGCTTCCAGCAGGCGACCGGCGCGGGTCAGTTCGTCAAGCCGGTGCTTCAGCTCTTCCTTGATCGACTTGATTGCCTGATTGAGCGTCGGGCGCGGTGTCACATAGTGCGAGTTCGCGTAGATCTTCACCGATTTCAGCTCGCCGGTCTTCTGGCCGGTCAGCGGGTCGAACTCGGTGATGGATTCGATCTCGTCACCGAAAAGCGAAATGCGCCAGGCGCGATCTTCCAAGTGGGCCGGGAACAGTTCGATCGTGTCGCCGCGCACGCGGAACGAGCCGCGCACGAAATTGATGTCCTGACGCTTATATTGCTGCGCCACCAGATCGGCGAGCAGCTGGCGCTGGTCGAGCCGGTCGCCGATCTTCATTTCGAAGGTCATGGCCGTATAGGTTTCGACCGAACCGATACCGTAGATGCACGACACGGAGGCGACGATGATGACGTCGTCGCGCTCAAGCAGCGCACGGGTGGCCGAGTGGCGCATCCGGTCGATCTGCTCGTTGATGGACGATTCCTTCTCGATATAGGTGTCCGAGCGCGGCACATAGGCTTCCGGCTGGTAGTAATCGTAGTAGGAAACGAAATATTCGACGGCGTTGTTCGGGAAGAAGTTCTTGAACTCGCCGTAAAGCTGCGCGGCCAAGGTCTTGTTGGGCGCGAGGATCAGGGCAGGGCGCTGCGTCTGCTGGATGACCTGCGCCATGGTGAAGGTCTTGCCGGAGCCGGTGACGCCGAGCAGAACCTGCGTGCGGTCATTGTTCTCCAACCCTTCCACCAGATCGCGAATGGCCGTCGGCTGGTCGCCGGACGGCTCGAACTCGGTTTCCATGCGGATCGGGACGCCGCCTTCGGATTTCTCCGGGCGCACGGGGCGGTGCGGCGTCCACAACTCGCCATTCTTGAACAGAGGGTTGCCGGAAGCGATCAGGTCGGACAGGGCCTGAACCGTGGCCGTTGCGCCGGACGGGTTCAGGCCTGCGGCGTCTTCAAGGCTGATGTCGAGACCGGCAACGGGATTGAGGCCAGCCGCCGCGCGTTCCTTCGCCGAGGCCGCGCCGCCCATCGACGTGCCGCGGCCTGTGCGCGATGCTTCCTTGCTGCGCTCGGGAATCTTCTTGGGTGCTTTTTTTGCGCTCACGCTGCCGCCGCTATGCGGCTCGCTCCGCCCCTCATTTTTTTGCGCGCCTTTGGCGTCGCGGGGAGACGCGCCATCTGACGCGACGGGCGGTCGCCCTTGCTGCGCTTCGCGCGGTTGGCTGGTTTTGGTCGCCTCGTCGCCGATTTCCTTTGCCCAATCAGCAATAGACCCGGATAGGGGCGCGCCTGAAAACCCGGCCTGTGGCGCTTCACCGAAGCCGCCAGCCTTGTCGTGCGAATCCTGGGAGTGTTTGTCTTTTGAGGAAGCCATGGCCCTATAATGTTACCGCATGTCTCAAGCGGAACCGGTTTCCACTTTCCGCGTCATGCTTCCAATATGGAATTTCAACGCCCAAATGAAAAGGGCGCGAAGGTGAAATCCTTCGCGCCCTCAACATATCCGGCGATGCTCCTGACAGAAGGCTGTCAGGAGCGGGTCTTTTTACCGCCTGCCGAAACGACGCGGGCCCGGCCCGAAATCGTGATGATAGCCCGGATGATCGTTCCAGCCCGGACGGTCTACCCAATGCGGGCGCGGCGGGCCCCAGTTCGACTGGCAATTGCGGCCAACGCAGCCATTGACGATGGTCGGGCCGCGACCCCAGCCGCCGCGATAGTAAGGGTCGTAATAGCGGGGTCCGCTATTGGCGACCGCCGCGCCGATGGCCATGCCCGCGATCAGCGGTATGCCGACAGCGGCGGCAGTGGAGCCGAAATTGTCGTTGGTCGTGTAGCCGTTGCCCGTCTGGATGGCGATATAGCTCGATGCCGCCCAGCCGGTCATGCCGCCGTAAGTCACCTGACACCAGCCATAGCCGCTGGTGCAGCCCGCCACTGTAACTCCAACGCCATTGGGGATCGCCCCGATGGTTCCATACTGGGTGCCGGGGCCGGTGCGCAGATTAACTGTCGAGGTGACGATTGCCGATGATGCATAAGCATTTGCTGAAACAAGGAATGCTAATGTAAATATGGAAGCCTTCACCGATAGGTTCATTTATCGTTCCTCTAATATACTTTCCATCATTACTTATAGCATGGAGATTATTATATGGATGCATCACGGATCATCAATTTCAATTCATGATTAATTATTGCCAACCTTTTGGGTTCAGCCTGATTTTAACGGTTAAAGCGCGTTGCGCGGCACTTTTCTTCGGCGCGGCCATGTCTCATATTGGCAGGCGACTCTCTCAAGCACTCAAGGACTGACAGTCATGACTATTGACAATGAGCCGAACGGCACGCTGACCATCCGCGTTTCCGCCATGCCGAAGGACGCGAATTCGGCCTATGATATTTTCGGCGGCTGGGTGATGGCGCAGATGGACATGGCTGCCGGGATCCGTTCCGCCGAGCGCGCCAAGGGCCGCACGGTCACTGCGGCGGTGCGCGAAATGGCGTTCGCCCGGCCGGTGAAGATCGGCGACACGCTCTGCGTCTATACGGATATTACGCGGGTGGGCCGCACCTCGATCACGCTGCGGGTCGAGGCGTGGGCGAAGCGCTATCTCAGCGACCGGCGCGACCTCGTTACCCATGCCGAATTTGTCATGGTTTCGCTGGACGAGAACGGCAAGCCGACGCCGGTTCCGCCGGAAGAATGAACCGATGATGAAAGGAAACCCGGCGCAGGCCATGCCTGTAAGAGCTTGTTCCAAAAGTCGCCATGCCGGTCTGCAAATGGCAATTTTCTGCGTTCCGGTGCTCATGTAGCTGTCTCAGACGCATAGTCTTATCCGAAAAGTCTGCAACTTTTCGGGACTATGCTTGGAAGTACACTGCGCTCCGGTACTAGAAAATCGCCATTTTCGCCTCGGCCTGCCGATTCAGGCTCTAAGGCCGGGCTTCTTCTATTTGCAGGCGCGATATCCGCTGCGGCGCTGCATCAGGTCGAAATGGAAGTGATCGGCATGTTCCGGGTTGTAACCGGGGCCGAGAACCGTCGTGAAATAGCCGCAGGCATCGGAGCGGACGCTGTTGAGCAGGCCCTTTTCGCGGAAGGCGAAGAAGCCCGGCTTGCGCACCATGATGTTCTTGCCATTGTTCAGCACGATCTTGGTGACGTCGATGGCGTTGCCGCGTGAATGTTCCGACATTTTCGCGCCGCGACGGTGGTTCATCGTGCGGCAGGAATAGCCCCCGGCATTGTAGATCGTGCTCACGCCGGACAGATAGCGCAGACGCGATGCGGGTTGCAGGTCGCCCTTGATCCAGCGGGCGAAGGCTTCCGTCACCTGGCAGTTCAGCGTCGCCGCCGGCTTGAACGCGATGGAGCCGCTGTTGAAGCCCGACACTTCGATCGGGTTCTCGATATGGCAGGAACTGCTGCGATAGATGGTCGGCTTTTCCTTGAAGACGACGCCCAGCCGTTTGAGGCGCGTGCGGCAGGCGGCTTCCGCATTGGACATCGTATAGATGTTTTCGGCAGCCGTAACCGGGTTCTGAATAGGCGGCGTGAAGCCGTAGTCGCCCGAATATTGCGGACGGCTCTGCGGCGTGGATTGGGCGACGTGGTTTTCTTCCTCTTCGGCAAGCCCGACGACGCGTTCTTCCTGCGGTTCCTGCATGACGGGCGGGGGGGCGACCGCTGCCGTTCTCGCCACCGGGGCCTCGGGCACCATCACATCGGAATTGCCGACACTGGCCTGCGGGCGCGGGGCGCTTTCGCCGGAACAGCCAGCGAGGATGGCCAGCAACACGATAGACAGTGAGGGGGCCAGACCTCGCAACCGGGGGCGCTGGCGGCTGACTGGAGCGGTGGCGGACAACGCGGAACTCATGTCCATACCTTTCTTCAGGAGACCAGACCGATGGCGTTCCCTGAATATTAGCCTGCAAGCGTAAAGGAAGAGTCAGCGCCCGCGTTAAGGGCTGTGGCGTAATGGGGGCAACAGGGTGCAGGATTGGCAAATTGCCGCCGTTGTTCTATCACCGTGCGGCGGTTTCGGGCCATGCCGCAGTCAACATCCTCCCGGTCCCTGAAGTCATTTCCATGTCAGCACTGATTTCGCCAAGCGTCCTGCCGATCCTGCTTCTCATCGGCTCCAACGTTTTCATGACATTCGCCTGGTACGGGCATCTGAAATTCACCAGCACGCCGCTGGTCACCGTCATTTTCATCAGCTGGGGTATCGCGCTGATCGAGTATTGTCTCGCAGTTCCGGCCAACCGCATCGGGCATGAGGTCTATTCGGCGGCGCAGCTCAAGACCATTCAGGAGGTCATCACGCTGGTGATCTTCAGCCTGTTCTCGGTCTTCTATCTCAAGGAAGCCTTTACCTGGCACCACCTGCTGGGCTTTGCGCTCATTGCAGGCGGCGCGGCTTTGATCTTCAAGGCCTGATGAAAATCACTCGGCGGCAGCAAGCGCGGGCTTGCGTTTCCAGAACATGGGAATGAGTTCGACGGCCATCATGGCGGAGAAGATCAGCCCGCAGCCGATAAGGCCGATGAAGGTCACGCGTTCGCCGAGGAAGATTGCGCCGAACAGGGCCGCGAAGAGCGCTTCCGATGCCAGGAAGATCGCGGCCTGCGCGGAGGTGGTATAGCGCTGCCCGATGGCTTGCAGGGTGAAGGCGACGCCGGACGAGAAAACGCCGGTGAAGAGGATTTCCTTCCAGGTCAGCGTGATGGCGGTCCAGTTGAAATCTTCAATCATGGAAGCGATGGCAAGACCGGCGACGGCGCTGGTCGCAAACTGGACGCAGCTCAGCGTTATCGGTCGTGCGGCGCGGTTTGCGCGGCTGATCAGGACCACCTGCAAGGCCCAAAACACAGCGCCGCCGATGACCAGCAGGTCGCCCTGCTTGAGCGCTGTCAGCGTGCCGCCGGAGAGCAGGAAGATGCCTGCAAGGCAAGCCGCCGCACTGGGCCAGACCACCGGGTGCGGCCATGTGCGAAACAGGATGACGCCAAGCACCGGCACCATCACCACATAAAGCCCGGTCAGAAAACCGGCATTGGTGACGGAGGTGGTGATGAGCCCGATCTGCTGGAGGACAAGCCCGATGAACAGGCTCAGGCCGATAACCATGAAGAAGAGATAGTCCGACCGGCTGAGGCCGATCTTCGCGCGGCGTCCTTCGGCCACGGCCCATGGCAGGACGGTGAGCGAGGCGATTGCCGAGCGGATGCCGATGAACACGAACGGACCGATACTGGCCATCGCCGTCGATTGCGCGACGAAACCCATGCCCCAAATGGCGCCCGCCAGAAGCAGCAGCATGTTGGCCTGTACGCGCGTCATTCTTACCTCGGTTCGATCTTTCCAGCCGTCATGCTATAGGCAATATTGCAGGCAGGCGGCAAGGGAACTTCCGATTCTGCGACATTTCTGCGTGTTGGCCGCTGCGAAGGTGATTTCTTGCTGACGGAGTGTTTTATGCTCTCTTTGAATAACAAGCCCATTGCAGTGACATCGATTGCCGCGGCGATGCTGTTTGTGGCGGGTGGGGAATCGCAGGCGGCTTTCAAGAAGGTTCGCGACACGCAGGTCCTGTGCGATTTCGCGCAGAACTGCACATTGACCCTGACGCCGGTCGCAGGCGATGGAGCGCCCGAACCCGGTATAGGGCTAGGCATCTTTCGCAGCAGCCAGCCGGGGGCGACGCCGGTCTTGCGGCTTTCCTATGTCGATCAATCCCGGAAAACCGGCAAGCTGGAGATTTCCGTCGACGGCCAGCCGCTGCTTGACGTGGATGTTTCGGCCCTGAAAGCAGAGGACGACCAGCTTGATTATGCGGGCGATGTTGCCAAAGCGCTTGAAGGGATGAAGAACGGCCAGAAGTTGCAGCTGAAACTGGCCGGAAAGACTTCGACCTATTCGCTTTCGGGGCTTGTCGGCGGGCTGATCTATGTGGATGAGCAACAATCGCGCGATGGAACCGTCGAGGCGTTGCAGGTCAAGGGCAGCAAGCCGGCACCCGTGCCGCCAGTGCTCAAGCTGATTGAGACGGTCGAACAGATACCGGCTGAAATTCGCAAGGATTTTTCCGATGAAGCCGCGATTTGCGGTGGCGCGAGCCCCGAAACGTTCCGCAATGCGGGCGGCTTCGAGACAAGGATTGCCGATGGTCTCGATCTCGTCGGCCTGCCGTGCGGCTCGCCGGGCGCCTATAATCAGCCTTATGCTTTCTATAGCCGCTATGAAAACAAGATCGTGCCGATCTCCCTGCCGACCATTTCCGACGACGGCCCGACAGTGACCGACACGGCATGGAACATCGACTGGAACCAGAAATCCCTGACGCTGACGGCTTTCTTCAAGGGCAGGGGGCTTGGTGACTGCGGCATTTACGATGTCTGGAAAGCCACCGACAGCGGAGAGGGCCGGGTGCGTTTCGTGCTGGTTCAGGAGCGCTCAAAAGGCGATTGCGATGGCAATTATGCGGGAGGCCCGGAGAAATGGCCCGCGAACTGGCCAGTCAAGCCAAAATAACCGGCGCGAGAAAACGTCGCTTTTGCAGAGAGTTGACAGGAACATATTTTTCCACGTGAAATGGTGGATGGAAATGCTATAGTTCTGTGAATGGCTATTCGAACGGTTCCGAAACGGATGTTTCGGTGACCGTTTTCTTTTTGTGTCTCGGAGGCAGGAAAGCCTCCGAAAAGCGCCTCGCACTATCCAAGCATTGCGCGAGGTGAGGCGGGCAAATCAAACTGCCGGTGCGTGCAGGGCCTCGGGGAGAGGCGAAGCGCCGGATGAAGGAAAGGACTGGGTATGGAAAAGTTCCCTATGACCCCTGGCGGTTTCGAAAAGCTCAAGGAAGAGCTGCGCTGGCGCCAGCAATCGGAGCGCCCTCGGATTATTGAGGCAATTGCTGAAGCGCGTGCGCATGGCGACCTGTCCGAAAACGCCGAATATCACGCTGCGAAAGAAGCCCAGAGCCTGAACGAAGGCCGTATCAACGAGCTGGAAGATCTGGTTGCGCGCGCGGAAGTCATCGACGTTTCCAAGCTGTCGGGCGACCGCATCAAGTTCGGCGCGACCGTCACCATGATCGACGAAGATACGGAAGAAGAGAAAATCTACCAGATCGTCGGCGATCAGGAAGCCGATGTGAAGCAGGGCCGCATCTCCATTTCATCGCCGATTGCGCGCGCGCTGATCGGCAAGGGCGAAGGTGACACGATTGAAGTCAACGCACCCGGCGGTTCGCGTTCCTACGAAATCGTCGGCTTGAAGTTCGTCTGATTTCCATGAAAGTTCCGGTTCAGGATGTCGCGGTGGTGGCGCCGAATTTCAAGCGCCGCCTCTCCGGGGTTACATCGACGATCGTTCAGCTTATCCCATTGCAGCGCGCAAAGGGGCTGAACATCGCGACGATGGGGCCGGGCCTGCCCGATACGCTCCCGCATCTTGGCTGGAGCGCATTGCTGTCCTTCTGGTCGAAGCCGCGAACGAAGCCGTTCCGCATCTGGCACGCGCGGCGCAATATCGAAATGCTCGCCGGTATTTTCATGCGCGATGTGCTGCGCATGAAAGTGAGGCTGATCTTTACTTCTGCTGCGCAGCGCCACCACAAGCCCTTCACCAAATGGCTGATCCGCCGCATGAATGCGGTGATTGCAACGAGCGGCCGCTCGGGAAGCTTTCTTGAAGTGCCGCACGATGTCATCATGCATGGCGTGGATTTGCAGCGGTTTCATCCGCCGGTTGGCGAAGAGGACAGTTTCGCGGCGTCCGGCCTGGCGGGAAAATATGCCGTTGGCTGTTTCGGCCGCGTGCGTTCCTCCAAGGGGACAGACCTTTTTGTCGATGCGATGGTTGCGCTCCTGCCGAAATATCCGGAATGGACGGCGATCATTACCGGCCGCACGACTGCCGAACACCAGTCTTTTGAAGACGGATTGAAGGCGAAGATCGCGGCTGCGGGCTTGCAGGATCGCATTCTTATTCTGGGCGAAGTGCCCGATATCCGCGTCTGGTATCGACGCCTGACGCTCTATGTTGCGCCTTCGCGCAATGAAGGTTTCGGGCTGACGCCGCTGGAAGCCATGGCATCGCAAACGGCGGTTGTTGCCAGCGATGCGGGCGCCTATGCGGAAATGATCGTGGAAGGCACCGGAACATCGGTTGCGGCTGGTGACGGGGAAGCGCTGCGCAAGGCTATCGAGCCATATCTGGCCGATCCGGGGCTGGCCGAGCGCGACGGCGAAAATGCGCTCAGGCATGTTCGCGCCACGTTTCCGCTCGAAAAGGAAGCGGCTGCGATCAGCGGTGTTTACGAGCGCGTATTCGCCGGGAAATAATCTTGAGCCTGTTCCAAAAGTCGTCCTGTATGGCTGTAAATGGCGCTTCTGCGTTCCGGTGCTCGAAAATCACCATTTTCGCACACACATGCCGCTTTTTGTTTCAGGCATTTAGAGCGGTTCCTGTTCTAACAGAATCGCCGAAATCGCTCTAACTATTTGTTTTATCGCATTATCCAACGCATCGAAGCGGGATAAGAAATCAGCCCAGTGAACTGATTTCCCCGCGTAGACGTTTCACACTTTTGGCTCGAAAATGCTCTAGAGAATCATCAGCGGTTCGTCCTTGACCGGACGAATGGTGAGCGCAGTGCGCACGGAATCCACATTGGGAGCCGCGGTCAGTTCCTCAATCACGAAGGTCTGGAACGTGTTGAGATCACGCGCGACGCAATGGAGCAGGAAGTCGGATTCGCCCGAGACCATCCAGGCGCGGCGTACCAGCGGCCATTGCTTGGTTTTCTCCGCGAAAGCCTTGAGGTCCGCATCCGCCTGACGGTGCAGGCCGACCGAGCAGAACGCAACGAGGTCCTGTCCGAGCGAATTGCCGTTCAAAATGGCGCGATAACCGCGGATGACGCCGCTTTCTTCCAGTTTGCGCACGCGGCGAAGGCAGGGCGGGGCCGAAATGCCGACGCGTTCGGCCAGTTCGACATTGGTGATGCGCCCGTTATTCTGGAGCTCCCGAAGGATTTTCCAATCGATTTCATCCAGATCGGCCTTGATCGGCATGCGTAACTCCGCGCGCAAGGAAATTTCATTCCGGGGTAATTATAGAACATTCGTCGCCATCGTGGCGCAATCTAATCCTGCTCTTATCAAATGAAACAGGCGGATGTAAACTGCATAAAGCGTGTCGCGTTTTATCGTAGTCACATGACACGCTTCGGGTTTTGTTTTCATGCATGTCTTTGTCCCAAAACCGGTTCCCACTTTTGGGAGACATGCATCAACACTCCGTCAACGCACCCAAAACGCGCGAGTGAACAGGATATACACCGTAACAAGCTCCAGGCGCCCGACCAGCATCAGGAACGAAAGCACCCACAAGGCGGGGTCGTGAATGGTGGAAAAGTTGCCGACGGGACCAATCGTGTCGCCAAAACCGGGGCCGACATTGGAAAGCGCCGTCAGCGCGCCGGTGAAGGCCGATACGAAATCGAGGCCCAGCGAGGCCAGCAGGACCGCGCCGATGACGAGCGATGCGCAATAGAGAAACAGGTACAAAAGCACGTTCTGCGCGATTTCTCCGGAGATTTCCGAGCTGCCGTAGCGGATCTTGATAACGGCATGCGGCATGATGAGACGGGCGAGATTGGCCTGCGTGAGGTTCCACAGGATAATGAGGCGGTTCATCTTGACGCCGCCGGAGGTGGAACCGGCGCAGCCGCCAAGAAACGAAGCGAGAAAGAAAATTCCGATCGCGGGCGGTCCCCACAGTGAATAGTCTTCGGTCGCATAGCCTGTCGTGGTCATGACCGACACGAAATGAAACGAGGCGGAAATCAGCGCGTCGCCAAAAGGCACATCGGAGCCGAGCCGCAGCACCACGGCGAGCGCAAAGCTGAACCCGATCGCGATCGTGAAGAACAGTTTTACCTGCGGATCGGCGAGCGATTCCATGCGGCGCGGCATGAAGGCCTTGATGTAAAGCACGAAGGGGAGCGCGGAAAGCGCCATGAAGATCGTGGACACGACCAGCAGCAGGCGGTTTCCCGCATAGAAGCCGATTGAGCTGTCATGGGTGGAAAAGCCAGCCGTTGCCACTGTGGTCAGGCCATGATTGATGGCGTCGAAAACACTCATGCCGACGGCAAAATAGGCGACGATGCAGGCGGCGGTCAGGCTGAGATAAGCAAGCACGATGCCGAGCGCGATCTGGTTCATGCGCGGCAGGATTTTCTCCGATTTGTCGGAGTTTTCCATATGAAAGAGCGCAAGCCCGCCCGCCCGCAGCGATGGCAGCATCAGGAGCGCCAGGCCGATAAAGCCGACGCCGCCGATCCAGCAAAGAAGCGAACGCCACAAGAGAATGCCGCGCTGCATGTTGTCGAGCCCGGTGAGGGCGGTCGCGCCGGTGGATGTGACGCCGGACATGGCCTCGAAGAACGCCGTGGCGTAGCTGATCGGCAGATGCGAAAAATAAAGCGGGATCGAGCCGAGAAAGCCTGCGGTGAGCCACAGGCAGGCCGTCAGCAGAAAACCGAGGCGCGGCGTGAAGCGCATTGTCTGGTTTTGCGTGGCCAGCAGAAACAGCGCAGAAAGCGCGCCTGTCGCCGCAGCCGAGCGCACGAAGATCAGCCAGTCGTCGCTGCCGTCGCGCAGGTCGATTGCCGCGGGCAGAAGCATGGCTGCCGCCATGATGAGGCCGAAGCGCGCGCAGATATTGGCGACTGTCTTGTAAATGGCGGTCGGCTCCGGGGTTGGCAGATTATTCCACGTATCAAGCCTTGTTTAGCGTGAGATCGATCCACCCGCAACGTACTGGCGCGCAAGGCTTTGCTCAAATGGCCACAAGCTGTGGCTAAAGCGCAGCAAATCCCTGTGGAACCTTGCAAACCATCAGGGGCGGACCTACCTTGGCCATAATATCGGGGCATTGGCCGAACAGGATGCGAAAGCGATTCTGGCGGACTGGAACCCGCCGCTTTAAATCGATTTTAGTGTGTGCCGGATTGTGAATGGTTCGAGGCGCACGTGAAAGCCAACATGTGGGGCGCTGACAGGGCTTGAGCAGGCCGAAGCGCTCCGGGACCGGAGAAAACTTCATGTCACAGCGTCATGCGCCAGTCATTGTCATCGGCTCGGGTCCTGCTGGTTATACTGCGGCGATTTATGCTGCCCGCGCCATGCTGAAGCCCATCGTGATTGCCGGGCTGCAGCAGGGCGGTCAGCTGATGATCACGACTGACGTGGAAAACTATCCGGGCTATGCCGAGCCGGTGCAGGGACCATGGATGATGGACCAGATGGCGACGCAGGCGCAGAATGTCGGCGCTGAAATCGTCCACGACATCATCACCGAGGTTGAAACGACGGTGCGCCCCTTCCGCCTGAAAGGTGATTCCGGCACGATCTATACCTGCGATGCCCTGATTATCGCCACGGGCGCACAGGCCAAGTGGCTTGGCCTCGACAGCGAGCAGACCTTCATGGGCGGCGGCGTTTCGGCCTGCGCCACCTGCGACGGTTTCTTCTATCGCGGCAAGGATGTGGTCGTGGTCGGCGGCGGCAATACCGCTGTCGAGGAAGCGCTTTACCTGTCGCATCTTGCCAAGAGCGTGACGGTCGTGCATCGCCGCGACGGTTTCCGCGCGGAGAAGATCATGCAGGATCGCCTGCTTTCGCGCCAGAACGTCTCGGTCGTCTGGAACAGCGTGATCGACGAAATCCTCGGCACTGAGGCAAAGCCGCCGATGGGCGCGACCGTGACCGGCGTGCGCCTCAAGAATGTCGTGACGGGCGAGACGCAGGAACTCGATACGCATGGCGTTTTTGTCGCTATCGGCCACGCGCCTGCGGTTTCTTTGTTCGAGGGCAAACTCAAGCAGAAGCCGAACGGTTATCTATGGACCGCGCCCGATTCGACGGCTACCGATGTTCCGGGCATTTTCGCCGCGGGCGACGTCACGGACGACATTTATCGTCAGGCCGTGACTGCTGCCGGTATGGGCTGCATGGCCGCCCTTGAGGCCGAGCGCTGGCTTGCCGCACAGGAACCGCTGCACGAAGCTGCGGAGTAATGAGAGGGGAATACCGTGGTCGCACCGCTCGACTGGGATAAACTGCGCATTTTTCATGCGGCGGCTGAGGCTGGGTCGTTCACCCACGCCGCCCAGACATTGCATCTGTCGCAATCGGCTATTTCGCGTCAGGTAAGCGCGTTGGAGCAGGATGTCGGCGTCCCGCTGTTTCATCGTCATGCGCGCGGTCTTATCCTGACCGAGCAGGGCGAAACGCTCTATCGCACCGCACATGACGTGCTGATGAAGCTTGAAAATGTTCGGTCGAGACTGGCCGAGAGCAAGGAAAAGCCGACGGGCCGCCTGCGCGTCACGACGACCGTCGGTCTCGGTTCCGGCTGGCTGATTGAGCGCATTCAGGAATTTGTCGAGCTTTATCCCGATATCCAGCTTCAGCTGATCCTCGACAATGAGGAGCTGGACCTGACGATGCGCCATGCGGATTGCGCCATCCGGTTGCGGCAGCCGCAGCAGCCCGACCTGATCCAGCGCCGTCTGTTCACGGTGCATATGCATGTCTATGCGTCGGCGGGTTATGTCTCGAAATATGGCAAGCTCAACTCGATAGACGAGATCGACCAGCACCGCGTCGTGACCTTCGGTGAACCGGCGCCGAGTTATCTGACCGGCCTCAACTGGCTGGAGATCGCCGGACGCACCGATGGCAGCTCGCGCATCCCGGCATTGCAGGTCAACAATCTCCTGTCGATCCGCCGCGCCGTGCAGCGCGGCGTCGGTATCGCCGTCCTGCCCGACTATATGGCGGACAAGGAATCCGGCCTGGTGCAGCTTCTGCCGGAACTGGAGGAAATACCTTCCTTCGATACGTTCTTCTGCTATCCGGAAGCCTTGAAGAATTCCGCGAAACTGCACGCCTTCCGCGACTTCCTGTTCTCGAAGGCCCGCAACTGGACCTATTGATCGCATGCCGTGATTGAAAAAAGGCCGCGCTGGCAATCAGCGCGGCCTTTTTGTTTTTGGTGATGGCTGACTACTTGCGTGGCAGCAGGCGCTGGACTTCCCTGGAGGCATCGGCAAGGGCGTCTTCCGGAGTGGCGGACTGCTCAACGACGCGCGAAAGATTGTCCACGATGGTTTGCGTCACCTTCACGCCGTTGGAACCGGGGAAGGCATACCACGGGATCATCAGCGACATCTGGCTCAGACCGGCCTTGAAGAGCGGATTTTCCTCATAGAACTTGCCGAGATATTCGTCGGACTTCGCGGCCAGCTCGTTGTTCGGCACGTAGCCGGTGCCGGGAACGACGACCGATGCGCCATAAGGTCCGGCGGCGAATTTGGCGAATTTCCATGCCGCATCGAGCTTGGCCTGATCTTCGGTCAGGATGACAACCGCGTTGCCGCCGGTTGGAAGACGGCCCTTTTCGGCGTTGATGAGCGGGATTTTCGCCGTGCGAAGATCGAACTTGTCGCCGACATTCTTGATCGTGTTGCGCAGCGCGCCGGTCGTCTGGAACGAGAAGCCGACCTTGCCAGCCGCGAAAGCCTGCTCGCCAGCCGCCTTGGTCAGAACCGGCATGCCGCCTTCCTTCACCATGCGGTTGATGAGCTTGAAGGCTTCAAGCCCCTCCGGTCCGTTGAAGGCGACCTTCTTCTCGTCTTCGGTCAACATGGTGCCGCCCGCGCCGAACAGAAGCGCTGAAAACATCCAGTCGTCGCCCTGCCAGCGGAAATCGATGCCCTCATTGCCGTTGCCAAGCGCCTTGATCTTGCCGCCGAGCTCGATCACTTCGTCCCAACTGGTCGGCGGATTGTCTGGATTGCCACCTGCCGCCTTCAGGAGATCGGCATTGTAATACATGATCGGGTTGGAGGTTGCGAAAGCAAGACCGACCTGACGGTCGCCGACGCGGGCGAGGCTGAGCAGGTGATCGGTGAAGCCCTGCGCTTCCATGTCGTTTTCTTTTTCGACCAGCGGCTTCATGTCGACGCCGATATTGCGCTCCGCCAGCACGCGCAGGCGGTTCAGGCCGGTGAAGGTGATATCCGGCATTTCCGACGTGCCGGCCTGACGCATGATCGTCTGGATGCCTTCTTCGTAGGTTGCCGAGGGGCTGACGAAGTTGATCTTGATGTCCGGATTTTCTTCCATGAACTTCTTGGAGATGTCGGCCATGACATCCTTGAAGAAACCCGGCATCGGGTAGTGCACGTTCAGCGTCGTGTCGGCAAGGGCGGGCGAGCCGAAGGCCGTTGCTATGGCCAGAGCAGCAAGGGCGCCGGAAAAGCGTTTCATGTTTGAACTCCTGTGGAGGATGGGAGGGACGAATTCAGCCCTTGAGGCCGGTGAGGGTGATGCCTTCGATGAAGCGGCGCTGGGCGGCCAGAAATGCCAGCAGCAGCGGCAGGGTGATGATGAGGGTTGCCGCCATCAGCGCGCCGTAGTCGTCGCCTGCTTCGGCGGCGCGGAAATAAAGGAGGCCCAGCGGCGGCGTGGCGCGTTCCATGCCGTTGACGACGATCAGCGGCCAGAACAGGTCGTTCCAGTGCGCGACGACCGAAAAGATCGAGAAGGCGGTAATCGCAGGCCAGGCATTCGGCACGATCACCCGCATGACGATGCCCGCTTCCGACATGCCATCGAGACGCGCGGCGCTGATGAGATCATCCGGCATGGCGCGGAAGAATTGCAGGAACAGGAATATGCCGAAGACCGAGATGAAGAACGGGGCGCTGAGGGCAAAGTAGCTGTTGAGCACGCCGAGCTGATTGAAGCCGACATAGAAGGGCAGTGCCGTGGCATGGATCGGCACCAGCAGGCCGAGCATGACCATCATCATCATGATGCGCTGGCCGCGGAAGTTGAGCTTTGCCATGGCGTAGGCGCAAGGGATGGCGACCACGACCTGGATGACCAGGACGAGCGCGCAGACGACCACGCCGTTGAACAGCAAAAGCCCCATCGGTACGCGGCTCATCGCCTTGGCCAGATTGTCCCAAAGCGCCCAGTTGTGCGGGATCAGCGACAGGGAGGAGGAGAATATGTCCTGCTGCGATTTTGCTGCCGTCGACAGCATGAAGATATAGGGCGCGAGGAAAAGCAGGGCACCCAGCGACAGAAGTCCAAGACGGAAAGAACGAGCCAATGTCATCCGGGTATCCTCAATAATGGGTGCGGCGGTCCAGCACGCGGAATTGCAGCATCATCAGGATCACGAGAACCGCGAGAAAGATCACCGTCATGGCGGAGGCATAGCCGACGCGCAGATAGACGAAGCCTTCCTGATAGATGGTCCAGAGCAGGACTTCCGAAGCCTTGTTCGGACCGCCTTCGGTCAGCGTCTTGACAGTTTCGAAGACTTTCACGGCGTTGATGATGCTGATCGTCGTGACGAAAAGCGTGGTCGGGCCGAGCAGGGGCCATGTGACCAGCCGGAAGCGCTCCCAGCCGTTTTTCACGCCGTCCACTTCGGCAGCGGAATAGAGCTCTCGCGGAATGGCTGTCAGGCCCGCCAGAAACAGCACCATATTGAAGCCGACGCTCTGCCAGACGCCGATCAGTGCGAGGCTGAACAGCACGGTGTCGCTGGAGCCGAGCCAGTTGGGACCGGCAATGCCGATCAGGCCCAGCATGGCGTTGACGGGGCCAAGGGTCGGGTGCAGCAGATATTGCCAGACGGTGGCCATGGCGACGAGGAGCGAAGCCACCGGCAGGAAGTAAACCGTGCGGAAGAAGGATTTGCCGCGAACTTCGCCTTCGATAAGGAGGGCCACGCCGAGACCGAGAAAGACGGACGCGGGCGCGACGATGGCGGTATAGATGGCGGTGTTCTTCAGCGAGACGAGGAAAGTGCGGTCACTGAACAGTTCGGCATAGTTTTCCAGCCCGATGAATTCGAAACCGTCATAGCCGAGCTCGAAATTGGTCAGGCTCCAGAAAATGACGGCGGCTGTCGGAAGAAGAATCAGCAGCACCGTCAGGACGATAGCCGGAGCCGCCAGCTTCCAGGCAAGCCGTTCCTCGCGGCGGCGGGCTTCCTCCGCCGCTGTGCGCGCGCCGGTGGCCGCAGAGCCGGTTAACGTTATATCAGACATGAGCGGCGGCCTTTGCCGGCGATGCGGTTTTGACGATATTCCCGGCGGGCTGGCGCAGGCGCAGGCCGTCTTCCCCGAAGAGATAGGCGTGGCCTGCATCGAAATGCAGGCCGACGGGGAGGCCGACAACGATGTCGCGAGCTTCTTCCGGGGCAAGCTTCACGGTAAGATCCTGCGCTGCACCGGGCGCCTTGAGGTAGACGAGCACTTCCGAGCCCAGAAACTCGATCCGCGAGACCATGCCGGCAATGCCTGTCTTGTCGTGCGGCTTGAGCTTAAAATGTTCGGGACGAATGCCGATGCGGATATTGGTGCCGGAATGGGCAGCGACATCCTGCAAGATGGCGCGACCGGCAAAATGCACCATGCCGTTATCGCTGACCAATGCTTCCAGAATATTGATGCGCGGCGTGCCGATGAATTGTGCGACCTCGATATGGCGCGGATCGTTATAGATCGCGGTCGGCGTGTCGATCTGCAGCAGCTTGCCGCCCATCATCACCGCTACGCGGTCGGCCATGCTGAGCGCTTCGGCCTGATCGTGGGTCACGTAGATGGTGGGAACACCGGCGCGGCGATGCAGTTCGACGATTTCCGCACGGGTGTGAACGCGCAGATTGGCATCGAGGTTCGACAGCGGCTCATCCATCAGGAATGCGCCCGGCTGGCGCACGAGCGCACGGGCGAGCGCCACGCGCTGGCGCTGGCCGCCCGACATCTGGCCCGGCTTGCGGTCAAGCAGATGGTCGATCTTGAGGCTGGTTGCGGTTGCCTTGACCTGTTTCTGGATGGCGGCGCGTTTGCCGCGCTGTCCCGGAACGAAAGCGCCGATCATAGGCAGGCGTTCCACGGCGGTCAGATCGCGCATCGCAAGCGGCACGGCAATGTTCTGCGCCGCCGTCAGGTGGGGATAGAGCGCATAGGACTGGAACACCATGGCGATGTTGCGATCGGCAGGGTGCGCGCCGGTTATATTGCGCCCTGCAAGCTCGACGCTTCCTTCATCCGCATGGTCGAGACCGGCGAGAATGCGTAAAAGCGTGCTCTTGCCGCATCCAGACGGGCCGACAAGGGCGATGAATTCGCCTTCCGCGGCTTCGATGGAAATGCCATCGAGAATGCGGTTTCCCCCGTAGGATTTGCCGATGTCGCGGAGGACGAGCGTGCTCACTGGCTTGCCTCCTCGATAACCTTCTCGCCGTCGCCGGTGTGATGCGGATAAACTTCATGCACCACATCATCGATGACATAGGGCGTCAGCGCATCGATGCGCACGATGCTGCTTGTGGCAACTTCATCGAGATCGTGAACGACCGCGCCCAGAATGCGCTCGCCGGGGAGATCGCGTTCCATCGGCCCGACGATGAAGGCTGCGGCAGGCGCCCAGACATAGTTCGTGCCGAAGGCATCGCCCGACCATGCGCGGTGCAGATGGCCGCTGGCGTGAAGCTGCACATTATGCTGCGCGAAAAGATCATAGAGGCGCTGGCGCGGGGCAGGGCGGATGCCCCAGTAACCGCTGTCGCCCTCGTCCGGATCGTCTACGAAAAGCGGCTTGTGTGCGAAGACGGCGACCGGCTTGCCGTCGCTGTGCTTCAATTCATCTTCGAGCCACTGGAACTGTTCGGCTTCTTCGGCTTCGCCGGAGCCGATGACGAGGCTGTTGAGGCCGATAATGCGCCAGTCGCCGAAGTTTTCCGCCCAGCGGTCCGGGCCGATATGACGGCGCCAGCGCATCAGGCGCTGCGGATTGACGGGCTGGTGGCTTTCGGGAAGATGACCAATATCGTGATTGCCCGGAAGGGTGAGGACGCGGGCGGGAAGTTCGTTCAGGCAGGCGCGGCAGAACAGAAGGTCGGCCTCCACGTCGGCGCCATCGACCGTCAGGTCGCCGGTGTGGATGATGAGATCGGGCTTCTGCTGGTCGATCCAGGCAACGAGCGGCTCCCAGTTGCGATTGAAGTGCGGCTTGATTGGGCTGAGGTGGGTGTCTGTAATCTGAACGATCCGCACGGGTACGCTCCTTTTCGGGTCTGTCTGTGGGCAGCACTTTTCACGCGCCGCACATGCGCCGGGCGCATCATGCGCGGCGTCTTGCCGGGGCTTTTAGGCGCGTTGTGTGACAGGCCCGCTGCATTGCAGTGACAGTTGCGTGACATCTGCCTTGGGCGACTCAAAAAGGGTGATTTGCTAAATTTGCGGGCATGGTTTTGCTGTCGATGCCCATGCTTTAGGCGGTCGATCTGCTCATTATAATATTACGAAGTAGTTTTATTCGGCCTAACCACATGATTTTAAATGATTTTCATGTCTGGTATAGTCATGCGTAAAACGCATAGCTGCATTGCGCTAAAGTCGCATTGCAAAAACAATGGGCAACAGGCATATAAAGATCATCTCAGCGCTGCGTTTCCTCCTCCCATTTGCGCAGGCTGAGTGTTCCCCTCTGGAGGTTTGCCTCGAAGGCACCTTCAAAACTCAAAGCCAGACATTTGTCTGGCTTTTTTTTTGGCTTTTCGCCGGGCAGGGCGACGCATTGCAACGATAGCCAGATGTTTTTCGCGCTCAACTGTCTCTTTTGACAGGTCCGGGAAGCCGGACACACCAGCTACGGCATGTCTCAAATTGCAGACATGAAAAAGGGGCCTTTCGGCCCCTTGGTATTCTTTGCTCTGACTATTTCACGCCTTTGCTGGAAATGCCCTAGCGCAGGCTGGCGCAGAAGCGCTGGATGCGGGTGCAGGCTTCTTCAAGCAGCGCATCCGACGTCGCATAGGAAATGCGGAAGTTCGGTCCGAGGCCGAATGCCGAGCCATGAACGACGGCAACGCCTTCGGCTTCCAGCAATTCGGTGACGAAATCTTCGTCGGTTTCGATGACCTTGCCAGCTTCCGTCTTCTTGCCGATCAGGTCAGCGCAGGACGGGTAGACGTAGAACGCACCTTCCGGCGTCGGGCACTGGATGCCCTTGGCCTGGTTGAGCATCGAGACGACCAGATCGCGACGGGCCTGGAAGATCTTCTTGTTTTCCGGGATGAAATCCTGGGTGCCGTTCAGCGCCTCGACCGCAGCCCACTGCGCGATGGAGCAGGCGCCCGAGGTCTGCTGGCCCTGAACCATATCCATGGCCTTGATGAGCTGCAGCGGTCCTGCGGCATAGCCGATACGCCAGCCGGTCATGGCATAGGCCTTCGACACGCCGTTCATGGTGAGCGTGCGGTCATAGAGCGAAGGCTCGACCTGAGCAGGCGTCGTGAAGACGAAATCGCCATAAACCAGATGCTCATACATGTCGTCGGTCAGAATCCAGACATGCGGATGACGAACCAGAACATCGGTCAGGGACTTGAGTTCTGCTTCCGTGTAAGCCGCGCCGGTCGGGTTCGACGGCGAGTTGAAGATCAGCCACTTGGTCTTCGGCGTGATGGCCTTTTCCAGATCGGCGGCGGTCAGCTTGAAATTGTCCTCGATCTTGGTGTTGATGAAGACCGGGTTGCCGCCATTGATCGCCACCATTTCAGGATAGCTTACCCAGTAAGGGGCAGGGATGATGACTTCATCGCCCGGGTTCAGCGTCGCCATGAAGGCGTTGAACAGGATCTGCTTGCCGCCGGTGCCGACGATGGTCTGTTCCGGCTTGTAGTCGAGACCGTTTTCGCGCTTGAACTTGGCAACGATGGCCTGACGCAGCTCGGGAATGCCGGAGATGGGCGTGTACTTCGTTTCGCCGCGATTGATCGCGTCGATAGCCGCCTGCTTGATATTGTCCGGCGTGTCAAAGTCGGGCTCGCCCGCACCGAGACCAATCACGTCCTTGCCCTTGGCTTTCAGTTCACGTGCTTTCTGGCTGACCGCGATGGTCGCAGAGGGCTTTACACGGGAAAGGGCGTCGGCGAGAAATGCCATGATAGATCTCCATAGATGGCAGGCTCTGTTAACCGGCACCGGGCGCGGTCCGGTTTTGCGAATTTTCTATGTCCCATCGGCGCCAGAAGCGCAACAGAAGGATTGGGAATTCGTCGGCAATTGCGGGATTTCGCGCAAATGTGTTGCCGAAACGAACAGATCCATCAGCAATGCTGACATATTAACGCAAAGAAACTGATTGGACAGGATGCCGACGGGCAGGAATATTGCGGCAAAACAGGAGACGATCATGCTGACGCTTTATGAACAAGTCGATTCCGGCAATTGCTACAAACCTCGCCTGCTTCTGGCGAAGATCGGCAGGCCCTTTCGCCATGTCGCGGTTTCCTCGCTTGATGGATCGACGCGCACGCCGGAATATCTGGCCAAGAACCCGAACGGCAAGGTTCCGCTGCTGGAACTGGAAGACGGGCGTTTCCTCGCGGAATCGAACGCCATTCTCTTGCATCTGGCGGAAGGAACGCCCCTGTTGCCGAAAGACGCTTACGAGCGCGCTCTGGTCTATCAGTGGCTTTTCTTCGAACAATATAGCCACGAGCCTTACATCGCGGTACGCCGTGCGTTGAAGGTCTATCCGGAGCGGTCGCGTGACGCGACGCCGGAGCGTCTGGCTTCCACGCTGGCTGGCGGCGAAAAGGCGCTGGCGGTGATGGAAACCCAGCTGAAGAAGACGCCGTTCATCGCCGGAGACAATTATACGGTGGCCGATATCGCGCTCTATGCCTACACGCATGAGGCCCATCTTGGCGGTTTCGACATGCAGCAATATCCTGCCGTGGGCGAATGGTTGCAGCGTGTCGCCAGCGACAAGGGGCATGTGCCGATCGACTGGCTGCCGTAACCTTCTGTCCTGCGCCGATGCTTGCACAAGCGCGATGGCGCTGAAACGGTGAGAAAAGCGGACAAACAAAAAGGCGGGCCCGAAGACCCGCCTTTTCTATGCCTTGCGGCAAAAATTACGCTGCGACGAGGTTGTCGGCAGACGAACGGCCCGAACGGCGGTCCTGAACGATTTCGTAAGAAACCTTCTGACCTTCGTCGAGCGTGGCAAGGCCAGCGCGCTGAACGGCGGAGATGTGAACGAAAACGTCCGTGCCGCCCTGGTCAGGCTGGATGAAGCCGAAGCCCTTGGTCGTGTTGAACCACTTAACTGTTCCCGTAGCCATGGGAAATTCCTTTGTAACATTAGTAGTAGAGTAGTCCGTATGCTTCGCACACGTCCCTGTGGATCGAATTTATGGACAGGAGATCGTCAGGAAGCACGGCTGGCCGCACGGGTCGCAAAGTCACTCGACCGAAAAATCGATGCGCTAACTATATGCGACAAAGTTGACCAACACAAGACAGCTCGCATACGAGCTAGAAACTGATTTTACTCAGGCTTTTCGCCATCCCGAGTCCCAGACGGTTTTGAGCGCTCCATTGGTCGAGCCAGAACAGCCTGAACAGAATCGGAGCGCTTCCGTCACATGGCGACATTTCATGGTGATCCCAGGTTTCAGGCATCGCCGCGTTCAATTTCAAATGGAAACAATGGCGACGGTGCAGCTCGGTGCCGCCTTTTTCCGGATAGTCGTAATCGACGGTTTCGAGATGGGTCATGCCATCGCCGTGAAGAAGCCCCGTCTCTTCGGCGAATTCGCGATAGGCGGCGGCGAGAATGTCTTCTCCTGCATCGACCGTGCCGCCCGGCACCTGAAGCGGCATTTCGGGAAAATCTGGTTCTTCAAAGACGAGCAGGCGGTGGTTCCACGTCGCATAAATGAGGACCTTGTCGATAGGCTTGATTGTGATGGCCATGGAATTTTCCGGCAAGCTTCGGGTTCCGGCCATGATCGCATCGAACGGTTTTCGACTAAACCCGCATATTGTTGTGGGTCACTACAGCTGGTTTGCACGAAAAGCGTGCCGATCTCCTATCTTTGACTTCCGCGTGACGTACATAATGCGCATGTTGCGAATATATCTGCAAAATTGAACGGCGGGTGGGCAGCGAGGCAGAACATGACGTCTGAACCGGACAAGGACAAGACGAAGCAGGGCGCACCCAAAAAAGGCCGTCCCCGCAAGAGGGTGAGGCGCAGCGTCACGGAACGCCTGCGCAAAAGTTCAGCAAAGCTGATAGGCGGCACTCCGTCACGCGATGGAACCGATCTTTTTTCACAGGTCTCGATGATGGTGGGCGCATTTCTGGTTTCGCCAGTGCGCAACACGCTGATCGCGCTGGGGACCGGCATTTTCGTGCTTGTCGTGCTGATCGCCATCGGGCAGGTCGCCATCAATCGCTGGAATGAGCCGTTTTATGATGCGCTTGCCCGCCGGGATTTACAGGCCTTCTTCCACCAGTTGATGGTCTTCTTCGGGATCGCAGGCGCTCTTCTGCTGCTCAACGTATCGCAGACCTGGCTCAACCAGATGTTCAAGCTGAAGATGCGCGAGGGGCTGGCCCGCGATCTGGTGGGGCAATGGCTGGTGCCGGGACGTGCCTTTCGGCTGGCCAATGCGGGCGAGATTGGCATCAACCCGGATCAGCGCCTGCATGAAGACGCCCGCCATCTGGCCGAAACCTCCTGCGATCTGGGGATCAACCTGCTCCAGTCGACCGTTATTCTGGTGAGTTTTGTCGGGGTCTTGTGGTCGCTGTCGAGCGGCTTCGTGTTTCACGTCGCGGGTTACAGTTTCTCGATCCCCGGCTACATGGTCTGGGCCGTTATCATCTATGCGGCCTCCGCGTCATGGCTCACATGGATCGTCGGGCGCAGCCTGGTCAATATCAATGCCAATCGCTATGCGCGCGAGGCGGATTTTCGCGCGTCGCTGATGCGTGTCAACGAGCACCTCGACGCCATTACCCTGTCCCGTGGGGAAGGGGATGAAAGACGCCGCCTCGATCTGGATATCGATGCGGTTCTGGGCGCGATCCGCAAGATCGTCTATGCGACCACCCGGCTGACATGGGTGACGGCCGGTTATGGCTGGCTGACGATCGTGGCGCCGATCCTTGTGGCGGCTCCGGTCTATTTCGGCGGCGGGCTGACATTCGGCGGACTGATGATGGCCGTCGGCGCATTCACGCAGGTGCATAACGCGCTGCGCTGGTTCGTGGATAATTTCGGGGCGATCGCCGACTGGCGGGCGACGCTGCTTCGCGTCGCGAGCTTTCGTCAGGCGGTGCTGCATATGGATGCGCTTGGCCGTCTGGACCGGCAGATCGATCTTGCCGTCAATGACGGCGATGTGCTGACGCTCGACGGCGTTTCCATCGCGGCGCCGGAGCAGTGCCTGAAGCTTTCACGCGAGACCCTCGCCGTAAAGGCCGGAGAACGCGTGCTCGTCACTGGCGGGACGGAAACGCAGCGCACATTGCTGTTTCGTGCGTTGGGCGGGTTGTGGTCCTGGGGGCAGGGGCGGATCGGCATGCCGGTCGGTAATGGCGTCGCCTTCATGCCGCGCGCACCTTATTTCCCGCCGGGAAATCTCCGTGGCGTCATCGCTTACCCGCTCGACATCAAGCAGTTTTCCGACGAAGCGCTGGAAAAGCTTCTTCAACGGGCCGGGCTGGGGCGGCTTTCGGCCAGCCTTGACAACGTCGCACGATGGGATCGGGTGCTGACCGATGATGAAAGGCAATGTCTTGCCTTTGCCCGTCTTATCCTCCAGCAGCCGAAATGGATCGTCATCGATGGCGCGCTCGATGGCCTCGATACGGAGGCCTATCAGCGGATCCGCGACATGCTGGACAGTGAGCTGAAAGACGCAGCCGTCATTCATCTGGGCAAGCCGCATCTGCACGAGGGGCTCTTCACCCAGCAGGTTCATCTCGAAGATGATCCCGACAACAAGCCTCTGGAATTACCGGCGCTGAAGACGGCATGAAAAAGCCGCCGGAATGACCGGCGGCTCAACAGGCTCATCGTGACAGATGATCAGCGGAAGTAATCCTGAAGCGGACGCACTTCCAGCGAACCGGCCTTGAGCGCGGCGATGGCTTCGGCGGCGGCTTCCGCTCCGGCCATGGTCGTGTAGTAAGGCAGCTTCTGCATCAGCGTTGCGCGGCGGATCGACTTGCTGTCGGAAACAGCGCTTGCACTATCGGTCGTGTTGAAGACCAGATGAATCTGGCGATTGCGGATCGCGTCTTCCACATGCGGACGGCCTTCGATGACCTTGTTGATCTTGGTCGATTCGACGCCATTGGCTTCGAGGAACTTCTGCGTCCCGCCGGTCGCCATGACCTTGAAGCCAATGCTGGCCAGCAAGCGAACCGGACCGAGAACGCGTTCCTTGTCCTCATCGCGGACGGACACGAAGACGGTGCCTTCACGCGGCAGCTCCACGCCCGCGCCGAGCTGTGCCTTTGCGAAGGCCAGAGCATAGTCGTAGTCGAGGCCCATGACTTCGCCGGTCGAGCGCATTTCCGGTCCGAGCAGCGTATCGACGCCGGGGAAACGGGCAAACGGGAACACGGCTTCCTTGACCGCGATATGCGGGCGGGAAGGCGTCTTCGGCGTGCCGCCATAAGCGCCGAGTGCGGCTTCGAGGCTTTCACCGGCCATGATGCGGGCTGCGACCTTGGCAATCGGCGTGCCGACCGTCTTTGCCACGAATGGCACGGTGCGCGATGCACGCGGATTGACTTCGAGAATGAAGATTTCGCCGTCCTTGATGGCGAACTGAACATTCATCAACCCGCCGACATGAAGCGCCTTGGCAAGCGCGGCCGTCTGGCGTTCCAGTTCTGCGACGATTTCCGGCGAAAGCGTGTGCACCGGCAGCGAGCAGGCCGAGTCGCCCGAGTGGATACCGGCTTCCTCGATATGTTCCATGATGCCGGCGACGAAGCTGTCCTTGCCGTCGCACAGGCAATCGACATCCACTTCGATGGCTTCGGTCAGATAGGTATCGAACAGAAGCGGGTTCTTGCCGAGCAGCGTGTTGATCTGGCCGGTCTTGTCGTTCGGATACTTTGCTTTGATGTCTTCCGGCACCAGTTCCGGCACGGTGTCGAGCAGATAGTTCTGCAACGAACGTTCATCGTGGATGATCTGCATGGCGCGGCCACCCAGAACATAGGACGGACGCACGACCAGCGGGAAGCCGAGATCGGCGGCGACGAGGCGGGCCTGTTCGACCGAATAGGCGATGCCGTTCTTCGGCTGGTTGAGGTCGAGCTTGATGAGAAGCTTCTGGAAACGGTCGCGATCTTCGGCAAGGTCGATGGCGTCCGGCGAGGTGCCGAGGATCGGAATGCCTGCCTTTTCAAGCGCATTGGCGAGCTTCAGCGGGGTCTGGCCGCCAAACTGCACGATGACGCCGTGCAGCGTGCCCTTTTCCTGTTCCACGCGCAGGATTTCCAGCACGTCTTCGGCGGTCAGCGGTTCGAAATAAAGACGATCCGACGTGTCGTAGTCTGTCGAAACTGTTTCCGGGTTGCAGTTGACCATGATGGCTTCATAATCAGCATCGCCGAGCGCGAAGGCCGCATGGCAGCAGCAATAGTCGAACTCGATGCCCTGGCCGATACGGTTCGGACCGCCGCCGAGAATGACGACCTTCTTGCGATCCGACACTTCCGCTTCCGAGCGCGGCTCACCGACGAAAGGCGTTTCGTAGGTCGAGTACATATAGGCGGTCGGCGAGGCGAATTCGGCGGCGCAGGTATCGATGCGCTTATAGACCGGATGCACATCGAGATCGGCGCGCAGCTTCGCCACGTCTTCGGCGTCCTTGCCGGTGAGGCTGGCGAGACGCGCATCGGAGAAGCCCATGGCTTTCAGCATGCGCAGATTTTCGGCGTCCTGCGGCAGACCATGTTCGCGAATGCGCTCTTCGGTCTTCACGATGGCTTCGATCTGCTCGAGGAACCACGGATCGATCTTCGATGCGTCGTGGACCTGCTCGGTGGTGAGGCCAAGGCGCATTGCCTGCGCAACCATGCGCAGACGATCCGGCGTCGGCGTGCCGATAGCAGCGCGGATGGCGTTCTTCTCGTCGCCTTCCTCGATGTTGGGGATGGCAATTTCATCAAGGCCCGTCAGGCCGGTTTCGAGACCGCGCAGCGCCTTCTGCAAGCTTTCCTGGAACGTGCGGCCAATGGCCATCACTTCGCCGACCGACTTCATCGCGGTGGTGAGGATCGGCGAGGAGCCGGGGAATTTCTCGAATGCAAAGCGCGGGATCTTGGTGACGACATAGTCGATCGACGGTTCGAACGAGGCAGGCGTCGCGCCGCCGGTAATGTCGTTGTCGAGTTCATCGAGCGTGTAGCCGACCGCGAGCTTGGCTGCGACCTTGGCAATCGGGAAGCCGGTTGCCTTGGAAGCGAGCGCGGACGAACGCGACACGCGCGGGTTCATTTCGATGACGATCATGCGGCCATTGGCCGGGTTGATCGCGAACTGCACGTTGGAACCGCCGGTTTCGACGCCGATCTCGCGCAGCACCGCAATCGAGGCGTTGCGCATGATCTGGTATTCCTTGTCGGTCAAGGTCAGGGCAGGCGCAACCGTGATCGAGTCGCCGGTGTGGACGCCCATCGGGTCGAGGTTTTCAATCGAGCAGATGATGATGCAGTTGTCCGCCTTGTCGCGGACGACTTCCATTTCATATTCTTTCCAGCCCAGAACCGACTCTTCGATCAGAACTTCCGTCGTCGGCGAGGCGTCGAGGCCGCGTTCGATGATCTCGAAAAATTCCTGACGGTTATAGGCAATGCCGCCGCCGGTGCCGCCGAGTGTGAAGCTTGGGCGAATGATTGCCGGAAGGCCGACCACGTCGAGCGCCTGCGCTGCCTTGGCGAGCGCGTGGCTCATATAGCGCTGCTTGCGCTCCACTTCGCCGAGCTGCCATTCGGTTTCAAGCTTGTCGAGCGCCTTGTCGAGGTCGTCGCCGGAGAACTGCGCCTTCACTTCGGCGCGCTTGGCTTCGTGGCGCTTGCGGTCCTCGTCCTTGATTTCGGTCGCGTTGGCGAGCATCGAGCCCGGCGTGTCGAGGCCGATCTTCTGCATCGCCTCGCGGAAGAGCGCACGATCTTCCGCCTTGTCGATGGCTTCCGCATTGGCGCCAATCATCTCGACGTTATAACGTTCAAGCACGCCCATGCGGCGGAGCGACAATGCGGTGTTGAGCGCGGTCTGGCCGCCCATGGTGGGCAGGATCGCGTCCGGGCGTTCCTTGGCGATGATCTTGGCCACGACTTCCGGCGTGATCGGCTCGATATAGGTCGCATCGGCCAGATCGGGATCGGTCATGATCGTGGCAGGGTTGGAGTTGACGAGGATGATGCGGTAGCCTTCCTCTTTCAACGCCTTGCAGGCCTGCGTGCCGGAATAGTCGAACTCGCAAGCCTGGCCGATGACAATGGGGCCCGCGCCGATAATCAGGATCGATTTGATATCTGTACGTTTCGGCATGAGCTCATCCTATCTTCTTCGCGCGCATGATCTTGTCCCGAAACCGGTTCCCACTTTCGAGAGACATGCTTCTTAGCCTGCCAGAAAAGCCCGCACGGTTTTCCGGCGGGTTGGCAGCGTATGAATTCTGTGGGCTAAGCGGGCCTTATAGGCAATCATTTCGATAAGCGGAACCCCACAAATCGTTTTATTTCAAAGAAAGTGGGGGCATTCACGAAAATTCTGCTTTCTCGAAAGATGTTATAACCGAACCGAAGCGTTTACGGGCCGTTCAGGCTTCCGCCTGAGCGACCTTCAGCGATGGTTGGTTGCGCCTGGCGAGCATCTGGCCGAGCCTGTTAGACGGCTGTTCAATCAGGCGATACGAAATCTTTGCCGCGATTATCGCGGCGACCACGATGGCTGCCATGCCGGCGATTTCAGTAGCAGGGCCGAGGTTCAATTTGCGCAGCACCGCCCAGCCGAAACCGACCACGAACATGTGCGTCAGGTAAAGCGAATAGGAAATCGCGCCGAGATCGACGAAGAAATTGTCTCGCAGGTCGCCAAGCCAGCGCTCAACACCCAATGCGCCAGCGACCAGCAGGGCAGCCGCACCGCACATGATGAGATATGTCGGGAAATTGTTGAATGCGGCCAGCGGGGTGGAGAAGGTGCCGTAAAGCGCAGCTGCGGCGAGGATGCCGATTCCCGCCAGTGTTGCCGGGGACATCCTTTCCCACAGGCGATGTTTTTCCGCTTCCGCCAGCCACATGCCGCACATGAAAGTCAGCAGGTTCTTGTGCAGATAGAACGCGGCGACACTTGCCGACGGCTCGACAAAGAAGCTTCCGATAACGCAGGCACCGAAGACTATGGTCAGGAGGACCGTGCGCTGCAAGGCGCTTTGGCACCACCAGAACAGGGCGAAGACCGCATAGAAAAACAGTTCGTAGTTGAGCGACCAGCCGAGCTTGAAGATCGGGCGCCAGTCACTCGGGTCGCCCGGCGTGGCGGCAGGAATGAAGAAGAGCGACTTGATGAAATAGCCAACATCCGCGACCGTGGTTTTGAACAGGGACGGCAGATAGAGCGCGCAGAAGAAAACCGTGATCGTGCATAGCCAGTAAAGCGGTACGATGCGGAAAATGCGCCTTGTCAGGAAGTCGCCGGGCCGGAACGGACCATCGGCGTTGACATAGGCGATGATAAAACCGCTGATGACGAAAAACAGTTGAACACCGAAAACGCCCAGCATCGTGATGGCATTGTTGGTTTCAGCGCGTGGATGCTCAATCGTATGAGCGATCAGGACGGCAGTTGCGGCGAGACCGCGCAAGATCTGGATCGAGTAAAGTTGCTTTCGGTTCTGCATTTCTCACGCCCCCATTGACGAACATGCTGTAGCGAGTGCCGTGCATTTCTGCAATTATTAACGTGAAAATTGAGGAAGAACTAATATAAGTTCCTTAGAGATTTAACGAACCGAAACGTTCACGGGCTGATTTCTGGCTCGCGCGGCTGACGGGCAGCATTGTGCCGTCCTTCGTCAGCAGGCTCAAACCGCCATTGGTTCTGCGCAATTCGGCGACATGCCCATCGGCGATCCAGTGCGAGCGATGAATCCGAAGCCCGCTCGTATTGCCGACTTCCTTCACTGCGTCGGAAAAGCGGAGAAGAAGGAGTTCCTGTCCGTGATTGGTGATGATCCGGGTATAGTGGTCCTCCGCGGAAAGGCGCAGAATTGCGCCGCGATTGCCGGGTTTTAACCGGGCGAGCAATGGCGGCGTATCAGGGACATTTCTCGGTACGGCTTCCAGTTCACGGCGCAACGTCATGTAAGCGAGAACGCAAAAAAGGGCGCTGAGAGGCAGGGCGACAGCGGCGTTGGCGAGAACCGCACTCGTCGTTGGCGTTCTGCCCGTAAAGCTCCAGTCGATGAAGGCGATCCAGAGCCCGATCGGCAGCGCAGCCACAATCGAACCGGTCATCATGCGGACGAAGGCATGCTTGGTAAAACGTTCGAGGACAATATCAGCCAGAACGGAGAAAACGATTGCCGTGCACCATCCGGCGAACTGCACCGAGAGCCAGTAAAAGAAGCGGACCGCCACCGGCATCGACAGATCGGTTCCGAAAGGGCCGGTGATGGTGAAGATCAGGACGACGATAAGGAATGTGGCCCACAGGCGCGGCGCGCGAACAATGGTCGACAATTCACGAAGCGCGAATTGCTGCAAGTCTCCGGTCACGTAGTTTTCCCGCATTTGACGCCGTTTCGGTTGAGCTGAAAGCAGTCTTGTTGAAAGCGATGTGAAATTCAACAGGAACCCTGCCATGAACTTCGAACCGCTTCTTAACGCACCGCTTGCCATTCAAATCCATGTTGCGACCGTCATACCTGCCGCGATTATCGGTCTGGTCATTTTCTTGCAGCGCAAGGGCACGAGACTGCACAAGGCGCTTGGGCGGCTTTGGGCGATGCTGATGATCGCCACCGCGATATCGAGTTTCTTCATTCACCAGATCAATCTTGTTGGCGGTTTCAGCCCGATACATGGTCTTTCGATACTGGTGCTGCTGGGATGCGCACGCGCCATCGCGGCAGCCAGAAACGGTGAGATCGGAGTTCATCGCAGAATCATCAAGCGTGTCTATCTGGGCGGCATTCTCGGGGCGGGGGCCTTCGCCTTCATGCCAGGACGCATCATGCATGAGATCGCATTTCCCCATGGATGGCGGTCGCCATTTCTCGCGGTCTGCCTTCTGCTGGCGTTTGTGGCGGCCGGTTTTGCCTATCGAAGCAGGATAAACTTTCTTGTGCCCAAACTGTTGCGAAAGAGTCTTCGTTTGTGATTGACGCTGCCATTTACTTTTTATGTTGCCGTGCCAACTCTTTATGCGACAATTACGGGTATATTTTTAGTGGCGCTTCTTTGGGAGCGGCACGGTGCAGGGGAGTTGGTCAATGCGCTGGCAAGGCCGTAGGCAAAGCGACAATGTTGAAGATCTGCGCGGAGAGCAGGGCGGTGGTATGGGCGGCGGCTTCGGTCGCGGCGGGGGCCTTGGCGGCGGTTTTGGCGGGCCGGGCTTCCGAATCGTTCGCGGCGGCGGCATTTCCGGCATTCTCATTCTGGTGGTGATGTTCTTCGTGCTGCGCGCCGTTGGCATCGATCCGCTGCCGATCCTGTTCGGCGATGGCAGCATGGGACCGAGCGTAACCCAGCAAGCCGGGCAATCCGGACGCACGGTTGCCGAGGGCGGCACTGTTTCCAATGACGAGACGACGCAATTTGCCCGCACGGTGCTGGCCGAGACGGAAGACGTGTGGAAAGGCATTTTCCAGTCGCGCGGCCAGACCTATACGCCCCCGACGATGGTGCTTTTTTCCGGGCAGGTCCGTTCAGCTTGCGGCTTTGCTTCGGCGGCATCCGGGCCATTTTACTGCCCCGGCGACCGCAAGCTCTACATCGACCTGAGCTTCTACAAGGAGCTGGCAAATCGCTTCGGCGCTTCCGGCGATTTCGCGCAGGCCTATGTTCTGGCGCATGAGGTGGGCCATCATGTCCAGAATCTTCTGGGCATCCTGCCCAAATTCAATCAGATGCGTCAGCAACTGAGTGAAGCGCAGGCCAATCAGATGTCGGTGCGTGTGGAATTGCAGGCCGATTGCTTTGCCGGTGTGTGGGGATACTACACGGAGCAGAAGGGCATTTTGGAAACGGGCGACCTTGAGGAAGCGCTGAATGCCGCGCATCAGATCGGCGATGACACGTTACAGCGCCGCAGCCAGGGCTATGTCGTGCCGGAAAGCTTCAATCACGGCACCTCGGCCCAGCGCGCCAAATGGTTCCAGCGTGGCTTCGATAGCGGAAAGCTGGAATCCTGCGATACGTTCAGCGGCGACGTCTGATCCTTTTTCACTGCTTATTAGGCGGCTTCGGCCGCCTCAGACCGCTGACAAACCCGTCGATATTTTTCGGCGGGTTTTGTTTTTGGGAGGGGTCGCGTTTTGTGCCTGCACTGGCGAGGCGTTGCAAACGGCTGCAGCCGCTCATGCGCTGGCTGCCTTTGGCGTCTTTGTCA